>NZ_KB910516.1:873010-1528010 GCF_000372825.1 Methylobacterium sp. 77 | reverse complement strand
GTCCCCGAGAACAGGGCGTAGTGGAGAAAGCGCGAGACGGCGGCGATGGCGAGGCTCGCCAGCACGCAATGCCAGAATGGACGCCAGCCCCTGGCGAAACTGCTTCCGGCCATCCAGGCGGCACCCCCGCCCATCGCCAATGTGACGAGGAGGAAAATGCCGAGATTGGGCGTGTCGAGGGACAGGGTCTCGGTCAATGCTGGCCCCCTTCGAGATAGGCCGCCTTCACCTGCGGGTCGTCGAGGAGTTCGCGCCCGGTGCCGCTCATCGTCACCGCGCCCGTCACCATGACGTAGCCGCGATGGGCGAGCTTGAGAGCGTGATAGGCGTTCTGCTCGACGATGAAGACGGTGAGGCCCTCGCGCTCGTTGAGTTCGCGCACCGCCGAGAAGATCTGCTTGACGATGAGCGGCGCGAGCCCGAGCGACGGCTCGTCGAGCATCAGGAGCTTCGGGCGGCTCATCAGCGCGCGGGCGATGGCGAGCATCTGCTGTTCGCCGCCCGACATGGTGCCGCCGCGCTGGTCGAGCCGCTCCTTCAGGCGCGGGAACAGGACGCACATGCGCTCCAGATCTTCCGCGAAATGCCGTCCGCCATGGACGGCGGCGCCCATCTGCAGGTTCTCGCGCACGCTCATCCGCGAGAAGATGCGCCGGCCCTCCGGCGACTGGGCGATGTTGAGCCGCGCGATCTCGTGGGTGGCCATCCGGGTGATGTCGCGGCCGGCATAGGTGATGCTGCCGGTGCGCGCCTGCGGCTGGCCGAAGATCGTCATCATCAGCGTCGACTTGCCGGCGCCGTTGGCGCCGATCAGGGCGACGATCTCGCCCTCGTCGACATGGAGATCGACGCCCTTGAGGGCCTGGATGCTGCCGTAATAGGCGGAGACGCCGCGCACATCGAGGAGGGGAGCCTTGGGCTGGGAGGCTCGGGCCTGCTCTGCCTGCAGGGCGCGGGTCTCCTCCACGAGGACGTTGATGCCGGCGACGCTCATGGTTGGGCCTCCGCATGGGTCAGGCCGACTTCGGCCTCCACCGCCGCCACCTCCTCGTCGTCGACGCCGAGATAGGCCGCGATCACGCGGGTGTCGGTGCGGATGTCGTCGGGCGTGCCGTCGGCGATCTTGGTGCCGTAATCGAGCACCACGATCCGGTCGGAGATCTTCATCACCACCGACATGTCGTGTTCGATGAGCAGGACCGAGGTGTCGTACTCGTCGCGGATCAGGCGCAGCAGGGTGTTGAGCTCGGCGGATTCGCGCGGGTTGAGCCCGGCGGCCGGCTCGTCGAGGCAGAGCAGAACCGGATCGGTGCACATGGCGCGCGCGATCTCCAGGCGGCGCTGGTCGCCGTAGGGCAGGTCGCCGGCGGCATCGTCGGCCCGCGCCGTGAGGCCGATCCGGTCGAGCCAGGCCGCCGCCTTCTCGATCCCCGCCTTCTCCGCGCTGCGATAGGCCGGCAGCCCGAGGATGCCGAGGATGCTGAAGCCGGAGGCGCGCATCAGCGGCTTGTGCATGGCCACCAGCAGGTTCTCCAGCACGGTCATGCGCGGGAACAGGCGGATGTTCTGGAAGGTGCGGGCGACGCGGGCGAGCCGGTTGACGTCGTGGCCGGGCAGGCGCTCGAGCAGGTAGGTCTCGCCGCCCTTCTGCACCAGGCGGATCATGCCCTCGGTCGGCTTGTAGAAACCCGTGATGCAGTTGAAGACCGTGGTCTTGCCGGCGCCGTTGGGGCCGATCAGGGCGGTGATGTCGCCGCGTCCGACCTTGAACGAGAGGTCGTTGACGGCGGTGAGGCCACCGAACCGCATGGTCAGGTGATCGACGACGAGGACCGGATCCGCCGGCCCGCCGGGGATCGCGGCGGCGGGAGCGTCCTGCACGGTGGCGAGCCGGTTCATGCCCGTGGCGAGGGTCATCGGCCGCGCTCCGCGATCGTGACGGAAGGCGTTCGCTCGGAGATGAGGCCGCGCGGGCGGAACACCATCATCGCCACCATGGCGAGGCCGAACAGCAGCAGGCGGTACTCGCTCGGGTCGAACCCCTCGCCGAACACCGCCTTCAGGAAGCCGAGGTTGCGCAGGAGTTCGGGGCCTCCGACCATGACGATGGCGGCGATGGCGACGCCGATCTGGCTGCCCATGCCGCCGAGCACGACGATGGCGAGGATGATGGCGCTCTCCAGGAAGTTGAAGCTCTCCGGCGAGACGAAGGCCTGGCGCACGGCGAAGAACGAGCCGGCGAAGCCCGCGAACATCGCTCCCAGCGCGAAGGCGGTGAGCTTGGTGATGGTGGTGTCGATGCCGAGTGAGCGGCAGGCGATCTCGTCCTCGCGCAGGGCCTCCCAGGCGCGGCCCAGGGGCAGGCGGCGCATGCGCAGGGTCACGAGGTTGGTGATCAGCGCCAGGATCAGGATCAGGTAATACAGGAAGACCAGCCGGTGCATCGGGTTGAAGGCGAGCCCGAAGGTCGCAGCGAAGCCGTTCTCCCCCGCCGTGAAGGGCAGGCCGAAGAAGCTGACGCGCGGGATCGAGGAGATGCCGGCGGCCCCGCCCGAGAAATCGGTCCAGTTAATGAGGACGAGGCGGATGATCTCACCGAAGGCGAGCGTCACGATGGCGAGGTAATCGCCGCGAAGCCGAAGCACGGGAAAGCCCAGCAGCACGCCGAAGGCGGCGGCGAACAGGCCGGCCATCGGCAGGCAGACCCAGAAGGACAGGCCGAACACCGTGGAGAGCAGGGCGTAGGAATAGGCCCCCACCGCGTAGAAGGCGACGTAGCCGAGGTCGAGGAGTCCCGCGAGGCCGACCACGATGTTGAGGCCCCATCCGAGCATGACGTAGGTCAGGATCAGGATGCCGAGATCGATCCAGTAGCGACCTTCGCCGAGAGAACCGGTGCCGAGAGCGGCGAGCAGGGGCAGGGTGAGGGCGAGCCCGAGGGTGAGGGGGGAGAGGATGGCGGCGAGGCGGCTCGCTCCTTCCGCGACCGGCGCTTGCGCGGCACGCCGGCGCGTCCGGCCGGTGAGGTAGAGCTGCTGCAGCAAGCGCAGGACGAAGATCGCGCCGCACAGCGCGGCGACGGTGCCCCAGCGGCTGGTGATGACGAGGCCGATGCCCTGGCCGAGATCGGTGCGGTAGCTGACGATGGGCACGCAGAGGCCCAGCGTCACCAGGGCGAACAGCGCCGCATCCTTGATCAGGCCGGGGAGCACGGAGGCCTCGGCGCGCACGCTCGCGGCTCCTGCGGCGATGGGGGTCGTCGAACCGGATGCCACGTCAGACCTTCTCCACTTCGGGCCGGCCGAGAATGCCCGAAGGCTTGAAGATGAGCACGACGATGAGGATGAGGAAAGCGGCCACATCCTTGTACTCGATGGAGAAATAGGCCGACCAGAACGTCTCGATCAAACCGATGATGATGCCGCCGATGACCGCCCCCGGCAGGGAGCCGATACCGCCGAGCACGGCGGCGGTGAAGGCCTTCACGCCGGGCACGAACCCGTCCGAGAACGAGACCACGCCGTAATAGAGCAGGTAGAGCGTGCCCGCGACCGCGGCCAGCGCCGCGCCGAGGACGAAGGTCAGGGAGATCGTGCGGTCGACGTTGATGCCGAGCAGCGCCGCCATGCGCCGGTCCTGTTCCACCGCGCGCTGGGCGCGGCCGAACGGCGTTTTTTGCACCAGGTACCAGAAGCCGGCCAGCAGCACGGCCGTCGTGATCATGATGATCGCCTGCTTGTAGGACAGGGTCACCGTGTACTGCTCGTTCTCGTAGAGGACGATCACGTCGCGGACGAGGGGAGGGACCGGCTTGTTGCGCGCGCCCTGCACCACCTGGACGAAGTTCGACAGGAAGATCGACACGCCGATCGCCGAGATCAGCGGCGCGAGGCGGAACGAGCCGCGCAGGGGCCGGTAGGCGACCCGTTCGATCGCCCATCCCCACAGGGACGTCAGCGCCATGGCGACGACGAGGACGATGAGGAAGACCAAAGCCACCGAGGACAGGCCGAGCCAGGTGGTGAGGATGAGGAAGGCGATGAGCGCGATGAAGGCCGAGACCATGAACACGTCGCCGTGGGCGAAATTCACCATGCCGATGATGCCGAAGACCATCGTGTAGCCGATGGCGATCAGGCCGTAGATCGACCCGAGGGTCAGGCCGTTGATGAATTGCTGGGCGAAGAATTCCATCGATGGGCTTTCGCGAATGGCATGCCAGATGGCCGCGCGGGAATGCCCCGAGCTTGCCCGCCGCCACGCTTGGGCGAGTGGTGCGCGGGCGAGGGGAGTGTCCGCAAGAACGCTCCGGGGTCAATGCGGTAAACGCCACGGTCCGAAGGGATTCCGAGGCGCCATCACAGGACGCGGCTCATGAGCACCCGGCCGGCACGGGGAGATGGATCCGCTCCTGAAGCAACGCCGCTTGGAAACGCCAACCATCGCCCCTACGGATTCCCGTAGTACGCAAGCTGACCGTGCCCTGCCAGAAACAAGCCGGATAACGAGAGGCCGGCATGATCCATATTATCACACCCGCCAATGAAGCCAAGTATCGCGACGAGATGGAACAGGCATGGCGCCTGCGCCATGACGTCTTCGTGACGGAGAAAGGCTGGTCCGACCTCGCCAAGGCTGACAGCCGCGAGATCGATCAATTCGATACGCCGCACGCCATCCATTTTCTGGCGATCGAGGACGGCAAGGTCATCGGCTATAGCCGGCTTCTGCCGACGACGCGGCCTCATCTTCTATCGGACATCATGCCTCAACTTTGTGAGGGCGATCTCCCGCGCGGCAGCGATACCTGGGAATGGACGCGCCAAGCCGTGGCGCGCTCGCACCGGGCACGGGGCAAGGTGGTCAACCCGGTCTCCCTCGCCCTTCTCACCGGCATCGTCGAATGGGGGATGAGCCACGGCGTGAACCGGCTCGTGCTGCAGATGCCGACACTCTACCTTCTGCACGTGGTGCAGCTTCATTTCCGCGCCCGCCCGCTCGGCCTGCCGCACGCGATCAGCGGCGAGGACATCATCGCGGCGACGGCGGAATTCGACGAGCGCACCCTGGCGCGGCTGCGCGGCGTCAGCGGCAACGCGGAATCCGTGCTCGCACCCACGTCATACGAGTATCTCGCGGCTTGAGCGAAGTCTGCTCGGCAGACGCTCGAAACCCTTCGAAGACGGCGCTCTTCGACAATAGAAAAACAAGGGCCTGACATCATGTACGCACCGGTCATCGACGGGAACGAAAGTCTCGACATCTTGGCGGGACATTGCATCGCAGCGCGGAAAGTCATCGACGAATCGGGCACGTCTGTGATGCGGCAATTGATCGATCTCCTGTTGTTCGAGATCGGAGTCGCCATGGCGAAGGCCGCCGAAACCGAACACCAGCCGACGCGCAGCAACTGAAGCGCAACGACTGAAAGCACAGGGGGGACGACACCGAATTCAGGGACCGCCTCATTTCGGCCCCGACGCGGCGGTCTGGTACAGGTCAGGGCGACAGGGTTCGTCGCCCCCCGAGACGTTTTCGATGAGTCAGCCGGATCATCCCGAGACTTCGCCGACCCGGACGGTATCCGCCGAGGATGCCGCCGCGATCGGCTATCGGCGCACGGTCTGGATCATCGCGGCCGGCACCCTGGCCTTCGCGCTCTGCGAAGCGCTATGGGCGCACGTGATCGGATCCGCCGACCTGATCAAGGATGCGAGCGGGTTCGGATACGACATCGCGCTCAACGTGGTCGCGGCCTCGGTGTTCGGGCGTGGGGCCAGGATCGAGAGCCTGTCGGCCCTCGTCATCGGCGGCCTCCTCGCCGCCACCGGAATCGACGGCCTGATCGATTTCTGGACGGAAGTGCAGAATTCCACCGTGGAGAGCATGGAGGAGGTCGTCACCTCGAACGGTGTCGCCACCGCGGTCTCCTGCCTCGCGATGGCGGCGCTGATGCGTTTCCGCGACGACGAGAACCCTCTGATCAAGGCGACATGGCTGAATGCGCGCAACGACGCCGTCGCCGCCCTCCTCACCTCGGGTCTGAGCGTCTTCGCGCATCTCGCCCCGGTGCGCTGGCCAGAATACGCGCTGGACCTGATCGCGGTCATCTTCTCGTTCCAGGCCGCCTACACCGTCCTGCGGACATCCTGGCCGGATATCCGCGCCGCGCTGCCGGAGCGCGCCGCCGTCGCGCGGGTGTTCCGCTCAGGGTCCTGAACGGCCGTAGCGGTCCGGGTAAGGGCCGGGCCGGGATGAACCAGGGGCCGCCCGCATGTGTTGAGGTCCGGTAGATCGTTCCCGATCGATTGGAAGAACCGACATGCCGGCACTGGTCCGTACCCTTGCGCTCATCCTCGCCGTCGCGGCGGCGCCGGCTCTCGCGCAGGATGCCCAGGGCGGCAAATCCGCTTTCCTCACTCAGGCGCCTCTCGGCAGCTTCAAGGCATCCAAGGTTATCGGACTGCGCGTGGTCGGACAGGACCACGTCAAGGTCGGCACGATCGAGGATGTGATGATGGACGGGAACGGCCGCATCCAGGCCGTGGTGATCGATGTCGGCGGCTTCCTCGGAGTCGGAGGCAAGCGGATCGCGGTCCCGTTCGACCAGATGGCGTGGAACACCGACGCGAAGGCGGGGCAGGCGCCGGACCCGTCCATCGTCAAGCCGAAGGATGCTCCCTCGGAAGCCCAGGCGGCCAAGGTGACGCCGGAGACCATGCCGGGCGCCAAGTCCGGCGACGCCGTGCTCAACGCGGAGACCACCGGCGACACCGGCCAGGCGACGGGACCGGCGGGACCGGCCATCACGACCGATGCCACGAAGGGGCCGGCGACCATCCAGATCGGCGAGCCCATCGAGGCGGAGATCCGCCAGACCAAGGCGGACCTGCAGGCCGCGCCGACCTTCACCTACCCGACGCAGAAGGCGCCGTGAGGCCGAGGCTCAGTCGCTCAGCCTCCGGACCGATCGACCTCCGAACACGACCTGCCGTCGCAGGGCCGGCGTGAACAGGGTGTGGAGCATGCGCGGGGGTGCGATGCTCGGCCGACAAGTCGACATCGAGCGCGGCGACGTTGTCGGTCACCTGCTCAGCCCGACTCACGCCCATCAGCGTGGAGGCGATCCCCCGCCGGCCCATGACCCAGGCCAGGGCGATGCGTCAAATGCTCAGGAACCCGAAATCGTCCGCATGAAGTGAGGACGCGGCAACGTCGTGAAGGATGATCTTGGTGCCGGCCTCCGCTCCGGCGAACGTGATGAGGGTGCCGCTGGCGAGCGTGGTGAACTCGATCTGATCGAAACTGTCGACGAGGGCGGACACATCGAACCGGTCGGTCCCGGCGACGAAGTTGTAAATGTTGTCGCGGCCGAAGCCCGTCTCGAAATGGAAGGTGTCGGCGCCCGCGCCGGCGAACAGCTTGTCACCCCCTGCACCGCCTTCGATGGTGTCGCCACCCTTGCCGGCCTGGATGCGATCGCTGCCGGACGTGCCGATGATCTCCACATGATGGCCGTTCGTCGACTGCGAGACGATCTTCGAGCCGGTCTCGACCGCGGACATGTCCAGCGTCGTGTCGTTGCGGACGTAGACGGTCTCGATGCCGGTGAACGCGGCCTCGGCGAGGCTCACCGTGCCGCCGCCCGTGACGAAGAGAAGGTCCTTGCCGGTACCGCCATCGATGAACGCCGGTGCATCGGTGATGACCAGGCGGTCGTGACCGTCCATGCCATATAGCGCATCGCCGCCACCGTTGCCGACGAGCGTGTTGTCGAGATTGTCACCGGTCAGGCTGTCCGCGTGTGCGCTGCCGACGAGCTTCTGGATCTGGGTGAGGGCATCGCCTGCGGCGTCTCCGCCGGTGGTGTCGCCGGTGGTGAGATCGACGGTGACACCGGACGCGGAACGGTCATAGCTCGCGGTGTTGAACCCGTTGCCACCATTGATAATATCGGCGCCCGCCCCGCCTTCCAGAACGTCGTTCCCGTCGCCACCATTCACCGTGTCAGCATTCGAGCCCGCGCGCAAAACGTCGCCGAAAGTACCGCCCGTCAGATAGACGACGCCGGTGTTGTCCGACAGATCGGCAGATATGGAATATTCGGTCCCGGTGATGGTCTTTGGAATGGGACCGAACAGATCGACGTCCAGGTGCTGGGCGTCGGTAAAATAGGCACCGGAGGCCTGATAAAATCCCGAGTTGTTCAGGACGAATCGATCCATGAAAAACGGACCGATCGTAATAGAAACGCTCGGACTGGAGTTAATATTCAGTGCGTTTTGATCCAAGACAACGGTATCGCCAGGATCGTAATCGGCGTGATAAGTAAACGATACCGAAGCCATGATCGCATATCCTATATGATATGATTCATCCGATGCATATCCGTGATCGGTCTGCGGCATTTAGAATAATCAGGATTGAAATTCAGTTACGAAACACGAGCGCAAAACTTGAAACAGCGAATATTTGTGGAATCCTACGTCGGAGGCGAGTGGGACGATGCGGAGAAGGCGTCCGCGGAGCCAGGGGACATGTGCCGGATCGCCGGTCGTTGCCGCAGGATCCGGCCCGAAACGAAACGAACCCGCTCCCGATCGTCGAAGAGCAAACCGCCTATGAGGCGCGGACCGGCCATGCCGGTGGAGGCCGGATGAACGCCGCAGGACATCGCGACGGTCACCGACCACACGCTGGCATCCGTGAACAAAATTTGGAGCTGTCTCTGGCCCGCACTTGGGCCTTGGCGCAGAGCGCGATCGTGACGCTGAACGCTCACCGTAGAAACGCGGAGCGAACGTCGCTTGCTAAAGATTTTGCAAAAAACACAGCCGGCCCGAAGGCCTGGACCGCTCTGACGCCGGGGAAACAACAACTCGAATGAGTTGGTGCGGCCAAGAGGACTCGAACCTCCACCCCTTGCAGGACTAGCACCTCAAGCTAGCGCGTCTACCAATTCCGCCATGGCCGCATCGGTACCACTCGGTACGCCGCGATCTCCGCCGGAGGGCGGTGCGGGCGTTTCGTGTGGCGCGGCGCAGCGGATAACAGATCGATTCCGCCACGACAAGCGCCGTCATGCGACTCAGATGAGATCGACCGGCCCGTCGAGGATCGGAACGGCGCCGTCGCCGATGGTGACGCCGGGAATGCGCACGACTTCCGCCTTGCGGATCAGCTCGGTGATCTCCACCGAGATCCGGTTTCCGGTCACCACGATCTGGCCACGCGCGATCGGGTGGTCGTTGGCGAGAATCTCGACCATATCGGTCTCGGTGGATTCGAGTTCGATCACGGCACCGCGTCCCATGCGCAGCAGCATGTGGAGCGGCATGTGGCTGCGCCCGAGCACCACCGAGAGATCGACCTTCAGGTCTTCGAGAACCGCCACGCGCCACGAACTCCTTCGACCCGTCCGGGGCCTGCATCGGCGGAGTGTTCCTGAAATAAGGTGAAGCCTTGGTAAACGACCCCGCCGTCACCGACCGTCTCTCCGTTTCGACGGTCGATTTCCGGCCGAGGTCCGGCACAAGGCCGGTCCTGTGGCGGATCAGTGACACGCCCGTCCCCTACGACGAGGCCGTCGCCGCGATGGAGGCGCATGCCGCCGGGATCGCGAGCGGGAAGGCTCCGGAGATGGTCTGGCTGCTCGAACACCCGCCGCTCTACACCGCGGGAACCTCGGCGAAGGCGGCCGACCTCGTCGAGCCGGACCGTTTCCCGGTCCATGCCACGGGACGGGGCGGGCAATATACCTATCATGGGCCGGGCCAGCGGGTGGCCTATGTGATGCTCGACCTCAACCGGCGCAGACCGGACCTGCGCGCCTACGTCTCCGCCCTGGAGGCCTGGATCATCGCCACGCTCAGTGCCTTCAACGTGCGCGGCGAGCGGCGCGAGGATCGTGTCGGCGTCTGGGTGCGCCGGCCCGAGAAGGGGGAGGGTGTGGAGGACAAGATCGCGGCGATCGGCATCCGCGTGCGGCGCTGGGTGAGCTTCCACGGCATCAGCCTCAACGTCGAACCCGACCTGTCTCATTTCACCGGCATCGTGCCCTGCGGCATCAGCGGCCACGGGGTGACGAGCCTCGTCGATCTCGGCCAGATCGTCACCCTGCCGGAGGTGGACATGGCACTGCGTGCCTCGTTCGAGGCGATCTTCGGGGAGACCGAGGCCGAGGCGTGATCGCCGGCGCGACGCACATGGCGCGCGCCGACGTGTCGTGATGACATGAGGCCATGCCGTTTCCGACAATCGTCACGGCACGACCGGTCTGGTAGGGCGCCGCCATGATCGTCCGCACCACCATGACCGTCCGCACCGTCCTGTTCCGCGTCCATTGGCTGCTCGGCCTCACGGCCGGTCTCGTCCTGGCCCTCGTCGGCGTGACCGGCGCATTGCTGAGCTACGAGGAGGCGGTGACGGAATGGGCGAATGTCGACCGCGCCTTCGTCACCGTGAGCCCCGCCCCCCGCCTGTCGCCCTCCGCCCTGAAGGCGCGGATCGAGGCGCAGCGGCCGGGCCTCACGATCAATTCCCTCACGCTCTGGGGCGATCCCGAGCGGAGCCCGCGCATCCGCTTCGTCAGCGATCCCAAGCTGGAGGCGAGGCCGCCCACGGTCTATCTCGACCCCGTCGATGGGCGGGAACTCGGCGAGATGCGGCTCGAGGACGCCTTCGCCACCATTCGCAAGCTGCATCGCTGGCTGCTCCTGCCGGGTGACGGCAAGGGCTGGGGCCGCAGCATCACCGGTCTTTGCACCATCGCCCTGCTCGTGCTCCTGGCGACGGGGCTCACCCTGCGCTGGCCCAGGATCCACTCCTGGCGGATCTGGCTGAAACCCTCCCTCAAGCGGCCCGGCCGGCCGCGCTGGTGGTCTCTGCACGGCATCGCCGGGACCTGGCTCCTGCCGCTCTACGCCGCCATCGCCCTGACCGGGTTGTGGTGGTCCTACGACGCCTACAGGACCGCCGCGACCTGGCTGCTCACGGGCGAGATCCGCGCCGCCAAGCCGGGCCGCCCCCCGAGCCCCGCCGCACAGGCGAGCGCCACGGCCCTCGACGCGGCCTGGGCGGCCTTCAGCGCCGGGGAGGGGGCCGGCGCCCATATGGCCCTCATCGCGCTTCCGGGGCCGGACCTCGCGACGATCCGCATCCGCTTCCTCGCCACCGCCTCGGACCTGCCGAAAGCGCGCGACGAGATGACGTTCGACCCCGTGACCGGCGCCCGCCTCTCGCAGGCCCGTTTCGCGGACAAGCCCCTCGGCCGCCAGATGGCCGAGAACATGCTGGAAGTGCATCGCGGACGCTTCTTCGGCGGGATCGTCGCGTTCCTGTTCTTCACTGCCGCCCTGTCGATGCCGCTCTTCGCGGTCACCGGCCTCGTCCTCTACGGCCTGCGTCGCGGTGCCCGGCGGCGCAGGACGATGGCGCAGGCCCCTGTCGACGCGAGAACGATCGGCGCCTGAACCACGGATCGGGAATCGCGCGGATCGAGGCACCGGCGCCTGCATCGATCACGGGACCACACCGGCCTCGACCGAACCGACCTCGCCAGGATTCACACCACCAGCACGTCCGAAGCTGCGAGCACCGGCTTGCCGAGGAGCGTCGCGATCAGAACGGCCTCGTGGGCCGTGCCCGAACCGTCGGCATCGTAGGAGAGATTGCCCTTGGCGCTGTCGTAGATGATGCGCTGGTCGACCGTGGTCGCGGTGCCGAGGGCGAAGGCATCGTTCGACAGGGTGCCGCCGGACAAAGCCGTGAAGGTGCTCGAATCGAAGGCGAGGGTATCCTCGCCATGGCTGAAATCGACGATCCGGTCCTTCTCGCCGGCGGGTGGGAGGACATCGAAGACGAAGCTGTCGGCGCCGCCATCGCCGCGCAGCACGTCCGTCCCTGCACCGCCGGTCAGGGTGTCGTCGCCACCGCCGCCGAACAGCCGGTCGTCGCCGGCACCGCCGAGGACCTGGTTCTCGCCCGCATCGCCCCTGACGGAATCCGCGAAAGCCGAGCCTTTCACGATCTCGAAGCCGGAGATTCCGCCCGTCCCCGTGGCCCTGCCGCCGTCGAGGAGAACGCGCGCCGAGGAGCCGTAATCCGAGTAGTCCAGGGTATCGGTGCCGTCGCCGCCCAGACTCGTGCCGCGGATGGACGAGCCGGTCTCGAGACCGAGCGTGTTGTCGCCGGACCCGAACTGGATGGCCGTGCCGCCGCCGCTCAGGATGCGGCCCGAATTGACGATCGTGTCGTCGAGTTCGCTGACGATCTTGATGGCGATGCCCGATCCGCCCTGGATGAGCCCCGCATTCTCGATCGTCGTCAGGAACGGCGCGTTCCCCTGCGAACTGTCGTCGATCAGGATGCCGAGGCCGGCGCCGTAGATGCGCGCACCGGAGACATTCGTGATCTCGCCGCCGCCCGCCGCGATGCCTTCGGCGGTGTTGGGCAACCCGTCCGAGCCGGTCCCGCCGGCACCCAGGCCGCGGATGACGCCGTGGTTCTCGATCGTCGCCCGGAAATCGATGTCGATTCCGTCGCCGTCGCCGTCGTTGACGCCGTCCGGCCCGCCGCCATCCTCGACCCCCGGCGTCGATCCGTTGACGTCGGAGCCGGCCGCATCCGCGAAGGACCCCGTGATGATTCCATAATTGACGACGGTCGCGGTGCCGTCCGAGCCGATGCCCGAACCGTTGCCGCCGATGATGCTGGCCCCGGCTTCGTTCGTCACCGTGGCGAGGCTGCCCTCGCCCATGTTGATGCCGTGACGGTCGCCGAGGATGGCGCCGCCCCCCATGTTGCGGATCGTCCCGCTCGCGTTGTCTTCCAACTGGATGCCGTCGGCGCCTTGGACATAGCCGGACGCGGAGCCGCCCTGGATCGTGCCGGCATTGCCGAGATCGAGCGTGGCGCCGATGCGCAGGCCGTCGGAGACGAGCGACAGCAGCGATCCGTCATTGTCGATATCGGCCAGGAAGTCGCCCGTGGTCGAGGCGAGGTCGAGCGCCTGGCCCTGGTTGGAGACGATGCTGGAACCGGCCGCATTGGTGATCGTCAGGGTGCCGGCAGCGACGCTCCCCGCCTGGATCTGCACGGCGTCGTCGACGGACAGGATATCGCCGCCATTGTCCAGGGTTGCGCTCAGCGTCGCGCCGACGCCGCTCTCGAAGCGGATGGCGCGGCCGCCCGAGGCGGTGTTCTCGATCAGGCCGTCATTGCGGATCTCTGCGCCGTCCGGGGCGGTCGTGAAGCGCACCGACTGCGTGTTGCCTAACACCGAGAGCGTGCCGTCGACCTGGAGCGTATCGGCAGCCGCCAATGTCAGCCGGGCGGATTGTGTCGTGCCGGCGGCAACCGAATAGGCGGTCATGCTGTCTCATCCCGATCCGTGAACGTCGGCCGGATGGCGGACGTCGATTCCTCGAAGCGTGGCGGACGCTAGAGGGGATGGATGACAGGCGGACGACCGCGCGCGGCTCCGGTCGCCTCAAACGACCGGCACGCCACGTCCCTTGGCGTGCTCGGCCGGCTCCACGTGGATGACGACGACGGCGCCCTCGATGGCGCCCTCGATGGCGCTCTCCAGCCGGTCGCAGATGTCGTGCGAATCCTTCACCGTCATCTCGCCGGGCACGACGAGGTGGAAGTCGATGAAGGTCGCCTGTCCGGCATGCCGCGTGCGCACGTCGTGCGCTTCCAGCGCGCCCTCGCCGTGGTCCGAGATCAGGGTCCGGATCTTCGCCACCATCTCCGCCGGGGCGGCCTTGTCGAGGAGGCCGCTCACCGAATCGCGCACCATGGTCCAGCCCGACCACAGGATGTTCAGGGCGACGAGGCCGGCGATGAGCGGATCGAGGATCAGGGTTCCGGTCAGCGCCACCAGCGCGACGCCGGCGATCACCCCGCCCGAGGTGACCACGTCCGCCATCACGTGGCGGGCATCGGCGACCAGGGCGGGCGAACGCCAGGCCTTGCCGCGGCCGAGAAGCACCATCGCCCAGGCCCCGTTGATCGCCGTGCCGACCGCATTGACGGCAAGGCCCAGCATCGGCGCATCGAGGGGCTTCGGGTCGAGGAGGCCGTGATACGATTCGCGCAGGATCAGGATGGCGGCCACGATGATCAGGGCGCCCTCGATCACGGCCGAGAAATACTCGGCCTTGTGGTGGCCGAACGGGTGGTCGTCATCGGCGGGCGCCGCGGCCACGCGCAGGGCGATGAAGGCGAAGGCCGCCGCCGCCACGTTGATGATGCTCTCCAGCGCGTCCGAATAGAGCGCGAGGCTGCCGGTGAGCCAGTAGGCGGCGAATTTCAGCGCCATCACGACGGTGCCGATTCCGGCGCTCGCGAGGGCGGCTTTCTGGGTGCGGTCCATCTCTGGTGCGAATCCGTGACGGGCCCGATCGATGACGGGGCAAGGCGAGGCGCGAGGCAGCCCCGCCCATACGATCATCGGCGCCGACAAGGCCACGGCAAAGGTTGAACCCGCCGGTGAAGGGTTTAGTCGCGGCTATGTCTCGCTCTCGCCCTCCGGCACGGTGCCGATCCCGCGATCCGCCTCGCGCGCGAAGCTGCGGGCACCCTGGGCTCGCGCCCGCTCGGCCTTGCGCGTGTAGGTCCGGGCCATCCAGCCCCAGCGGGCATTGGCCGCCAGGGTATCGAGACGCCGGGCCTCGCGGTCCCAATAGGACATCAGCTGCGAATCCAGCGTGATCCGGCGCCGGGGTATCTTGTTCTTGGCCGCATCGGCCTTGAGATTTTCAGTCATCGCACGAACCGAATCTACCTAAATTGGCCGAACACCTCGCCGATCATCCAGCGTGTGGTCAAGGTTGTTTTCGGCTTGGACAATGTTCGACTTGTGTCATTGAAGAGGGAACGAGCGCGACGGTTGCGGCCCAGCACAGTTCGGCCCCTTCGCGCCACCGGTCCGGTGTCACGACCCGTCACGATCCGCTCCGACCGAACCGGCTCCGGCCAAGGCCGTGCGGGTGGGCCATTGATCCCAGGGCCGGAACCGTGCTGTTGGCGCCCGATGCGCGTCGACCTCTTCGATTTCGATCTGCCCGAGGCGAGCATCGCCCTCCGGCCGCCCCAGCCCCGCGATGCCGGGCGATTGCTGCTGGTGCGTCCCGGCGAAGCCCTGGAAGACCGCGCGGTGCGCGATCTCGCCGACCTGCTGCGGCCGGGCGACGCCCTCGTCTTCAACGACACCCGCGTGATCCCCGCCCGCCTCCACGGCATCCGCCACCGCCCCGGCTCACCCGGCCTGCGGATGGAGGCGATGCTGCACCTGCGCGAGGCGTCCGACCGCTGGCGCGCCTTCGCCCGGCCCGGCAAGCGCCTCGCCGTCGAGGACAGGGTGAGCTTCGGACGGAGCGGGGAGGGCGCGGCCTGCGCCCTCGGCCTCCTCGACGCCACGATCACGGAGAAAGGGGAGGGTGGCGAGATCGTCCTGCGCTTCGACCTCTCCGGCCCCGCCCTCGACGAGGCCATCGCGCTGGCCGGCGAATTGCCCCTGCCGCCCTACATCGCGGGCAAGCGCGCCACCGACGCGCAGGACGCGGTGGATTACCAGACGGTCTACGCCCGCCAGGCCGGCGCGGTCGCCGCCCCCACGGCGGGCCTGCATTTCTCCGACGATCTCCTGGCGAAGATCGACGCCGCCGGCATCCTGCGCCACAGCGTGACGCTGCATGTGGGCGCGGGCACGTTCCTCCCCGTCAAGGCCGACGATACCGACGGCCACCGCATGCATGCCGAGATCGGCATCCTCGACGAGGAGACCGCGAATGCCCTCAACGCAACGCGGGCGGCGGGCGGCCGCATCGTCGCGGTGGGGACCACCGCGCTGCGCCTCCTGGAGAGCGCGGCCGACGAGGATGGTCGGCTCCGGGCGTTTTCCGGCCCCACCGAGATCTTCATCACGCCGGGCACCCGCATCCGCGCGGTGGACGCGCTGATGACCAACTTCCACCTGCCGCGCTCGACCCTGTTCATGCTGGTCTCGGCCTTCTCGGGCCTGGAGACCATGCGCGACGCCTATGCGCATGCGATCGCGAACGGCTATCGTTTCTACTCGTACGGGGATTCGAGCCTGCTGTTTCCGGTTCCCTGACGATCCCAGCGGGTGCCGGGCGTCGGAACCGGTGCTAAGAGGCGCCCATGTCCGACACCGCCGCCCTTCCGAAAGACTTCACCTTCCGCGTCGACGCCACCGACGGGCAGGCCCGCACCGGCGCCATCTCGATGCCGCGGGGAACGATCCGCACGCCGGCCTTCATGCCGGTGGGAACGGCGGCCACGGTCAAGGCGATGTATCCCGGCCAGGTCCGCGAGCTCGGCGCCGACGTGGTGCTCGGCAACACCTACCACCTGATGCTGCGCCCCGGCCCCGAGCGCATGGAGCGGCTCGGCGGGCTCCACCAGTTCATGAACTGGCCGCACCCGATCCTCACCGATTCCGGCGGCTTCCAGGTGATGTCGCTCTCGGCATTGAGGAAACTCGACGAGCAGGGCGTCACCTTCCGCTCGCATGTGGACGGATCGAGCCACCACATGAGCCCGGAGCGCTCCATCGAGATCCAGGGCCTGCTCGGCTCCGACATCCAGATGCAGCTCGACGAATGCGTGCGGCTCCCCGCCGAGCGGGCCGCCATCGAGAGCGCCATGCGCCTGTCCCTGCGCTGGGCCGAGCGCTGCCGGGTCCAGTTCGGCGAGCAGCCCGGCAAGGCGATGTTCGGGATCGTCCAGGGCGGCGACCTGCCGGACCTGCGGGTGGAGAGCGCCAGGGCATTGGCGGATCTCGACCTCAAGGGCTACGCCATCGGCGGCCTCGCCGTGGGCGAACCGCAGGCCGTGATGCTGGCGATGATCGAGACGGTGGAACCGCATCTCCCGGCCTCGAAGCCCCGCTACCTCATGGGTGTCGGCACGCCCGACGACCTGATGCGCTCGGTCCAGCGCGGGATCGACATGTTCGACTGCGTGATGCCCACCCGCGCCGGCCGCCACGGCCTCGCCTATACCCGCCACGGCCGGATCAACCTGCGCAATGCCCGCCACGGCGAGGATACGAGGCCGCTCGACGAGACCTCGTCCTGCCCGGCCGCGAGGGACTATTCCCGCGCCTACCTCCACCACCTCGTGCGGACGGACGAGATCCTCGGCATGATGCTGCTGACCTGGAACAACCTGTCCTATTACCAGGACCTGATGGCGGGGATGCGCGCGGCGATCGCGGCAGGCGGCCTCGCCGATTTCTGCGACGCGACCCGCGAGGGCTGGGCCCGCGCCGAGGCCGAGCGCGCCAGCACCGGTTGACCCCTCCGATCCAACCCCCTATTGCGAGCCACGCTTGCCGGAACGGTCGGCCCGACCTCCGGTCGGGATCGCGTTGCGGGCAGGCGAGCGCGTAGCTCAGCTGGTAGAGCAACGGACTTTTAATCTGTAGGTCTTGGGTTCGAGCCCCAACGCGCTCACCATCATTTTAGCCCGCCCGGTCAGTGACTTGGCGGGCTTTTTATTGTCACGGGAAGTGCTGTCGCTTGTTGCCAGAGCGTAGGACACAACTCCATGTGTTACGGTGGCCTACAACCTGCCCGGAGCTAGGTGTTCAGTCCCGAGGTGAGAGCCGCTTGGGCGGCCGCAATGGCTCTGTTAGACCCAGATCCGCACATCAGCCCGGCAAGAGCAGCGGGATGGCCTTCCTCATCCGGGAGTAGCCGCGCGTCGCCGAGGGCCATGCCTTCTCGTCCCAGGCCCGCCGGACGCGCCGGCACCCCGTCGGCAGCGCCATTGCCGATGGGCCGATGGTGGCCCAAGCGGTCAGGACCGGCAGGTCGCCGGCCCAACCGTTCTCGGCACGCCCGGCCGGGCAGCCGAAATGGGCAGCCGCTCGCGCCAGGGCATCGGCCATCGCGGCCTCGTCCGCGGCCCTGAGCCGGTCGGAGGCACCATCGGCGTGAGCGACGAGGCCGCCGATGCGGACGACGTTCGCGGTGCCGAGGGGCAAGCTCTCCGGGTGCAGGTCGTCGAGATGGAGGAGAAGCGCGACGTCGCCGGCCGGCTCGTGGTCGGCTGGCGGCAACGGGACCTCTCGCGGCGGCATCGGCTCGTCGAGGGCATCGGGGTACTCGTCGAGGCCGACCGGGTCGAAGCGGCCAGTGGTGTACCGCCGGATGTTCTCGGCGCGGGCGACGTAGTGCTTGCCTCGGGTATGCAGGCCGGCGACCCAGCGCCAGGACAGCGTGTTACTGGCCGGATCGCCGTCGACCAGATGGCGCATGAAGACGTCGGCCCCGAGGGCCCAGGGCAGGCGCAGGGTGAAGATCCAGATCGAGGCGAACCACATGCGTGCGTGGTTGTGGAGCCAGCCGGTCGCGACGAGTTCGCGGGCCCAGGCATCGAAGCCATCGATGCCGCTCCGCCCCTCGACCGCCGCCGCATAGGTCCGCCGAAGGCCCGCCTCGGCGGCGAGCCGCTGATGACCCTCGGCGGCGAGCGCGAGATACTCCGTCCAGGCCGTGGGATGGGTCTCCAGATGGCCCTTGAAGTAGGTCCGCCAGAACACTTCACTCACGAACTTCTCGGCCCCCTCGTCGCCGAAGGCGGAGACGGCCGCAGCGACGACCTCGGCCTCGGTGATCAGGCGCCGACGCAGGTAGGGCGACAGCACCGAGGTCGTGGGACGCGCTTCGGGCCCGAGGTCGACATTGCGGGCTGCGGCATAACTCGCTCCTCCCTCTTCGAGGAAGGCGGCGAGGCGTTCGAGCCCGGCGGCCCGGGTCATGGGAAAGATCCGATCCATCGCCGGGAGCTAGCGCGCGACGGCCGGAAACCGATGCGACCAATTCCCGAAGATCGGGACAGCCATATAGCGGCGAGGCCCGTGGAAGCCTGACGCCCCCCCGCCTGACCATATGGCGGTGACGCAGTCCCCGGCCATGCGGACGTCCTCTTCAATGTCGAGGCGCAGAAATTCAGTATCGGCAGACAAAATCGACTGGATTTATCGCCATGCCTTTAACCCACGCCTCAATAGACTCATCGGACAACGGGCATGTCCTATCCTTATCTGATCAAAACGAATGTTAACGATTTGTTAAGTATAGCTCAATACTTTTCGGAGGCACGAGAGGCTGGACATGCTCGAACACCGCAGAACGCGCACGGTCGAGCGCCCACGCTCCCTGGAACCCATCGGTCGCTATCTCGCCAAAGCGAACGCGCATCTGGCGGCGGGCCGCTTCCAGAAGGCGAACCGGAACCTCCAGCTCGCGCTCGAACTGTCCCCGGGGGATGCCAGCGCGCATTACCATCTCGGTCTCCTCACCTGTAAGACCGAGTCGCCCGGGCCGGCGATCCCGCATTTCGTCTCCGCCCTGAGGGCCGCGCCCGAACGGCCGGCTTACTGGTTCGCCC
This sequence comes from Methylobacterium sp. 77, assembly GCF_000372825.1. NCBI lineage: Bacteria > Pseudomonadati > Pseudomonadota > Alphaproteobacteria > Hyphomicrobiales > Methylobacteriaceae > Methylobacterium > Methylobacterium sp. 77. The sequence continues at coordinate 1,508,585 of NZ_KB910516.1, read as the reverse complement.
TGGTCGGTGCGCTTCTGGAGGTGGATCGGGTCGGCGAAGCGCATGCCTTGATGGAGCGCTTCCGGGATCGGGGCCTGTCCGACGACGAGTCGCGATCCACCTTCAAAGACGTCCTCGGCCATGCCATGTCCCTGGCACAGGCGCGCTTCGACACGCACGATTTTCCCGCCTCGGAGACGTTGCTGAATTTCGTCCTCGCTCTCGACGAGACGCATTCGGGCGCGACCTATCTGGCAGGGGTCGTCGCAGCGCAGACGGGTCGCCTGCAACAGGCCTTCGATCTCTTCAGCATCGTGATCGACCGCGAGCCGGAAAATGGCTCCTATCTCAGCAGCCTCGGCGCGATCCTGGCCCGAATGGAAGACCATGGCGGTGCCATCTGGGCACTGGAGAAGGCCATCGCGCTCGCTCCGGATCTCGCCCTCGCGCATTCGAACTTCTCCGGCGTGCTCGAGAGGATTTCGCGCCACGGCTTGGCGGTGAGCCACGCGCGGCAGGCGATCGCGCTCGATCCCGGCTTCGTCGGTGCCTACATCAATCTCGGCTCCAGCCTGAAGAGCCTCGGCCATCTGCCCGAGGCGATCGACAGCTTCGATCGGGCGCTCGCCCTCGACCCGTCCAACATGGCGGCCCATTCCAACCGCCTGTTCGCGAAGCTCTACGCCGAGGGCGTTTCGGCCGTCGACTACGCCGCCGACGCCAGGGCCTTCGGTCTCCGCTTCGCCGAGCCCTTCCTGAGGCGGCGCCCTTTCGCCAACGACCGGAACCTCGAACGGAGGCTGCGCATCGGGTTCGTCTCCGGCGATCTGTATACCCATGCCGTCGCCCGGTTCATCGAGCCGTTTCTCCGGCACTTGGACCGGACCCGATTGGACGTGCGCGCCTACATGACACGCGCCAAGGAGGACGAGATTTCGGCCTCCCTGCGCACGTTGTTCGACGGGTGGCACAACGTGTCGGGAATGAGCGACGACGCGGTCGCGGATCTCATCGAAGCGGATGCCATCGACATCCTCGTCGATCTGTCGGGGCATAGCGCCGGCCACAGGTTGGCGGTCTTCGCGCGCAAGCCGGCGCCGGTTCAGGTGACCTGGATCGGTCATCCCGCGACCACGGGATTGCGGGCCATCGATTACCGCCTGACCGACCGGGTGCACGACCGCCCCGGCCTGTCGGAGGCCATGCACACCGAGGCGCTCTGGCGGTTGCCCGGAGTCTCGGCGACCTACCAGCTGCGCGGCGATCCTCCGGAGGTGCGCGGCCGCGCGCCGTTCGAGGACAACGGCTACGTCACCTTCGGCGTGTTGAATCGCTTCGAGAAGATCAGCGACCGGGCGTTGCAGACCTGGGCCGGCATGCTTCACGCACTTCCCGATGCGCGCCTTTTCATGGTCATCGCGGATGTCGGTGAGCCCGACATCCTGACCGAGGTCGAGGAGCGCCTGGCGAAAGCCGGATTGCCGCTCGACCGGGTGCGCCTGCATCCGCGGGTCTCGACCGGTTACTTCGCGCTCTATCACGAGATCGACATCGCGCTGGACTCGTTCCCCTACAATGGCGGAACGACGAGTTGCGACACGCTCTATATGGGGGTCCCCTTCGTCACCTTGCGGGGAGACAGCGCCGTTGCGAGCGCTGGCGCGGCGGTTCTGACGGCCGTCGGACTCGAGGAACTCGTGGCCGAGACTCCGGAGGCCTATGCCGCCTGTGCGCTGGACCTCGCGCGAGATCCCGATCGACTGCGGGATCTCCGTGCCGGACTGCGTGCGCGCATGCTCGCGAGCCCCCTGATGGATCATGCGCGCCTGGCCGCCGACATCGGTGACGCGTTCCGTGCGATGTGGAGGCGCTGGGTCGATGACAACCGCTCTGCCTAAATCCACGCCCGCCCTCGACGACGGCCCTTCGCACGATCCGCAGGGCGTCGCGCTGACGCCGATCCAGACCACGCTGCAGAGGCTGGAGCAGGAATTCGGACGGATCCTCGAGACGGCCGCGCTCGCCGCCGCCACGCCCGGTCCGAGCGGCGCCGGCGACGCGGGGAGCGCGACGGACGGGCCCATCTACGTCACGCGTCCATTCCTGCCCCCGTTCGAGGAAGTCGAACCACTTCTGCGGCGCATCTGGAAGACGCGGACTCTGACCAATGGCGGCCCCTTTCATCAGGAGCTGGAGGGACGTCTCCGCGACTATCTCGGCGTTCCGCAGGTCGCCCTGTTCAACAATGCGACCACGGCGCTGATGGTGGCGTTGAGGGCGCTGGGACTATCGGGCGAGGTGATCACGACCCCTTATTCCTTCGTCGCGACGTCCCACGCCTTGCTTTGGTGCGGGCTTATCCCCGTCTTCGTCGATGTCGATCCCGTCACGTTGAACCTCGATCCGGCCCGCATCGAAGCCGCCATCACGCCGCGCACCAGCGCGATCCTGCCCGTGCATTGCTACGGCCATCCCTGCGACGTCGAGGCGATCGACGCGATCGCCAAGGCCCATGGGCTCAAGGTGGTCTACGACGCGGCCCACGCCTTCGGCGTGCGCTATAAGGGCCGCAGTGTTCTGAACTACGGCGACCTGTCGGTCCTGAGCTTTCATGCGACGAAGGTGTTCAACACCTTCGAGGGCGGTGCCATCATCTGTGCCGATCCAGTTCGAAAGGATCAGATCGACAAGCTCAAGAACTTCGGCCACGACGGCGAGACATCTGTCGTGGATGTGGGCCTCAACGGCAAGATGAGCGAGATGAATGCGGCCCTCGGCTTGGTTCAGCTCAACCATGTCGACGCCGCCCTGACGCGCCGACAGGCCATCGACGCGGCGTATCGGGAGGGGCTTCGCGAGGTCCGCGGCGTCCGTTGCATCGATACGGCCGGCGAGGACGCGGCGAACTGCGCCTACTTCCCGATTCTGCTCGGACCCGACTACCCGATCGGTCGCGAGGCGCTCATCGACGCCCTCAAGCGCGAGGGGATCCATCCGCGGCGCTACTTCTACCCGCTCATCTCCGAATACCCGATGTATCGGACGCTGCCCTCCGCCCGGCGCGAGCACCTCCCCGTGGCGGCAGCGGCCGCCGACCGGGTGCTGTGCCTGCCGATCTATCCGGACTTGGACGAAGCGGTCGTGGCACGCATCGTTGCGCGGATCGCCAATCCATGACGGCGACCGCGCCTTCGGCCGCGGCACGTCCGTCCGCAGTGGCGATCATGCAGCCTTACCTGTTTCCCTATATCGGCTATTTTCAGTTGATCGCGGCCGTCGATGAGTTCGTGATCTACGACACGGCGAAATATACCAAGAAGGGCTGGATCAACCGCAACCGCTACCTTCGTGATGGCGAGCCGATCGTCTTCACCCTGCCGCTCGAGAAGGATGGCGACCATCTCGACATCCGCGAGCGCCGGGTGGCGGCGAGCTACGCGCCGGACAGGCTCTGCGCCCAGATCGCTCAGGCCTATCGGCGTGCCCCGCATGTCGACGAGACCATGCCGCTGGTCGAATCGGCCCTGCGCTACCAGGGCGCCACTCTCTTCGACCACCTGAGGAATGCGCTGGTCCGAACCTGTGCGCATCTGGGGATCGACACGCCGATCCGTATCGCCTCGGAGATCGAAGGCGACACGGACCTGCGCTGTCAGGATCGCGTCCTCGGCCTCTGCGAGCGGCTCGGCGCGACGAGCTACATCAATCCGATCGGCGGCACGGCGCTCTATGATCCCGTCGCGTTCGCGCGGCGCGGGATCGCCTTGCGCTTCCTCCGTGCCCGGCCCGTCGCCTATGACCAGGGCCCTCGTCCCTTCGTGCCCTGGCTGTCGATCATTGACGTCATGATGTTCACCCCGCGACCGTCGCTTAGGGCCATGCTGACCGAAAGCTACGACCTCCTCGTCGGGGAAGGGCCGGGTCCTGCCTCCCAGAGCCTCGGTGAGCCTGCGGCCCTCCCGGCACCGCGGTGCGCATCCGCGGCTGCCTGACCGAAACGCTTCAGCTTGAGGAATGAGATATGGCCGGTCCCGCCGCACGCGACATTGATTGGTTCGACGAGCAGTTCCAGCGCAAGGGTTGGGTCCTGCTCGAAGGTATCGTTCCCGCCGAGGACCTGGCGGCCATCCGCACAGCCGTGCTGAAGACCGTCGACGATTGCGGCCGGCGCCAGGTCGAAGGGGGCGCGACCGCCTCGCCCGATGGGACGGCCCATCATTCCGTGGGTCAGTACGCGGCCCTCGACGGCTTCCTGGAACGAGACTGGGTCGATACCCTGGTCGCGCATTATTTCGGCGGCGACGCCTACATCCTCCATGCGTTCAACCCAGCCAGCGTCGGACCGGCGGCGACGAGCTATCTCCACCGCATCCATCGCGACGTGCGTACGTTCGGGGGCGACCTGCGGTTGATGCTGAACATGCTGGTCATGGTCGATCCCTTCACCACCGAGAACGGCGCCACGCACGTCCTGTCCGGCTCGCACCATTCGCCGACGCCTCCGCCGGAGGACGTGTTCTGGGCGGAATCCGATCGCCTCGTCGGGCCTGCCGGCAGCATCGTGCTGTTCGATTCGAACCTGTGGCACGCAGCCGGCAGCAACCGCACCGACACGATCCGCACCGCGCTGACGCTCAGCTTCAGCCGGGCCTTCGTGAAGCAGCAGATGGACTATCCCCGTTTCCTCGGCCGTGATTACGGTGAGGCGGCCTCGCCCCGGATGCGCCAGTTGCTCGGCTTCAACGCGATGGTGCCCGTGTCGTACGAAGAATTCTATCAGCCGGCCGCAAAGCGGCTCTACAAGGCGGACCAGGGATGAGCGAACTGCGCGACTACGACCGCGAGGCGGCGCAGATGGGCGACCGGCGCTACAATTACGACTTCGACGCGATTACCCGGCGCTACATGATGCGAGCCTTCGCACCATTCCTGCCATCCGGCCGCGCCCTCGAACTCGGGTGCTACCAGGGCGAATCGACCGAATGGCTGGCCGGACTTTATCCCGATCTGACGGTGGTCGAGGCTGCTCAGACCCTCGTCGATGCCGCACGGCATCGCCTGGGCGACGGTCCCCGCTTCCTCTGCTCGACATTCGAGGATCTGGCGCTGGAGGAGACATTCGATGCGATCTTCCTGATCAACACGCTCGAACACCTCGACGATCCCGTGCTGGTCCTGCGCCGGATCGAGCGCTGGCTTTCCCCCACCGGACGCCTGTTCCTCTTGGTTCCCAACGCGAATGCGCCATCGCGGCAGATCGCCGTAAAGATGGGACTCATTTCGCACAACAGCGCCGTGACGCCGGCGGAGGCGGCGAACGGGCATCGGAACACGTTCTCTTTCGATACGCTGGAACGAGCGACCCGCGCAGCCGGTCTCTCGACATTGCATCGCGGTGGCCTGATCTTCAAAGCCTTGGCGAACTACCAGTTCGACGCTGCGCTGGCCGCCGGCATCATCTCCGACGCCTATGTCGAAGGCTGCTATCAACTGGGAAATCAGTACCCGGATCTGACCGCCAGCATCTATCTGATCTGCGAACGCGGCGACGGCTGAGCATCGACGGCGATCAGTAACATGGCTGAGGATCGCCACCGCGAGCCCGGTATCGCCTCCGACTCCGGGAATTGGCCGCAATTCCATCGCAACCGCTCTCGGTCAGGCGATGTCCTCGCGCACCTCACCGCCTGCGACGCGGCCTTTACCCCACCGCTCGGTCAGCGCGTGCCACTGGCCGACTATGCCGCGAAGCTCGTGGCGCGGGCAGAGAGGTTCGAGGCGTGGTCGGGCTCGGCCCTCGTCGGACTGGTCGCCGTGTATTGCGACGATCCCGAACGGAACTGCGCCTTCGTCACAAGCGTCAGCGTAAATCCGGATCTGACACGCGCCGGCCTCGGGCGCCGCCTTCTCGAGCAGGCGATCAGCCATGTCCGCAGCCTCGGCTTCCATCGGGTTACCCTCAGCGTCGATCGGAAAGCCACTGCACTCCGCCTTTACGGCAGGCTGGGCTTCACGACAGATGCCGAGGCGGAGGAGACCTTGCAGTTGTCGCTCTATCTGGTGCCTCAGCTTGAGAAGCGGAACTAAGCGGTCAGCATTAGAGACGATGCGCCCAGAATAGCCTTTCGGGATGCCCGATCCCGTTCGTCGGCACTATCGGTTCCGTCGAGGCCTTGTAAAGTGCGACCGCCGTCCATTCCTTGGCTTGCAACGAATCGGCAAGTCTAAAGCTCAAAGATCAGAATTTCCTACCCTGCCAAGACTCCCGCGGAGGCCACGACATCTGCGTCACCGACGCCCGGACGGTGGAATGCCGCGATCTCGCGGACCAGGTCGTGACGCTGCTCGTCCACGAGGGCGGAAAGAATGTCGTTCTTGTTTTTGTCGATCACCGACAGCAATCGAATGTGAGGATACGTACCCTCGAAAATCACCAACACCTCGTCCTGCGCATAGGAGTCAAAGGGATCGAGGCAATAATGATTGGCCATCCGACGCTCCACGTTAGTCTGACAAGGAATGGAAGTGCACTGTTTGAGCGTTTTCACGAAGATGGCTCAGGCTGCCCGCCGGCGTAGCAACGTCTCCCTCGTCGACGATGACCGCGTCGCAGAACGCAACCCTCGCCGCATGGCGGGGAGGTGCCTTATCCTCCGCTGCAAGCCGGCTCGAACACATGGCGATCTCCGTGCAACAGCCCCTCTCGCACGATCCGTTCGTGTTGGTCGTCCCAACGTTCCGGTCAGTCGTCTTGAAGCTTAGCGGAAAGAAGCGATCTGTCGCATCACCCATTTGGGGGGGATCGACAAACTCTCGGGAATGTCCGGATCGCCCATCGAGCGTATCGACATGTCGGTCGCCGCCTGGAAAACCCCGGCTCGGCGCCATGACATTGGCAGCATTCCATACCCGTAACGGCGGTACCGACTGGCATGACGGATCATCATATTGACAACTATAGTCTGAAAACGAACTATAGTCCGATGTGTCGGCTCAAGAGAATCATCAATCCCGTCTGACTGGACGTGTCGGTCTTGGCAAAGATCTGTTTCAGATGCGCTCGGGTCGTATGGATCGACATTTTGAGCCGATCCGAAGATTCGCTGACGCTGGAGCCCGCCACGAGAGCCTGGCAAAGCTCCGCTTCCCTCGGGGTCAGTCCGTATAGCGTTCTGAGGACGCCGCTATCCACCTTGCCACTCTCATTCAGATCACCGATCGTGAGGATGGCGCGGCAACCGTCGAAATATTCCAGACCGGCTTTGCGGAGAGGCTGGGCGCGAAGAACGAGGGGTCGACCGGCCGCCCTATCAACGATCACGGGCGCCAAGGCCGGTGATGCGACCTTCAGATCGGACCATAGGGCTGCCGCGATGTGAGACCGGAGCCTCGCCGTCGTCTCTGCGTCGGATGGAACGATGAGTTCGCCCCGTCGCACATCGAGGTCAGGGCCGAGGAACCGTTCCGCGCTGGCGCTGATCCGTATCACGCGCCCCGCCCTGCTCAAAAGCAGGCTCGGCGACCGCATGGTGTCCAGAGTGTCCGCGATACCGGTCAGCCGGGCCTCTCCGAGGCTGTGCGCAAGCTGAGCGGCGCGATTCAGCGGCGCGATCAGCCGGCGCAATGCGGCTTGTTCTTTGAGCGTATAGGGACCCTGCTCGATGGTCCGCTGCAGCATCATGGCCCAGGCATCGCCGCCCGCTTCCACCATCAGGCCGGCCGACCATTGGAACCCGTGCCGCTTCAGGTAGTCCGCGTAGAACGGCTCGGACCGCATCGCTTCCGGTGTCGCATAATCCTGATCGACGAACAGACCGGTGGTCAGGAGCTTGGGAATCCCTTTCGCCCGGTAGTCATTCTGCCACCAGCCGCCGCGAAAATAGCCGTCCCCCAACGCTTCGAGACTGGCGCTGATCGGCAGGCCCGGCACGCGCCCCTTCAATGGAATGGCGACGACCCCTCGCGCTCCGGTCGCGGAGGCGATCCGGGACACCGTCTCCTCCCACCTGTCCGACCGAATCGCCGCATGGGTCAGGGAATTCTCGATGTCGCGGAGTGTCTCGTCATCGAGGTACATCGAAGCTCCTGGGTTGAATCAGGGGTTCTTTCACGACCGGACATCCATGCCACCCAGGGGCGTGCCCCATCGATTGCTCCTACACAAGTGGTGCCGAAGCGGATTGCCCATGCCGGTCCGCAAGTTGGAGGGAGATCGGGATCAAGTCACGGCGCCATGGAGGCGGTACAAACAAAGTAAGATGGCAACCTTCGCGCCCTGTCGATGACGACAGTGCCGAATTTTGCGGGCCGCGAAGAGCGTGACATGGGCGCAACGCGGAATTGATATCTTCCATACAGCGAAATCCGATGCACACAATTCCATGGAGCGGATCGATTCGCCCGATAGGCAGGGCCGTGCCGCGATCCGTGGGGCACGGAGCGTTCGCGAGTTCGACGTCGCCGGGGCGACCGACTCGGCGAGGTCGAGCGTGGCGATGGGCAACACCGGCAGAGCCGTCTCGAACCCGTCGCGCATCGTCGGCGGCGGTCGGCGATTGTCGCTCCGTCACGGAGTCCTATCTCATGCTCCGGCGGGTGTGGCGCTGTTTTTAGGGATCACCCGCGTTCAGGACGCGATGTGTCGATGCGAGGGGATGCATGAGCGAACGGAATGACCGGAGCCTCCTGCTCCTCGTGGGCGATGCGATCGGCGAGACACAGATCCTTCTCTCCAAGCAGATCGTCCTGTTTCAGGCCGAGATCGCGGCGGCGGTCAGGCAGATCGCTGTTCCGCTCTCGCTGTTCCTGATGTCGGCGCTCTTCGTCCTGGCGGGCTTGCTGGTGCTCCTGGTGGCGACCGTCAGAGGGCTGGCGCTCCTCCTCGGTTCGGACCTGATCGCGTCCCTGGTCGTCGGAGGCGCATTCGCCGCCGTGACGCTCGCTCTCTTCGTGGTCGGGTATCGCCTGATGTCCCTCTCGAATCTGGAGCCGATGCGGACGCGGCGCCAGTTCGCGCGGGATCGGGACGCCTGGAAAACCCGCTGATGCCGGTTCAGGAACGCGTCCCGTCTCCGGTTTCGCGGTTGTGGCCGAGGATCGACCGTTTCTCGATCACCGCCCCGTGCTCGTCGAAGCGATAGACCTGCATCTCGGCCGTCGCGAGATGGACATCCGCGACCTCGTCCGCGCCGATCCGGTCGAGATGCATGATCAGCGCCCGCAACGAATTGCCGTGCGCCACGAGCAGGACCCGCTTGCCCGCCCGGACCTGCGAACCGATCTCGTCGCGATAGTACGGGATCAGCCGGTCGGCGGTCATCGCGAGGCTCTCGCCTCCCGGCGGAACCGCATCGAAGGATTTCCGCCAGGTGCGGACCTGCTCGGCGCCCCAGCGCTCCTGGGATTCCCTCTTGTTCAACCCGGCGAGCTGCCCGTAATCGCGCTCGTTCAGCGCGGTGCTCCGTCGAACCGCGAGGTCCGTCTGTCCGAGTTGCGCCAGGATGAGGGCCATCGTGCGCCGTGCCCGCGTCAACTCGCTGGTGAAGGCGAGGTCGAAGGAGAATCCGAGCTCCCTCAACCGGCGACCGGCAATCTCCGCCTCCTCGACGCCGCGTCCCGTCAGATCGGGGTCCCGGATGCCGGAGAAGAGATCGCGCTCGTTGTCGAGGCTTTGTCCGTGACGGACGATGACGAGCGTGCGGGCCTGAACGGGCATTCGGGAGCAAGGTCCAAATTGAAGAGGGTCGAGTGAAAGTCTCGCGGGCGCGGCCGCCCTGTGGGGTTCCGCTGCGTCAGCGCTTCCGGCTGCCGCGCGGACCGGTGACGACCGGAGTATTGGCCCGGTTCTCGTCGAGGAGCTTGCGCCACCGGGTCAGCCGCTCGGGGTCGAGGCTGCCATCGGCGACCGCGGCCTGAACGGCACAGCCGGGCTCGTGGGCATGGGTGCAGTCCCGGAACCGGCACGAGGGGGCCAGTTCGACGATCTCGGCGAACAGGGTGTCGATGCCGTCCGCGGCGTCGCTGACATGCAGCGTGCGCATCCCCGGCGTATCGATGACCCAGCCGCCGCCCGCGATGGCGTGAAGCGAGCGCGCCGTCGTGGTGTGGCGCCCCTTGGCATCGTGTTCGCGGATTCCCCCGGTTTCCTGCGGAAGTTCCTGATCCGGGCCGGCGAGTGTGTTGACCAGGGTCGACTTCCCGACCCCCGAGGAGCCGACGACCGCCACGGTCAGGCCCTCGCCGCACCACGGGGCGAGGATCGCCACGGCGTCTCGCAGGCGCGGATTGACCATCACGACGGCGAGCCCGCGCTGCAAGTCGGCGGCCTGCCGCCGGAAGGTCTCGGCATCGGGGGTCAGATCGGCTTTGGTCAGGACGATGACCGGATCGGTCCCGCCCTGATTGGCGAGCGCCAAGTAGCGCTCCAGCCGGGCGATGTTGAAATCCGCGTTGCACGAAGTGACGACGAACAGGGTATCGACGTTGGCGGCGGCCAGTTGCAGCGGACCTCCGCCCTCGTTGCGCCGCTGCAGGACGCTCTTGCGCGAGAGCCGGCGACGCATCGTGCCGGTCTCGGATTCGACCAGTACCCAGTCGCCCACCGCGAAATCGCCGGTCTGGGTATGGACCGGAAGCACGAGACCGACGGGACCGGCGAGGGACAGGGCGGTCAGGCGGGAGCGGTGGACGGTCGCGATCCGCATCGGCACGAGATCGGCCTCGGCCGGCTCACGCTGCTCCTCGAAGAAATCGGACCAGCCGAGACGGAGGGGTCGCACGGGGTTGGGGGCGCTGAGATCATCTGTCACGCGGGAAGCCATGACAGGGCCTCGCGGGAATGACCAGCGCGCGGGGACAGCATGTCGACGGATGCGCGTCCCCTTGCTCACCGGCGGCAAGATGCGGATCATCGGCGGACAGATACCGGTGATCGGCGGCAAGATGCCGGCCTTCGGTGGCAAGATGCCGGTCTTCGGCGGGACAGATTCGAGCGGTGGGTGAGGCGATGTCGAAACTGGACGAGAAACGCGAGGAGATCGCGGCCCTGATCGCGCTGGAACTCGGCCTCGGCGAGCTCGCCGGGTTGAGCGAGGCGGAGCGTGCGGCGGTCGACCGGCAGACCTCGGAGACGATCGAGGGCTGCGCCCCCGATGCGGACGCGCCGGCCGATTGCGAGGAGGCGGGCTCGCAACTCCGGCTGCGGCTGCGGGAATACCGTGCCCTGACGGAATTGCGGACGGACGAGGCGAATGCGCGGCTGGCGGAAGAGGGAGAGGTCTTCAGCCGCGAAGACGACGCCTGACGATCGCAGGCGTTGCGAGGGGGAAGGTCGAGCAAGGCAATTAGTTTCTAACAATCCGGTTCGCGCTCCGCTCTAACCGTCGTGGTCCCCCCGGTTCTCATCGAACCGCCGGGTACGACCAGGAGGAAGCGATGGCGGCAATCCCGCGCGAGATCAGGCTGACGGAGGGGGCCCGGCGCCTCGACGTCCAGTGGGAGGACGGGACGACCTCGTCCCTGTCGGCGGCGACCCTGCGCGCCGGGAGCCGCAGCGCCGACATGGTGCGCGCTGCCGTCGATGCCTTGCCCCCGGCCTTAGCCGCCGACCTCGCGATCCGCGATGTCCTCCCGGTCGGCGCCTACGCGGTGAATCTCGTGTTCTCCGATGGCCATGATCGCGGGATCTTCCCCTGGCCCTACCTGCGCGCGCTGGCCGAGCGCGCCGACGCGCGCATCTGAGGCCTGCCATGGACGAGATTCACGACGCGACCTCCGAGGTCGCCTGCGACGTGCTGGTGATCGGCGGTGGCACGGCCGGCCCGATGGCAGCCCTGAAGGCGAAGCTGCGCAACCCGAAGGCTCGGGTCGTCCTGCTGGAGAAAGCCAACGTGAAGCGCTCGGGCGCGATCTCGATGGGCATGGACGGGCTGAACAACGCCGTCATTCCGGGCTACGCCACGCCGGAGCAGTACACCAAGGAAATCACCATCGCGAATGACGGCATCTGCGATCAGGCGCCGGTCTACAAATACGCCGAGCGCTGCTACGACATCATCCAGGAACTCGACCGTTTCGGCATCCGATTCCAGCGCGACGGAAACGGCGATTACGACGTCAAGAAGGTGCACCATCTCGGCACCTACGTCCTGCCGATGCCCAATGGCGAGACGGTGAAGAAGGCGCTCTACCGGCAGTTGCGCAAGGCGCAGGTTCTGATCTCGAACCGTTTCATGGCGACCCGGCTCCTCAACGCCCCCGATGGGTCCATCGCGGGCGCCGTGGCGGTCAACACCCGCAGCGCCGAGTTCCTGGTGATCCGCGCCAAGGCGGTGATCCTGTGCCTCGGCGCCGCCGGCCGCCTCGGCCTGCCGCAATCGGGATATCTCTGGGGAACCTACGAGAACGCCACCAATTCCGGCGACGGCTATAGCATGGCCTACCATGCGGGCGCCGGGCTCGCGAACCTCGAATGCTATCAGATCAATCCGCTGATCAAGGATTATAACGGCCCGGCCTGCGCCTATGTCGCCGGTCCATTCGGGGCTTACACCGCCAACAACGAGGGCAAGCGCTTCATCGAGTGCGATTACTGGTCGGGCCAGATGATGCAGGAATTCTACAACGAGTTGCAGAGCGGCAAAGGGCCGGTCTTCCTCAAGCTCGATCATCTCCATGCCGACACGGTCGGTGAGATCGAGACAATCCTGCACAAGGTCGAGCGGCCCTCGCGGGGGCGCTTCCACGAAAACCGCGGCACGAATTATCGCAACCGGATGATCGAGATGCACATCTCGGAGGTCGGATTCTGCTCGGGCCACAGCGCCTCGGGCGTCTTCGTCGACGAATTCGCGCGCACCACCGTGCCGGGGCTCTACGCGGCCGGCGACATGGCCAACGTGCCTCACAGCTACATGCTCGGCGCCTTCACCAACGGAGCCATCGCGGGCGAGGACGCCGCCGATCGGGCGGCGCAGATCGACTGGCCTGAGATCTCGCAGGACGACATCGCCCACGAGCGCGACCGGGTGCTGGCTCCGACCCGACGCGAGGACGGCATCCCGCCGAACCAGATCGAATACAAGACCCGGCGCTTCGTGAACGACTACCTGCAGCCGCCCAAGGTGACGGCCAAGATGGAGATCGGCCAGCGCCGTTTCGCCGAGATTCGCGAGGATCTGGAGACCCGCATGGTCGTCCGGGACAGTCACGAGTTGATGCGGGCGCTGGAAGCCTCGTCCATCCTGGACTGCGCCGACATGGCGGCGGCGGCCTCGCTGTACCGCACCGAGAGCCGCTGGGGCCTCTATCACAACCGCACGGACCATCCGGAGAAGAACGACGCGGATTGGTTCTGCCACACCATCCTGCGCAAGGACGAGGGCCGCATGGTCAGCGAGAAGCGCCCCGTCACCCCCTACATCGTGCCGATCGCGGAGGACGAGCGCGGCGCCTACGACCGCCAGCGCGTCCGCAAGCAGGCCTGAATACAAGGCCGAGAAGGAACCTCGCGATGCCCCTCGCCCACGCCCCGAGCACGGTGCCCGTCACCGTGGATGAGTCCAAATGCATCGCCGACAAGGGCTGCAGCGTCTGCGTCGATGTCTGCCCCCTCGACGTGCTGCGGATCAGTGACCTGACCGGGAAGGCCTACATGAAATACGACGAGTGCTGGTACTGCATGCCCTGCGAGACCGATTGCCCGACGGGCGCCGTCAGCGTCCAGATCCCCTACCTGCTGCGGTGATCACGATGGCCGCGACCGATCCCTTCGAGGAATTCGGCGACGTCGCCGAACTCGCCCTCGGCCTCGCCGATCCCGATCCGGCGGTGCGCCGGGTCGCCGTGCTAGGGCTCGCGGAGACCGCGGACCCGGACGCGATCCCGCATCTCGCCGATGCCGTCACCGACCCGGATGCCGGAATGCGCCGTCAGGTAGCCGAAGCCCTCGGAGGCTTCGATGGCCCGGCGACGGCAGCCGCGCTGGCCATCGCCCTCGCAGATCCCGATTCCAGCGTGGCGGCGGCGGCGGCCGAGAGCCTGACCGAGTTGAAGGATCCGGCCGCCGGCGCGCCGTTGCTGCACCTCGTGAGGCATCCGGACGCCTTCGTGCGCGCCGCGGCCCTGAGAGGCCTGCGCAATCTCCGCCTCGCGGATTCCCTCGGTCCCGCCGTTGCGGCGTTGGGCGACCCGGAACCCGTGGTACGCGCCCAGGCGGTCGGCGTGATCGCCTACCTCAAGCGCGAGGAAGCACTGCTCTCTCTCATCGGAGCCACGCGCGACCCGGATGCCGAGGTCCGGCGGGCGGGCGTCGGTGCACTCGCCTTCTCCCGCCATGGCCATGCCGTCGATGCGATCGCGGATGCACTCGGCGATGCCGATTGGGGAGTGCGCGAGATCGCGGCGGATGCCCTTGGACGGACAGGGCAGGGCGGCCGCCACGCCGCTCTGCGCGACGCGCTCGGCGATGACTATTGGCAGGTGCGCCAGAAAGCCCTGCGCAGCCTCGGCAAGCTGAAGGAGCGACGCGCCGTCGCCGCGATTCTTGCCATCCTCGGCGATGAGCGGGCGGCCCTGCGCAAGGAGGCCGCGGCGGCGCTGGGGGAGATCGCCGACCGAGAGGCGCGCGCGGGGCTCGAGGCCATCGCGGAGGATCCCGATCCCGAGGTGCGCAAGACCGCGCGCTGGGCCCTCGACCGGTTGCAGGCCTGATCCCGGACCTCGATGAGCGCGACTCGTCGAGGTCTGCCCGCGCGGCAGTTTTCGCCCGACGAACCTTACTGGGCCTGGCATGAGGCGTCAGCCCTCGGTCAGCACGATCTCCTGCAGCCGTCCCGGTCGCAGCAGGCGGATATGCGCCTTGTCGACCGCGACGATCCCGTCCTGCTGGAAGCGCTTGAGCATCATCGTCACCCATTGCCGGGTCGAGCCGACGAGCGCGGCGATCTCGTCATGGGTGATGCGGCGATGGATCACCACCGTGCCCCCCTCCTGTGTCCCATAGAGATCGCCGAGATTGATGAGGAGTTGGGCCAGGCGCTCGATCACCGAGCGGGTGCCGAGCATCTGCGCCATCGCGGTATAGCAGCGGCCCTTGGCCTCCAGCGCCGCGATCAGGCAGAGGGCGAAGCCCGGCATCTGGCGGATCAGGCCGCGCAGGGTCGCGCTCGACAGGACCGTGACGCGCACCGGTTCGATGGCGATCCCCGACCATTGGTGGGAGCCGCCGCAATGGATGCTCGGGCCGCCGACGAAATGGCCCGGCGTCCAGTAGGCGAGCGTCACCTGGCGACCGGACGGACCGGAATAGAAGACGCGGACACGCCCCTCCTCGATGAGGAAGATGCCGGCATGCGGCGCCCCTTGGGTGAACACGCTCTCTCCCGGCGCGAGGGTCAGAGATCGACCCGCCGCCCGCACCCGGGCGGTCTCCGCCGCGGTCAGGCCATCGAGGAAGTTCGCGCCGTCGTCGAGCCCGTCGATGGTCTCGCTGAGAAAGAGCGCACTCGCGATCAGAGTGGCCGGTTTACGGGATTCGGGCTGTGCGATCGCCGCCGAAGACATCATGGACATTGCTCTCGGGCGATCGGTACGGCGGGGAATCGACCGTGACGCGAGGGGTCACGCTGCAACGCGATTATCCGATCGGGGCGGTCTGGAGCAATTCCAAATCAAGCTCTCGCGACAACAGGAATTTCTATTCTTGCCTAATCGAAGAGATATTATTTTCGTCGCGTCGAAAAAGCTTCGCTTCACCTCAAGACATCTCGCCCGAATGAAATTAATTGCTCGCCGCAATGCGGTCGGACGCCGCTAGATGGGTCCGTCGCTGCGGCTTCGAGGTGCCGACCGGATGCCGGTCCGGACCCGAATGGCGGCGACCTTCCACTCCGATGGAGACCGACGCGTGACTCACTCCAGCCCGCTCGCCCGAAACCTCACCCGCACGGTCGCCGCTCTCCTCCTCACCGGCACGGCCCTCGGCGCTGCTCGGGCGGAGACGATCCGCATCGCGGTCGGCACCCAGGATACCACGATCAATTGCGCCACCGGCGGTTTGCTGATCCGCGAATTGAAGCTTCTGGACAAGTTCCTGCCTCGTGACGGCAAGTACAAGGATGTGACTTACGCCATCGAATGGCGCAATTTCACCAGCGGCGCGCCGCTCACCAACGAGATGGTCGCCGGCAAGCTGGATCTCGGGGCCATGGCCGATTTTCCCGGCTCCCTCAACGGATACGCCTTCGACAAGGCCGGGCGCAGGAGCCTGTTCATCAGTGTGCTCTCGGGCAGCGTGAAGGGCAGCGGCAACGGCATCGTGGTGCCGAAGGAATCGCCCGTTCAGCAATTTGCCGACCTGAAAGGAAAGACCATCTCCGTACCCTTCGCCTCCACCGCGCATGGGCTGCTGCTCAGGGCCGTGAAGGCGCAGGGATGGGATCCGGCGCGGGACGTGACCATCATCACCCAGGCGCCGGAGGTGGCGGGCTCGGCGCTCCTCGCCAACAAGATCGACGCTCACGCCGACTTCGTGCCCTTCGCCGAACTGTTTCCCTGGCGCGGCTTCGCCCGCAAGATCTACGACGGCTCGCAGGCCGGCGCCCCGACCTTCCACGGCGCGCTCGTCGATGCGGATTACGCCGAGACATATCCGGAGATCGTCACGGCCTATCTGCGGGCGGGAATCGAGGCGGACCGCATCATCGCCGCCGAGCCCGAGAAATACGCGGAGTTGATCGAGAAGGTCACCGGGATCGAGGCGGAAGTCGCCTACCTGTTCCATGGCCCCCTCGGCCTCCAGACCCGCGACGTCACCTGGAAGCCGGAATACCGTCAGGCGGTGAAGACCTCGTTCGAGACCCTGAAGCTTCTGAAGAAGGCCGATTCCGACATCGATCTCGATCGGTTCGTCGATGACCGCTTCATCCGGGCCGCTGCGGCGCAGGCCGGCGTCGACTACGAGGTTCGCCTCAGGGATTACGCGCAGACGCCGCTGGTCGCGGCGGATGCGGGGACCGGGCAGCCGATCACCGATCCCACGCGGGTGGCGCAGGTCTGGATTCGCGGTGAGCCGAAGGTCTGGCATTACGCCTCGCCGGAGGCGGCCTTCGCAGGCCTTGCCAAGGCCGAGCGCGAGGGACGTGTCGCCCGCGCCTTCTACGCCCAGGACCGGCAGTCGGGGATCAAGCTCCTGGCGACCCAGGCCTGGTTCGTGCGCGATGCCGACAAGCGCCTCGACGCCTTCCTGCTCAAGGGCGACGCCGAGGCCTACGCCGCGCGGCACGGCGGCGAGGTGATCGACTTCGCCGCGGCGCGCTCCGGCGGCGCGCGGCTGAGCGCCCGGTGAGCGCCTCTCTCACGGATTCCCTCGGGTCGCCGGTGACCCGCCCGGGGGTGGCCGGAAGAGGACGTCGACGGGCGCGGCTTCGCTACCCCGGACGGCGTCTCGCCCTGCGAGCCGCTTCCCTCGCCGCGAGCCTGGCCCTCTGGCATCTGGCGGCCAGCGGCAAGGTCGATCTCGGCTTCGTCAGCTTCCGCAACGTGCCGACGCCCATCGAAGCCGCACGCGCGGCCCTGGCCCTGGTCCGATCGCCCGCGCTCTGGCCGCATCTCGGAGCGAGCCTCACGCGGGTCCTTCTGGGCTTTCTGGCGGCGCTGGCCGCGGGGATCGGCCTCGGGCTCGCCATCGGCCGTTCCCCGCTCGCGAGCGACCTCCTGCTTCCACCGCTGGAGGTGCTGCGCCCGATCCCCGCCGTCGCCTGGATCCCCCTGGCGATCCTGATGTTTCCTTCCTCCGAACTGTCGATGGCGTTCATCACCTTCACGGGCGCGCTGTTCCCGATCCTCCTCAACACCATTCACGGCGTCGAGAACGTCAGCCCGCGGCTCGTCGCATCCGCCCGCAGCCTCGGCGCGGGCTGGGGCGCGATCCTGCGCGAGGTGATCCTGCCCGGCGCGACGCCGAGCATCGTCACGGGTGCCGCGATCGGCATGGGAACGGCCTGGTTCTGCCTCGTCACCGCCGAGATGATCTCGGGTCAATACGGGATCGGTTACTTCACCTGGGAATCCTATACGCTGCAGAACTACGACGACATCGTCGTCGGCATGCTGCTGATCGGCTTGCTCGGGATGGGATCGAGCCTGCTGGTGCGCCGGATCGGTGCGCTGATGACGCCCTGGGTCGCTGCGGGAGGCGGACGATGAGCGCGGCGGTCGCGGCCGGGATCACGGAACCGCCAGCCTCGTTCGGCGGCCATGTCGCCATGGCGGGCGGCACCATCCGGCTCGGCCGGGGAGCCGCCGCCTTCGATGTCGTCGAGACCATCGATCTCGATATCGCGCCCGAGCAGTTCGTCTGTCTCCTCGGTCCCTCGGGCTGCGGGAAATCGACCTTGCTCGGTGCCGTCGCCGGGCATCTCGCCCTGCATCGCGGCAGCGTCGGCCTCGACGGGCAGGCCATCACCGGTCCACACCCGGATCGCGGCATCGTCTTCCAGCATCACACGCTGTTTCCCTGGCGCAGCGTGATCGACAACGTCGCGTTCGGCCTGAAGATGAAGGGCGTTCGAAAACGCGCTCGCCTGGACCAGGCCCGCGATTTCCTTGCCCAGGTCGGGCTCGCCGGCTTCGAGGATCGCTATCCGGCGGAGCTTTCGGGAGGGATGCAGCAGCGCGTCGAGATCGCCCGCGCGCTCATCACCCGCCCCCGCGTCCTATTGATGGACGAACCTTTCGGCGCCCTCGATGCGCAGACCCGCATGACGATGCAGGAGCTTCTGCTCAAGGTCTGGAGCCAGCATCGCACGACGATTCTCTTCGTGACCCACGATATCGACGAAGCGATCTTCCTCGCCGACCGCATCCTCGTCATGACGCCGCGACCGGGTCGCATCCTCGACGATCTCGCCATCGATTTCGCTCGCCCGAGGCAGCGCGATCTGGTCGCGGATCCGGAATTCAAGAGCCTGAAGCACTATTGCCTGAAGCTGCTGCATTCCGACCCGAACAGTCTGCCGCTGCCGCGCCTCACGCCCATCGGCGTTCCGGGGAGGCACGGAGCGACCTGAGGCGAGGATGCGCCGCGCTGCCCGTCCGGTTCAGGCGAGACGGCAGGCGACCGGGTGCCCCGTCTCCGCGATCGCTCGACCGCGACGTGGAGGACGTCACGTCGCGGATGCCGTCTCCGTCAAGGATCCTGTCTTGGCCGGGACCGGCGCGCCGTCGAGCCTCACCCGGCTCCAGTCGATCCGAGCCATAGCGTCAAGCCGTTCCAGCAGAACCCGATGCATGCCCGTCCAGACCCCCGCCTTTTGCCAATCCCGCAGGCGGCGCCAGCAACTCATGCCCGAGCCACAGCCCATCTCGGCCGGCAGCATCTCCCAGGGCAGGCCGGAACTCAGGACGGACAGGATGCCGGTCAACGCGGCGCGGTCACCGATGGGCGGACGACCGCCCTTCGGACGGGGGCGGGGAGGGGGAACCAGCGAGGCGATCTCGTTCCAGAGATCATCGGTGAGAAGGGACGAGCCGGGCCAGACCGACGTTAAAAACGATGTCTCGCGCAGGTCCGTTCGACACCCTGAATCAGGATCAAGTAATGGTCGCCATGGCACGATGGCACAACTTGACCCGAAAGATTCCACCGAGTCCATGAGCACCTCCTGCTGCAAGAACACCGATTCCTCAAGTTTAATGATAAATCCGCGCCCCATCAATGGCGGCAGCAACAGCAGACAATCGGATCGGCCGAATGAAGCGTCGTCGTTCCGCTCGCAGCACAGCGAAGCCAGCGATCCCGGTGCCGTCCACGTCGCCGCCGAGACGGGAGATCGACCACGACAAGACCGGGCTATATTCACCTGCACCGGCGATGTGCGCCCCGAACCGGGGCAGCAATCGTCACGACCTGAGACGCAGCCGATACGCGTAGGCGTCGCCACGAAAGAGCCCTTCGACATACTCGATCATCCGGCCGTCGCGACCGTATGAACGGCGCTTGATCAGCAGGCATGGGAGCGGCACGGAGAAGCCGAAGATCGCGCATTCCTGCGTCTCCGGCGAAGCGGCCTCGATCGTCTGTTCGCAATCGACCAGGGGGGCACCGCATTCGACGAGACGGGCGTAGATCGACCCCGACAGATCTCCCTCCGCCAGATCCGGGGCAGCGCCGAGATCGTACCAGGCCTTCTCCACCGACAGAGGCATGCCGTCGCCCATGCGCACGCGCACGAGCCGCAGGAAGCGGGCTGCGGAGGCGAGGCCGAAGATCGAGGCGATGGACCGGTCCTCGCCGACCGATTGTTCGAGAACGCGCGAGGAGGCGACGCGGCCAAGCTCGTGCATCTCCTGCGTGAAGCCCTTGAGGCGCTCCATGCCGGGCTCGACGCGGCGGAAGCCATCCTCGACGAGATAGCCATGACGCCCATGAGCGCTCACCAACCCCTGGATGCGCAGGGCGTCGTAGCCTTGCTGGACGGTCTTTCGGCTGACTCCGAGGTCGAGCGCCAGCTTGCGCTCGGCGGGCAGGGTGGTGCCCGGCGCAAGCGTGCCGTCGACGATCATGGCCCGGAACTGGTGCTCCAGCTGCCGATACATCGGTAGCGCCGTGTCGTTCTGTATTCGGAGTGTCCCGAAAAGGCTTGGTGTTTTGGTCAATGCAGCAGCATCGTGTCGAGGGCGTGCGGACGGGGCACGTCACGGTCAACGTCGCACATGATGTTACATCAGACGAGCCACGCGAGAAGCGCCTTTGTGCTCGGGAGTTTCGTCGCGGCGGGCACGTTCCATGTCGACCGGCTTCCGCGCCCAGGCGAATCGCTCATCGCCTCCTCCTTCGCCTGGGATGCCGGCGGCAAGGGGTTCAACGTCGCCGCCGGTCTGAGCCGGCTCGGAGTTCCCGTGGAGGGCCTGATTCCGATCGGAACCGATCACCTCGGGACACTGGCCGAGGCCGCGCTCGAGCGAGCGGGGCTGTCCGCCTCAATGCTGCGTCTCCATCCCGGCAGCACCGGCATCGGCGTGGCCTTCGTCGGAGCCGATGGCGAAAATTGCCTGGCGATCCAGCCGGGTGCGAACCGGCTGCTGTCGCGGGAGGCCGTCCGTTCGGCGGCGGCCGGCATCACCTCCGCAGCCATGGTGCTCGCCCAGTTCGAGATCGGCGACGATCCTGTCGCCGAAGCCTTTGCGATCGCGCGGAGCGCCGGCATCCCGACGCTTCTCAATGCATCGCCGTTCCGGATGCCGACCGACGAGATCCTGGCATCGACCACCATCCTCGTCGTGAACGAAACCGAGGCCGAGGCTCTTCTCGGTCCGCGGCTTCCGCAAAAAGCCGGCCTCGCGGTCCTGCGCGCGGAGGCGACACGCCTCGCGGACGTGCTGTTCGAGCGAGGCGTCGAAGCGCTCGTCATCACCTTCGGCGCGGAAGGGGCGAGGATTGTCCTGGCAGGTTCGACGGTCCTGGATCAGCCGGCCTACCCGGTCGACGTGGTCGACACGATCGGCGCCGGAGACGCGTTCACCGCCGGTCTGGCGGCCAGCCTCCTCGCGGGCCGGCCCTGGGATGCGAGTTGCCGGATGGCTGCCGCCTGTGGCGCCATCATGGTGGCGCGCCACGGTGTCCTCGACGGCCTGCCGACCCAGGCCGAGGTCACGGACTTCCTGCGCGCGCATACGCCCATGACGGAGGGTTCCGTCCCGTTCGACCTTGCATCGCCGGCAGCCAAGCATCGGCCGAAGGGATAGTGATCAGGGCAATAGGGAATGCGCCGTGTAAGAACATCGGTTCCGGATGAGTTTTTCGACGCTTCTCCCAGAGCACAAAACCTTTATTTCTGCCGTTATCTCGGCTATCAGTTCACTGCCGCATGAGTATTGGTGAACACGCCGATTATATGGGGACTTCCATGTTATTGCGCGCAGTCCGAATTGTTGTTTCGATTGCCTAGATCTGCCACCATCGGCTTTCGAGCATGGCGATGGAGCGATCGACCCCTGCTTCACAACCGATCCGTTCATCCAGGGTTCTTCGCAGGAAGCCTGCTTCCGAAATACTATCGCGCCATGCCCCAGCGGCGGACGGTGAGCCGCTCGAAGGCCGCGAACACGATGTTCTCGACGACGAGGCCGATGACCACGACGAGGACGAGGCCGGCGAAGACGCGGTCGGTGTAGAGTTCGTTGCGGTTCTGGAAGATGTACCAGCCGAGTCCGCCGCGTCCCGAGGCGGCGCCGAAGACGAGTTCGGCCGCGATCAGCGTGCGCCAGGCGAAGGCCCAGCCGATCTTCAGGCCGGACAGGATCGCCGGCAACGCGGCGGGGATCAGGATCTGAACGACGTAGGACGGCCCGCGCAGGCCGTAGTTGCGCCCCGCCATGCGCAAGGTTTCGGGCACACCCTGAAAGCCCGCATAGGTGTTGAGCGCCATCGGCCACAGCACCGAGTGGATGAGTACGAAGATCAGGCTGCCCGAACCGAGGCCGAACCAGAGCAGGGCCAGAGGCAGCAGCGCGATCGCCGGCAGCGGATTGAACATCGCCGTCAGGGTCGAGAGCAGGTCGCGGCCGAACTGGGTCGAGACGGCCAGCGTCGTCAGCAGGAAAGCCAGCACGATGCCGACGAGATACCCCTGCAGCAGCACGACGAGGGAGATGCGCACCCGGTCCAGCAATTCGCCGTTCACCAGTCCATCGACCAGGGCCGACATCGTGTCGACGAAGCCGGGCAGCAGCAGATCGTTGTCCTGCCAGCGCGCCAGCCCCTCCCAGATGAGGGCGAGGGCGACGAGGATCAGACCCTTGCGCAGCCAATCCTGCTGCCAGAGCCGGGCCGAGAGCGGCAGCGCCCGCTCCACCGGCAGCTCGACGAAGGGGGGAAGCACATGGTCGTATTCCGGTCGGACCGGCGGGACGAGAGGCCGGTTCGCGAGACTGGCATTGGTCATGCGGTCGCCCCCGTGACTGCGGCGGTCTCGGGAGCGGTCTCGAACAGGCGGGAGTGCAGGCGTTGCACCGCGTCCTGGAAGTCGCGGCTGCCGATGCTGGTCAGATCGAAGGCATGGCTGTTGAACTCGGCCCGGACCCGGCCCGGATGGGGCGAGAGCAGCGCCACCCGGTTTCCGACCACGAGGGCCTCCTCGATGGAATGGGTGACGAAGAGCAGGGTGAAACGGGCCTCGTCCCAGAGGGACAGTAACTCCTCCTGCATCCGGCGCCGGGTCAGGGCGTCCAGAGCGGCGAAAGGCTCGTCCATCATCAGGACCTTCGGCTGCATCGCCAGTGCCCGCGCGATCGCGACGCGCTGCTTCATGCCGCCGGAGAGCTGGTGCGGGTAGCTGTCCGCGAAGGGCGTCAGCCCGACCTTGTCGATGTAGTGGCGCGCCCGGTCCATCGCTTCGCGCCGGCCGAGGGACCGCGCGGCGCGTAAAGGGAAGGCGACGTTCTGGGCCACCGTCTTCCAGGGCGGCAGCTGGTCGAATTCCTGGAAGACGACGATGCGGTCGGGCCCCGGCTCGCGCACGGGCACGCCGCCGAGGGTGATCTCACCCTCGACGGGGCGGATGAAGCCGGCCGCCGCCTTGAGCAGGGTGGACTTGCCGCAACCGGACGGCCCGAGCAGGACGAAGCGATCCGCCTGATGGATATCGAGGTCGATGCGATGGGTGGCGCGCACCACCCGCTCCGGCGTGCGATATTCCAGTGTCACGCCCTGGATCCGCAGCAGCGGGATCGCCTCGGCTGCGACGGAGGAACGGGCACGCGCGTCCTCGCGCCGCGTGGAACCGCGCGAGCGGGATTCCGGCAGTTCGGTGATGGCGAAATCGGAACGGGGAGCCACGGCGATCATGGTGTGCAGGCTCAGCTGCCGCTGCTGATGCGCGGGTCATCGAAGAAGTAGTCGCCTATCGCCAGCGGCTCCGCCTTGATCGCGCCGACCCGGTGCATGAACTTGCCGAGCCCGATCGTGTTCTCGGGCGTGACCTTGAAGGTCACGGCCGGGTTCGTGATGATCTTGGTCAACAGCGCCGGGTCGAGCTTGCTGTTGTTGATCCGAAGATAGATCTCGGCCGCCTTCTCGGGGTTCTCGGTGATGAACTTCGCCGCATCGTCGAGGGCGTCGAGGAAGGCTTTGTAGGTCTTCGGGCTGTTCTTGTAGAACTTGTCGGTGGCGTACAGCACGGTCGAGGAGGCCGGGCCGCCCTGAACGTCGTAGGAATTGAGGACGATCCGGGCCTTCGGGTTCTCGGCGAGCTCCTGCTCCTGGAACGGCGGGTTGCCGAAATGACCGGAAATCTCGGTGCCGCCCTTGATGATCGCGGCCGCCGCTTCCGGATGCGGGACGGCGACGCTGATCTTGTCGAGCCTGGCGAATTCCTTGTCGCCCCATTGCTTGGCCGAGGCCAGCTGAAGAATCCGCGCCTGAACCGAGACGCCGACCGCCGGCAGCGCGATGCGGTCCTTCTCGGTGAAGTCGGCGATGGTCTTCACGTCGGGATTGTTGGTCACGAGGTAATACGGGAAATTGCCCAAGGACGCGACGCCCTTGACGTTCTGCCGGCCCCTCGTGCGGTCCCACAGGGTGAAGAGCGGGCCGACACCGGCACCGGCGATCTCGATATTCCCCGACAGCAGCGCATCGTTGACGGCCGGGCCGCCCGACAGCTGGACGTACTCCACCTTGATGTCGAGGCCCGCTTGCTTGCCGTGCTTCTCGATGAGCTTCTGGTCCTCGACGACGTTGAGGAGCAGGTAGACCACCCCGAATTGCTTGGCGATGCGCAGTTGGCCTTCATTGGCGGCGACATTGCCGACGGTCGCCACGGACAGCGCGAGCCCTCCGAGGAAAGCCACGGCCTTCCGGCGCGAGACGGGATGGCGTCGGTCGGTCATGGAAAAGCCTGTTGCAGAGTTCGGCTCCGAGACTTGAAGCCGGGACTTGAAGAGGCCTGCAAATCTGCCCGCCGAAGACCGCATCGTCAATGAAATCGTCCTCTTTATAGAACAGCACGGAGAGACGATTCGTCTCCAAACCAGGACTTTTGCTAAAATAATTCGGCTCTTTGCTTTGCCGCGAACGATAATGACGCTTTGGCCGGATGACATGAAGAGAGCGAAGGCCGATGCGCAGCGCGGATCGTTCGTTTTACGAGACGTTAGCCAATGGGATCAGGCCCGGCGGACGCGCCGGTTGAGGCGGGCGGCGAAACGCTCGCCGATGGTCTGGACCGCCTGAACCAGGATGATCAGCACGACGACGACGGCGAGCATCATCTCGGGGCGGAAGCGCTGGTAGCCGTAGCGGATGCCGAGATCGCCGAGGCCACCGCCGCCCACCGCGCCGACCATGGCCGAGTAGCCGAGCAGGGACACCACCGCGAGGGTCAGGCCGAGAAGGATGCCGGGAAGCGCCTCCGGTATCAGCACCTTGCGGATGATGGCGAACGGACCGGCGCCGAAGGCACGCGCCGCCTCCACGAGGCCGGTATCGACCTCGCGGATCGCCGCCTCCACGAGGCGGGCGATGAAGGGCGTTGCCGCCACCGTCAGCGGGACCGTGGCCGCCCACAGCCCTATGGAGGTACCGGCGACGAGCCGGGTGAACGGGATGATGGCCACTACCAGGATGATGAAGGGCGTCGAGCGGGTGGCGTTGACGACGAGCCCCAGCACGCCGTTGAGCCAGGGCGCGGCGAGCAATTCCCCGCGCCGGCTCGTCGCCAGGAAGACGCCGAGAGGCAGGCCGAGCAGCGTCCCGAGCAAGGCCGCCACGGCCACCATGGCGAGGGTATCGCCCGTGGCCTGGAGCAGCAGGCGGATCATCTCAGGCGACACGGCGATCCTCCACGCTGTGGGCCGGCAGGTAGCCGAGGAGATCGGAGACGAGCCCGTGGGCATCGAGGAAGACGCGCGTCCGCGCGACGACATCCGGCCCCGCGGGCAGACTGACCGCCAGGGAGCCGAAGGGTCGTCCGGCGATCTCGTCCACGGTGCCGGACAGGATGTTGGCCTCGATGCCGGTCTCGCGCGCGAGGCGCGCGATGATCGGGTCGTTGGCGTGAGCGCCGCGGAAGGCGATGCGCAGAATCGCGGCGGCGCCGGGGACCGGTCGGGCCTCGATCCGCGCGCTGAGCGCCGCCGGCAGCGTCAACCCCATCTCGCCCGCCAGCAAAGTCCGCGTCATCTCCGCCTGCGGCCGGGTGAAGACCTCGAACACGTCGCCCTGCTCGACGATGCGCCCCGCCTCCAGCACGGCGACGCGGTCCGCCACCGCGCGGATCACCGACATCTCGTGGGTGATGAGCACGATGGTGAGGCCGAGATCGCGATTGATGCGGCGCAGGAGCGCCAGGATCGACCGGGTGGTCTCGGGGTCGAGGGCGGAGGTCGCCTCGTCGGAGAGGAGGACGCTCGGTCCGGTAGCCAGCGCGCGGGCGATGCCGACGCGCTGCTTCTGTCCGCCCGACAGTTCGGCGGGATAGCGGTCGCGCTGGTCTTCCAGTCCGGTCAGGGCCAGCAATTCCTCGACGCGGGCGCGGATCGCGGCCTTGCCACGCCCTTCGATCTCCAGGGGCAGGGCGATGTTGCCGAAAGCGGTGCGCGACGAGAGCAGGTTGAAATGCTGGAAGATCATGCCGATGCCGCGTCGCACCTGGCGCAGGGCGCGCTCATCGAGGGACGAGACCTCCGCATCCCCGACCCGGATCCTGCCGGCACTCGGGCGCTCCAGGCCGTTGATGAGCCGGATCAGGCTCGACTTTCCGGCACCCGACCGACCGATCACCCCCAGCACCGAACCGGCCGCCACCGACAGGTCGATCTCGCTCAGCGCCGCGACACCGGCGCCGTCACGGGTCGAGTAGGTTTTCGCCACCCGCTCGAAACGGATCAGCGCGTCCGGCGATGGCGGGACGGCATCGCCACGGCGCTCGTTCTGAATTGCAGGCACTCACCAAACCTCGTGGACCCGGCACGCGCTTTCACGATGCGGAACGACCAGAATGATTATCGGTTATGCTCCGTTTTTATGGACTATACTTGGAGCGTTCAATGGAATCGATTGTCGAATTGTTCGCCGATCGGACAAGATCGATCCCCGCGATGGCGCTGCGAGGGAACGATCGTCCTGGCGACGATCCGTTCCGCGCCGGGGCGGCATGCCTCACCCGAGGCACGGAGATCTCGGCATCATCCGACCGGCCGGGCTCGATCCGGAAAATCGCGTTGCCAAACACGCGTTTCGGGGAAAGCCCTGTCGGACTCTCACAAGAAATCGGAAATCCATTCCGTTGATCGCGAGCGCCGAATACGGTCCAATGAAGATGATCGATAGCGCTGCGAGCGTCTTTCTCTGTCGCCACAAACCTTGATCCTGTGCTTCGCGTTCTCCCCCGAGCGCCCATTCGGACCCCGTCTTCATGTCGTCTGACACATTGCGCGAACCGCATCGGTCATCGAGCCGGCGCGGTTTCCTTCGGCTGGCCGGCGGCGCGGCGGGCGGGATCGGCATCGCGACGGCCGCCCGGAGCCTGGAATCGGACGATCCCCTGGCCGTCCCGGAATGGAGCCGTACACCCGGAGCGCCTGTGGCATCGCCGCCCTATGGACGGCCATCGCCTTACGAAAATCTGGGTCGCAGATCGCGGACGCCGCCGACCTTTCCGGGCGCCGCCTCCACCGGCACGCCGCTCCAGCACCTCCATGGGATCATCACGCCCAATGGCCTGCATTTCGAGCGCCACCATGCCGGTGTGCCGGCCATCGACCCGGAGCGCCACCGGCTGGCGATCCACGGCCTCGTTGAACGGCCCCTCATCCTCACCATGGAGGATCTGGTGCGGATGCCCTCGGTCTCGCGCATCCACTTTCTCGAATGCTCGGGCAACACGCCGTGGCTCGGGGCCAAGCCGGGCTGGACCCTCCAGGAAAGCCACGGCCTCCTCTCCTGCGCCGAATGGACCGGTGTCGAACTGGCGACCCTGCTCGACGAGGTCGGGGTGAAGCCGGGGGCCGCGTGGATCCTGGCGGAAGGGGCGGATGCGGCCGGCATGACCCGGAGCATCCCCCTCGACCTCGCGCGGGACGGCGCGATCCTGGCCTACGCCCAGAACGGGGAGCGGCTCCGCCCGGAACAGGGCTATCCGCTGCGGCTGTTCGTGCCGGGGGTCGAGGGCAACCTCAGCATCAAGTGGCTGCGCCGGCTCAAGGTCGGAGACCAGCCGTTCCAGACGCGCGAGGAGACCTCGAAATACACCGACCTGATGCCGGATGGCTCGGCACGCCAGTTCACCTTCGCGATGGAAGCCAAATCGGTCATCACCTCGCCATCCGGCGGCGAGCGGCTGCGCACACCCGGCTTCCATGAGATCCGTGGTCTCGCATGGACGGGACGCGGACGGATCACGGGCGTCGAGGTCTCGACCGATGGCGGAACGCGATGGCAGGCGACCACCCTCGAGGGACCGATCCTGCCGCGCTGCCTCACCCGGTTCCGGCTACCCTGGCGCTGGGAGGGCGGCCCCGCGCATCTCCTCAGCCGGGCGACCGACCAGACGGGCTACGTCCAGCCGCCGCGCGAAACGCTGGTCTCGATCCGGGGCACCCAATCCTTCTACCACAACAACGCGATTGCCGGCTGGCGTATCGCCGCCGAGGGAGGCGTGAGCCATGCGGTTTAACGGCCTCGGTCTTCTCGCCTGCCTGATGGCGACGGGGGCCGCCGTGGCGGATCCCTCCGGGCCTGTCTCCCTGGCACGGACCGGAACCGGCCAATTGGGGATCGGGCGCCCGGCGCTTCCCGCCATCCTGGGGGCCTGGGACATCGACGTGCGGGCCGACGGGCAGGGGCTTCCGGCCGGCCACGGCAGCGTGCGCGAAGGGGAAGCGCTGTTCGGCGCGCGCTGCGCCGCCTGCCACGGAGCACTCGGAGAAGGAGGCACGGCGGACAAGCTCGCCGGCGGCCAAGGCAGCCTCGCGACGGGAAAGCCCGTCCGGACAGTGGGTAGCTTCTGGCCCTATGCCACCACCCTGTTCGATTACATTCGCCGCGCCATGCCCTACGACGCGCCGCAATCCCTGAGCGCCGACGAGACCTACGCGCTCAGCGCCTATGTCCTGCATCTCAACGGCATCCTGCCGGAGGGGGCGGATCTCGACGCCGCCTCGCTGCCGACGGTGCGGATGCCGAACCGGGACGGCTTCACCGCCGATCAACGGCCCGACATTCCCGTGCCCGCACGCGTCGGTCAGGCGCCCCGCACCCGGATCACCGAACCGCGATAGCGCTCGCAGATGAAGCCGGCGATCTGGGTCGATTGCAGCAGGGATGAGAGCCGGACGATGCGCGCGTCCGGGGCCAGGGCCTGCGTCGTGACGAGCACGTTGGCGTAGGGGTTGCCCTCCGCCCGCTCGAGCGCGAGGGAATCCCTGGCCGGGTCGAGCCCGGCTTCGAGGGCGTAGTTGCCGTTGATCACCGCCAGGGCGACGTCGTCGAGGGAGCGCGGCAGTTGCGGCGGCGCCACCTCGACGAAGCGCAGGGATTTCGGGTTCTCGGCGATGTCGCCGGCCGTGGCGAAGGTGCCGTCACCGCCGGGCCGGAGGCGGATGGCGCGCCGCCGGCAGGACGAGCTGTGGGAGCTGGTGCCGGTGGAGTACAGCCTCGCGGGCACGCTTCAGATCGAACCCGAACGGCTCGACCTCGACAAGCCCCTGCCGGATGCCCTGTCGCTGCCGGCCAATGCCAATCACACCATGTTCCAGGGCACCGTGGCCCTCGCGCGCCGGGACAATCTGACGGTGCGCGAGCTTCTGCGGGCGCTCAGTGGCGGTGTCGGCCACCGCATCATCGTCGGCACCCCGGAGCAGGTCGCAGACGATATCGAAGCGTGGTTCCGGGCCGGCGCCGCCGATGGCTTCAACCTGATGCCAGACGTGCTGCCGGACGGGTTGGAGACCTTGGTCGACGCCGTGGTGCCGATCCTCCGGAAGCGCGGCCTGTTCCGCACCGAGTATACAGGCACGACCCTGCGGGATCATTTCGATCTGGACCGGCCCGCGAGCCGCTACGCCGTGGCCGAGGCGGCCCCAATCTCGGCCTGAGTGACCGATCCGTGTCCGGCGGGGGATCGGGGAAGGGCCATTCCTTCCCCGCGCAGCTACCAGACCGGCTCGAGGAAGCCCTTGTAGGTCCGGTCGATGTAATCCCGCACCTCCGCCGAGCGGAAGCTGCGGATGAAGGCGGTGAGACGCGGATCGTCGCGATTGTCGGGGCGGGCGACGAAGCTGAGCGTGTAGCGCCGGTCGCCGACGCCATCGGTGATGAGGGAGGTCTTCGGGTCGCCGCCGGCCGCGATCAGGTAGGTGAAGCTGACCTGGGCCAGGGTCACGTCGTCCATGGCGCGCGGCAATTGCGCGGCTTCGAGTTCGAGGATGCGCAGATGCTTCGGGTTGGCGACGATGTCGGCGACGGAGGCCTCGTCGCCGACCCCCGGTTTCAACGTCAGGAGCTTGGCGGTCTCGAGGAGGCGCAGCCCCCGCGCCGCGTTGACGGGATCGTTGGCGATCGCCACCGAGGCTCCATCGGGGACTTTGTCGAGGCTGGTCACCGTCTTCGAGAACAGTCCGACCGGCAGGACCATGGCGCCCTCCACCGGCACAAGCTTGTAGCCTCGGGCACGGATGGCGCTCTGGAGGTAGGGCACGTGCTGGAACAGGTTGGCGTCGATATCGCCCGAGGCCACCGCCTCGTTGGGCGTCACCCAATCGGTGAACTCGACGATCTCGACATTCTGACCCTGTTTTCGGGCGAGATCGGCGGCAAAGGCCAGCGTCTGCCCGACGGGGCCAGGCGTCGCGCCGATGCGCAGGGGCTTTTCGGCATAAGCGGGGCCGGTCGCCAGGGCGAGCATGAGGGCCGCGAAGCCGAGGAGGCTGCGGCGGGCACGGAACGGGGGCATCGTGGAGCCTGCTGTCGGGGGAAGGAGAATGGAGGACGGCGTCAGGCGGCGGAGGCGCGAGCCTCGGCGCCGGTCCGGCGGAAGCGGGCGCCCGGATGGGTCGCCTTCAGATGGGCGCCGCCATCGGGAAACAGCTTTTCGCGGAGCGTGCCCTCGCGGTAGCGGGTCTTGAACGCGCCGCGCTCCTGCAATTCGGGCACGACGAGATCGACAAAGGACTCGATCGTCTCCGGCGCGACGGCGCGGTTGAGGTTGAAGCCGTCGATATCGGCCTCGTCCGCCCAGGCCAGCAATTCGTCGGCGACCTCGGAGGGCGAGCCGACGATGAAGGGCGTCCGCGCGCCGCGCGGCCCGAACTCGGCGAAGTCGGTGCGGGTGAAGGGGCGTTCGCCCGGAAGCGTCAGGTTCTCGAGCAACGACTGCATGGCGTTGGTCTTGACGTAGGCGAGCCCTTCATGGGGATCGAGCTCGGACAGGTCGATCCCGGTCCAGCCCGAGACGAGGGCGAGCTGGCCTTCAACGTCGAGATATTGCGCATACTCGTCGCGCAGGTCGAGCGCCTCGGCCCGCGTGGGCGCGACGATCACGGTAGCCCCGAGGAACATCCGGATATCGTGCGGATCACGGCCGGCCTCCTTCGCCGCCTGTCGCGTGCCGCGGACCGCCCTCGCCGCGATCGCCCTGGTCTGGCCGTTCAGGAAGATGCTCTCGGCGTGGCGGGCGGCGAAGAGGCGCCCGCGTGAGGAGGCTCCGGCCTGGTAGAGCACGGGGGTCCGCTGCGGCGACGGTTCGCTGAGGTGTTGCCCGTCGACCCGGTAGTTCGGTCCGTCATGGGTGACGCGGTGAACCTTGGCCGGCTGCGTGAACAGGCCGCCCGCGCGGTCGCGCAAGGCCGCGCCGTCCTCCCAGCTTCCCTCCCAGAGCTTGTAGGCGGCCTCCAGGAAATCCTCGCCGGCATCGTAGCGCGCATCGTGCTCGCGGGCCTGCGTCAGGCCCATCCCGCGCGCGCCGCTCTCGAGATAGCCGGTGACGACGTTCCAGCCGATCCGACCGCCGGTGAGGTGATCGAGGGTCGAGACCCGCCGGGCGAAACTGTAGGGATGCTCGTAGGTGAGGTTCGCCGTCACCCCGAAGCCGAGATGCGTCGTGGCATGGGCCATGGCGGGCACGAGCAGGAACGGATCGAGGTTCGGCGCCTGTGCCGCCCGGGCGACGGCGGCCTCCGGGCTGGCGCCGTAGACGTCGTAGATCCCGACCACGTCGGCGAGGAAGATCCCGTCGAACAGGCCACGCTCGGCGGTCCGGGCCAGGGAGACCCAGTAATCCAGGGTATTGTACCGCGCCGCCGTATCGCGCGGATGCCGCCACAGGCCGGCCCAGGTATGGCCCGGCGCTCCCATCTCGAAGGCGTTCAGCCTCAACTCGCGGCGTGTACTCATGACGATCCAGACAATGCGGGGCAGCTTTGGGGTGCGATCGGGACTCTGTGCATGTCGCGCGACCATGCATGTCGCACGATCATGTCGCGCCAACCGCGAGGCATCGATCGTCGCAAGCGTAGTTGGAGACGAGATCAGGTCAACGAGAATGATCTTTTTGTAATTCACCTGATCGGAAATACATCATCCATTGATGAGATGACGACGAGGTCATATCTTCCAATTACGTGCGAACCATTGATTTATACTTGCCTCCGAGGGGTGGATTGCCGATCACGGGCGATGCCGTGCCGGGCGCTTTCGAGACGGGTCAGCGACCGTCGGCGTCGCGGCATCGGGTGGATGGGATCGGCTGAATGTCTCAGACGGAAGCGGGATGGGGTGCAGGGCCGAGTGCGGGCTACGAGGAGCTCGCGGCCGGCTTCCGGCCGGTCTTCGCCCGCATCCGCGCCACCGCCATCCCCCGCGACCTCGCGCGTGGACTGCCCCATGACGAGATCGGCTGGCTGAAGCAGGCGGGCTTCACCACGTTGCGTCTCGCCCGCAGCGAGGGCGGTCACGGAACGAGCCTGCCAGAGCTGTTCAACCTGCTCATCGAATTGTCCCAGGCCGATCCCAACGTCACCAATGCCCTGCGCGCGCATTTCGGCTTCACCGAGGACATGTTGTGCTCGTCCTCCGCCGAATGGCGGGCGCGCTGGATCGGCCGGATCGGCGATCGCCAGACCATCGGCAGCGGCGTGTCCGAGACCGGCGAGGCGAAGGTCGGGCAGTTCGACACGATCCTGCGGCCGCAGGGCGGGCGATGGCTGCTCAACGGCCGGAAATTCTACACCACCGGCTCGCTCTTCGCCGACTGGATCCACGTCTCGGCCCAGGACGAGGCCGGCGCATCCCTGGTCGCGGCCGTGCCGGTGCGGGCGCCGGGCGTCGAGATCGTCGATGACTGGGACGGATTCGGTCAGGCGCTGACCGCGAGCGGCACGGCCAACTTCCAGGATGTCCTCCTCGGCCCCGACCTGATCAAGCCCGACCCGGAGCGCTTCCCCTACGCCATGGCCTTCTTCCAGCTCGTGCATCTGGCGACTTTGGCGGGGATCGGCCGCTCGGCGGCCCTCGATGTGGCGCAGCTCGTGGCCGAGCGGACGCGTGTCTACAGCCACGGCAATGGCGGCCGGTCCGGCGACGACCCACAGGTGCAACAGGTGGTCGGGCGCGTTCGCGGCGCGGCCTATGCGGCGGGCGCCATCGTCCTCAAGACCGCGGACTCGCTGCAGCGGACCTACGAGGTGCATCGCGCGGGAGGATCGGCCGACCATGCGGCGGGCATCGCCGATATCGAGGTGAACCAGGCGGTGAGCGTGGTGACGAACCTCGTCCTCGAAGCCACCACGACCCTGTTCGACGCGCTCGGCGCCTCGGCGGTGAAGAGCGGCCTCGGGCTCGACCGGCACTGGCGCAACGCCCGCACCATCGCCTCGCACAATCCCCGGATCTACCGCGACCGCACGGTGGGTGATTTCGCCGTGAACGGCACCGCCGCGCCGCGCCAGTACCGGGTCGGATCGGCCTGACCCGCGGCCGCTACCCTCAAGAACGACAGATCTAAGGATACCGCCATGGCACGCCGTCGGGACAAGATGCGGCTCGGCGCCTTCCTCTATCCGGGCGGCCACCACGTCGCGGCGTGGCGGCATCCTTCGTCGCAGGCGGATGCGGGCGTCGATCCGGCCCATTACCGTCGCCTCGCCGAAGTGGCGGAGGCCGCGAAATTCGACCTCCTGTTCCTGGCCGACGGCGTCAGCATCCGGGGCGACGACATCGACGCCCTGAGCCGCACGGCGATCCGCTATGTCGGGCAGTTCGAGCCGCTGACCCTGCTCTCCCACCTCTCCGCCGTGACCCAACGCATCGGCCTCGTGGCTACCGCCTCGACGACCTATAACGAGCCGTTCCACGTGGCGCGCAAATTCGCCTCCCTCGACCACCTCAGCGGTGGCCGCGCGGGCTGGAACCTCGTCACCTCGGCCGACCCGCGCGAGGCCTATAATTTCAGCCGCGACAGCCATCTCGCCCATGCCCGACGCTATGCCCGCGCCGAGGAGTTCGTGGATGTGGTCGCCGGGCTCTGGGACACGTTCGAGGACGATGCCTTCGTCCGCGACCGCGAGGAGGGCCGCTTCTTCGACCCGGCCAAGCTGCACGTGCTCGGGCACGAGGGCGAGCATTTCTCCGTGCGCGGGCCGCTCAACGTGCCCCGTCCGCCGCAAGGGCACCCGGTGGTGGTGCAGGCCGGCTCCTCGGAGGCCGGGAAGGCGCTGGCGGCCCGCACCGCCGAGGTGATCTTCACGGCCCAGGCCACCCTGGACGATGCCACGGCCTTCTACGCCGACGTGAAGGGCCGGATGGCCCGGCACGGTCGCGAGCCCGACGCGCTCAAGATCCTGCCGGGCGCCTTTCCGGTGGTCGGCCGCTCCGAGGCCGAGGCCCAGGACAAGTACGGCGCGCTGCAGGAGCTGATCCATCCCGTGGTCGGCCGCTCGCTCCTGGAACAGCTCGCCGGGCTCGACCTCTCCGGCTATCCCGACGACGCGCCGGTTCCGGAGGCGAAGGGCACCGAGGGCGGCAAGAGCCGGCAGGACCTCCTCGTCACCATCGCCCGGCGCGAAGGCCTGACCATCCGCGAACTCTACCTGCGCATCGCCGGAGCGCGCGGGCACTGGACCCTGATCGGGACGCCCGCCCAGATCGCCGATGCCCTTCAGGAACGCTTCGAGGCCCATGGCGCCGACGGGTTCAACATCATGCCCCCGACCCTGCCGGGCGGGCTCGATGATTTCGCCTCCCTGGTGATCCCCGAACTACAGCGGCGCGGCCTGTTCCGCACGGAATACGAGGGGACCACCCTGCGCGAGAATCTCGGCCTCGACCGCCCTCTCCATCGCCGCCACGCCCGTCGGACGGGATAAAGCCCGCGCTCTGGTCACGCGCTTCCCCAAGCCCGGCTCCAGGCGCAGGGCGGCTCGAAATCCGGCCACTCACCGGGACGACGACGTGGGCGACCGCCTCAGCGCGGGGGCCGCGCGATCTCCCGCTCGGCCGTGCGAAGCGCGGTTCGGCAGGTGCTCGGCTTGCCGGCCGCCTCCGCCCGGCGGGCCGTCTTGAGCGCGGCGACGGCGCGTCTGCCGGCCGGCCAGCCATCGTAACGGCTCTCCGCCGCCGCGATGGTGGCGGGGGTCGGCTGCACGCCGCGCGTGGCGCGGGCGCTTTCGGGGGCGAAGGATCCGGCCGCCGCGCGGGCCTCCAGAGCGCGGTCGAGGCGCGCCTGCATCCGGTCGATGCCTTTGGCGCAGGAGCCGGCCTCGGCCGCGCCGCCCGAGACCAGGAGGAACACGATCAGCAGGCAAGACAGGAGGAGGGAGGACAGGAGGATGGACCGCGGCATTTTCCGGCCCGAGATCGACCCGTTGCTCATGGCGCCCTCCGCATGCGGCCCGTCCGACCGATCCTCGGCCGTAACGATAGTCCGATCATGCAAAGCGGAGCCGGGCGAGTAAAGCCGGTCGGGCGGCCATCCACGGACGACATCACCGGACCGACCGGTCAGTGCTCGCCGAGAATGTCGAGGATGCGTCCGCGCAGGCTCACGAGGGTGGGGTCGTCGCGGCGACGCGGATAGGGGGCGTCCACCGCGATCTCGGTCCGGATGCGCGCCGGGCGGTCGCTCAGGACGATCACCCGTTGGGCGAGGATGAGCGCTTCCTCGACATCGTGGGTGACGAGGAGCGCGGTGAAGCGGCTCTCCTGCCAGAGTCGGACGAGTTCGCCCTGCATGGCGAGGCGGGTGAGGGCATCGAGCTTGCCGAGGGGCTCGTCGAGAAGGAGCAGGCTCGGATCGTTGACCAGCGCCCGGGCCAAGGCCGTACGCTGGGCCATGCCGCCGGAGAGCTGGTGCGGATAGGCCTCGGCGAAGGCGGTGAGCCCGACGAGGTCCAACGCCTCGTCGATCCGGTGGCGATGCCGGCGCAGCAGGCCGCGCGCTTCGAGACCCAGCGATACGTTGCCCCGCACCGTGCGCCAGGGATAGAGCGTCGGGTCCTGGAACACGAGGAGCCGCTCCGGATCGGGGCCGGTGATCGGTACCCCGTCGAGAGCGAGGGTGCCGGATTCCGCCGTTTCGAGCCCGGCGGCGAGGCGCAGCAGCGTCGACTTCCCACAGCCCGAGGGGCCGAGCAGGGCGACGAAGGAACCCGGCGCGATGGACAGGTCGATCTCATCGAGGACCGGCAGGCGCGTGCCGCCGATGTCGAAAGCGTGGGAGACGCCCGCGACCGTGAGGGCACCGCCCCGATCGCGCGCGTCGATCGGCGATTCGAGGGAAACGGCTACCATTGGACCAGCCCCTTCTGCCAGGACAGCACGCGGTCGCGCAGGCGGAACAGCAGGGTGATCAGCGTCGAGCACATCAGCGCCATGGCGATGAGGGCGGCGTACATGTTGGCATAGGCCGCCCAACCCTGCGCCCATTGCAGGTACCAGCCGAGGCCGGATTTCACGCCCAGCATCTCGGCCACGACCAGGACCGCGAAGGAGGCGCCGAGCCCCATGAACAGGCCGACGAAGACATGGGGCAGGGCGGCCGGAATCGCGACCTTGCGGATGAGGAAGCTCTGCGAGGCGCCGAGGGTCCGGGCGACGTCGTAATAGGATTTGTTGGCCGCCGCGATCCCGGACCAGGTCAGCACGGTCACCGGGAAGCCCGTGGCCAGAGCCACGAGGAAGGTGCTCGCCGACCCGGACGAGGGGAACACGAAGAAGGCCAGCGGCAGCCAGGCGGTGGCGGGCAGCGGCCCGACGAAGCGCAGGATCGGGTGGACCCAGTAGCCGGTCGCGCGCGACCATCCCACCGCCACGCCCAGCACGAAGCCTGCGGCGGCACCGATCGCGTAGCCGCCGGACAGGAGGATGATCGAATTGACGATGCTGCCGCCGAGTTTCGGCCAATCCTCGGCGAAGACTTCGAGGATCGCCTGGGGCGGCGGGAAGAACGGCATCGGCAGCCATTCGAGCTTCGCCGTCACCAGCTCCCAGGAGGTGAAGCCGAGGCCGATCGCGACGATCCACGGCCCCCAATGGCGCAGGCGGGCACCGACCCGGCCGAGAACCGGGAGGAGGGGGCTCGCCAGCAGCAGGGCCGCGCCGACCAGCGCGGAGCCGTAGCCGAAGGGCGCGGAATAGGGAAAATCGCCGTTCTCCGGCAGGCCCAGGGTGAGGGCCGCGAGGTTGAGCCAGACGGCGCCGGCAAGGAGGCCTACCCACCAGAGCCCGGCGAGGCGTCCCCAGGATACGGACCCGATCGAGGATTCGGCCCTCGCCCCGGCGGTCTCGCGGAGCCCGCCGCCCAAGGCGCCCGTCACGGAACTTGCCATGGCGATACCCCTCAGCTCAGTACGTCGGCATAGACCCGGTCGGCGAACTTCGCCGTGTCGGTCGAGCGGCGGATGACGTTCACGCGCTTCAGCTCCTCGCCGTAGAGGGCGATCTCCTGCTTGAGGGTCGCGCCCACCGGTCGGTGATCGTGGGTATGGCTGCGCAGCATCGCCGCCAGATCCTCCACCGAGCCCTTGCCGCCGTAATTCGAGAAGATGCCGGCGGCATCGACAGGGTCGGCCGCGACGCGGTGGCCGCCTTCCAGCACGGCGCGGGTGAGGGCGGTCGCCACGGCCCGGTCGTTGCGGATCAGGCTGCCGCGCAGGGCCACCACGCAGCAGGAGCGCGCGGCGAAGGCGCCGGACAGGTTGGTGGCGACCTCCGTGAAGCGCGGGTCCTTCAGCCAGATCCAGGTGCGCGGGTCGGCATCGGCCAGGGCCTGGGCCTCGCCCTTCTCCACGGCGAGGTTGAGGAGGTCGGCGGGGTATTGCCGCCACTCCACCTCGCGGTCGGGATCGATGCCGGCATCCGACAGGAGCAGGGCGAAGAAGTTCTTGGCCGGGCTCGCATGGTCGCTGATCGCGATGGTCTTGCCCTTCAGCGAAGCGATGTCGCCGATGCCGGCGGATTTCGCGCCGAGCAGCCTGAGGCAGCCGCCATGGAGGCCGGCGGTGATCTTGACGTCGAACCCCTGTTCGAGCGGTTTCAGCCAGCGCAACGCCATGCCGATGCCGGCATCGGCTTTGCCGGTGGCGATCGCCTCCAGCAGGGCCTCGGTGGACCCGCCGAAATTGATGAACTCCACGTCGAGACCGTGGGCCGCGAAGATGCCGCGCTCCTTGGCGACGGGGGCGGCGGCCGTGCAGACGGCATTTGCGTTCCAGGC
Organism: Methylobacterium sp. 77; assembly: GCF_000372825.1. Lineage (NCBI taxonomy): Bacteria > Pseudomonadati > Pseudomonadota > Alphaproteobacteria > Hyphomicrobiales > Methylobacteriaceae > Methylobacterium > Methylobacterium sp. 77. The sequence goes on along the minus strand of NZ_KB910516.1, from coordinate 1,469,901 downwards.
GAGCTTGACCGGCCGAAGCGGGCCGGTCGCGGTCTCGGTCGCCGCCGCCGCCGCCGGAACGCAGAGCGGGCCGGGATCGAAGGGCACGGCGGGGCCGGGAGCCCAGGCACGTCCCGCGGTCGCGGTGAGGCCGAGGGGCAGAGCGGCCGCGACGGCGGCACCCGCTCCCAGCAGGCGGCGTCGGGATAGCAGGTCGTCGGTCATGGTGGTCTCCGGGGCCGCGCGCGGCCCGCCATCGTGGATAAAATGTCGGGCGTCAGGCCGCGGCGTAGCTGAGATAAGCGACCATCATCTCGGCCACGGCCCGGTGGGCGTAGTCGTCGACGCTCTCGCCGCCATCGACCGGGAAAGCTTCGACGACGCGGCGTCCGCCGAGCACTTCGGACAGTTCCTCGGGCATCAGCCCGTTCTCGATGGCGGCGGCTACCGCCGCCCCGCCATAGGCGCGCCGGAAATGGCGCTGCGCGATGGCGCCCGCGAAGGCCCCGGCGCTCCCGGACCCTGCAACTTCAAATCTCGCGTCGTGATAACCCATGACCGTAAACCCCGTTCGCCACGTTCACCCCATGATGAGCTCCGCCGAAATCGGCGAGACAGCATCGGTCACAGCAGCGAAAGTGTTCGGGGTAGGGGATCTTCATTTCGCCCTCGCATCGGCAACCGGCCGATAGACTTGATGACGAGGGAGACTATAGGCGCGGACGCACGAAATGTGCTTCCAAATGTCCAGCGATCGGAAGGTGAGACGTCTCACTCTCCGGACCGTTCGGGAAAGTTCCTGATCTCGCCGCCGCAGCGGCGGCTGGATCAATGGGCGGCGGCGGGGCCGGAGATCGGCGCGGCGGCAGCCTCGTCGCGGGCGCCGACGAAGCGTCCGAACACGCGCCCGAGGAGGTTGCCGAGGCTGTCCATCAGCAGGAACACGGCGGGCACGAAGACCAGGGAGAGCAGGGTCGAGACGATGAGGCCCGAGATCACCGCCACCGCCATGGGCGCGCGGAACTCGCCGCCGATGCCGAGCGCCATCGCCGAGGGGACCATGCCGGCGGCCATGGCGATGGTCGTCATCACGATGGGTCGCGCGCGCTTGCGGCCGGCATCGACGATGGCGGTGACGCGGTCGACGCCGCGCGCCATCTCCTCGACGGCGAAATCCACCAGCATGATCGCGTTCTTGGTCACCAGCCCCATCAGCATCAGGATGCCGATGACCACGGGCATCGAGATCGGCATGTTGAGGATGAGGAGACCGAGGATCGCGCCGCCGATGGAGAGCGGCAGCGAGAACAGGATGGTCAGCGGCTGCAGGAACGAGCCGAACAACAGCACCAGCACGGCGTAGACCATCATGATCCCGGCCCCCATCGCCAGGAGGAAGCCGGAGAAGACCTCGCCCATGATCTCGGCATCGCCGGTCTGGCGGATGGTGACGCCCGGCGGCAGGTTCTTCGCGGTCGGCGTTTCCAGGGCCTGGGCGATGAGGGAGCCCAGCGCGTCCGAGCCCTCCATGTTGGCCTCGATCGCGACGCGGATCACGCGGTCGTAGCGCTCGATGGCGCCGGGGCCCTGGTCGAGCTCGATATCGGCCACGGCGGCCAGGGGCACGGCGGTGCCGTTCTTGGCCGGGACCTTCAGGTTCTCCAGCCGCGAGACCGCGCCGCGCGTCGTCTCTGGCAATTGCACGCGGATCGGGATCTGGCGGTCGACGGCGTTGAACTTGGCGAGATTCAGGCCGATATCGCCGATCGTGCCGACCCGGACGGTCTCCGCGATGGTGTCGGTGGAGACGCCGAGATCGGCGGCGGCACCGTCCTTCGGGCGAATGCGGACCTCCGTGCGGTTGAGCGGCGCGGTCGACATCACCGAGACGAGGTGCGGGATCGCGGCCATGTCGCGCTGGAGCCGGGCCGCCACCTCGGCGACCACGTCGGCATCGGGACCGCCGACCACCAGGGCGAGGTCGCGCTGGCCGGAATCGCGCAGGGACCAGGAGCGGATGTCGGGCTCCTGCGCCAGAAGAGCCGAGATCTCCGTCTCCACCGCTGCCTGCTTCCTGGCGCGCGTGTTCTTCGGGGTGAGGTTGACGATGAGGGTGGCGAGCCGGGTCTCCTTCTTGCCGCCGACCTGACGACCGCCATCGACGAAGACCGAGGTGACTTCCGGCAGGGAGCGGATGCGTTCGACGACGCGGTCGGCGACCGAAACGGTGTCGGCGAGCTTCGCCCCGGGGGCGAGTTCCACCATGAACAGGGTGCGGGCATTGTCCTGCTTCGGCACGAAGCCGGAAGGCAGTAATCCGGTGGAGGCGAGCGAGCCGGCAAACAGCCCGAGCCCGACGATCAGGGTGATGACGCGGTGGCGCACGGACCAGCCCACGAGCCGGCCATAGCTGCGCATCACCCATCCCTCGCGCTCTTCCGCATGGGCGTGGTCGCGCAGGAAATAGGCGGCGAGCATCGGCGTGATCAGCCGCGCCACCAGCAGCGACATGAAGACCGAGACGGCGATGGTGAGCCCGAACTGGATGAAGTAACGCCCGGCGATGCCGCCCATGAACGAGACCGGCGCGAACACCGCGATCAACGTCGCGGTGATGGCGATGACCGCGAGCCCGATCTCGTCGGCGCCGTCGATCGCCGCGCGGTAGGCGGATTTCCCCATCCGCATGTGCCGGACGATGTTCTCGATCTCGACGATGGCGTCGTCGACGAGGATGCCGGTGACCAGCGTGATCGCGAGAAGGCTGATGCCGTTGAGGGTGAAGCCCAGCGCGTCCATCGCCCAGAAGGTCGGGAAGACCGAGAGCGGCAGGGCGACCGCCGCGATCAGCGTCGCGCGCCAGTCGCGCAGGAACAGGAACACGACGATGACGGCGAGGACGGCGCCCTCGATCAGCGTGTGCATGGCGGAATCGTAGCTGCCGATCGTAGCCGAGACCGAGGAATCGATGGTCTCGAACGCCACGTCCGGATAGGTCTTGCGGAACTCGTCGATGCGCTTCTCGACACCCGCCGCCACCTCGGCGTCGCTGGCGCCCGAGCCGCGCGAGACCGCGAAGGCGACCACCGGTTCGCCGTTGAAGCGGGCGAAGGTGCGCGGCTCCTCGATGGCATCCTGCACGAAAGCGAGGTCGTCGAGGCGAACCTTGCGTCCTCCCGGCAGGACGATGGACGTCGCCTTGAGATCACGCAACGTGCGCGAGGCGGCGAGCGTGCGGATCGATTGCTCGCGTCCGCCGACCTCGCCGCGCCCGCCCGCCATGTCGGCGGAGGTGAGGCGCAGCTGCCGGTTCACGTCCGCCGCGGTGATGCCGAGGGCGAGCAGGCGGTCGGGCTGGAGCACGACGCGCATCTCGCGCGCCACGCCGCCGACGCGCTCGACGCCGCCGACGCCCTTCACTCCCTGGAGCGAGCGGGCGATTCTGTCCTCCACCAGCCAGGACAGGTCGGCGGGCGTCATCGCCGGCGCCTTCACGCCATAGATCAGGATCGGCAGGCCCGCGATCTCGACGCGGCTGATCACCGGCTCGTCGATGGTGCGCGGCAGGTTGATGCGGATCTTCGAGATCGCGTCCTTCACGTCGTTGACGGCGCGGTCGGTATTCACCTCCAGGCGGAACTCCACCGTGGTGACGGACGAGCCCTCGGTGATCGCAGACGTGATGTGCTTCACCCCGCGCACGCCGGCGATGGAATCCTCGACCCATTTCGTCACTTGGGTCTGGAGTTCGGACGGGGCCGCGCCGGCCTGCGTGATCGCCACCGAGACGATGGGCACGTCGACATTCGGCATCCGCGTGACGGCCAGCCCCCGGAAGCTGACGAGGCCGAGCACGATCAGCACGAGGAACAGGACGAGGGGGCCGATCGGCTTGCGGATCGCCCAGGCGGAGACGTTGAGGCGCATCGGGACAATCCGCGTTCGAAGACAGGAGAGAGGTCGGTCCGGGCCTCAGGGGATGCCGGCCTCGGCGGATTCGCGCGGGGAGGGGGCGGTCGCCACGGCCGGGACGGGCACGGCGACGGGGATGGCGCGGACCCGGTCGCCGTCGCGCAGGAAGCTCCCGGCACGTGCGACCACGGCCTCGCCGTCGTTGAGGCCGGTGCGGATCTCGATATCGTCGTCGTCCGACAGGCCGGTGCGCACGGCACGCGCCTCCACCGTCCCGTCCGAGACGACGAGGACGCTGCTGCGCTTGGGGCCGCCATAGAGGACCGAGGCCTGCGGCACGGTCACGCCCCGGGTCCGGGCGATCTCGATGGCGCCCCTGGCGAAAGTGCCGATGCGCAGGCGCGGGTCGGGATCGAGCCTGACGCGGACCTTGCCGAGACGGCTCGCCTTGTCGACCTCCGGGTAGACGGCGCGGACGCTGCCCCGCACCGGCTCGCCGTTGGAAAGCTCGATCGAGGCGGGCGTGCCCTCCCGCAGAAGCGGCAGCTTGGTCTCGATGACCTCGCCTTCGAGCTCGATCTCACCGCGGGCGATGAGCCGGAACAGGGGCTCGGCGGAAGACGAGGCCGCCATCCCGACGCGGGCGGTCCGGCGGCTGACGATGCCGGCTTCGGGAGCGCGGATCTCGGTGCGGGCGAGGCGCAGGTCGAGTTCGTCGCGCACGGCCTTCGCCTGGGCGAGTTCGGCCCTGGCGATGACGAGGCCGTTGCGGGCGAAAGCGAGCTTGCCTTCCGTCTGGCGCAGGGTGGCGGTGCGTCCTTCCATGATCGCCGCCGTGCCGTTGCCGCTGGTCAGGAGCTGCTTGGCCCGGTCGAAAGAGAGGCGTGCCTCCATCTCGGCGGCCTCGGCCTGTTCGATACTGCTCTGGGCCTGCGGCACGGCGGCATTCGCCTTGTCGACGAGGGCGTTCTGCTGGGCGATCTGCCGGTCGATCAGGTCGCGCGAGAGCCGCGCCAGGACCTGACCGCGCTCCACGCGCATGCCCTCCTCGGCCAGCACCTCGGTGACCCGGTAGCCCTCGATCTCGGGCGTCACCAGGATCTCGTCGCGGGGGACGAGGGTGCCGGTGACGACGACCTGTTCGACGATCTCGCGGCGCTTCGCCTCGACCACGGTGACGGCCGGCATCAGCTTGGTCGCGGGGGCAGGGGCGACTTCCGCGCGGGCCGGCAGCCCGAGGCAGAGGCAGAGGCCGGGAAGCGCGAGGGCGGCGGCCCTGGAGATCGTTCTCATCGGCTCGCCTCGGGGTCGGGTCTGGAGGAGGTCGACAACCGGCCCGCGAGGCCGGCATCGATGACGGCATGGAGCTGGGCGACGGCGAGGGTGGAATCGTAATTCGGCGCCAGGGCGCGGTTGACGATGATGCCCTTCATCAAGGCGTCCATCGTCTCGTACAGAGCGGCCGGGTCGCAATCCGGCGAGGTGGCGAGCCCGCCCAGCAGATCGATGAAGAACGCACGTCCCTCCTCCTCGAACCGCTCGTGCATGGTGGCGATGGCGGGGTTGCGGGTCGCTTCCGACCACAGGTCGATCCGGAGCACCGCGACGTCGCGCGGGATCTCCGCGAAATGCTGGGCGATGATGCCGGTGAGGATCGCCCGCCGGTCGCCGGCCCGGGCGAGTTCCGCGACGAGGGCGGCGCCACGGGCGCGCTCATGCTCGGCGAGCCCGAAGACGACCGCCTCCTTCGACTTGAAGTAATGGTAGATGTTGCCGGCCGTCATCCCGGCCTGGCGCGCGAGATCCTGCATCGTGGTGCGATGGAAGCCGTTGCGGACGAAGCAGATCTCGGCGGCGTCGAGGATGTCCTGCCGCCGTGTTGCCTGACTGGCTCTCGGCTCGGCGAGCGCGCCGGCGCTCACGAGGCGGACCTCTCACCGGAAACGGGGATTCTCCCCTCCAGCTGGATCGTGCCGCAAGACCGGGCCTGCATGAAGGGATCGGCGCAGATCCGCGCCTGCCAGCCATCCGATCCCGCACCGGTCCAGCCGATGAAGGCGAGCCAGCCGACGAGAATCAGAATCCCCGGCAGGAGGCTCGAAGGCCGGAATGCGGATCGGATCGAAGCCAAAACGCGCGAGGCGCTCCGTTCGCGCGGCGCGTCGACATCGTCGTACCAGCCCAACTCAGCCATCGCGGCCTCCTGTCCGCCAGCAGCTCTATTGAACGTTCATTCATGTGTCAATGAATGTTCATTCAATCACTTTCGGTGGCGAGGTTCCTTCACCGCCTCGACAGGACGCGCGACGGACCTATCTCATCGGCGATGCGCTTCCTCCTCATCACCGCCTCCCTGCTGTCCCTCTCGACCCTGCCGGCACGCGCCGATGCGTGCGGGGACCTCATCGACAGCGTGGTCGCCGAGACGAAATCCACTCTCGTCAACCGCACCGTCGATTTCGCCGAGATGTCCGCCACCGACGGCATGACGCTGACCCTGGCCTGCGGCGATCCGTCGGCGGTGGGCGTACAGTTCAAGGGCGAGACGCCGGGCGACGCCTATTACGCGCTGTTCGGCCGGGCCGGGCAGATCGCGACCGGCATCGCGCCGGACCTGATCGAGGCGGCGGCGCGGCAGGCCCGTGAACAGGCGGTGACCACCCGCCACAGCCATGCCGATGCGGCCTCGGCCGTCGTCACCTGCTCGGTGATGAACGGCAGTCGCGGGCCGATGACCGGCTGCGCCGTGGTCGACAAGAGCAAGCGCTGACGGCCTCCCCGCCGATCGTCGAAATGGGAAGATGCGGCAGCCGAAGCGGAATTTCGGTCAGGCGGTGAGCCGCCGCTCGTCCTTGGCCGCGAATTCTTCGGCGATCGTGGTCGCGATCTTGGCAAGCCACGCTTCCGCCGTGCGTGCACGCTCCTCCGCGTCCCTGGCGCGCGCTTCGGCAGCTCTCAGCAGCGCATCCGACCGATTTTGGATCTCCTGCGCATGCGCCTCCGCCACCCGGATGCGCTCATGGGCCGCCTTCATGTCTTCGCGGACCCGGTCCAGAAGCTCACGAACCCGCATTTCCTGCTCATGAGCATCGGCCTCGGCCTCTCTCACGCGGGTTGCCGCAGTTCTGACGCGCTCGATCAAGTCGGACCAATCTTGAGGGGTCGAACGATGATTGAGCGGCGCATCCGCCGATGCCCTATCCGACGGGCTAATGACACGAAGGATGCCGGCTAGTGGAGCCGCGGCGGATTGTTTTGAATGAGACGCTTGCTGGTCGTCTTCAAAATCCTTGGTCAGATCGCGCATGATCTTCTCGATCTGATCCACCGTACAATTCCTTACAATCCAACCGTGTTATGATTCGAATAGCCTGCGGTTGCTGGCCGAGGAACCAACACGCTTTAAATTTTCTTAACCGTCAAGGCGCCCCTGCACGAACAAATGCATGCCGCAGGAAAAGTGGCGGGAGGTGTGCCGAATCTGGCGCTACCGGCGTCGGGGCTTTTCGCAGCCGGGGGTCGATCCGGCTCGGCAGCGGCAAGCTGGGCGAGGGCGAGGTGGGCGGCCACCGTCGAGCTCACGGGGTCCGGTCGTTTGCGGGTCGAGGCCGTGTTTCAAGCCAACGCCCTGAACGTGATCGTCGAAGCGCTTCCGTCGCGGCTCTTTCCGGCGGCCCCCTGGGCCAAGCCCTTGCCGGCCGCGACCGGCCCGCTATCCTGTGGGGATGACTTTGCGCTCCACCAGCAGCCGATTGTCGCCCAAGGCAGGCATCGCACTCGTCCTCGTCATGACGGTGCTGGTCGGGCTCGGCTTCTGGATGGGATTGATCGGCTGAGCGATGAGGGGCCGCCTTGGCGCGAGCTTCTCACCTCACGGTCATGACAGCGGTTAGTTTCACGCTCGCCGGCGGGCCGTCGATCGCAACGCTCAGGCCGACGAGCGATGCCGGCACGGCTGCGATCAGACCGACCTGCAACGCAAGTGGCCAGGGCGGATCGCGACACGATCCAGGACTTCAGCCAGGCACGGCACGACAGAATCGACGTGCACTTCATCGGTGCCATCGCTGGCGGAAGCGTCAATCAGGCCTTCAACGTCATCGGGGCGGATGCCTTCGGCCATCATGCCGGCGAACTGCGTGCGGTCGCTTCCGGCGGCAATGAGGGCGGTCTCCGACATCGGCCTCTCGCTCTTCGTGCGGCTAAAACGACCTGCCCTGGCTCCCTCGCAATGCCGGCGCTCCTCTTATCCCTCGGCGCAGGTTCGATGGAGACACGAAAAGCCCGCCACGGCCGAAGCCGGGCGGGTTGAGTAATTGGTGCATCCTTGGAGGGATGGATGAATCTTAGCATGGCTCCTCACAGGCAGCAGACGGCCCGCTGCATAACCACCCCTCGCTGGGTGCGGGCCTGCGTCGGACGGAGCCGGATGCGCGATGACGACGATCCGGCTTTTCGCCTGGGGAACGACATCGCGGCAATGAATTCGTATCCATGGGGTCTCCCATGGACATCATTGGAACGCTTCAGACGAAGCAAGGGCCGCCTATCTGAAGCCGGGCCGGGCGTTCGATGTGCGGTCAAGCGAGGTCGTTCTGCGCCTCGGGGTCATCGGAAATTCGCTCGGCTGGATCGACGGTCTCCTGCGTATGGCTGCCTTCGATCTTCGGGGTTTTCGTGGTGACGTGATCGGTCTGCACGGTCAGCGGATCTTTTGCGTCCGGTGCGATCGGAGGGCGTGCCTCGTCGGTTTGGGGCGCTTTCTTCTCGGTCATAGCTTCCTCGCTGGCTTCTTGAAGGAAGCCAACGACTGGGCTGGGCGGATGTTCGAGCCAACGTTCCTCTCTGCCCCGCGCAGGAGCGTTGTCGTGTCGACGATTGCCCCCCGCCCGGCCTAAGCCGGACGGATCTGAGGAGGATGGTGATGGTGCCAACGCAATCGCGATACGTATTCAAGCCTCTCAAGGGGATCGCTGGCCTCGGGCTCCTATGGCTCAGTTATGAAATCTGGTTGGGATGGGCAGCCATTTTGCCGCGAGACAGTGTTTTGAACTGGGCTGCGGCGATCACGCTGGGATGGCTGGGGCTCCGCTGGCTCTCCGGTTTCCTCGAACTCAATCCAGAAATGGAAAAACCCGCCGCGGCCTGAGCCGGGCGGGTTTCAAAAGAGGCGCTACCGCGCCGTGAGGTGATTGCTACTCAATACCCGTAGCGGTAGGCGCGACGGTAATGCTGATCCTGACGGCGCAGATGCGCGCCGTAGCGACGATCGTGGAGCATCTGCCGGCGAATATGCTGCCGGTACCGGTGCTGTGGCGAGTGGCCATAGCCGTAACGGTATCCGTACTGGACCACCTCAGTTGCCGCGGGCTGCCCGAGCGATGTCGCGTCAGCTGCCAGTGGCGCGGCCTGGGCCGGCGACAACAGGCCAGCGCCGACGAGCGCGGCCGCCAGTGCGAGGGAGCGCAGATTTCTCATTCGATGTCCTTCCTCATGAGTTCGGATGCGACATGTAGGTCACGACAGCGCAGCTTCAAACGAAAAGACGCCGCTCCGGTTTTCACCGGGCGGGGTCTGTCGTTCAGTGACCCGAGGGGAGGGGGAGGGATCATAGCAGGGGGCATGCCCGCCCTGAGAACGCCGAAGACCCGGCGCGGCGAGCCCTGACGCAGGGAGTTCGCGGATTGCCTTTGACCGATTGAGCGGCAGCGTCCCACCGCCGGTCACCATCCAGCGCGGGTCCCGCCTTCAGGTCACCGGTCGATCGGCATCTCGGGACGCGAGTGATCGGATGAAGGCTATCACAGGACGAAATCGGCTCTGGTCAGGGTGATGGCGTCGTCGAGATGGATCGAGAAGTCCCAAACTTTGTCGCCGTCGAGGTCGCCGTAGACGTCAGTATCCGACGCCGCCTTGTCGAAGCGCAATTGGCCGGCTTGGCCAGAGAATGCCGCCGAGCCGAGGAAGCTGAAATCCTGGTTGCCACTTTTGTTAGCGTCGGCGTCAATGGTGATCAGCCAGATAGAGGGCCTCGGCGGCGACCTTGAACAAGCGGTCGGCCATGCGGCCCCGCTGGACCGGAAGGATGGTCGGAGACAGCGTCTGAGCGAACGCGGTGGAGACGGCGCGGGCGAGCGCCAGTGCCGCGGGTGTGAGCAAGCGGGTCATAATGATCACACGATGTCAGGGATTACGCGGCAGGACCGGCCGGCTCGGTATGGTAGCGTTCTCGGAGCAAGCCGGGAGCCTCTGGATGCCGTACGTATGGTGCGACTTAGGAAACCCTGGCTTCCAGCTCGATCTATACAGCTTAGACGGCCGCTCCATTTACAGTGCGAGGGTTTATACAGTCGACGGCTTCGGACACGGCTACACGATCACGAAGCAAGGTCAGAACCAGCCACTCATCATGGGATCGCGCCCGCTCGATCTCGACCAGATAAAAGCCGAGTGCGAAGTAATCCTACAGGCGCTCTGCGCTGAGGACGGTTCCTTACCCGAACCAGGCCCCCATGAGCCATGAGGCGAAGCGCGAGCCCCATGACGGCTTCATGTCCCCGGCCGCCTCCGGCAGCCACTCTCGCACCTCGGACGGGGTGACCACGGGAGCGGCCGGGACCAGTGCTATGCGATCACCTGCCCGAGTTTCACGCCAGTGATGTGCCCGAAGCCAATGGTCGGCATGCCGACGCTGTCACGGTGAGCTTTCGGGCGATCTGAGCGCGGCAAGGCCGAGCGGCGTCATGGTGGCGGACGCGGCCCCATCACTTCTCACGGTTTTGGGAGTTGCGCGGCGTAGCCCTTGCCTCCACCTCCGCCCAGCGGTGGCTCGGATGCGAAGACGATGGAGCAGAGGACAGTCGAAGCGGCATTCGCCATCGGATTGATGACGGGACTGCTGATCACGTTGACCGTCCGGTACGGTCCGGGCTTCGCGTTCTGATCGGGGAGTTGCGCGGCGACCGGCCGGCTCGGGCGGGATAGAAGGCCGGGATGATCAGCGCCTGCGACTGACCATCATCCTGAGCCGATGGACCCGGCGGCGCGGGACGCGGACTGAAGCGATCGTCGCCCTGGACTGCTTTCGCAAATCGTTGAACGCCTCGATGCGACTGTGTTCGGCTTGATGGAAGCACTCGATGCCGATCGCGCTGATCTGGCCTACGCCGGACACCGCTGGGTTATGGCTGCGCTTCCGGACCGAAGCTCAGCGATGTGGGCCATGCACCGATGCCGACGGACAATGAGTACAGCCACCTGCATGGACATCCGGCCGGCGTGGCTTCACCAGCGGCCTGCGAACCGAAGCGAGGGAGCGAGGAATGGACGAGGCGAGATTTCGCGCGTTGGAGGCGCGCGTCGTCGCGTTGGAGGGCGAACTGAAGCGCGCGCGGAACGACATCCAGTGGGCCATTGGCCTGATGTTCGTCGTCCCGGTGGGGCTGCTGATCATATTGCGGGTCTGGTCGTGAACGCTCCCCCGTCCAATCACGTCGGATATCGCGAAGACGATGCCCGGCATTCGGGACGGACTGCTTATTCGTGAGATGTCCGTTGCATTGACGGGTGCCATCATGCCCTCGACGTGAAGCGTTGGCATGCCGCGTGGTCGAAGAACGGAAAGCCCCCGCCGCTGGCTCAATGGCACTTGCAGTTCTCAAGGCAGCGCTGACGTTCTGCATCGTCGCGGGGCACCGCCAGCGTCGGCAGTCGGGCGACGATATCAGCGAGTTCAGGATTACCGGACAGAGACCACGCAAGGCCTTCGCGACGGCGGACCCGGTCATCGAAGCACCGCTGCCGAGCACCGTCACCGACGGGAATGCGAAGTGTGCCGGCCTGGAATGACGCTACCATCGATGCGAACCGGACCCTGCGGATCACGCCCGGCAAGACCGAGGGGACGACCGAGGCGTGGATCGCGATCGACCTGAAGCTCTGCCGGATGGTCTTGGAGGAATTGGCGCGTCTTACGGAGGACGCCCGATCCGGTCCCGTCATCGTTCATGACCGGCAACATCGACCGTACCTAGCTCGCGGAGCGATGGAGCTTCGTCCGAAGGATTGCCGCCCGGTATATGGTGCCGAGATCTCCGCGCCTGCGCCCATACGGAGGCCGGGGAGACGGGGCTTTGACCGACGCTGCCAGTAAGCTCGCGGGGCAGTCCAAGCCCCGGATCACGGCTGCGGTGTATGACCGCGCCGGCCTCGACGCCCAACGTCGCATTGCCGTTGCACCCGTTGCGAAACGCTCCGGGAACGAGAAGGAACGGCCCCTCGGCAAATCCGGGCGTCAGGTCGTTTTCGCGTTAAGGCCGTGTTAACCCTGTCCCGACGATCGTTCTGCCGATGGACAGGCGGTCTGCCGACCCGACCGAGGAGCCGATGGGCCGCACGATCCTCGCCTGCCGCATCTCCGCTTTATCTCTCGCCTGCTCCCTTGCGGGATCGCCGGTTCTGGCCCAGGAACCGCTCCTCCTGAGAATCAGGCCCGCCGACGCCGCTCCGGCCGAGATCGGCGCGGGGGGCGGAATGCCCTCGGCGGAGGAAGTGGCGCGGGCCCGCGCCGCCCGCGAAGCGGTATGGGAGCGGGCCAGCCGGCGCGCCCGCATCGCCATCGCTTCCGTCTGTACCGGATGCCTCCAGCCGGAGCGTCCGGTGCGTCCCGTTCCTCAGCCGGACCCGGACGGGACCGGCCTCAGGGAGCGGGCCACGCCTACCGAACCTCTCGCCGCCGGAGAGCCCCTTTCGGCCGGCACCTTCGCCCAGCACTCAACCAGCCAGACAGGTATTCCATGACCCAGTCGCACCCCACCAGCGGCGCCGAGCCGGATCCGGCCTGCCCGGTCTCCCTCGACCTTCTCGGAGCGGTCTACCGCGCCGAGCCCGAGGACCTGCCCGAGATCCTCGCGGAAATCCCTCCCACCACCCGTGCCAAGCTCGCCGTCTACCTCTACGGCAAGAGCCACATGCACCAGCTCGGACTCTCGGTGGCTCGGGCCTGCGAGCGGGACGACCTCGTGCGGGTCGCGGGCGAGATCGGCTCGGTGGTCCATGGCCAGGCGCAGATGAAGTCCGCCCGCCCGGCCGCCCCGAATCCGGCCGCCCCCCCGCCGCCACGCAAGATCAGCCTCGGCGGTTCGGCTCCGAAGAAGATCAGCCTCGGCGGTTCGGCGGCGAAATCGCGCTCCTTCGATTGAGATATCTTCGCGACTGAACACGTTGGCGGGACTCGGCCCGTTCGCGCGATCGTGAGGCGACGAAGGGCTTTCGACCAAGGTCGGCCTTTCGGCGGCGGCCGACCGCGTGGCATAAGCGCGGCGGTTGTGCCTGTCGGCATTGAGAGGAACGACATGTTCGGTGCGTGGTGGAAGCTCGGCATGGATGCGACCCTGCTCGCGATGGAATCGCAGCAGGTGATCGGCCTTCGGCTCGCCAAGCTCTCCCTCGGCGGACCGGCCGCGCAGGCCGAGGCGCAACGCATGGTGAGCGAGAAGATCATGGCCGCCAACGAAGCGGCCATGCTGATGGCGACGGGAAGCTCGACCCAACATGTGCTGACCGGGTATCGCCGAAAGGTCCGCGCCAACGCACGGCGGCTCTCGAAGGCCTGATCCGGCTTCGCCGCAGCGCAGCATTAACCGGGGATTAACCAACCTCCGCTTCCATCGGGGCCACCACCCACGAGGAGAGCGCGGATGAACCCCTTCGAACAGCAGGTGCGCGAGCGTGCCTATTACATCTGGGAAGGCGAGGGCCGAGTGTTCGGCCGCGCCGACCAGCATTGGCTGATGGCCGAATCCGAGCTGCGCTCGGTGAGTGTTCCGGCCCCGGTCTACGTCCAGCCGGTGACCGCCGATCTCAGCATGGCACCGAGCCCGGCCAAGACCCTGAAGCCCCGCGCCTCGCGCAGCGCCGGCACCGCCGCCAAGGCTGTCGCCGAGAAATCCGAGACCGCCCCGCGCCAGACCAAGGCCGCCACATCTAAATCTGCTTCGACCAAGGCGCCTGCCGCTCCCGAGGCGACCAAATCTGCCTCCACCAAGGCTGCTTCGGCCAAATCTGCCTCCACCAAGTCCGCCTCGGCCAAGACCGCATCGGCCAAGACTGCATCGAGCGCCGGCACCGCCACCAAGCCGCGCAGTGTGGCCAAGCCCCGCGCCGCCGCCTCGATGGAATCCGCCGCGACCGTCCACTGACGCCGAGCGGCTCCGTTCAAGCCCGCCGCCCCGCGCAGGGCGGCGGGCTTCTTTTTTGCGGCCCCCGGTTCAAGCGCCGCCCTCGACCCGCCACCCGGCGCGCCGGGACGGAATGCCGGAACGCCGGGCCAACCTTTGCCGTTATGGATTCACGATATCGATTCGAGCCGGATCCGGCTCGCTCTCCCGAGGCTCGCCATGAAGACCGTTCTCTCCACCCTGGTCGCCCTGACGATGGTGGCAATCCCGCTCGCTGCCGAGGCCGGTGCGGGTCCGTATCGTGAGCGTCCGGTCGCGCGCGACATCGATTCCACCGGCGGCATCACCGTCGGCGGACGCGCGCCCTGGAATCAGCCCTGGGAATACGATTCGGGCAGCGACAACGACCGCCGGCCGGAACTGCCCTATTACCAGCAGGGCCGCGGCCAGCAGACCGGCGGCCCGGCCCGCAACCTGCTCCCGGATGACGGGCTTCAGATCTTTCCGCGCTGAATCGCCCGTCTGGAAGCGCTCTGCATTCCACACATGACACAAATGCGTCAGAACCGGCCGCCGGCTATGGATAGTCGGCGAAAGGGACTGGCGTGGGCGAGCGTCTTCGCGTAGCCAACCGCCCGGGGAAAATGATCCCGAGCGACGGAACGTTGACCATGGCGCAGCAGGCCCAGTCGAGCTTCGATTCTCAGTTTTCTTGCGAGCAAATGCCGCTCCGGGACCAGGTCGAGGCCGCCGTCCAGGACGGTACGACCCCGATCAGCCGGCTGCTTCGGCTGATGTTTGCCGTCGATGCGGACGCGACCGCCAACGAAAACCTGCGCCTGCGCCTGCGCGCGCGCATCGGCGCCCCGCGTATCGTCTGATCGCCGGTTACCGCCGTCGACGCCGAGCGACCTTCGGTTGCGAACGCGCCATGCAGGCCATGTAGATCTGTCGCCCGATCGCGTAGAGACCGATCGCGTGCGGGTCCGGCGTGATGAACACCTTGGCCCGTGCCTCATTGCGGCAGGCCGCATCCTGAGGGCTCTTGATCGGAGCCTCCGCCCGGACCTGCGATACAACTCCCAATAATCCCACAGCGACCATACCGGCGATCAAGCCTAGTCGGCGGCGTGCCGAATGTCGTCCGCATACCCCGGCCGTTCCGCCCATGATTCTCGCCCCCCGTTACGGTGAAGGTAGGGCGCATCGGCGGGAAAGCGCATCCGTATTCTCCGCCGAACCCTGGGTCTGAAAGTTCGAGTGGCTCCGGCGTCGTCCCGGATTTCCACTCACGGCATGACCCAGAGGCAGTTTGGCTCGTCCGTCACCGCGAGGCATTCGAATGGAGCCCCGCCGATCATGGCCCGGTGCTCTGCCGCGCCGATCCGGACGCGGGCAATCCTGCGACAGCCGGGATGGCTCGCGAGGTCGGCCAATGCCCTGGCATGGTCGGCCTGCGCCTGTCCCATCAGCACGCGGAGATTGACCAGGGTCTCGCAGGCGACGACGTCTCGCGCGGCGGTCTCATCGGCCTGTGCCGCGCTCGTCCCCGCAAGGGCGAGGAGCAATGCGGCCCCCCATTTCATCTTTCCCATCACGGCGGCGTCTCCCGGTCCCAGCACTGCCGGGAGGATGTAGGGCGATGACGACGCATCGGGAGCCTCGTGCAGGCCGGTTCTTGCTCGGCCGGTTCTTGCCCGCCGGTTCTTGCCAACTCGTACTTGCCCGCCGGTCAGGACTTCATTGTCAGGACTTGGCCTTGGCGGGAGGCGTCTTCCCCGGAGGTGCCTTCTTGGGCGCGCGTGCCGGATCGGCCGGGACGACCGTTCCGGCGATGGTCCAGTAGCAGACGCTGGTCCCGGTGACGCCGACGCAATCGTAATCGTTGCCGTTGAGCGCCGCGTGGTCGGTGATGGCGTTCACCGTTTCGCGTCCGAGCAGGGTGCAGCTCAGATGGTCGGCCTTGGGATCCGACAGCGTCGCCGCCGCTTTCTTGGCATCACCGCCCGACTGGCGCAGGAGAAGGCGGAGATTGGCCAGGGACGGGCAGCCGATGGCGGGCGCCGAGGCCAATGCGGCGGCAGGCGGCGAGAAAGCGGGCGCGGAAGGCGGTGCGGGAGCCTTGGCCGTCTGCGCCTCGGCGTGCAGGCATCCCATCGCGGCAAAGGCGGACAGGGCCGCCAGATAGCCCATGCGGGGACCGCGCCTCATGCCGCGCGCCTCGCCTTGGCATAGCGCTTCACCGCCCGCTCCCGCCGGAGCCGCGACAGGCGCTCGATCCAGAAGATGCCGTCGAGCTGATCGATCTCGTGCTGGAGGCAGGCTGCCTCGAACCCCTCCGACTCGACCTCATGCAAGGCGCCGTCGAGATCGGCGTAGCGAATCCGTATCCGGGCCGCCCGCTCCACGGTGTCGGACACACCCGGCATCGAGACGCTGCCCTCGGTCTGGGGCGCCGTCTCGGGCGAGACGAAGGTGATCTCCGGGTTGACGTAGATGGTTGCCGGCGTGCCGGGCTCGAGCCGCAGCGCCACGACGCGGGCGAGCCAGCCCACATGCGGCCCGGTCAGCCCGATGGCGGACACGCGGGCAAGCGCCGCGACGAGGTCGTCCGCATCGCGGCGAAGGCCGTCGTCAAACACGGTGACCGGCTCGGCACGCAAACGCAGCCGGGGATCGGGATAGAGGATCAGCGACTGGACCGGCACGGTGCGGACGACCTTCGGAATGGATAGCAGCGTGGATACGCGATCCCCCCCACGCTGTTCAAGCGCGGCACAGGATGGCGGGAACCCTGCCTTCCGCTCGGAGCCGCCATGCCGTAAGGCCCGCGGGAGACATCTCAGGACAACGATGCGCGCATGATCCGCCTCGAGAAAATCGGCAAGCAGAACGGTCGGCAGATCGTCTTCATCGAGGCCTCGGCCGCCCTGCAGAAGGGCGAGAAGGTCGGCCTCGTCGGCCCCAACGGCGCCGGCAAGACCACCTTGTTCCGCATGATCACCGGCGAGGAGGAACCCGACGAGGGCCAGGTCGCCACCGATCGCGGCATCACCATCGGCTATTTCAGCCAGGATGTCGGCGAGATGGCGGGCTGTTCCGTGGTGTCCGCCGTGATGGACGGCGCCGGCCCGGTGAGCACGGTGGCCACCGAGTTGAAGCAGATCGAGGCCGGCCTCGCCGACCCCGACCGGATGGACGAGATGGACGCCCTGGTCGAGCGCTACGGCGAGGTCCAGGCCCGGTTCGAGGAACTCGACGGCTACGCCCTCGAAGGCCGGGCCTACGAGGTTCTGGCGGGGCTGAGCTTCAGCCAGGAGATGATGGACGGCGATGTCGGCAAGCTGTCGGGGGGCTGGAAGATGCGCGTGGCGCTGGCCCGCATCCTCCTGATGAACCCGGACGTGATGCTCCTCGACGAGCCTTCCAACCACCTCGACATCGAGAGTCTGATCTGGCTGGAAGCCTTCCTCAAGAACTTCGAGGGCGCGCTGCTGATGACCTCGCACGACCGCGAGTTCATGAACCGCATCGTCGGCAAGGTCATCGAGATCGACGGCGGCAACCTCACCACCTTTTCCGGCGATTACGTCTTCTACGAGCAGCAGCGGGCCCTGAACGAGACGCACCAGCAGGCGCAGTTCGAGCGCCAGCAGGCCATGCTCGCCAAGGAGATCAAGTTCATCGAGCGGTTCAAGGCCCGCGCCAGCCACGCCGCCCAGGTCCAGAGCCGGGTGAAGAAGCTCGACAAGATCGAGCGGGTGGAGCCCCCCAAGCGCCGGCAATCGGTGGCGTTCGAGTTCCAGCCGGCGCCGCGCTCCGGCGACGACGTCGTCATCATCAAGAACGTGCACAAACGCTACGGCAGCCGCAGCATCTACGAGGGGCTCGACTTCTCGATCCGCCGCCGCGAGCGCTGGTGCGTGATGGGCATCAACGGCGCCGGCAAGTCGACCCTGCTCAAGCTGGTGACGGGCTCGGCCAAGCCCGATGACGGCTCCATCGCCATCGGCGGCAGCGTCAAGCTCGGCTACTTCGCCCAGCACGCCATGGACCTCCTCGACGGCGACCTCACCGTGTTCCAGGATCTGGAGGCCACCTTCCCGCAAGCCGGGCAGGGGTCTCTGCGAGCGCTGGCCGGCTGCTTCGGCTTCTCCGGCGACGACGTGGAGAAGCGCTGCCGCGTGCTCTCTGGCGGCGAGAAGGCCCGGCTGGTGATGGCCAAGATGCTGTTCGACCCACCGAACTTCCTCGTCCTCGACGAGCCCACCAACCACCTCGACATGGGCACGAAGGAGATGCTGATCACGGCGCTCGCGAGCTACGAGGGCACCATGCTCTTCGTCAGCCACGACCGACACTTCCTCGCGGCGCTCTCGAACCGCGTCCTCGAACTGACCCCTGAGGGCACCCACCAATATGGCGGCGGCTACACCGAATACGTCGCCCGCACCGGCCAGGAAGCGCCGGGCCTGAGGAGCTGAGCGGAGGCCGCCATGGATGCCAAGCTCGCCGAGATCGTCAGGGCGGCCGCCGCGCAAGCCCGGCGCAAGGCCCAAGCCTTCAACGCCCAAGCCTTCAACGCTCAGGCCTTCGACGGGACGTCGTCGAGGGACGCGCTGCCCTGGGCGGTGATCGAGGCCTTCGACGCCGACGTGCGCGGGCATGTGGAGCGCGACCGTCGCATTGAAGAGGAACGCGACCGGGTACTCATCACCGCGGTGAACTTCGCCGAGACGCGACCGGAAGACGGGGCGGAGGAGATCGAGGCGGCACGAAGCGCGCTGATCGATGCGATCGATTACCTCGAACAGGCCGTGCTGCGCTTCGGCATCGTCAACCGCCAGGGCGCGAAGCTCGGCTACGGCGAAGCCGGGCAGTCGGTGACGGCGCGGCGCTGAACTGCGTCAGCCGAACCATCCGGTGATCCAGTAGCAGATTGCGGCGATGAGGGCCGCGGCCGGCAGGGTCAGCACCCAGGCGACGACGATGTTGCCGGCGATGCCCCAGCGCACGGCCGATGTCCGGCGCGCCGCGCCGACACCGACGATGGCGCCGGTGATGGTGTGGGTGGTCGAGACCGGCACCCCGAGCCAGGTTGCCAGGAACAGAGTGATGGCACCCCCCGTCTCGGCGCAGAAACCCTGCATCGGGTTCAGCCGGGTGATCTTCGAGCCCATCGTGTGGACGATGCGCCAGCCGCCGAACAGGGTGCCCAGAGCCATCGCCGACTGGCAGGCCAGCACCACCCAGAGCGGCACGTGGAAGCTGCCGCCGAGATGCCCCTGCGAGTAGAGCAGCACCGCGATGATCCCCATGGTCTTCTGCGCATCGTTGCCGCCATGGCCGAGGGAGTAGAACGAGGCCGAGACGAATTGCAGGAGCCGGAAGCTGCGGTCGACCCCGAACGGCGTGGACCGTCGGCAGGCCCAGGACACGATCAGGACGAGGAGGAGGGCCAGCAGGAAGCCGACGAGCGGCGACAGCACGATGGCCGCGATCGTCTTCGACAGGCCGGACCAGACCACGACGTCGAAACCCGCCTTGCTGACGCCCGCCCCGACGAGGCCGCCGACCAGGGCATGCGAGCTGCTCGACGGAATGCCGAGCACCCAGGTGGCGATGTTCCAGGCGATGGCGCCGACGAGCGCGCTCAGGATCACGCGCGGATCGACGATGTTGGCGTCGACGATGCCGGTCCCCAGCGTCTGCGCCACATGAAGGCCGAAGAACAGGAACGCGATGAAGTTGAAGAATGCCGCCCAGAGCACCGCGTATTGCGGGCGCAGCACGCGCGTCGAGACGATGGTGGCGATGGAATTGGCCGCATCGTGCAGGCCGTTGAGGAAGTCGAAGAAAAGGGCGACGGCGATGAGGCCGGCGAGGGCGGGCAGCGCGAGCGAGGCGGCGTCCATACCCGTCACACGTTCTCGATCACGATGCCGCTGATCTCGTTGGCGACGTCCTCGAACCGGTCGACCACGTCTTCGAGGTGTCCGTAGAGTTCGGCGCCGATGAGGTAGGCCATGGTGTCGCCGTCGCCGCCATCCTTGCGATGGGCCTTGTAGAGGGCCTTGAGCCCGCGCTCCTGCAGCTCGTCCGAGCGGCCCTCGACGCGGGTGATCCGCTCGGTGAGGGTGTTGATACGACCCGCATGGGTCCCGATCGCGTTGAGGAGGGGGATCGCCTCCGCGGTGAGGCGTGCGGCCTCGATCACGGTGTCGCCCATCTCCCGCATCAGCGGCTCGAAGGTGCGGACTTCGTAGAGGGCAATGGTCTTCACGGTCTTGTTCATCTGGTCGATGGCGTCGTCCATCGACTGGATCAGGTCCTTGATGTCACCGCGGTCGAAGGGCGTGATGAAGCTCCGGCGCACGGCGAGCAGAACCTCGGCGGTGATCGCGTCGGCCTCATGCTCGCGATCGACGATGACCTGACAATAGTCCGGTACGCCGTCTCCGCCCTTCAGCACGCCCTGGAGCGCCTCCGCCCCTGCGACGAGGGTGTGGGAATGGCGCTCGAACAGGTCGAAGAAACGATCTTCGCGCGGCATCAAGGCGCGGAACCAGCCCAGCATTCGGTACGCTCCCCCATCTCGTCGTCAGAGGCACTGTCCGCACCGGGCCGCAGGCTACATCAACCGATGCGCCACCGTCATCGAAAGACCGTGCCGCCCGATAACACTTTCGTGGCCGACTCGTGCCCGCGACGGGTTCCGACGGCCTCAATATTCCCATTCGGCGCCGACGCCGACGGCGGTGCGGCCATCGCTGCCGGCCTCGCCCTGGATCTTGATGCGGCGGGTCACGTCGTAATCCACGGTGGCGGCCGTGTCCTGGGGCTTGGCGCCGGCCTTCACCCCGACGCTGAGGCGGTCGCTGAGGTAGCGCGAGGCGCCCAGCGCCGGGCCGCCGGAGGCACCGGTGGAGACGTCGAGGCTGTCGAGGCCGAGCCCCTTGCGGGCCTGCTCGAACACGTCGGGGCCACCGGCTCCGCCGGAGAGCTGCGACACCGCCTGGGCGAGCTGCAGCGCCTGGAATGGCGAGAGCCCGCCCGCCGCCTTCTTGAACAGCAGGCGCGAGAGCACCTCGTCCTGCGGCAGGGTCGGGTCGGAGGTGAGGATGAAGTCCGGCTGGTTGGCCGGGCCGGTCACGATAACGCGGGCGGTGACCTCGGCGGCCTTGGTCTCGGCCTGGAAGTCGAGGTCGGGGATCGCGAGCTCACCGTTGAAGGCGAGGCGGCCTCGGGTGAAGTCGAGGCGCTGGCCGATGATGCTGAGGCGGCCACGACGCATGGCGAAATCGCCGACCGCCACCGGGTCGCGCGAGGTGCCGGTGAGGCGCAGGTCGCCGCCGAGTTCCGCGTCGATGCCGCGCCCGCGCACGAAGATGCGGCTGGGCGCCGAGACCGTCACGTCGAGCGTCGCGTCGAAGGGCGGGGGCGCCTTCTTGCGCTTGGCCAATGCCGTGATCTTCGCCCTGCGGTCGGCCTTCGCGTCGAGGCGCGCACGCACGTCGGAGGGCGTATTGACCCGTCGCACGCCGGGCAGGGGCTGCACCGTGGCGGGCAGACGATCGGGGACCGTCACGTCGACGGAGGCGAGATCGACGCGGCCCGAGATCTTCGGCGTCCGCGCCAGTGGGCCGCTGAGGGCGAGGTTGAGGCTCGCGGTGGCGGTGACGATGGGGCTGGAGACGAGCTCGGCCCGCTCGGCCGTGATCTTGAACGTGCCGGGGAACCCGCCGGTCGGGTCCAGGGCCACGCGACCGCTGGCCTGGAGGCCGCCGCCGTTGCGGGTCTGGGCGGTAAGGCGCTCCACCACCAGGGTGTCGCCGCGCCCGGTGACGCGGCCCTCGATCTGCTTCAAGGCGATGCCCTGCAGCGGATCGGTGAAGCTGCCGCCGGAGAGGGTGGCGACACCCTCCGCACGGGGCGCGTTCAGGGTGCCGGAGACGCCGCCGTCGAGGGCGAGGCGGCCTGCGACGCGCTGGCCACCGACGCTGAGCAGGCTGTTGGCCATGGCGGCGTCGAGGGTGCCGCGCAGCTTCAGGGCGATCGGCCCGCCGGCGGAGACGGGCAGGAATCCCGCGAGGGTCAGCTCGGCACCGCGACCGGCGGAGACACGGCCCTCGATCCCGGCGCGACCATCGCTCAGGGTGCCGCTGGCCTTGGCGTCGATGGGCGGCAGGCCGGCTTTCCGGGTCTCGGGCGTCACCAGCTTCGCCAGCGACAGGGCATAGCGCCCTTCCGGCCGCGCGCTCGTGCCGTGGATGTCGGCCTCCCCGTCGAGCGTGCCGGTCAGCGCGAGGCTCGGCGAGGCGATGCGGGCAAGGGCCAGCGGCAGCGCCCGGATGCCGAGCTTCAGGTCGAGATTCGACCCGACGCGGCCGGCGAGACTGACCCTGCCGGTTCCGGCGGCGATGACGAGGCCGTCGATGACGGCACTGCCGCGGTCGAGGGTGATCGTCGCCGGGCCCGCGAGCGCCAACCGGTCCTTGCCGCGCGCGGCGGAGAAGCGCGACAGCTCGATCCGTGTGGCGTCCGCCGGGACGAGCCGGGCGGCGCCGTCGAGGTCGAAGCCGCGCGCCTTGGCGGTGAGGGTGATGTCGCTGGCGCCGGGCGACCCGACGGCCAGGAGCCGCACGGTGTCGATGGATTCGCCCGCGGCGACGACCCGGTCGGCATTGACCCGGCCGTCGACCACGGGATGAGCGAGAAGGTCGCGCCCGGTGAGGTCGGCGTCGAGCTGCGCGAGACCGATCTCGCCCGAGCGCAGGGACGCGCCCTTCGCCTTGATGGAGGCGTCCTGTCTGCCGCCGTCTCGCGAGAGGGCGATGGTCGCATCGAGGCTGCCGCCGAGCGGCGTGAGGGCCAGCGGCGAGAGGTCGTCCAGATTGGCGGCGGAGAGGGTGACCTTGCCCTGCGTCAGGAGGGTCGCCGCATCGACGATTGCCGTGCCGTCGAGGGTGACGGAGCCGAGATTCACGGCAAGCCGGTCGAGCGACCAATCGGCGGCCCTGCGGGCGAGGTGCAGGTCCCCGCGAAGGGTCTTGCCGCCGATCTCGCCGCCGAGCGCCAGCGTGCCGTCCAAGGCCCCGGTGAGGTCCTTCAGCGTCGCGGCCACGCGCAGATCCCGGATCGGGCGGCCGAGCGCCCGTCCGTCCGCGGCGGTGAGCGTAGCGGTGAGGTCAGGTTTCTCGAGCGTGCCGGAGAGCCGCCCGTCGAGGAGGGCACGACCGGCGAGGCGCGGGTCGAGGGCCGAGAGGGTCTTCACGTCGACCAAGAGCTTGGCGTCGGCGAGCCGCGCCGTGGCCTTGCCCTCGAGCCGGGCGACCATCTCGGCGCCTTCGAGCTTGGCACCCTCGAAGCTGTAGCCGTCGAAGACCTGCGACAGGCGCCCGGAGAAGCGCGGTTCGCGCCCGAGCAGCCGATCCAGAGCGGGGAGACCGAGGGCGAGGTCCCGGGTGGTCGCATCGACGTCGGCAGTGACCGCTTTACGGGCCGGATCGCCGCTCAGCGCGGCCTTCACGGCGACGCTGCCGGCGAGGGTGCGGTCGGCGACGTCCGAGAAGGCGGAGAGGTCGGCGAGGCCCGCGTTCAGCGTGCCGGTCAGCGTGTTCTGGCCGACGCGACCGGCATAGGAGAGCTTGGCGGTGGGCGCGTCGAGGTCGAACTTCGCCACGTCGATGACGCCGTCGGGCTGGAGCGTGCCGCGGAAGGTGAAGGCCCCGCGCGATCCGACGGCGCGGCGCAGGGCCGCGTCGGCGAGCTTCAGCCCCTCGACCGTGGCATCGGCGCTGAGCGCGAAGCGGGTGGCGTTGGGGTCGGTCCCGGCCGGCTCCATGGCGAGAGTGGCGGCGATCCGATCGAGGACATTGCCGTCGGCGCGCAGGCCCGCGGCCTTGAGGTCGCCGTTCACCCGTGGCCGGGCGATGGGGCCCTTCACGCTGCCGTCGAAGACGAGGGTGTCGAGTTCGGCATTGGCCGCCTTGGTGACGCCGCCCTCGGTGGGGATGGCGCGGGCGGAGAGGGTGAAATCGGCGACGCGGTCCGGGGTGAGGCTGCCCGAGGCGTCGAGGCGGGCGGTGCGGGAGGCGAGCGCCAGACGGTCGATGCCGAAGGCGCCGCTATCGCCGAAGCGCAGGGCCCCGTCGAGCTTGGTCGTGCCGGAGAAGATCGCGGCCGCCGGGCCGGGCAGCAATCCCTCGATCCGCGAGGAGAGATCGAGGGTCAGGTGACGGTCGGTGCCGGCGCGGGCGATGCGGGCGGTGCCCTTCGCCCCGAGATCGGGGCCGGCATCGAAATCGAGCCGGGCGTTCCAGGCGTCGAGGGTGCCGCGTCCGTCGAGGTCGAGGTTGATCGGTGGCTCGCCGGGCAGGGTGGCGAATTTGGAGAGAAGACCGCCCGCGGCTTCCACCAGGGTCGTCTTCACCTCGAGTTTCGCCCCCTTGGGCACGAACAGCAGGCGCGCGGCGAATTGGCCGACGGCATCCAGGC
The DNA here is from genome assembly GCF_000372825.1 of Methylobacterium sp. 77. Taxonomy (NCBI): domain Bacteria; kingdom Pseudomonadati; phylum Pseudomonadota; class Alphaproteobacteria; order Hyphomicrobiales; family Methylobacteriaceae; genus Methylobacterium; species Methylobacterium sp. 77. Next base: position 1,445,335 of record NZ_KB910516.1, on the reverse strand, counting down.
GACGCACCGTGAGGTCGAGGTCGAGCCCTTCGGACGGGGCGCCGAGCTTGGCCTTTCCCTCGGCCGACAGGCGCGCCGGCTGGCCGGCGACGGTCTCGCCGAGCACCAGTTCGGCGAGCTTGAAGGCGGTGATCTCCACCTTCACCGGCAGGTCGGGCAGGAGCGTGCCATCGGGCTCGGCCGTCGCCGAGACCGGAGCGGGGAGGGGGCGGCGCAGGACCTCGAGCCGGCCGATCTCCAGGCTGTCGACCTGCAAACGACCGGAGAGGAGGGCGAGGCGGCTCCAGACGAGGCGCGCCTTGTCGAGCCTCAGCCAGACACCGTTGGCGTCGCTGATCGCCACGTCGCGGATCGTGGCATTGGAGGAGAGCGCCCCGTCCACGGCTCCGATGGAGACCTGAGAGCCCGGCGTCGACAATGCCTTCGACAGGAGCCCGCCGAGCACGGTCTTCTCGCCCTCGTCGGCGCGGGTGTGGGTGGCTGGGACGGCGATGCAGAGGGTCAGGCCGATGACGGCAGCGATGTTGCGCATCACCCTCCCCCCTTCGCGGGGGAGGGTGCCTGCGGAGCAGGCGGGAGAGGGGGCGACCTCTTTGGATACGGCGCTCCCCTCTCCCGACCCTCGCTCACGCGAGGGCCACCCTCCCCCGCAGAGGGGGGAGGGACGGCTCGCACGGACGCCTCTGAAAAATCCCATCAGAACGACTGCCCCAGGCTGATGTACAGCGCGACGGGGCGCTCGCGGTTGCCCTTGATCCGGTCGAGGGGGAAGGCGACGTCGACGCGGATGGGGCCGATGCCGGTGTAGTAGCGCAGACCCAAACCCGCGGCGTACCGGATGCGCTCCTCGAAGTCCGGCAGGCTTCCCTCGAAGGCGGTGCCGGCATCGAAGAACGGCACGATTCCGATCGTGTCGGTGATCTTGACCCGCGCCTCCACCGAGGCTTCGAGCAGGCTGCGTCCGCCCACCGGCAGGTTGAACGGCCCGCGCGGCCCCAGCGTCCGATAGGGGAAGCCGCGCACCGAGCCGCCGCCGCCGGCGAAGAAGCGGATATTGGCCGGGATCTCCTCCAGGCTCGCTCCCGAGATAGAGCCGAAGCCGATGCGGCCGGCGAGGATGTAGCGAGCCTCGTCGTCGAGGGCATAGTAGGTCGAGCCCTGCGCCTTGGCGACGAAGATCGACGGATCCGAACCGAGGAACCCGGCATAGGGAGTCACCGAGGCGGTGGCCCTGAACCCCTGCGTGGGATCGAGGAGATTGTCGGTGGAATCGTACGCGACCGAGAGCGGCACGCCGACGAGGCGGTAATCGACCTTGCCCAGCGCGTCCTGCGAGCGGCCGGCCTGCCCGTCGATGCCGATCTGCGCGTAGAAGGTATCCGAGAACCGGTGGCGGATGCCGATCGTGCCCCCGGCCGCGTCCGAGACGTAGGATTGCTGCGCCTCGCGCCCCGCGAAGACGTTCGCCACTAGGTCGTTGCGCGTGCCCCACAAAGCCGGCTTGACGAAGGTCGCGGAGAGCCGGCCGCCCAGGCCGTTGGAGTCGATGCCGGCGGCCTTGCGCTGCTTCGCGTAGAGGTCGTTGCCGAGATAGTAGATGTCGGCGTCGAGCCGCAGGGTCTCGCCGCCGCCGAAGAGGTTGCGGTTGGCGTAATAGGCTCGGATGCCCGGACCGTCGACGGTGGAATAGCGGGCCGCCACGCCGATCAGATTGTGGTCGCGCTCGGTCACGTCGACGAAGATCGGCAGGTTGCCCTGCGCGTCGAGCGCCTCGCCCTCGCGCACCCGGACGGAACCGAGGGCCTCGACCTTCGCCACCGACCGGCGGATCTCCGCCACCGCTTTGGGCGAATAGGGATCGCCCGGCTCGCTGTAGATGAAGGAGCGCACCACGGCCGGGTCGAGACCCGTGGTGCCGCGCACCGCGACCTCGCCCATCCCGGCGATGGGGCCGGGATCGATGGTGAAGCGCACATCCATGACATGGGCGCTGTCATCCACCACGGGATCGCGCGAGACCGCCTTGGCGAAGGGATGGCCCAGCGCACGGAAGCGGTCGACGATCTTCGCCTCGCGGGCGAGCACCGTGGCCGAGCGCGCGGGGACATCGTCGCCCACCCGCGTGAAGCGCTCCGGCAGGACTTCGTCCGGGAAATCGCTGCCGCGGGGATCGGAGGCCGCCACATTACGGAGCTTGTAGAGCGGGCCGGCATCGACGACGATCCTCACCGGCACCAGGGCGTTGTTTCGCGCGCCTTCGGCGGCCCGCGCCGCGGCCGCGATCGCGGCTTCGCCGGAGAGCTCGACGCCATCGATGCGGATGGCGACCTTGCCCTGGTAATAGCCGTAGCCGGAGAGCACGTCGGACAGGCGGCGCAGGTCGGCCTCCGCCCGCCGCACGATGCCTTCGCCGTCGGGCGGCGCGTCCTGGCGCAGGCGGTAGAGTGTCGAGGTGTCCTGCAGGGCCTGCAGCACGTCCTCGTCCTCGAGACCCTGGAACTTGACGGAATAGGGCAGGGTCTCGCGGCTCGGTGCCAACGGCTCCTCCTCGGAGCCGAACATGCCGAACAGATCGAAAGCCGCCGCCGGGGAGCAGGCGAGGGCGCTCATCGACACGCCGCCGATGACGGCCAGAGCCACACCCGCGCAGCCGTGCCTCAGGCCTCTGACCCTCGCATCACGCGTGTGCGACGTCACGAAGCACGGCCCGCCCGCGATCCCGGCCGGCCAGTTCGCGTCATCCGAGACGGCGCCCCCCTAAAGGTTTGCACGCCGGCCTTCGACTCCGTCATCCCGCCCCCGCTTCGATGCCGGTCAACCTTCCGTGACGACCCCTCACCGGGTCGTTAAGGTCGTTCCTCGCCTCATGTCGCAGAGTGACAAGCCTAGCCGCCGCCTCCAGCCAGGGCAACCTCGGCGGTGCCGCAGCCCCCGTCCGAGGGAGTGGAAACGGGAACCATCCCGGCGTCCGAGCCGGCTACGCTCCGTGTGAAATCGCGGCCTTCATCGGGAACCCGGAACGGTCGGGAGCCTTGTCTGAGCATCGCAGGCAACCTAACTTTCACCTATCGGACCGTGTCTTCTATGATCCCCCGCCGGTTCATCCCGGGTCGCACGCCCAGCAGTCGCTGCAGAACTGCCGCGGGCCGTCGCTTCGATCCCATCGCATCTCCGAGACCCTGCGCCCTGTCGGCCGCGCATGACTTTGTGCGACCCGAGAGGCCCCTCCACCCCCTATTCGAGACGAGGCCGCGACGACTGCAATCGCGTTCCTCCCGACGGCGAGAAGGACATCACCATGAGCACGGGTACCGTGAAATGGTTCAACGAGACCAAGGGCTACGGCTTCATTCAGCCGGATGACGGCGACAAGGACGTGTTCGTCCACATCTCGGCCGTCGAGCGCGCCGGCATGCGCAACCTGATCGAGGGACAGAAGGTCTCCTACGAGATCGAGAGCGACCGGCGCACGGGTAAGCAATCCGCCGGCAACCTCCAGGCCGCCTGAGGCTGAAACGGGCGAGGGCCACCCCATGTGAGGCCTTCGTTCAACACTTGTGTAAGAAGCCGCCCTGTCATGGGCGGCTTCTGTTGATTCCGGCCGAATCGTGAGGCATTGGCTCTCCGATTCGAGCCGGACTTTCGATGATTCACAGCAAGGCGCCGCTCCGCGTGCCTCCACATGCGGGCCGGGCCGAGACACACACATGAGAAAGGTCAGATGAGCGCCTTCGACTACAGGAATTTCGACGATCGCCGTAAGAACTCCGCCAGCGCCAAGCAGATGCTGCTGGAAAAATTCAAGGCCCGTCCACCGGCGGATGACCCGGACATGATCGCCAAGGCCCAGGCCCGCGCCGAGGTCGCCCGGGCCCGCGAGGAACGGACGCGCGAGCGCGAAGCCGCCCGTATCGCCGCCGAGAAGCAGGCCGCCGCCGAGAAGCGGGCCCGCGAAGAGGCGGAACTCGCCGCCCAGATCGCCCGCGAAGAGGAAGAGACGCGCCTCGCCGCCGAACGCAAGACGATCGATCTCGCCGAGAAGAAGGCTCAGCGGGACGCGCGCTACGCCGCCCGCAAAGCCAAGGCCCGCCGCTGAGGCCTCGTCTCGCCGTATCGAGACGGCCGTCGCCGGCGGGGACGGTAATGATCCAAGACAGCGCCGAGGGCCCGGATCGCAGCAGCGGATTTCGTATCCGCAGCTTCGGTCCGGGCCCTCGGCGTTAGCGCGGCTCGAGAGCCGGCTTCAGGCCTCGGTCTCGCCTTCAGCCTCGCCTTCGTCCTTCTCGGACGTCGTCTCGACCTCACCCTTCGGCTCGGTATCCGCCTCGGGGCGGGGGCCGGCCTTGAACGAGCGACGTGGAGCATTGCCGCGCTTCATCTGCGCGGGCTTCTCGATGGCACCGAGACGTTCGGAGAGCTGCTTGGCCCGCTCGTTGAAATCGTTGGTGGTGCGAGACTGAGACGCACCACTCTTGAACGCATTCGCCACTTGGGCCTCATGGAGTTTGCCCAAGGCACGGGTTCGTGCGGGGTTGCTCATCCCTTAGCACGCTTTGCCGCTCCGCGGGCAGTTAACTGTCCGCCGGCCGTTTCGGGTGCCTCAGAACCGCGCAGTCAGGAACAGACGGACGTTGCGTCCGGGCAGAAGAATCTCGTCCTTCTTGAACGAGGCCGAGTTGCGAATCCGGTCGTCGAGCAGGTTGCGTCCCTGTAGTCCGAAGGTGATCTCACTGGCGCCGTAGAGGGTCCGATCGAGCACCTTGGTGTGGCTGATCTCGGCGCGCAGGTCGTTATAGCCCGGCGTCGTCGTCTCCAGGGAGGCGGTCTCGATATGGTCGAAGGCGTGGAGCAGGTTCACGCGGGCATACCACCCGTCGGCGCGGATGAAGGCGCCGCCGCCGAGGCGGTGCGGCGGGATGCGGGGCACGTAGGACCCATCGTCGAATTGCGCGCGGACGAAATCGTACTGCGCCTCGATGCCGGCGAACCCGTTGCCCACGGGCAGGAGATCGAGCTGCGCGCCGATCTCCGCGCCGTAGAACGCGGCGTTGCGCTGCGAGTAGACGATCTGCTGCAACTCGTCGTCGCTGCCGCAGGAGGCGAAGTCGTCACCGCAGCCGATGCCGGTCTCGCGCTTGTAGATGAAGTTGGTGTAGCGCGTGTAGTAGCCGGTGGCGTCGAGGCGGAACGGCCCTTCGCGACGGCGCAGGCTGAGCTCGACGGTGCGGGCGCGCTCCTTCTTGAGGTTGGCGTCACCGATCTCGAACGTCTCCGTGGCGTCGTGCGGTCCGCGCGAATACAGCTCGAACGCCGTCGGTGCGCGCTCGACATAGGAGCCGTTGAGGCTCGCGACGAAACCGTTGGGCAGGTCCTGCAGGGCACCGAAGCTGAGGCTCTTCGGCGCGAACGAGCGGCGGCGGCCGTAGGAGAGCGGGTCCTGCCCGTCCACCGGCAGGTAATCCCCGGGAAAGAGCGACGCCGTGCCGGTGGAGCGGTCGCCCTCGATCCGCCCCGCCCCCTGGACGCGCAGGCCGTTGCCGAGAGCGATCTCCTCGAACAGGTACACCGCGTTGCTGCGCGAATCCGTCGGCGCGAGAAGGCTGCCGGCCTCGCCCGACGTGCCGATGGTGCGCCGGCCGGTCTGCAGGCCGAGGGCGCCGGTCAGGGTGCCGAAACCGAGGCTCACCGGCACGTGCTGCAGCTCGACCCGGCCTTCGGCCTCGCGGTTCTTGAACGTCGCCTGGATTCCATCGACGCCATCCTCGCCGATCCCGGTCTCGTTGTGCCGGTAGACCGAGCCGCCGGCCCAGAAGCGGATCACCTCGAACGGCCCTTCGAGGGGACGATACTCGCCGCGTGCGAGAAGCCGGTCCTGATTCGGATCGAGGCGGGTCCGGCTCTCGGCGGCTCCGCCGCCGGGGATCTGATAGAGCGCGTCGTAATGGCTGTAGGACAGGCCGACGAAGCCGCGATCGCCGATGAACGACATGCCCACCGCGCCGCCCTGCGATTCGTTGGCGGAGTTGCGCTGGATGCCGGCCGGCGTGCCGTAACTGTCGGCCGCGGTGCGGAAGCCGTCGGCATGGATGGCGACGTTCTGGCCCCCGGCATCGACGCTGACGGCACCGAGCCGCCCATTGTCCACGGAGGAATAACCGGTGGTCGCCTGGCCCGAGATGCCGCCGGCCGGGATGAAGGTCGGGACGCGGTTGTTCTCGGCGCTGACCACGCCGCCGATCGCCTGCGAGCCGTAGCGCAGGGAGGCCGGACCGCGGATCACCTCGATCCGGTTCGTCACTAGCGGGTTGATCGGGACGCCGTGATCTTCGCCGAGTTCCGACACGTCCTGAATCCCGACGCCGTTCTCCTGGATGCGCACCCGGTTGTTGTCGAGGCCACGGATGATCGGCCGGCTCGCCGCCCCCGGTGCGTAGGTGGAGGCCGAGATGCCCGGCCGGTCCATGAGCGCATCGCCGAGGGTGCGCGGCTGGTCGCGGGCGATCTGCTCGGCCGTGACCACGGTGACCGGCGAGAAGGTGTTGGTCACCACCGGCAGCACGCCGGTGGGAAAGCCCGAGGTCGCGGCGGTGCGAGGCGCGGCGAGGATCGGGCTCGCCGAGGTCACCGTCAGTTCGGAGAGCGTCGCCTCGGCCTGCTGCGCTGCCACCGGGGCGATCATCGCAGCGGATGTCAGGCCCGCGCCGGACAGCATCGTCCCGGCCAGCCAGATCCTCGATCGTCTCATCCGCGTCACGCCCCGCAAGAACTACGTTATAATGTTTCATTGCTGAGCACGCTCGATGCGGCAAGGGGATGGTGGTATTGCAGCGCAGCTTGGACACCGGCTGTGGCCGAAGCGCATCATCGGCGCTGCGGTCGCCATCGCCGTGGAAACGCCGTGACTGCGACGAAGGCGGCGCTTGCGCGGGGCACCGCGCCGGCAAACATCTCCTCCGTGATCTCCCTCTCCGTTCTCGGCACGACGCTCCGCGTGCTCGGCCTCGTCCTGCTCGGCGTGTTCCTGCTGCCGCTCGGTACCCATGCCCTGTGGTGGATGGCGCGGGGCGGCGGCGCGGCGAATTGGTCCGTGGCCGATTGGTCGAGCGCCGGGCTGCTGCGTCCTCCCGGCGCGTCGGACCCCGCTCTGGTCCGGGTCTATGCGGCGCGGGTCGGGCGCTGGCGCGGGATCTTCGCCCATCACAGTTGGATCGTGGTGAAACCGGCCGGCGCGCCCCGATACACCCGCTACGACGTGGTCGGCTGGGGGATGCCGGTCCGCACCGACGGCTGGGCGGCGGACGGCCGCTGGTTCGGCAATGATCCGCAGACCGTCCTCGCCCTCGACGGCGCAGAGGCGGCTCGCGCCATCCCGGCGATCCGCGTCGCAGTGGCGGATTACCCCTATCGCGCGCTCGGGACCTATCAGGCCTGGCCCGGACCGAACTCGAACAGCTTTGCCGCCCACGTGCTCGCCCGCCTGCCAGAGCCGCAGGTGACCCTTCCGCCGACGGCCCTGGGGAAGGATTGGGCGCCGCCCGGACGCATCGTCGAGCGCACGCCCAGCGGCACCGGCATCCGGTTGACCTTCGGTGGCTATGCCGGAATCACCCTCGGCTGGGTCGAGGGAATCGAGGTCAACCTGCTGGGCCTCGTCGCCGGGCTCGACCTGCGCCGCCCGGCGCTCAAGCTTCCCGGCTGGGGCAGGATCGGAGTGGCATGAATCGGGGTGGCATGAATCGAGAGGGCATGAATCAGAAGTCCGCGGCGACCTCACTCGTCATCCGCCCGGCGGAACCCGGCGATGCCGACGCGATCTGGTCGATCCTGGAGCCGGTGATCCGGGCGGGCGAGACCTACGCGCTGCCGCGGGACGGTTCCCGCGAGGCCATGCTGGCCTACTGGTTCGCCCCGGCGAACCAGGTCTTCGTCTGCATCAGCGGGGACGCCGTGCTCGGCACCTTCATGCTCAAGCCGAATCAGCAGGGTGGCGGAGCGCATGTCGCCAATGCCGGCTTCATGACCCATCCCGATGCGGTCGGGCGCGGCATCGCCCGCGCCATGGGGCACCATGCCATCGCCATTGCCACCGACCAGGGTTTCCTGGCGATGCAGTTCAACTTCGTCGTGGCCAGCAACACCCGCGCGGTCGCCCTGTGGACGAGCCTCGGCTTCTCCGAACTCGCCCGCCTGCCCGAGGCGTTCCGGCACCCGCGTCTCGGGTTTGTCGACGCCCTGGTGATGCACCGCAGGCTCGGGACCGGCGCCGCGACCTGAAGCACAGACGCGACCTTTACGACCGCGCGGCCCCCGAGACGGAACCTCGGCTGCCCGGACGCCTTGTCGGAAGGATTCCCTCAGCGAGCCTCATGCCCGATCCCTCGTCCCCGCCGAACGATTCCCCGCCCTTGCGCGTCACCGTCGATCTCAACCGCTGCCAGGCCTATGCCCAGTGCTGCTATGCGGCGCCGGCGCATTTCACTCTGCATGGGCGCGAGGCGTTGTTCTACGACCCCGCGCCGTCCGCCTCCGACCGTCTCGCCATCGAGCGGGCGCGGGTCTCGTGCCCGGTCCAGGCGATCCGGGTCGAAGACCCGGAGCGGCAGGGTCGATGACCGAAGCGATGATCGACGGACATGCGGTGGTGGTCGGCGCCTCGCTCGCCGGTCTGCGCGGCGCCGAATCCCTGCGCCGTTCGGGTTTTGCCGGCCGCCTCACCCTGGTCGGCGACGAGGCGCACCGCCCCTATGACCGGCCGCCGCTGTCGAAATCCGTGCTCACCGGCGAGGTCGCGCCCGAGGCGACGCGGCTGCCGAACTTCCACGCCCTGGATGCCGAATGGCGGCTCGGCATCGCCGCCAGCGGCCTCGACAGGGACGCCCGCACGATAAGGCTCGCCGACGGCTCGACGCTTGCCTACGACCGCCTGCTCATCGCCACCGGATCGCGCGCGCGATCCTGGCCGAACCCGGCCGAAGCGGGACTCATCGGGGTCCATACATTGCGCGGTCGGGACGATGCCGACGCCCTGAGGCGGGCGCTCTCCGCCGGCCCCAAGCGCGTCCTCATCATCGGCGCCGGCTTCATCGGCTGCGAGGTCGCGGCCTCCTGCCGGGCCCTCGACCTCGCCGTCACGCTGATCGATCCGGGACCGGCGCCTCTTGCGCGCATCCTCGGGCAGCCGGTGGGAGAGATCGTCGCTGCCCTGCACCGGACGCTCGGCGTCGACCTGCGCAGCCGAACCAAGGTCGAGCGCCTCGAAGGCGATACGGCCGGCCGGGTGGTACGAGCCATCCTCGACGATGGCCGCTCGGTGGAGACGGACGTCGTGGTGGTGGCCCTCGGCGCGGTGCGCAACACCGAATGGCTGCACGGCTCCGGTCTCGATGTCGGCCCGGGCGGTCTCGCCTGCGACGCGGCCGGCCACGCCCTCGACACGGAGGGACGCCCCGATACGGCCATCGCCGCGGCCGGCGACGTGGCGCGCTTTCCCCACCCGCTCTACGACGGCCGCCCCGTCGCCCTGGAGCATTGGGGCCATGCGGTGGCGCAGGGCGAGCATGCCGGGCGCCTCCTCGCCGGGATGGCCGCCGGGACGGCCTATGCCGAGATGCCGGCCTTCTGGTCCTCGCAGGGCGGCATCACGATCAAGTCGGTGGGGCTTACCGAGGGGGCCGATGCCATGGTCTTCGCGCAAGGGAATCCGAAGGAGGGGCGCTTCGTCGTCGTCTACGGTCGCGAGGGTCGCTGCATCGCGGCCGTGTCCTTCGATTCCGCGCGCTGGCTCCCGGCCTATGCCGAGCGGATCGCCGCCCGTGCCCCGTTCCCGCCGATCCGCGGCGGAACCGACGAACACAGCCTGACCGTACTGGCGCCGGGCTTTCCCGAGGTACGGACATCGCCATGAAGACCGGGAGCCTGTTCGAGGCGGTCAAGGACGAGGCCAACCGGGCCGATCCCTATCCGCTCTATGCCCGCCTGCGTGAGACGCCCGTCTCGCGCCAGGACGACGGCACCTACGTGGTCTCGACCCATGCGGCGATCACGAGCCTCCTCCACGATCCACGGATCAGCTCGGAAACCCTGCCGCCGAGCGAGCGCCCGCGCACGGGCAACCCGGTCTCGGACTGGATCATCAATCCGCTCAAGAACCGCGTCACCAACAGCCACCGCCCCTTCATCTTCCGCGATCCACCGGACCACGACACGCTTCGGATGGCCGTGATGGGTCAGTTCACCCATCAGCGGGTCCACGCCATGCGCGATCGCGCGCACGTCCTGGTGGCCGACCTCCTGGACAAGCAGAGCCACGCGACGAGCCTCGATCTCGTCTGCGACGTCGCCTACCCGCTGCCGGTGACGGTGATCTGCGAGATGCTCGGGGTGCCGCCCGAGGACGAGCCGAAATTCCACGGCTGGGCGACGCAGCTCGCCTCGGCGCTCGAGCCCGACAACCTCGGCGACGAGGAGGCGCGGGCTGCCAACATCACGACGTTCGACGAGATCGCGACCTATATGGGCGGCCTGATCAAGGAGAAGCGCCGGCACCCGCAGGACGACATGCTGTCGGGCCTGAGCGGCACACCCGGCGCGGACGCACCGCAGATGGGCGAATACGACCTCATCGCCAGCGCCATCCTGCTGCTGGTGGCGGGGCACGAGACCACCGTGAACCTCATCGCCAACAGCATGCTGGCGCTTGTGCGCCACCCCGACATCCTCGCCCGGCTCGCTGAAGAGCCTCACCTCGCCCCGCGCCTGGTGGAGGAGATGCTGCGCTTCGACCCGCCGGTGCATTTCCGGACGCGGCGCGCCTTGAGCGCCATCGACATCGCCGGAACCACGATCCCGCAGGACGCCGACATCGTGCTCCTCCTGGCCTCGGGCAATCGCGACCCGGCGGTATTCCGAGACCCGGACAGGTTCGATCCGGACCGGCCCGACATTCGCCATTTCGGCTTCGGCGGCGGCCTGCATTACTGTGCCGGCGCGCCGCTGGCCCGGTTCGAGGCGGAAGCGGCACTGGTGGCGCTGGCACAGCGCCTCATCCATCCGCGCCTCGTCGACGATCCGCCGCCCTATCGCCCCGGCGCGGCCCTGCGCGGCCCCAAGCACCTGCGGCTCGCCATCGACGGGGTCGCACCCCGGCGCTGACCTCACGGCGCAGGGGACGGGTGCGATTGCGGCCTTGCCGCCACACCCTGCCCGAAAAGCCGGGGCGTCACGCCTTTCCCCGTTCGGCCTCGCGGATTGCCTTGCCGTCAGCGCAATTGCCGGTGACGCAGCGGCCTATTGCCGATGTCCCTGCCGGGAAGAGAAATCGATGCCGCGTCAGTTCCTGTCGACCGTTGCCCTCGTCGCCCTTGCCGCAAGCCTCGGAGCCTGCAGCTCGTCGCGTCTCGACGGGCCGAGCCGCGGCAGCCGCGCCGGCCTCGGTGCCCAGGCCGCTCTCGAGCCGGTCGCCCCGGCCATGCCCTCCGGTCCGGTGACCTCCGCCCCCCTCGCGCCTCCGCCCGGCGCCAGCGCCGCGCCCCTCGACGCTCCGCCTCCGCCCCTCGGTGCCGACGTGGCGATGGCTCCCGCCCCGGTCGTCGTGGAGCCCACCTACGTGCCGCCGCCCGCACCGCCGATCGTGTCGAGCGGACGCTCCTCGGTGGTGGGAAGCTGGAACGCCAGGGACGCCACGGGCGCGACCTGCAAGGTCTCCCTGTCGAGCGCACCGGCCCTCGACCTCTACAAGGCAAACGCGTCCGGCTGCGCCAACAAGGATCTCGCGAAGGTCACCGCCTGGGATTACCGCGACGGCGAAGTCTATCTCTACCAGCCAGGCGGCACCGTCACGGCCCGCCTGCGCCAGGGTGGCGGGGCGCTGGACGGTGCTCTGTCCAAGTCCGGTGCCTCGCTGGCTCTCGCACGGTAAAGAGCTGCGACGCAGCTTCGAAAACCGATCGCAAGATCCTGTTCCTGCTTCATCTTTTTAGAAACAGGACATGCCCTGGCGCAGTCCCTTAGGGGCTGACGCGCAGCCCCAGAAGCCAGGTATTGGCGCTGAAGCTCGACCCGGCGGAACTGCTGTCGATCTGCTGGTAGATGTAGCTGCCGCGCAGGGAGAGCCAGCGGTTGAAGCGGTAATCGAGCCGGGCGGTGGCCGAGAAGCCGCGCTCGGTGATGTTCACCCGGTCGTAGTCGCTGGCGAGGTAGCCGGCGCCGAGCGTGATCGACAGGTTGCGCAAGAGGTCGTGCTGGACTTCCAGGGTGGCCGCCTGGGTCAGCACGCCGCTCGATCCCGGCACGGCGGTCTCGATGATGCCGGTGGTCGCGTTGAGCCGCACCGTGGTGAGCGGACTCGCCGTCCAGATCAGGGCCGCGTTGATGATAGGGGCCGTGAGATCCTTCAGGGTCGGATCGACATAGGTCCGGTGCTGGAGGCCCGCCGAGACCTCGCCGCTGATGAAGCGGGTGAGGGCCACGCGTGCGCCGCCCGTGACGGTGATGCCGTCGGAATTCCGGCGGATTCCGTTGGAATCGGTGCGCAGGTCGTAGACGCGGGTATCGGCCAGGACATCGACGAAGGGCGCGATGACCGGCGAGATCTCGTAGGCGGCGCGCAGCCTCAGGCCGTACTGGTTCAGGTTGCGGTCGCTCTGGTTCAGGACCGCGCCGTTCGAGAGCGTCGCGCTCTCGAACTCGGACCGGTCGACGAGGCCGCGCAGCGAGACCTGCAGCCGGTTGAAGGTCTCCGTGACGCCGACAGTCGTGCCGTAGCTCGCCACGATCGGACGGTTCGACAGCGTCGCATTGATGTCCGGCGAGCCCGGCCGCTGCGTGTCGATGAGGAAGCGCGTCTCCACATCGATACTGGTGCTGCGGTTGGCGTCGAGACGCAGGCGGACGGCGCCCGCGCCGTTGGGCCGGCTGGCGGCCTGATTGTCGGGAAAGTCGAGATAGCCGCCGCGGAGCTCGCCCGCGAGTTCATGCGTCGACCAATCGCTGCGGAAGGCGAGTTCGCCCTCCGTGCGCAGGGCCAGCGATCCCTTGGCGCGGTTGGCGGTGATCTGGTCCGGATTGGTGTCGTAGCCGACGCTCTGCTGGAACACCGGCAGGACGGTGAAGGTGCCGACCTTGACGCCGAGGGGGGCATAGGCCTGGTCCACCGCGAGCGGCTGGCGCAGGGCCGCGCCGAGGACAGCGCCCGGCGTGCTGATGCCGGCGAGCGGCAGCAGGGTCAGGGAGGGGGCCGAGGGCGGCGAAGGCGACGGCGTCGGCAGCGGCGCGCCGACGACGGCATTGCGGATCACCGGCGTGAGACGCAGGTCCGGCGGGGGCGTCTGCACGATGGCACGGACCGGACGCGCCGTGGCGAGGCCGAAGCGGCGCGGCGGGATCGCGCGCTGGCGCAGGATGTCGGTGAGCGTGCGGTTGTTGCCGGCTCTGGTGGTCGCGCTCGGCACCGGGGCGCGGGACCGCGGCCGGGCAGGGGCATTGGACAGGCCGTCGCCGATCTGCAAGGCGGAATCGTCGCTCGGGGAGAGCGCGCCCGTGGAAGCGTCGCCGGACGCGCCGCTGCCGCGCAGGGTCGGGCCGCCCTCGCTTGAGGCTCCGGAAGCGGAGGAGGGGCTGCTGCTGCCGAAGGTCGCCGTGCCGGGCCGCGTCCCCCGGTTCGAGACGGTCTGGTTCGAAGGGGTCGGGATCGCCTGGGCCAGGACCTCCGCCCCCGGCAGGGCGACGGCGGCCGTCAGGATCAGGCCGTGAAGCCCTCCCTTGCGCCATCCAGCGATCGGCCCTGCACGCGTCACGGATGAATGTCTCTCCGCGGACCTTCCGTGCCGAGCGGTGCGCACGACAGGACCGCTCCCCGGGGTGATCACGGCAATCCGCTCGCGCATCCCGGGACCGGCGCGACGGACGCGACGGTGAAGGTCCAACACGAAGGCCGCCGCGATCGAGACCGCGCGACACCCTCGTGAGGACGGCCTTCGCCGACCTCAACGTGGTAAAAGAACAGGGTTAGCGTTGTCTTAAAATCGAGCCGAGCCTTGTCGTGTCGGCTCGATCCTGCCGGCGCGGGCGCGGAGAACGAAGAAGCCCGGCGCGGAATGAGCCGGCCGGGCCTGGTCTGCTCCGATCGTGGGCGGGCGCTCAGGGAAAACCGATGAAATCGGTCTCTTGGATCGATGACGCGGCGACATCGTGCAGGATGATCTTGTTGGTCCCGGAAATTCCGGCGCGCGTGATCAGCGTATCGGCTCCGCCGTGAAGTTCACTGATGCTGACCTGATCGAAACGGCCGACGAAGGCCGACACGTTGAAATGGTCTAGGCCCGACTCGAAGCCATAGACAGTGTCGCGCCCGAAGTTCGCCTTGAAAGCAAAGGTATCGGACCCCGCGCCGGCATAGAGCTTGCCCCCACCGATGCCGCCGAAGATGAGTGGAGCGTCGAGGAAACCACTCCGATCACCAGCCTGGGCCGCGCCCGTCATGCGGCCGGACGATCCCCGGCGCCCATGGGCCTCGTCGTGAAAACCCGTCCGCGACATCGGTCAGCCGAGGCGGTGATAGGCCTTGAACCAGCGCACGAAGGCCGGGATGCCGACCTCGATCGGCGTCGTCGGGGCATAGCCGAGGTCGCGGGCGATGGCGCCGAGATCGGCGTAGGTCTCCCGCACGTCGCCGGGCTGCATCGGCTCGGACCGGCGGATCGCGGGCCGTCCGCAGGCCTCTTCCAGCACGTCGATCATGCGCAGGAGCGGGACCGAGCAATTGTTGCCAATATTGTAGAGCCGGTGCGGCGCGCGGCTGCCGCCCGCTTTCTCCGCGCCGTCATCGGGGGGCGGGTTGTCGAGGCAGGCGAGGATGCCGGCGACGATGTCGTCGATATAGGTGAAGTCGCGCCGCATCGCTCCGTCGTTGAACACGCGGATCGGCTCTCCCGCGAAGATCGCCTTCGTGAACAGCCACAGCGCCATGTCGGGCCGTCCCCATGGCCCGTAGACGGTGAAGAAGCGCAGGCCGGTCTGAGGCAGGCGATAGAGATGGGCGTAGGTCTCGCTCATCAACTCGTCCGCCTTCTTGGTGGCGGCATAGAGCGAGACCGGGTGGTCGACGCGGTCCTCGACCCGGAAGGGAAGGGAGGTGTTGCCGCCATAGACCGAGGAGGACGAGGCGTAGGCCAGATGGGCCACCGCCCGGTGGCGCGCGAATTCCAGGATGTTGAGGTGACCGACCACATTGGCCTGGACGTAGGCGCGCGGGTTCTCGATGGAGTAGCGCACCCCGGCCTGGGCGCCGAGATGGACGATCCTGTCGATCTCGAACGCCGCGAGGCCCCTGTCCAGGGCCTCGTGGTCGGAGAAATCGAGCGGCAGGAAGCGGAACGCGTCGCCCCGGCGCGTCTCGATATCGGCGATCCGGTCGCGCTTGAGCGCCACCGGATAATAATCGTTGAGATTGTCGATGCCGATGACCGTCTCGCCGCGCGCGAGCAGGCGATCGGCCACGTGGTAGCCGATGAAGCCCGCCGCTCCGGTCACGAGAATCGCCATGTTCGGGTCGCGCCCTCACGATTGCCCGGACCGCCTGCCGACAAGGCCGGCGGCGGTCCGGAAAGGTCCGCTTACAGTCGCTCGTAGAGTTCCTTGAGGCGCCCGCGATAGATCTCGGGGCTGTATTTCGCCGCCTGGACCTTGCCCATCTCGGAGAGGCGCGCGCGCAGGTCCGCATCCGAATCCACCGCACGGATCGCGTCGGCGATGTCGCGGGTGTCGTAGGGGTTGATCAGCAGGGCCGCGTCGCCCGCGACCTCCGGGGTCGAGCCCTCGCGCGAGGTGATGACCGGCGTGCCGAGCAGCATGCTCTCCAGAACGGGCAGGCCGAAGCCTTCGTAGAGCGAGGGGAAAACGACGCCCTTGGCGCCGCGGATGAGACTGACGAGCAGGGAGAACGGCGCGTAGTCGAACCGCCGGATGCGGTCGCGCTGGTAGGTCAGGTTGTCGACCTGCTCGAGATACGAGTTCGTCAGCGGATTGATGAACTTGAACTCGACATCCGACTTCCAGGCGGCGCCGCCGACGATGACGAGGGGCGACGAGACCTGGCTCGCGAGATAGGCCTCGACCAGGCGTCCGACGTTCTTCTTCGGCTCGATGGCGCCGAAGAAGAGGAAATACCCCTTGTAGGGAAGGCCGAACGCGCCTTCGATCTCGCGGCGGACCACGTCGTCGGGCTTCTCGGAGAACTTCTTCGGGATTTCCACCGACTGGTAGGTGTTGGTGATCCGGTGCTCGGGGCAGCCGAGCAGGTTGATGATGTCGCGGCGCGAGGTCTCCGACACGGTGACGATGTGATCGGCATCCTTCACGATGCGCCGCATCAGGCGCAGGTAGCGCCGCTTGATGTCGCCGGTGGTGAAGGGCAGGCGCAGGGGCACGAGGTCGTGCAGGGTGTAGATGTTCTTGGCGCCCGGAATCCGGATCGGCAGAGGATAGGTCCAGTGCATGATGTCGGGGGTGCGCAGGCCGCTGACGCGCAGGGTGCGGTTGTAGGTCTTGAAATAGGCGAGCGAGACGTCGAACAGGTTCACGCTGTTCCAGATCTGGTCGAAATACGGCATCCGCGACTCGAACGTCTTGCTGATGACCGTGCCGGTGATCGGCACCTTCACCGCCCGACGTCCGAGGGGCGAGGTCAGCTGGTCGCGGAGGTAGCGCAGGACCAGCAGCCACTGGGGCGGCTTGCCGACCGCGGGATCGAAGAACGAGATCTCGCGCAGCAGCGGATCGAGGCCCGGCGAGGCGCGAGTCCCGTAGAGGACGTCCGTCCGGTAGCCGAGCTCATGCAGTTCGTAGCTCAGGTTGCGGGCGTAGGTGGCGACACCGGTCCCCTTCTCCAGGCCGAGGTTGTACCCATCCAACATTATACTCTTGGGCATTCGGGGCTTCCTCAGATGGTTCTGCGATGGGTCGGTCGCGTCATGGATGAAAGACTCGGGCCGAGCGTCGTCTCCGTCCCGATGGGCCGGCCCGTGTCCTATGAAATCCGCTCGATCGCTTCGTGGGATCGACGAGACGGCGCGTCCGGCGGGCCTAGAACTTCAGCGCCTTGAGCACTCTCGGCTCGACCGGCCAGGGGGAAGCTTCGAACTCGACCGCCTTCGGCAGCGGGAACGCGTCGAACAGCGCCTGGGGCGAGTAGGTCAGCGGGCGCCAGGTCGCCTTGATCCAGTCGAGGGCCTTGTCCCATTCGGGCTGGGCGCGCCGCTCCAGGCAGAAGGCATTGAGCCGGGTCACGCCGGCACCGAGGTAGAAGTCCCGGACCCGGTGATCGACCTTCTCCTCGTCGTCGTCGAGCTTGAGCTCGCGGCCTTCGCCCTTGCCATAGGTCGCGAACCAGGCACTGGGAATGCCGTAGCACTCGGCGATCACGAGGCCATGGAGCGAGGTGGAGAGGATGTGCCGGCAGGACACGATCTCCTCGACCTTGGCGCGCAGGGACGGAGCGTCGCGCTCGGTGATCGTGTTGATGATCCGGATATCGCCCTTGCGCTCGGGCGGGATGCCGTAGCGCGTCATCACGTCGAGGACCGCGGCGGCGGGATCCTGGGAGGCGAGTTCGGTCAGATGGACGATGACGCCGATCTCATGGGTCTTCACCACGTGGTCCATGGGCCAGAACTTGGGCAGCAGGTAGACCGGATCACCGTAGATCTCCGGGACGGCGATGCCCTGGGCCCTCAGCACGGCGCCGGTCTTGGGGCCGCGCACGGCATGGACGTGGAACTCGGTTCCGGCCGGTCGCTGGTACGGCGCCGGATTCGGATTGCCCGGACAGCGCTGGGCGTCGAGGCCGGTACCCCACATGTGCAGCGTGCCGTTGCTCACCGCGTGACCGATGGTTCCGACCGCCACCAGCCGCTCGGAATTGCTGTCGAAGGCCGCATGCCGGACGACACGCCCGGAAATGGCGGCGACCATGACGGCGCTCAGAGCGTCGCCGAAATTGGCGTAGGGAAATTTCTTCGAACTGGCCGCCCAGGCGAGGGGAACCGAACCGGGCGGCAGCGTCGATTTAATGCGCTTCAGGAGAGCGACGGAGCTCTTTTTTTTTTCTAGCTTCGCCGCGGAGGCCACGGCAGCATCTTCGCCAGCCGGCTGGGGAGCAGCTTTGGCAGCACTTTTGGGAGCCCCTTCAGGAAATCGAGCAGCGGCCACCTTGGCGCCTCCCGGAAATTCCTTGCGGTCGAGCCGGTTCAGTTCGCCGACGTCGTGGCGCAGCTTCAGATCCGTGAGCGCCTTATGCTCCCAGATCGTCTCGCCGGGGGCGGCGGAGATGGGGCTGAGATCGACGGGGAAGGCGTTGATGAGGTCATCGCCGTCGAAGGTCTTGGGCGCCCAGGTCTGGTCGATGGCCTTCATGATCGCCGGCCAGTCGCTCGGCTTGGGCCGCGGCTGGTTGTAGACGTCGATCTTCGGAAGGCCGAGGCCGGTATAGAGGTCGACGATGCGCAGATCGACGTCGCCACCGGGGGTGAGTTCAACCGATTGCAGGCCGTCCTTGCTCAGGCTCGGCGCGAAGTACAGGCAGGGAATGCCGTAGGATTCCGCGATCACCATGCCGTGGAGGCTGGTGGAGACGATGCGCTCGCAGGACAGGATCTCGTCGATCTTCGACTGCAGGGCGCCGACATGCAGCTCCGTGACGGTCGTGATGAGATGGATGTCGTCGGCGAGTTCGGCCGGGATCCGGAAGCGCGCGATCTCCTTGCGCGGCACGGCCTCCATCTCGCGGTTGGCGAGTTCGGACAGGTGCAGGATAACGCCGAGCTTGTAGCGCTTCTTGATGGTGGGCTTGTAGAATCGGGGAAGCAGCCAGACCGGATCGCCGTAGGGAACGGCATGCGAGAGCGTCCTGCCCGAAAGCAGAGCCTCCGAGACCGGACCACGGGTCGCGGTCACGGTGAAGTGCGAATCCTCCGACGGGACGAAGGGCTTCTTGTCCGCCGCCGGTGCGGACGGATTCGCCCAGTTCGAGCACCCCGTCCCCCAGAACCAGACCTCGCCATTGGCAAATCCGTGCCCGATCGTACCGACGCAGGAGAGGCGAGGCGCGAACGACTTCATCGGCGCCCTGCGGATCGGCTTGCCCGAAAGCAGGGCGATCATCACCGGGCTCAGAGCGTCGCCGAAATTGAGATAGTTCATGTCCAGGGTCGAACCGGCCCAGGCCAGAGGAATCTCGCCTTTCTCGCGCACGTACCGGGTGATGGATGTCGCCATGATCACGTCCTTGCTCTTTGATTTTCTAAACGAAAACAATGATCACATCGTCATGGCATGGCTTGGGGCCGCAAGCCTCGGACCCGCAAGCATCGACGCGGCCGATGCTCATGGGCTTCGCCACCTCAACCGAAAGACCGGCTGCGCAGAAATGACATCGACGCTCGAATGACGATCTCTTCGTCATCTCAACGGAATCACCGAGACCGTCTCGACCAAAGAAGCTTGGATCATTCCGCATTTTCTTGCCTGAATGCCAAGCTCTCCGAGTCGCCCAAGTCATTGGTGCGCCTGATTAAGGCGGATTCCGCAGGGTGTCCAGGGCGGGATGTCGCGGTGCAGGCAAAACCGCACGCCGCTCCCAGCACCACCCCGGCGCCGAGAGCACGGAGGGAAGCAGAAACCGGAATCGAGACCGCACCGTGACGATCGTCACGGTGCGGTCTGAGAGACGCGCTGCCTCGCACCGCCGGAGGTCGACACCACACGACGGGCCGGCGCGGGACGTTGCGCGACCCGGGCGGTCTTGGCGCGCTCGTCGAAACGGTTCAGCGCCGCCATGATCTGCCGGCCGGTTTCCGTCCAGGTGGTCGCACGGAAGTTCTTGTCAATCTCGCACTCCTTCTCCCGCAGCAATGCGGGATCGGTGGCGTAGGTCTTGATCTTGGCGGCCCATTCGCGCGGCATATGGGGCTTCGCGTAATCGACGAAATGCTGCCCCACCTCGGGCAGGGAAGTGGTGTCCGAGACGATGCCGAACTTGCCGAAGCTCAGAGCCTCGGCGACCGGCAGGCCCCACCCCTCGTAGCGGGAGGGAAACACGAACATCTGGCAGCCCTTGTAGAGGGTCCGCAATGCCAGGTCGTCGACCTTGGCGAGGAAATGGAGCTTGCGGGCCAGCGGCGTCCGTCGGACGATGGCCCGCAGGAGCATACGCCTCTTGCGCTTGCTGTGGCCGACGCAGACGAGGCTCGGCGCCGCCTCCTCGTTGCCCTTGAAGGCCAGCGACCATGCCTTGATGGCGACGCGATGGTTCTTCCGGGGATGCACGGACGAGACGTAGAGGATGTAGGGCCCCTTGACCTTGAGCGGTTTCGGAGGGGTGTTGTCGCCGATCTGCGAAACGCCGAAGTCGAGCTGCACGATACGCCCGCAATCGAACCCCTGATAGGCGATCAGCGCCTCCGCGGTGGCCCGCGACGGCGTGAAGATCACGTCCGCAGTCTCGAGAACGAGGTCGATCCAGCGCTTGAAGGTCGCCTCCGCCGAGCGGAAGGTCAGCTTCGGCCGCTCGATCGGCAGCATGTCGTGGACGAGGACCGCCTTGCGGCACGCGATCCCGGCCGTTTTCATCGCGCTGATGATGCCGTGGTAGTTCGAGCGCGACCAACTCGCACCGAGCATCACCAACCACGGATCTGCCCGAGGCATGGAGATATCGGCGGCCGCGGCGACCTGACCCTTGAAGATGCGGACGTAGCTCAGTTCCTCGACCGCCTTGGCGACGAGGGAACGGCCATGGACGGTGTTGGTCCTGCCATAGGCCTCGATGAGTTCCAGCATCGCGCCGTTGATGGGCGCGAGCCGCCGCTTGAACGGCGTGATGCCGATGGGCGTGATGACGGCGCCGGAATCGTCGGCCTGAATCGCGCTGGTGATTTCGTACACGACCCGTTGAATTCCGGTGATCGGAAGCCCTCTTTTGAAGAAGGAAACCAGATCCGTGTAGTCCATCAGAATGTTGTGATCTGTCATGGAACCATAATCGCGGATTCGACGATGGAAAAACGCCGACACATTGTATGTGCCGTCTTCTGACCACCTACGGTGTCAGCCATTGCTGCCATCGACGAGTACGCCCCGCTTGCTCGAAAACGCCAAGGCCACCTGCGAGAACTACGCGCCTAAAATATGACGCTCCCGCAGCCACGGGTCGAGGCTATCGCATCGCACCCAGCGCGCATAGTCGGTCAGGAAAAATGAAGCGTCCTGCGAATGCGATGAGGAGATGAGCGGTAAGACAGGGATTGTCGAGTTGCGACGGGTCCGACCGCCCGTCGCGCACCGATCCGGCATCAGCATCGGATCTGAACAGGTATTTGGCTCCCCGAGTAGGACTCGAACCTACGACAAAGCGATTAACAGTCGCTTGCTCTACCAACTGAGCTATCGGGGACCACGGCGGGGTCTCTACACACGGCTCACGAAGGATGCAAGGGCCGTCCGCATGTTTGTCGGCTTTGTTTGCGGCGGCGCCGCGCATTGGGCTCTCGTGGCGGAATCCCCGTTGCGAACGGGGCTCGGGCTCTGTATGAGACCCGTCACCCCGGATCGGCCGCCCGATCCGGAGGCGCCATTCCCTCTCGAAAAGGGATGTGCCAGAGGCCTCGTGGCGGAGTGGTTACGTAGAGGACTGCAAATCCTCGCACCCCGGTTCGATTCCGGGCGAGGCCTCCAACTTTTCCCGACCGTCCACGAGGGACGGGCCCCGGCCAAGGCCGGACCACCTCATTCCGTCGCTTCCGTCCAGCCGAACGAGCGCGTCACCGCCTTGCCCCAGGCGGCATAGAGCCGGTTGCGCCGCTCTTCGTCCATGCGCGGGTGCCAGCGGTGATCGACGCCCCAATTGGCCACGAGGTCACCGGTCCCGGCCCAATATCCCGTGGCGAGGCCCGCCGCGTAAGCGGCGCCGAGCGCCGTGGTCTCCGTCACCTTCGGGCGCAGCACCGGCACGGCGAGGAGGTCCGCCTGGAACTGCATCAGGAGATCGTTGCCGACCATGCCGCCATCGGCCCGCAGCTCCTTGATCGGAATCCCCGAATCCGTCTCCATCGCTTCGATGACCTCGCGGGTCTGGTAGGCGGTCGCCTCCAGGGCGGCGCGGGCGATGTGGCCCTTGTTGGCGTAGCGGGTGAGGCCCGCGATGATGCCGCGCGCACTCTCCTGCCAATGCGGCGCGTAGAGCCCGGAGAAGGCGGGCACGAAGTAGACATCGCCATTGTCCTCGACGGTGCGGGCGAGGGGCTCGATATCGGCGCTGTCCCGGATGAGGCCGAGATTGTCGCGCAGCCACTGCACCAGGGCACCGGTGATGGCGATGGACCCTTCGAGCGCATAGACCGGCGCCTCGTCGCCGAGCCGGTAGGCGAGGGTGGTGACGAGGCCGCAGCTGGAGGGCACCGGCGCCGCTCCGGTATTCATCAACACGAAACAGCCGGTCCCGTAGGTGTTCTTGGCCTCGCCCGGCGAGAAGCAGGTCTGGCCGAACAGGGCGGCCTGCTGGTCGCCGAGGATGCCGGCGATGGGCACGCCCGAGAACGCCATTCCGGCGAAGGATCCGCGCGTCTCGCCGTAGACCGCGCTCGAGGAGACGATCCGCGGCAGCATCGCCCTGGGGATGCCGAAGGCCGAGATCATGCCGGCATCCCAGTCGAGGCTGGCGAGAGCCATGAGCTGGGTGCGGCTGGCATTGGTCGCGTCGGTGATGTGAAGACCGCCCTGCGGACCACCGGTGAGGTTCCAGACGAGCCAGGTGTCGATGGTGCCGAACAGGACATCCCCGGCTTCGGCCGCCGCGCGGGCGCCGGGTACCCGGTCGAGGAGCCAGGCGAGCTTGAGGCCCGAGAAGTAGCTCGCCAGGGGCAGCCCCGTGACCGCACGAAACCGGTCCTTGCCGCCGTCGCGGGCAAAGCCCGCCACGAGCCCGTCCACCCGCGTATCCTGCCAGACCAGGGCATTGTGGAGCGGCCGGCCGGTGGCGCGGTCCCAGATCAGCGTGGTCTCGCGCTGGTTGGTGATGCCGATGGAGACGAGATCGGAAGGCAGCAGCCCCGCCATCTCCAGGGCCTCGCGCATCACGATCCCGGTGTTGCGCCAGATCTCGACGGGATCGTGCTCCACCTGGCCGGGACGGGGATAGATCTGCTCGTGCTCGCGCTGGGCCGACGCGATGATCGCGCCGCCGCGATCGAAGACGATGAAGCGCGTGCTGGTGGTGCCCTGATCGATGGCACCGACATACCGGGTCATGGACCTCTCCCGTCCCAGGCGTTTCTAGTCCCGTCCGATTCGCGAAACCGGCCGAGAACGGCTCGTTCGCCGTCAGGCCGCCTCGGCCTTGCCTGCCATATAGGCTTCGAGCCGCGCCCGTCCCTCGGGCGCCAGGTGAAGGCCGAGCTTCGAGCGACGCCAGAGGATGTCGGGCGCGCTGCGCGCCCATTCCCGGTCGATCAGGTAATCCACTTCCGCCTCGGTCAGCCCCTCGCCGAAATCCGCGCCGAGATCGGCAAGGGTCCGGGCCGAGCCGAGCAGGCTGTCCGTCCGGGTGCCGTAGGCGCGCGCCAGGCGCCGCGCCATCGCAGCCGTGAGGAAGGGCCTGCGCGCCATGAGATCGTCGAGGAAACTCCCGAAATCGGCATGGGGCATGTCGCCGCCCGGCAGCACCGCATCGCCGGTCCAGGCGGGCTTTAGCCCCGGCCGGTAGGAAGCGAGCTTCTCGATGGCGTGTTCGGCGAGGCGGCGGTAGGTCGTGATCTTGCCGCCGAAGACCGAGAGCACCGGCAGGCGCCCGCCCCTGTCGGAGACGTCGAGGACGTAGTCGCGGGTGACCGCGGAGGCCTTCGCGGCGGCATCGTCGAACAGCGGGCGCACGCCCGAGTAGCTCCAGACCACGTCGCCGGGATCGATGCGCGCCCGGAACGACCGGTTGATGCAGTCGCAGAGATAGCGGGTCTCGTCCCCGGAGATGCGCACCGGGCCGGGCTCACCGCCATGGGGTACGTCCGTGGTGCCGATGAGGGTGAAGTCGCGCTCGTAGGGGATCGCGAAGACGATGCGCCCGTCGGGTTGCTGCAGGATGTAGGCCTGCGCGCCCTCGTAGAGTTTCCTCACGACGATATGGCTGCCCTTGACGAGCCTCACCGCCGCCCGGCTGTCGAGGCCGAGCGTGTGGCGGAGGGTCTCGCTCACCCAGGGGCCGGCCGCGTTGACGACCATCTCCGCACGCACGGTCTCGCTGCGTCCCGTCCCGACGTCGCGGATCGTGGCGACCCAGGATGTCTCGTCGCGACGGGCGGATTCCACGGCGGTGCGGGTCCGGATGACGGCGCCGCGCTCACGCGCATCCATGGCGTTCAGCACCACGAGGCGGCTGTCCTCGACCCAGCAATCCGAATAGGCGAAGCCGCGGGTCAGCCGCGCCTGCAGCGGCTCCCCCAGTGCCGAGCTGCGCAGGCGCACGGATGTGCTGCCGGGGAGGGCGCGCAGGCGTGCGAGGTGATCGTAGAGGAACAGGCCGAGCCGGAGCATCCAGGCGGGCCGCAGGCCCTCGTCGTGCGGCAGGACGAAGCGCAGCGGCCAGATGATGTGGGGCGCCAGCCGCAGCAGGCGCTCGCGCTCGGCCAGGGCCTCCCGCACCAGGCGGAACTCGAACTGCTCGAGATATCTCAGGCCGCCATGGATCAGCTTGGTCGAGGAGGAGGAGGTGAACTCGGCGAGATCCCCGCGCTCGCAGAGCAGAACCTTGAGGCCCCGTCCGGCCGCGTCGCGCGCGATGCCCGCGCCGTTGATGCCGCCGCCGATGACGAGAAGATCGTAGCCGTCCGCGTCCACTCTGCGACCTTCCCGTTCCTGGGGCCCGCCCTAAAGAGCCCTCGATCACAACGGCCGGAAGGCGAACCCGTCCCTGTTCCGATCGCAAGAACACGCGGTCCATGAAAACACGGCTCTTGTAAACGCGGCAGCACCCGATGCTCCGCACCGCCGCCGCGCAGCCACTATCGAACAGTTCCAAGATTCCGCACGTCTGCGTCGGAGGCCGGCATCGTCGGCAGCGCATGCACAAAATAAGTCTTTTCGCTCTTATATCAAAATGTTTTGCAAATAGCGTCAGCCCGTTCCGTCACAGAAATCAGCATCTTCAAATCACTTTATGCAATAAACAGAATCAAATCTGAAAACGATCTAAACTCTTGCCAAATAAAAATCGATAAACTGGCGCAGTTTTATCTGTATATATGTCGAAATACTCCCTACGATTAGAGCGACATTAACATCGGCGCCCTAGGGACGGATATCGCCCGGGTCGGCCGGCATCGGCCGCCCGTCCGGGAGCCGGGGCTTTCGAACACAGAAGACTCGGGTCTCGCCTTTGGGGGGCGGAAACGCATGAGACATGGACCGCATCTCCGGCGCGGATTGATCGCCGCATCCGTCCTCGCGCTGACGATGGCAGCGGGGTCCGGCGCATCGGCCGAGACCGACATTCCCGCCTATATGAACGTCATCGTGGGCGCCAAGGTGCCGGATGCGGCGGCGGCGGCTCGCCAGAACGTCCTGGCGCTGAATACCGGGATGTTCGAACTCTACGGCGAGGCCGGCAAGCTCGTACAGAGCAGCATCCTGTCCCAGCACCCGGTGATCCTGGGCCTGTTCTCGGGCGCCGGCGGCCGCTTCATCCTCTATCGGCCGGGTCAACCCTCCCTGGAAGGTCCGCCGGTTCCGGAAGTCTACCAATACCTCAAGTCGGTGGGCCACAGCGTGATGGCGCTCGGGGTCGTGGTCGGGCCCCATATCGGCAAGACCGGCGACACCTCGTGGCAAACGTCGGTGGCGAGCTACCGCGTCCGCCTGAAGGCGGCCCTGGACAGCATCGATTCCGTCGCCATCCCGGAGGCCTGGAAGGCGAACAACAAGGCGCTGATCGCCGAGAACATCGCCTTCATCGACAAGTGCCTGTCCGAGGGCACCATCTCCTTCGCCTCGGTGAAGGCCTTCGCCGAAAAGCAGAAGCGCCCGCTCAAGCTCAACATCCAATGGGCCGCCGATACCCAGGTGAAGCACTGGATGGGCGTGCTCGCCGATTGGAAGCGGCAGCTCGGGGCCGATTGGGACAAGGTCTATGCGGCCAGCAACACGATCTACGTGGCGCGGCAGAACAACGTCCTGTTCAGCGTCCTGGCGCAGTTCTTCAAGCCCGAGGACATCAACACCCGCCTGATCCTGATCGAGACGGTGTCGTTCACGACGACACCCACCGATATGCTCGAATCGCTGACGCGCATCATCGCCGATCGCACCGTGGGCGAGACCTTCTTCGGCAGCCCCCACCTGATGGATTACGAGCTGATGGGAGGCGACGCCCGCGACACGATCACGGCCGAGACCAAAGCGCGCGGGATGACGACCCTGCTTCCGCCGCGCGTGCCGTTCGGTTCGCATCAATGGCCGACCCTGATCACCCCCGGTCCCGGCCCCGCCTCGCTGTCCGACCTGCCGTAGGCCCTCCGCCCGACACGGCGCCGCAGGAGACGACCCGCGGCGCCCATTCCTGACCCTATCGCGGCTTGGCCGCGGGCGACCGGACCGATGGGCGATGCCGGTCGCCGACGCCACGATGCCGAGGGATCGCTCCATGCTGGCTACGAACGATCGTTGCGCCGACCCCGCCAAGCGGCGGCTTGCCCGGGGCCAGGGCTCCATCGTCGCGCCGGTCCGCAGGGTCCTGTCGGCCGGAACGATCCTGCTCGCGCTTCTCGCCGGTGCGCCGGTGCGGGCGCAGATGCCGCCCGCCGAGACCGTGCGGGACGCCATCACCGGACTGCCGCGCCAGCCCGTCCACGTGACGGCATGGCCGGGGGGCAAGAAGGTCGCCGTGACCTTCGTGCTCTACGTGGAGGTCTGGGGGACCGGGCACGGCCCCAACTTCCGCACCGACATGAACGGCCGCGATCCCGATGTCGTCGACGAGGCCTTCCGCACCTATGCCATCGACTGGGGCGTGACGCGGGTCGGCCGCCTGTTCCGTGAGCAGGGCGTCCCGCTGACGATCGCCCTCAACGCACAATTCCCCTCCGCCCATCCCGACATCTGGCGCCGGTTGAGGGAGAGCGTGCCCAGCGCCCCCATCCTCGGCCACGGGCTCAACAACTCGACGCAGCTGCTGCCGCTGGGACAGGGGCTCGCCGCGCAGCAGGCCTATATCCGCCGGACCCTCGACCTCCTCGAGAAGGAGACCGGCCGGCGCCCCATCGGCTGGTCCAGCCCGAGCGTGTTTCCCAACGGCGACACCTTCCCCGCCACTGCGGCGGAGGGCATCCGCTACACCCTCGACAGCATGGATTCCGACATCCTGTCGCGCCTGCGGACCCCGTCGGGGCCGCTGCTGCAGATCCCCTATCCCGCCGTCACAGTCGATATGGGCCAGTACCTGTCGCGGGGAAAGGAACCGGCGGACCTGGAGCGGCTGTGGATCGACTACGTCGGCGAACTCGCCCGCGAGGCGACGGCGGACACGGCGCGGGAGGCGACGGTGGTGGCGATCGGCATCCATCCCTTCGTCGTCGGCACGCCCTCCGGCGCGGCCGCCATGCGTCGCGTCCTGGAGGCGCTGAAGGCGCTCGATCCGGTCTGGCTGACCGACACGCAGGCGGTGTTCGAGGCCTCCGGTCGGTAGCTCGGCGAAGACCGGCCGCCCTGGAACGACACAAGAATTAATGAGATTGCAATGCCTATTCACTAACCAGGCAACAAACCACGAATTTCACGCCGCTGATACTTTGGCATGACTTTTCCATTGAACGACCGGCCACCCGGCTTCAGCCGGAGGCCGTAGCGCACCCGACCCATACCGAGTCCGACCAGAGGGTAGAAACATGCGCGCGTCGCGCCGGGAATTCATGACGTGGATGTCCGCCGGTGGCATCTCCCTCAGCATGACCCGCCTGGGTCAGGCGCAGGAGGTCGGCTTTGCCGCGCGGGAGACGCTCCCCGGCCGCACCCGGTGGAACCCCGCCATCGGCGGCCTCGGCCGGATCGACGGCGAACCCAAGGTGACGGGCGCGAAACTCTACGCCTCGGATTTCCGGGCCGCCGACATGCCGGGCTGGCCGGCCAAGACCTCGCATGCCCTGCTGGTGCGCGCGCCCGACGCCTCGCATGTCTATCTCGGCCTCGACCTCGCGCGTCTCGACGGGCCGATGAAGCCGACCACGATCGTCACCGCGGCCGATGTCGCCAAGATCGGCCTCCAGGTCCCGGAATTCTACGCCGGCGATCTGTTCTGCCCGGTGGGCAAGACGCCGCTCTATCTCGGCCAGCCGGTGGCGATGCTGATTTTCGACGGGTTCGACGCCTATGACCGGGCGCGGGTGGCCGTGCGCGACGGCAAGGTCGTCAGGTTCGGCGAGGAGACGGGGCCGATCGCGGCCGAGAATTACGGCGCGTTCCGCTTCACCCGCGTGGCCGGGCCGACGCCGGATTCGCCCGATCTCTACTCGCCGGTCCTGGCCGGCTGGGTGAGGCCGGGACGCGTGCAGCATTCGCCGCTCCCGGTCTGGGAACCCTATGCCAGGGAGACCTCCGATCCCTACGGCAAGGCGGCGCGGTACGGCGAGGAGATCCGCGCCGGGCTCGCCGAGAACGATCCCGACCTGCTGGTGCTCGACCGGCATTTCGAGACGCAGTCGGTGGATCCGATGTTCCTCGAACCGGAGGCCGGCCTCGCCTGGCATGACGGCCGGAGCGGCACCCTCGAACTGGTGCTCGGCGTCCAGTCTCCCTTCGAGGCGTCGGAGGCCATCGCGTTCCTGCTCGCCAAGGCGAAGGCGCCGTTCAAGCCGAAGCGCATCAAGACCGACTTCGCCTATATGGGCGGCGGGTTCGGCGGGCGCGACCACACGCCCTTCATCCTCTACGTCACCCTGGCGGGACTGTTCTTCCCCGGCCGCCCGGTGCGCCTCGCGCATGACCGGTTCCAGCAGTTCCAGGGCGGCATCAAGCGCCACGCCATCAAGATGCATTCGCGAATCGGGATCGACCGCAGGACGGGCCGAATCACGGCCTTCGCCGCCGACCATGTCCTCGACGGCGGCGGCCTCGCGAACTTCTCGCCGAACGTCGCCACGGTGGCCGCCACGGCAGCGATCGGCATCTACGACATCCCGAAGGTCGACGTCACCACGGTGGCCGTGCATTCCCGCGGCGTCACCGCCGGGTCGATGCGCGGCTACGGCACGGTGCAGACCATGACCGCGCTGGAAACCCTCGTGGACGAGGTCGCGGCCGCACTGCCCCTCGACCCGATCGCGTTCCGCCGGCGCAACGCCCTGCCGCCGGACGGCCGCACCATGACGGGCAACCGCTACAGCGTCTCGGTGCGCACCACCGAGATCCTCGACAAGCTCGAAGCCCATCCGATCTGGACCTCCCGCGCGGAGGCGAAGACGCAGACCGGACGCGACGGGATCCTCGTCGGCACCGGCGTGGCCGTCGCCACCAAGGATTACGGCACCGGCGCGGACAGCTCGCTCGGCCGGGTCGAGATCGACGCCGAGGGCCGGATCTCGATCGCATCCGACCAGCCCGAGATGGGCAACGGCATGGGCACCGCCCTGGCGAGCCGGGCGGCCGCGCATCTCGGCGGCGTGGCCGACGAGATCGCCCTGGCGCAGGTTGGCGTCTTCGGTGAACTCGCGCTCGTCACCTCCGGCAATTCCTACACGATGGATCAGGCGACGCAGGATGCCGCCGAGAGGAACAGCCACTGGGTGCCGGCGATCAGCTCGGCCACGGCCGCTTCGAACGGCGCCCATGTGGGCACTCACTCCACCGCCGAGGCCGCGCGCGTCGTGTTCCGCTTCGGCCTGTGGCCGGCCGCTCTCGCCCTCTGGTCGATCGCGCCGACCGATCACCGAGCCGGGCAATGGGCGCAGGCGACCTGGGTCGACGGTCGGCTTCATTTCGCGGATCTGCCGCCGCTGCCCCTGAAGGAACTGGCCGCCAAGGCCCATGCGGCCAAGCTCGTCACCGGCGCCACGACCCATTGCTTTTCGCGGTGGGCCTGGTCGAAGGCGACCTTCCCGGTCCAGGGCCAGCGCTACTCGGCCGAGATCGATGCCCTCGCTTTGCGCAGAGGGGGAGGCAGGTTCGAGCGGGTCGGGCGCGTCGCCGTCTCGTTCCCGCCCACGGACAACAACCGCATCGGCACCACCTATACGGCGATGTGCGGCACCCTGGTCCGCGTCGAGATCGAGCGGGCGACCGGCGCGATCAAGGTGGTCGAGGCCTATTCGGTCGTCGAATGCGGCCATGCCCTGGTGCCGGAGGTGGTGAGGGGTCAGGCCCAGGGCGGATTCGCCATGGCCGTCGGCTATGCCCTGCTCGAGACCCTGCCGCCTTTCGAGGACGGCCCCGGCAACGGCCAGTGGAACCTCGGCCAGTACGTGGTGGCGCGCGGCTCCGACCTGCCGCTCTCCGCTTTCAAAGTGGAGATATTGGCGCCGCGGACTCCGGACGAGCCGCCCAAGGGCATCGCCGAGGTGGTGATGGTGCCCGCGGTGCCGGCCATCCTCAATGCCATCTCCGATGCCACCGGCCACCGCTTCCGGGCGCTGCCGGTCACCCCAGCCCTCATCAAGGGAGCCCTCGCGTGACGACCTTCGCCATTACCATCAACGGGCAGGCGTACGGGCCGGTGGAGCTGCGCGACGACCTGTCGATGAACGACTACCTGCGCGAGTATCTCGGGATGACCGGGACGAAGTTCGGCTGCGGCGCGGCCCAGTGCCTGAGCTGCGCCATCATCGTCGACGATCCGGACGGGACGAGCCGGACCAGCCCGACCTGCATCGTGCCGGCGGTGACCTTCAACGGCATGGCCATCCGCACCATCGAGGGCCACGCCAAGGGCGACGCGCTCACGACCCTGCAGAAGGCCTTCATCGAGCATTTCGCCTTCCAGTGCGGCTATTGCACCGCCGGCTTCCTCAACGAGGGGCAGGTCCTGCTGGAGCGGCTGGAGAAGAGCCCGGTGGCGCGGGCAGAGCTCGAAGGCATCATTACCGAGGCACTCGACGGGCATCTCTGCCGCTGCACCGGCTACATCAAGTATCACGAGGCCGTCCGCTCCGTGATCCTGGCCGAGCCCAAACGTTACCTCGCCTAGCCCGCCGCCCCGGCACGACACGCCGGGCGCGTCTCGTGCCTCACCTTTCTTCGAACAGCGGCCTGCGCGTTACGGGCCGATGCTTCAGGATCACCGCGATGATCTCCTCCGTTCGAACCGCCATCCTGGCCTCGGCCGCCCTGCTGACGCTGGGCGGGCTCGCCGGCTACGCGGCCGAGAGCGGGAGGGTGCCGGCGGACCGGCTCGCCCCGCCGCAGAGCTTTGCCGGCATCGCCGACCCGCAGGCGCGGTCGGCGGCGCTCTTCACCGAACTCGGCAAGGTCCTCACCAGTCCGCGCTGCGTCAATTGCCATCCGGCGAGCGACCGGCCGCGCCAGGGCGATGCGAGCCGGCCGCACCAGCCGCCGGTGACGCGGGGTGCGGATGGGATGGGCTCGGACAGCATGCGCTGCCCGACCTGCCATCAGGACAGGAACTACGATCCGGCCCGGATGCCCGGGCATGCGGCCTGGCACCTCGCCCCGCGCGAGATGGCCTGGGAGGGCCGGTCGCTCGCGGAGATCTGCGCCCAGATCAAGGACCCCGAACGCAACGGCCAGCGCAAGCTCGACGACCTGATCGAGCATATCGGCAAGGACAGTCTGGTCGGATGGGCCTGGGCGCCCGGCACGGGCCGCAAGCCCGCACCGGGCAGCCAGGCCGAAGCGGGCGCCCTCGTCGCCGCCTGGGTCGAGAGCGGAGCGGCCTGCCCCTCGAAATGACCGCGCTCGGCCGACCCTCCGGCAGGATGGAAATGTCGCGCGGGAAGGGCCTCACCCGGAAGTTCATCCTCCGCGATTTTGGCTCGATCCGGGTGGTTGACCGGACAGGCACAGTGCCTTATGCGAACAACCTCTATCGGAGGCGCTCACGCAGCCTCCGGCCCAGATCGAAGAACGGCCGCAATAAAGCACCGTCTTCAGCGGGTTCGTTGGGGGATAGTTTAACGGTAGAACAGTGGACTCTGACTCCTCTAGTCGAGGTTCGAATCCTCGTCCCCCAGCCACTGTCACACCTAAGTCATTCAGATCATTGAGCTCCTCGCGCAGTCGCCCTGCGGTGTGAGCCTGTTGCTACACACCGCTGCTACACAAGGCACCCAGCCAGGTGCCGAAGGAGCGGAGTGGCACCGATCGCGAATGTCGTCCTGCGTGGACGCACCTTTCATTTCCGCCGACGTATACCGACTGGCCTGCAGCCGAAATTGCGCCTCACCGAGATGGTGCGCAGCCTCGGGACATCGGACGCACGGACTGCCAAGCTGCGAGCCTGTCAGCTATACGTCGCGTCAGAGAATATCTTCTCGACCCTGAACGCGACCCCGATGCTGACCGACGCCCAACTCGCCCGCCTCGTACAGGATTTTTACGGGCTGATTCTCGATCAAGAGAACAAGGGGCGTCTGACGCGCGGTGCAATCCCGAACGACATCCGTGAGCGCCGTGTCGTTCAGTACGACACGATGGCGGCGCGGAACCGGGAGGCGCTCGCCTGCAACCGACTGGAAGAGGCGGGCTTCGTCACCGCCCAAATGCTTAACAAACAGGGCATTAAACCCTCTCACCTAAGCCCTGCGGAACTTTCCCAAGCGCGGCAGGCGATGCTGCGCGCAGGCATTGACGTGGCCGAAGCGCTCAAGGCCCGCCACGAGGGCGACTTCAACTTCGAGCCACGCGACAAACTTTTGAAAGCCCAGTTGGAGGCGACGGCCCCTCCACCGCCCTTCGCTGAGCAAAGCGCATCGGCCCCGGCGCCCGCGTCTGAGCCCGAGGCGACGCATGAGGCGCCTGACCCCTTATCTGTAGTCGGTGCGGCCTTCCGTACCACACAGGTCGCCACAGGCGCCTGGGACCGACAGACAGCGGCGCAAGCGGGAGCAACGTTCCGGCTATTTGTTGACTTATGCGCGGACCGCCCCCTTGCAGCGTACACCCGTAAGGATGCCGGCCGCTTCCGGGAACGGATAGAGCAGCTACCAAATGACTACGGGAAGCATCCGCGTTACCGCGACCTCACCGTCGACCAGATCCTGACCGCATACGATGCGCTCCCCATAACCGGACGCCCGCCCGTCATTACCCAGAAGACCGTCAAGCGGCACTTCTCAGCGCTATCCTCGCTTTGGACAGCGGCCGTATCGAAGGATGACGCCCCCACAAACATCTTCTCAGGCTTCCGCTTTAGCAGCACGCGCAAGGCCAGTGAGCAGCGGGATATGTGGGAGCAGGCCGAGCTCGTCCAACTTTTTGCGAGCCCAGTCTGGACCGGTTGTCTTTCCGAACGCCGTCGTGCGGTCCCAGGACACATCATCCTGCGCGACGAAAAATTCTGGCTGCCTCTGATCGCCGTATTCTCCGGATTGCGACAGGAGGAGATCTGTCAGCTGCATGTCGACGATATCCGGCAGGACGGGGGTATTTGGTTCATCGATGTGAACGATCGCCCACCACGCAAAGTGAAGAACGCAACTGCAGTACGACGCGTGCCCGTGCACTCCGAGTTGATCCGGCTGGGCTTCCTCGCCCATGTCGACACCCAGCGCCGATCCCGGCAGCCGCGGATCTTTCCAGGCCTTGAACCGGGCGGAGCAGATGACCGTCTCGGCCATGCCTTCACCAAGTGGTTTACGCGCTACCGACGAGACGTAGGGATTTACCGGCCAGGCCTGGACTTCCACTCCTTCCGGCACACGGCAACAACCCTAATGCATCAAGCCGGCGTAGTCTCGGCAGTGATCGACCATGTTACGGGCCATGCCACCGCAGGTGAAACAGCTCGTTACACGAAGCGTTCGACCATGATGCAGTTGCAGGCAGCCATCGAGACGATAGCCATCGGAGTGGATTTAACTGCCTTGCACGCAATGAAAACCGCCTGATCTCCGAATTGCCCAGGCATTCAGCGGCGGCGCCCGCCTTTCAGGGGCGCAGGCGGGGCCTCTCCTTCTGCGGGCGCTACAAACAATTCCCCCAGGGGCACGGCGAGCGCGTCAGCAACCTTGTCCAGAAGGTCAACTGTTGGGTTTTCGGCCTGCCGCTCAAGCCCTCCGAGATACGCCCGATCCACTCCAGCATCCGCTGCCAGCCGCTCTTGGCTGATTCCTTGCGCCACACGTACTCGGCGCACGTTCCACGCGACTAAGGCCCGACCCTTCATAGCTGGGAATGAACGGGCAGGGCGGGCTATTTAACCACTGGCTATAGCCACAGGGTATCGCTAAGCTTGGCCTGCGGCGCGACGACCGCACGAGGTCCCGGCTCAGATGCAGGTTCGTATCCACCGCGGCACGCGTGAGATCGGCGGTACCTGCATAGAGCTGGTTCACGAAGGCGCCCGCATCCTCCTCGACCTTGGCCTCCCGCTCGACGGCGATCCGGGAGATGCGTCGTGTCACCCAGTCGTGGATGGCATGGCCGCTGGCGGCAATCTGAAGGCGCTTATCCTATCACACGGCCACCGTGACCATGTCGGGTTGGCCCACCTCGCCGGACCGGACCTCCCGGTGGTCATGGGCGCCGCGACACAGGCGATCTTGACGGCCGCCGCCCCGTTCGTCCCGGACGCCTACCTACCGCCATCGACGATCACGATGGAGAACGGCAAACCCCTCACCTTCGGCCCGTTCACGGTCACGCCGACCCTCGTCGATCACTCGGCCTACGACGCCTACGCCCTCCTCGTCGAAGCCGGCAGGCAACGCCTGTTCTACTCGGGCGACTTCCGGGGACATGGGCGCAAGGCCAGTTTGTTCGAGCGCTTCATCCGGCACCCGCCGAAGAATGTCGACCTCCTGCTGTTGGAAGGATCCAGCCTCGGTCGCCTCGATCCGGACCAGCGTTTCCCGACGGAGTCAGACGTCGAGGACCGCTTTGTCTCGCTGTTCCAGGAAACGACCGGCATGGCCCTCGTCGCGGCCTCCGCCCAAAACATCGACCGGATGGTCTCGCTCTACCGCGCCTGCAAGCGCACCGGACGAACCCTTGTCATCGACCTCTACGCAGCGGAAGTCCTGCGAGCGACCGGCAACGCCAACATCCCGCAATCGGACTGGCCTGGCATGGCGGTGTTCGTGCCGCACTACCAACGAGTCCGGATCAAGCAGGCTGAGCGGTTCGATCTGATCGAAGCCCGTGCGGCCAACCGCATCTTTCCGAGCCAACTTCGAGCTCTCGCCCCCCGCGCCGCCTTCCTATTCCGGCCAGCCATGCTGCGAGACCTCGACCGGGCGGAGTGCTTGTCCGGCGCGACCGCGATCTGGTCTCAATGGGACGGCTACCTTGCCCAAGAAAAGGGCTTAACCCTACAGGCGGATCTGACCGAGCGCAGCATCCCGCTTGCCCACGCCCACACGTCGGGCCACGCGAGCATCCCGGATTTGAAGCGGCTCGCGGAGGTCATCGCCCCGCGCCAGATCGTGCCGATCCATACTTTTCACGGCGACAGCTTCCCCGAATTGTTCGGTCCGAGCGTTAGCATCAAGCAGGATGGTCAGTGGTGGGAGATAGCAGCGTGAGTTCGTCGCCTTCGTCGTTCTACAGGGGCCTCAGCGAGACTTACCTCGCAGCACTGAATACCCTTACCAACCAGCCCAAGGGCAATTGGTGGCAAGACGTCCTAGCGAGACGCGACCTCGTGATCGCGATCCGCGCAGAGTACCTGAACGTCTATTACCGCGGTGCCTCCATCTTCCGTGTAGAGCGTGAAGGCGACAAGCTCGTACCGATCACGCACGCCAAGTATCTGACCCGCCGGAAGCAGGGATCGGTCAAGATGGCCGCGGACGGAACCTTCAACATAGATTCTAACACGGCACTCTGGCGCAGCTACGAGGGTCCGCCGACACTGCGGGAGATGATCCAGGCTGCCGATGCGCTCACTGGACCGGAAAAGATTGGCCTGCACGGCCTCCTCATCACCAGTCCCCATGTGATTGACGTAGAAATCGCGTTCGGTGTCGTTGCAGCGCCAACAACCGAAGATTCGAAGGACGGCCTCATCGCCGCCGCAGAAGAAGAAGCAAGCGAAGCCGCTCAGTCGCTATCAGTGCCAATCGCTGGCCGCGCGGACCGGATCGACGTGGCGACTTTGGAGGAGCAGGACGGGAAAGTCCGCATCGTCTTCCACGAGGCCAAACACTTCGCCAACCCGGAACTTCGTGCCAGCGCCGGGGAGACGCCGCGAGTCGCTAAGCAAATTGACCGGTATCGGCGGACCCTCGCCCATCATGCTGAGGCGATCGGCCGGAGCTATCGTGATGTCTGCCAGGCGCTTGCCCTTATCGACGGCATGCGTCGCCGGGTGCAAACCGGCACTCGGGCCTCGCCCCCCCTTCATTCGCTGATTTCCCGTGTTGCGGACAATGGCACTCCGCTCACGGTAGACCCCGAGCCACGTATCGTTGTCTTCGGTTTCGACAAGGACCAACGTGACGGCACGATCTGGCAAAGCCACCTTAAGCGGCTGACGGACACCAGCGGAGATGGCTTCGGTCTGAAAGTCCACGCGGTCGGCAACACGCAAGGACGCCGATCTCCCGCCTTCACAGCTTGAGAGCAAACGCGGTTCGTGCCGCTGACGACTTTGATGGATGGATGTTGGGAGCCGCCAACATCCATCTTTGACCCTAAGCGGCCTCTTGGCAGGTCCCGCTTCCGGGCAGTCTGGTCGCATAATACGAACCAGAGCATTGGATGGCGGCCGGTTTCGGCTCGGCGGGTTTCCGACGCCGGAGGAAAGAAGGGCAGCCGTTCGCGTTACCTCGAGATATCCCTCTCAATCACTAATGCGCTGTTCAACGTTTGAGACAGCTTTCGCCAAATTCGACGCCGATGGAATAGCTCTACTTCTTATCGGCAGCCATACTGGTACGCGCAACTTACGATCCTGGACCAAAGACCTTTTACAAAAACCTAGCCGGCATATTCGACGAAACCCCACAGCCATTGCCGCACATCCTCCCCGGTCTGCGGATCCCTGCTGACTCTGTCCAGCAGCCGAAAAGCTTCCGCCTTTAAAAACGCGCGATCTGCGTAGCCGTCCTGAACGACGCCCTCGATGTAGCGCGGAAGCTCCGCTGCAACCGCTGCGGCGTTATGATCTCGCCCCTTCTCCCTAATAAACCATCTGCTGTAATGACCGACCCATGAGAGAAAATCTGCGTCGAGAATATCACGTGTATAGCGAGTCTTGATTTGATAAACTGCGTCCCACGTGTCTGATCGGTCCGACTCATGACCGACGATGTTGATGTTCCATCGCGGCAAGGTATAGCCTCCAATCTCGTTGCCGTTAAAAAATTCGCTACCTTCAAGCGTGATGCGATAGTTGGGACCGAAATAAGGATCGCAGCAGCGACGTCTCCGCCCGTCGCTCCCAATCAGAACGTCAATCGCGCGTTTGTAGGTCGAGTTGCACTCGTCGCACGCTGGCGGAAGATTTCGAAGATCAGCAGAAGCAAAAGGATATTTTGAGATCGGAAGCAGGTGGTCGAGCGCATGTCGGGGAGCACCGGGAGCCCGAAAGTAGTTTAGTCCGCAAAAGGGACAAAGCCTGATGTCAGCCGCATAGATTACGCTGTATTGATGGTCGCGAAGGAAGCCGTCGGCTGCTTTGATACTTGACAGTTGGCCGAAGAGATACGTCGCCAGCGCGCTCGCTGACTCCCGGATCGACTGAGGAAGAGAATCAATAGTCGGGCAGGGGGCGGTATCGTTAAATACGTCCGGCAGGGCCGTTTGCCGCATGATGGCAGCCCGGACGTCTGGCCGCTGCGCCGCGGGTAGCTGGGAATATCTCTGAAGCAGGCATGCGAGCTTTGACCGCAAGCCGGTACGTTGCGCTAAAATATCGCGCTGACCTTCAGGCAAACATCCCGGCCAAGCCGCCGGCTCAAAGCCGCCATCAATCGCGTTCATCCCGGCCAACATTAGATCTACGGCCAGAGCGTTGAGCCAATTATGGCCCAAGGCTTCAATCGGGTAGGAGAAGAGCATCGTTAGGCCTGGTTTTTCAGCTTTCGTAGGTGATCGGCCAGAAGAGCTTTCCCGATTGAGGGCCCGAGACCCTTGAACCCCTCCTCGATCTCGGCGACGTTGTCCGACTTCAAGAGCTTCTCGATTTCCTTTTCTGCAATGTGCGAGTTGGGCGGGCGGATGCCGAAACAGCTCTCAAGAATCCGGTCGAATGTGGTTCCGAAGGTCTCAATCTTAGGATTATCGACGACAAATTTTCCAGTTTCCTCATCTCTCGAGAAGATCATTACTTGATCCCTCGGCATGTCTGATGGCACGAAAGGCGCGTGCGTCGTGAGCAAGAATTCTTGGTTCCCGCGATCTCCCACTATCTTGGTGAGTTGCTGAACGAATTCGACGCGCCATTTTGGGTTGAAGTGAGATTCAGGCTCGTCAAGCAGGAAGAGCGCGTTGGTGTCGGCGATCATCGCGTAAGTGCCGAGGATTAGCGCTTGCTGGTGCTCGCCGTCAGAGAGCGAGACGTAGTCGACAGGAGCCGACCTGCACCCCTCGGGCCAAAACCGAACCTCCTCGAAGCTGAAAACCATATCCTCCTGCTGTGGCTCGGGCAGCCTGGAGGCAAAGCGCCGCTCCTTAACGGCCTTATCAAACCGCTTTCGCGCTGGTCGCGGGATGGCAAGGTCATTGAGCAGGGCAAGCTTGTGCAGCGAGCGGTATAGCGAGAAAGCATCAGCCCAGTAGTGGGCGAACGCTTGCCGGGTCGCCTCCGTGATGAGGAAGTCGAAGGTGTATGTCTCGGTCTTTTCGTCGACATGCCAACAGGTTGCGGTACGTTGAAGATTGGCAATGACGGTCTCGAGTTCGTCGGTGAGCTGGATGCCCTTGCGAGAAGAGACTCTTTTTTTCTTTGGGATTTTTGGAACGGCGGAGTGCGCTAGGCGCACGATGCAACGGCAAGACGCAAGATCACCGAGGCGGGCGTGCAAAAGCAGTCCGGCTCGAACAGGCTCCAAGCCCAGCATGAGATTGGAAAACAACACCTCCAGGTTCGTGCTATAATCTATGAGCATAAGCCTGTTATCGGGAACTGCCTTAGCGTCATCTTCGCGCGCCGCCTTCGCGACGTCGCGAGCATATCCACTTCTGCTAGCGAGGAAGGGCAAACTCAGGGTTTCATTGTCACCCGACGTGTAGCCAATGATCAATGTCGGCAGAAATTGGCTGAACGCAGCCTCCCCCGCCTTGATACTATCGCCATCGGCGGTCAAGAGTTCGATCGGCCCAGGTTTATTACCCTTTAGCGCTCGGACGAGACGGACGGTTTGATAGTTATCTGATTGGGGCGGCCGGATAATATACTCAAGATCAAACAGAACCGCGTCGTTGGCGCTGCGCCGCTCCTCGCCGGGGGCATGAGCGTGCCACGCCGCCTGGAAAATCTCCGCGATCAACTGGAGAAATTGAGACTTACCGGATCCGTTCGGACCGATCATGCACAGCGGCGCGAGAGGTGCGTCCACCTTGCCGTCAATGTCGCGACCGAACCAAATTTGTGTGCCGTCAAAAAGGCCACCACCGGTTCCCGATCGCTCGATCTTGAGCAGCCTCAACCTCACCGCGCCGCCCTTCTTAGCAGCATGCGGTGTTCATCCTTGTCGAACACCTGCATCAACTTGGGCGACGTGCCGCTCAGGAGCTCAAAAAGCGCGTCGCGCACATCGCCGTAGGGTAGCAAGACCCGCTGAGCGATGGCCTCGAACGTCAATCCCTTCTCAGGCCAATTGGCGCTGTCGGTCAAAAGTGCGTGCTTTGGATCCGTTTTCACTGTTTTCGCTTTCGGACTCTTCGGCGCGTCGACGGCAAGAATTGTACGCATCTTTCCGATACGATCGAGCAATTTGTTGGCTGGTTCGTCGCCGGTGGTTTGTTCGACCAACTGTCCTGCGAACGCTCTTGCTAGGATGCGCTGTTCCGCCCGTTCGACGAGGCGCAATGACCGCTCCACCTCGCTGGCAAGATAACTGATGCGGGCAAATGCGTCCTCGACAAGTCGGATAATTTCTCGCTGCTCCGCGAGCGGGGCTAATTTAATGTTGAACGCCCTGATCTCGGGAAAATAGATTGTCGTGTGGGTAGTCCCGCGCCCAAAGTCGCGGATGTCATCGCCCTCGGCCAGTAAAGCGTACATTAGATATTTGGGCTCGAGGGCAGCAGTGCAGGACCAGGTCACGAAATCCTGGCTGGTCGCCATTTCACGGCCCATGATTGCGACATAACCAACGGACGCCGTACGCGAGAGGACGACCGTACCCGCCGGAAGCAAACGCGCTGATGAATTGGCAAGGCCCGCGTTGTTGATCGTCTGAAGGGTGTGCTCGATCACGCCCCCATGGTGCCGGTTAGCGTCCGGAATCCCGATCCATGGCACGTCGCCGCGCCACCATTCAGGGTGCGACCGACTGGGCGTGTGTCCGGTCTCCTGGCGCGCTATGCGCAAGAGCGGAACCCAATCCCAGCCGTCGGGGAGAGCGGTGCCGGGATTGTTGACCGAGATTCCGCCTCTACCCGCGATAATCTCGTTCGTCGCCTGCCGCCCGCCACGGGCCTGTTCCGGCTCTTTGACCCTCGCAAGTAGCCCAGCCACCGGTTCGATTTTCTCTTCGTCACGAAACGCTGCAGTTAGCTCACCGCGGAAGGCCGATCGAAGAAGTTTGAGCTTATACTGATCGACCAGCGGAGCAATCTTTCGTAATTCGCTGCGCGAGAGATCGATGCGCGCCCCTACTTCCTCAAGCAGAGCCACAATCCGGCGCTGCTCGGACAGAGGCGGGATGGCCGCCTGATAGCCTTCGATGTGATGCTTCGAAAGCCCCGGGATATCGCCTTGGGCCTGCTCGATGATTTCGCCCGCACGATAGGCGATCGTTCGCAAGATAAATTGAAAATCCAGTTCAGGGCTAGGGTGGTAAGCATAGATATCTCGCCCGATCGCCGCTGGAATGCCCGGAAAAGTCTTACCAACGCCGCCGCCTTTGACAGTGATGAAGATACAGCCTTCTGGCACTATCCTACGCGGATCGGTCGTCCATTTCGGCCTGTGAAATGCACTTCCGTCCCATTGCTCGGGTCCAGTCACATAGCTGGTTCCCCGACCTTCCTGGTTGACGGTTTCCGCGCTCGGCGACTGTCCCGTATATAGAAGGCCGACGTCACCCAGCTTTGCGTAGGCCCACCCGGCTGGAAGCTTGTTCATTGAACCAAGAACCCCGCCCCCAGGCATACTCTATGCGCGAGCATCCCGGTTGTCGGCATGGCCCGTCGAATAGCATCGCGATTTGAGTAGAAACAAATAGGGATGTGTGACATTAATTGCTCCTTCTCAATCAATGCGCGGGTTTTAGCTGAAAGTCTTCACCTTCAATATCTGAGGTTAGGGCATCGATTTCGTTCAGCGCTGAGCGCAAGTGGCCGACGATCGCGGCCAAGATTTCATTGGTATCCTGCATAGCGTCGTCCTGTTCCGCATTTTCGTCGCGCAACCACATCCAGTTGAGATTGTCGCCGCGTTCGGCAACTTGCTCGCGCGATAGCTTGCGCCATCTGCTGTTTTCTCCTTGGTCCATGCGCTGTGATGTGCCTCCGGGATCGGCGCCGTATACGCGCTCGAAGTCATCAAAATGAAAGTCAAGCAGTGCATTGGTTTTGCCAAACGCAGGCATGTTTGTGCGCAGGTCATAGAACCAAACATCGTCCGATACGACCCCGGCTTCTTTCCGAAAGAAGAGCACATTGGTCTTTACCCCTGCGCCCGGGAAGATCCCTTTGGGAAGCCGAAGGATCGTGTGTAGGATGCACTTCGTCATCAAGTCCTGACGAAGTGACCGGCCGACCCCGTCCTCGAACAGCACGTTGTCAGGCACCACCACCGCAGCCCGGCCGCCATTACTTAGCGTCAGGTAGATGTGCTGCAGGAATGCCAGCTGCTTATTGGTGTTACGGTATGGAAAGTCCGCGCGCAGTGCCCGTCGGCTTCCTGCCTTGCTGCCAAACGGGGGGTTCGCCAGTACGAGCGTCGCCGCGCCAAGCTTACGGCCATCATCTGTCAGCGCGTCTCCGTGGATGATGTCCGCATCGAGACCGTTCAGGAAGGTGTTCATCAGGCATATTCTGCGAGTATTCTTTTCAATCTCGACACCCTGATACTTCGGCGGATTTATAAGATAGGCTTGCTCAGAGTTGCTTAACCGGATAAATCGGTCGGCCGTGATCAGGAATCCGCCGCTTCCCACAGCCGGATCCTGGATCAGCTCGCCTAAATTGGGTTTGGAGACCCGCACCATGGAATTCACCAATGCGCGCGGAGTGAAATACTGCCCTGCTCCCGACCTAACATCTTGGGAGCTCTTCTCTATCAGCCCTTCATAGATCTCGCCGAACCGATCGCCGCTGACGTCGTTCCATCCGATTTTCGCGATCCCCTCGACCACCGCATGAAGGTTCTCGGAGTGGGAAAAGACCGTCGTGGGAAAAGAGTAGATAGCTCGAATGATTTCGCTGTCGGCGCTGGTCCCGAGATGGGTCAGCATTTCTTGGTAGAAGCCGAGCAATCCTTCCTTCGGGTGCCGGGCCAAGTCGCGCCAGCGATAATCGGGTGGAAGTAGCCGCTCAACACCGTTCTCTTCCGCTATCTTCAGAAACAGGAGATAGGTCAGTTCGGAAACATATTGGTGATAGCTAATCCCATCTCCGCGAAGAATGTGGCACAAGGCCCAGATTTTTTGAACGATGTTTTCACTTTTCATTTTTAATACAATCGTTTAGGTCCAAAATCGCATGCTGCTCATGGTGGATGCCCAGCCTGGGCGAGATCCTATCGAGATTGGATCAAGCCGGAAACCGCAGAATGGGGAAGGCCGGAGCGATATAATGGTAAGCGTTGCCGATCGGCCGATGAGATGCGGGTAGGTGCTGACTGAACGAGGCAGCGACGACACCCGGCAAGTGCCCCCCCAGAAAGGGTTTGTCGGCCCCCTCGTCAAGAATGATAACCTGATCGCCGGGCGCGTTCGGCCGGTGCCGGTGAGAATCGAACTTACGACCTCAGCCTTACCAAGGATGCGTTTGATTGAGCTGCATTAATAGCTTGGGGGAACTAATGCATCGGTGACGAACGATCGAGATGGGCGCAAAGCCGAAGGTCGACCCTCCGATTAGGAGCCAAGGTCAGGTCGTGGCGCGCTTCAGATCGCGCGAGGAATGGCCGTGGCCGCTATTCCCGTCATGTGGACGCGAGCGTCTCATGACCGTCTGAAACCGTAGCGGAGGCCCTCGCCCAGGAGATCGAGGACGGCTTCGCCGGTTTCGCTCATCGGGTTCGGAATCATCTCGACCCGGATGCGCCTAGCATCGGCGACGTTGCTGACGTAGGCGATCCAGTAACGGAGACCGGACCGCGTGCGTGCCGCAGCCCGGCCCGCGCGGACCTGGGTCTCCCCGAGCTCGAAGGCGCGGGGGTCGTCGAGGTGCGATTTGACCTCGATCTGCCAGACCTGTCGCTGCCAGCCGATCTCGAAATCGTACCCGAGGCCATCGTTCCCTTCCTTGCCAGTGAACTGCTTGGCGTTGCTCGACTTCCAAGCGTCGTCGATGTCCTGCTTAGGCAGGCGCTTCTGGAGCCACCGCCGGACGGCGAGTTCGCCGAGCCGTCCGATCATGTCGGTCTTCGAGGACGGGGCGAATTTCCGGCTCCCGTACACGTTGCGGGTTCCTGATCCCCATCCACCGAGTTGTGGCGTAAGGGCTGGTCGTGCATGGGCGGGCGCGAGGTCTGCCTCGCGCCCGACCGGCGTGTCGAGGAAGGCAGCGGATAGGTTCTTGGAGAGCTCCGCTTCGAGTGCCGTCCAGTCGACCTCATCTGGATCGCGCGCTACGCCGTTGAACTCGACGGACCGCTCCTGCTTGCGCTGAGCCGCTGCATCTGCCTTGGCCTTGGCCTGCGCAGCGGCCAGCGCCGCGTCGCCGAGTGCAAGCGACGCTCCGTCAAGTGTCAGCTCCATGCCCTTCGGCCACGCGCCCAGCCGCCGGATCCAGGCGAGCAGGTCGTCGTGGTCGATCGCCTTGAAGTCGTAGGCCCCGGCGAGGTCGAGCATTGTCCTGAAGTCGGCCATGCCGCCGTCCGCCGCCGCCCACTGAGCGGGGATCGCGCGACTACGCGCGCCGCACCAGGCCCTGACGAGGGGACCGGCGGATCCGAGAACCGACCTCAGGGTCTGTCCGTTGGCCCTACGGACCTCCTCTAGGCCCGCGAGGTCCGGGTGCGGGAAACCGAGCGGCTGCGCGCCTTGCTCGGCGAGCCACTCGTCGACCCGTTGCGTCAGGATCTCGTCGGGCACCTCCTGCCATCGGGTCAGCCAGGCAGGATCGGGTTCGATGGTGGCCGCGGCGTCGCGGGTTTGGGCGTAGGCTGGCGCGGGTTCGCCGGTGGCAAGGGTCGGGGCGAACACGGCGCGCAGCGCGTCGGCGATATCGATGGAGGCTGCCTTAATGCGGCTGGCGAGCTGGCGCGCGTGGGCCTCCGGGTAGGTGTCGGGCATCTGCCCTGTCGACAGCAAGGCTAGGTTAAGCGCTTCGAACTCCAAGGACAGCGCCTCGCGCAACTCGAAGACCGACAGGGCGGTCCGGCAAGCGTCGAGCGCTGCTTGCGCGTCGCAGCTGAGCGGCTCGAGCCAGGGCGAGATGGCC
The DNA here is from genome assembly GCF_000372825.1 of Methylobacterium sp. 77. Classification (NCBI taxonomy): domain Bacteria; kingdom Pseudomonadati; phylum Pseudomonadota; class Alphaproteobacteria; order Hyphomicrobiales; family Methylobacteriaceae; genus Methylobacterium; species Methylobacterium sp. 77. Next base: position 1,400,413 of record NZ_KB910516.1, on the reverse strand, counting down.
TCCCGCAGACGCACCGGATCCTTAACTGCCTCGTGCTCGACAGATGCGAAGGCATCGAGGGCCGGTTGCCCGCCGCCCATGAAGAGCAGCGCGCGCAGCCACGGCACGTGCCGCTCAAGACCGGCGCCGAGCGTCTCGCGGGCGGCCCGGCGTGCCCGGCCCGACAGGCGCAGGCTATTGCACAGCGCGTCAAGGTCGCGATCAGGATCTAACGGGTCGCCCATCGCCGCGCCGGCGGCCTGGAGCGAGCGCAGGAGGATCCGCAGCCCCTGTTCGAGCCCGGGCTGGAGGAGCCCGTCGCAGACCGCGGCCAGCGCCCGGTCGAGCTGCGCCCATCCTGGCCCGGCGTCTAGCCGGACCGCGATGACTGGCCGGCCGTCCGCAAGCTTCAGGCTGAGCGCGTCCGGACCGCCCGTTAGGTCGTCGTCGGTACCGTCGAGCCGAAATCTGAGCTGCATCCCGGTTCGGACAGATAGGCCGTCGAGACGGTCGAGGATGATCCTGCGGTTGACGGGCACGTTGCGCGCTTCCAGCCCCTTGATCGCTTCCATGGCGACGGCGGCCATCAGCGGCAGGCGGGGGCACCAGTCGACCAACGGGGTGGCCTCGCCCGTTCCGACGTCCTCGCCATCAATTATTACCTGGTAGTCGACTTCCGAGAGGAGGCGCACCCGATCGCCGTACAAGCCCAGCAGCACATTTCCGAGCTGGGCGCGGCTACCGCCGCGTGTCTCGATCATGGGGCGCCCCGCTGCCTCCACGAGGCTCGACCCCGCCTCGTCGTCCGTATTGCGGACGTAGATCGGTTCGCTACCCGCATCCGCGCCCTTCATGGCGAAGCATTCCAACGCGCCACGCCGCCTTGCGAGCAACCGAAGAGGCGCCTCGGCGACCGGCAGTGGCGGTCCGGTCCAGTGGCGGTCCGCGATCCTCTGCCACGTATTGGCGTAGAGGTTGGCGAGCTGTCGTTCAAAGTAGCCGTCGAAGCCGTCCTTGGCGAACTGATCGGCGAGAAACGCCGCCTGCGCGAGCAAAGCGTCGGATTGATCGAAGGTCCGCAGGCCGGTCCTCGCGCGGATAGCGCCGAGGTGAGGCGCCATCGCCCGCTCGAGCGTGCGCAGAACTGAGATCGCGGGGCGTCGGAGGAAGGAGGGGAACCTGTCGCCGGCGTCCGCTGCCATCCAGATGTCCGAAGGGGCTACCGTGACCGTTTCATGACCCTCCCGCGTAGGCTCCGTCGCCGGAATCCAGGTAGCCGTGCGCAGGAAGGCCGTGAGCGGCGTCGGCCACTCCCGCACGTCGGACTGGCTAAAGAATGTGTGGCGGATGGTCAGCGACCAGCTTTCCGGCAGAGGCTCGCCGAGCCACGCAATCACGAGCATGGCGTAGAGTTCGAGCGCATCGCGATCGAAGCGCCCGATGTCACCTTGGCCCGGGAACCATCGCAGCTCGCCGGTCACGGTGTAGGCGCTGGCTGCGCCGAGGCCGTGGGGCTTGGCCGCGGCCACCGCCGCCTTCCAGTGCGTGACGACCGATTCCGGCATTCCCTGCTCAACCCAAAACCGGTTTCCCCCGAGCGTATCGCCGCGGTGTCCGCCGGGAAGCACTTTCCGACGCGGTTGAAGGCCACGCTTGACGCCAAGTTCCGTCAGGAAGTCCAGCCATTGGCCACCCGCGCCGCCGCGGAAAGCGTAATGGTCCGGCCCGGCGAGCCGTTGTTGCGCCACCCGGTCCAACTCGGGGCAGTCGCGAGGCGCGGAATTGAGGAACCTCTGGAGGAGACGGCCCCGGGTCTCCTCGGGCCATCCGTCGGAAAAGATCGCCTCCTCGGCCGCGACGAAGCCATGGTTCAGCGTCGGTACGTAGAGGCGGAGGTTCGCCGGCAGCGAGATGCTGCGCCCCTGGCCCAGCGGCCGCCGCCATATCTGGAAGGCCCAGCGCAGCCCTGCCGCCCTCGAAAGGTTGCGCTCGTCCCGGCGCAGCACCCTAGCGAGCTGGGTGAGGATGCCCTCGCGGTCGAACTCGAAGACCAGCCTGTGCCGGACCAGGAAGCCTCGGGCCTCGGCAAGCTCCCCGTGCCAGTCGAGCGCGTCGGATAGGAACGCGAAATTGTTCGCCAGCGCCTTCGGCGGCGAGAGGTCGTCCTGCTCACCTCCCGGCCCCCGCCGGACCGGCGGCGCGAACACCGTAATCCGTCCGACCCGTCGCACGCGCTTCCGCGCGGTCCCTACGGCGCCTTCGATGGGCTCGACGACCGACATGGCCGGCTGCAGCGTGCCGTCGTCGCCAAGCAGGACATGCTTGTCCGCGAGCGAGCCCCCCGCGGTGCCGACGAAGCTGCTAAGCTCTTTGTAGTAAACCGTCCACGCCTCGAAAGAGCGGCCGGGGGCCTTCGCAAGCGCGCCGGCGATCTCGACGGCCAGCGTGGTGCGTTCGTCCGCGTTCGGAGCGTCGAGATAGGTCGGCATCTGTCCCTTCGCGTACACCACCAGCGCATCAAGCCGCGAGCCGAGCCCAGGCCAGAGGGGCCAAGCCCGCACGGTTTGGGAATGCTTGGCGGCTGCCGTGATGGAGAAAGCGCGCCCTTCGTGCGTCCAGCGGCGGGCGTTGCGCAGAGCGGCCCACCCGATCGCCAGCTCACCAGAGCTGGTCGTTACCAGGACGGGCGCCATGGGGGCGTCGCCGAACTCGGCGACGCCGGCGGCGGCGGCGATGCCTGCTGCCACCCGCGCCGGCAAGTCAGCCGGGGAATCGAAGCTCTGGGGCTTCCGCCAGCACATGAAGTCGACGGCAGCCCGCGCCTTGTCCCGAGTGGTGAGTTCGCCGGACGGTTCGCGGGCCGTCGACGCCGTCCAGACGGCGCTCTCGGCTGCGAGGTCCGCGGCGCGTTCGAGCAGCATGGCGTTGAGCCGGATCTTCCCGTCCAGGCCCTTGCGGTTCGCCGTCGGGAAGAACGAGGCGTGCAGGTATCCGCGGAACGGCGCATGGGCCTGCTCGCCCATTGGGAGGTAGGTGAACAGACGCGAGGTCAGCGGTGCGTCCTCGTCGAGCCTAACCGCCAACGCTACCTCTCCGGGGCCCCGCCATTCCCTCCAATTCGAATGGAGCTGCGTCTGCTCGATCCCTGCGACGATCGCCTCGATCATCTCCTCTTCCTCGACGGAACGCCTCGCGAGCAGGAAGCGCCCAGCCGGCCCTAGGTCAGCAAGGGTGAGGTAGTGCGGCGCGCCCTCGACCGCCTTCTCGGTCCGGGTGAGCGACAGCGGATGCCCTTCTGCGCCATCGGCCCCTCGCACCCGCACGTCCAGGCGCGCGAGCCTGGACAGGAACAGCAGCATCGGCACGTTCATCTTATTGAGCGCGTCGATCTCCTCATGAACCGCCTGCGCTGCGCGCTCGTCGCGCAGTGGAAGCGCGATGACCGTCGCGAACCCGCGTGCGGCGAAGCTGCGGACCAGTTCCGGTTGCTCGTTGAGCCAGACCGGCACGTGGAAGTGCGGCAGGTCGCGGCGGGCAAGCTCGAAAGCCCGCGGCTTTGACACGAGTTCCGCCAGGTCGTCGTCGTCCGCGAAGCGAAAGCAGAAGCCCTCGAACCGTCCGGCCTCGCAGCCGCCCGGAGCCTGGGAGTAGATCTTCGGCGAATCGCACACGTGCCGGACGCTCCTGAAGCCGAGGCCCTTGTTGCCGATGGATTGCCCGGGCGGCTTGCTCGAGAGGCCGAGGTCGGAGAGTGCCTCGACGTTGCCGCGGCAGAACGGCGTCCCGCCGTTCGCGACGTATAGCGTGGGATGGCCCTCTGGTCCGGCATCCAGGAAAACCTCGATCGCCCCGTCTGTGCAGTCGGAAGGATGGACGTCGTGGGCGTTCTGGATCAACTCGATCAGGAAGCGGCCGTGGTAATCAGCAGACACCTGCTCGCTGATGCTTTTGGCGGTCGGGTAGATCTTGGCAAGGTAGTCTCCTTGATCGTCGATCGTGCCCTCGAAGGCGCGCATCTTCCGGCGCGCCCACAATTCGATGAAGCGGCGGGCGTCCGAACCCCATGCGGGCGCATCGCAGGCCGGCTCGAACGGCTGAGCCGTGCCAATCGCTTCGGCATCGTCTGCTGCAACCATTCGAATCGTCGTCTCCCTCGCAGATTGTAGAGTGGTTCTTGCTTGTGGCGCAGGTCGGGAACAGCTGGGTCAGACCGAGCTAATCGCCATCCCAAATGTCAGGCGGATTGTGCGAGAGCTACACAAATCACCTGCAACGAGAGCAGAAACAACCTGATTTGTGGTGGTAACGACCGCTCAACTGGCGTCTTACATCCCTTACCCTTCGTGGACCAGCGCCGCCGTAAACGCTCGTGTTGGGTCATAACGCCCGCTTGCCCGTCGTGACGTAAATGTCCGGAATGTAGCAATCAGCCAATGTCCAGTCCTGGCGCAAACCAGAAGCTCACGGGCCTCCTCCATCGGCGTGTAGAGGCATGCACCTGAAAGCTCAGCTTGGTATGCCGGCAACGGCATGAGGCAGTCTGCCACACCCAAAATCAACGTTGCCCTGTAAATTTCAGGCGGGCCAACGTGAATCCCCTCTGTCGACTTTTCCGACAGCAGAGGACACACGCGATGCCTTCCACACTCGCCAGCGCGGCGACTTCCCGCCAGGTTAAGTCTGCTCGCTGCCGTCCGCTCATCATCGCCCTGGCAGCCGTCGGGTTTCTGCTTACATCAAACGCTTACGCAGATCTGAGACTGGAAGGCCGCTTCCATGGACGTGGCGATGGCCGTCTAGAACTCCAGGTGCTCGCCCTCGATAGAGATGATCAAAACGGCGCGTATCTGGTGATCGCGGATACGGCTATTCTGAACCAATGCACGGGTGAAGTTCGCGGTACCGCGAAGAAGCTGGACGCGAGCACCCTTCGCTTGCGGGCGAAGACGGACGATCCCAACGAATTCTGCGAGATTACTGTTCGCTACAACAGCGATCGCAGCCGAGTGCAGGTCACGTCGGAAAACTGCAACCACTTCCACGGACCGTCCTGCGACTTCGGGGGCATCCTCAAGCGGCGCTGAACGAGGGACGGTGGGGCCAGACCCCATCGCCACCGTGGTGCCAAGTAGCCCGACAGCACGCCTCCCACTCCGCCACAGGAAACGGACCTCCCATGAAGCGTACAATAATCGCGCTCGCCTTTGCCATGCTGTCAGGCGAGGCAGCGCAAGCCAACCCACCCGTGGACGAAGTGAACGCGGGGCATTGCCTTGAACTCAAGGTCAATGGGCAAGCCGCCCCCTGCAATAACGACCTTCGGCTCGTCGACGACGGCAAGGGCGAGGTTACGTTCGTCGCCGGCTACGGTGACGGCAAGATCGGGGCGAAGATGGTCGTAGCGTTCACGACGGCACAGACGCCCGACATGGAGAACGCCTACGGCTATGCCCTACGCGTAAACTCACTGACCCTGATGCCCGTCGGCGCACCGGACACGCAGAAGCATTGGCCCGCGACCGGGCTGTGCTTCATGGTCAAACCGAATCCGGTGCGGGCGGGCACGACGGCGATCAAACAGGACATCGTTGTCATGTGCTCGGCGAACCTGACCGACATGGCCGCGCGGGTACGACGTATCGACTGGAAGTTCATTCTTTGAACGGGACGGCGACGCATGACGAACCCACTCCACCAGCCGACCCACAAGCCGACACCGTCGGCTACGACTTCCCCGCCACCGAGCGTCGGCATTTTCTGGGGCCTGCGCGAGGGCGATAGCCCGTGGGAACTGGTTCATGCCGGGCTCCCGCTGTCGGAGGCGGAGCCCTATGGAGACTGCCTGACCTATCCCAGTGCGCATTACGACGTTTGGGAGAGCTGGCGCCGCCTGCGTCCGGTCGGTCTGCGCAAACGTGGCCTGCCGACGTGGATCGCATCCTACGAGTACGAACATTTCCCCCGTGGCCGCATCGTCTACGAGACGGTTCCGCGCCGATTCGTCCTTTATGCGGACCGCCGGCTACAGCGGCCCGGCGTCATCGACCAGTTGCGGCAGAGATTCGGCCTCATCGATGCCACCGTGATCCTGCGTAGCGACCCACATTACCGAACAGGTCGGGGCTGAAGATCCTGCAAAAGTACCGACCACGCAGCTGCCAATAACTAAACGGTGGCTCCTGCCTGCGTCTGCGATTGCTCCATCACAATCATGTCTGGAGCTTCGACTTTGTGCAGGCCCAGACCCAACATGGGCGGAGCCTGCGCATCCTCACGCTGATCGACGAATATAGCTGGGCTTGTCTAACGCTGAAGATCGATCGGCGCATCAGCAGCTTGGTGAAATCGAAGCGCTGGGAGATGCGATGTGCTTCGACGGCATCTCCGACACCATCCGAGTCCCAAGGCGCACGGATGGAAACCTGCCCGTTTCATTGGCCGGCTGAAGCGCTTGCGCACCGCCTTCTGCCTCGCCCTCTGCTTGGCCCCGCCCATCCTGTCCTCACTCCCGTTGCACCTCACGCGGTCGCGAAACGCACCTCGGGCAGTTCATCGGACGAGGCGGCGGCGATCCATTGCTCGGTCGCGTCGCTCGCATGCCCATGGTGGGCCAGCATGACTGCCAGCCGCACGGCATCGGCCCGTATCAGCGTGAGCCGAGCCGTCGTCTCGTCGTTGCCCGCCCACGTGGCATAGGCGGTCTCCTGCAGCAGATGTCGCAGGCCGATCGCGAGCCGGCGCGCATCGGGAGGTGTCACACCGCCATGTTCGACGATGGTCCTGGCGGTCTGCAGGGCTTCCGGCAGCGCCCTAGAGACCCGGAGCGAAACGAGACCCGCAACCTCCTCCGTGAGCTGGCGTGGGAGCGCTACCACGTTGCCGCGATGGTGCTGGGTCATCCATTCGCCAACGCTCCAGAGGGCGGCGGTGACGAAGCGGCGCTCCTGCTCGAGCAACGCTCCCTGTAAATGGCCCGTCGCTTCCTCGACGTCCAGCACGCCCAACCGTATGGCCTGCGGGACGAGGACGAGGTGCTCGGGCAGCCAGGCTTCGAGCACGAGGCCGCGAAGAGCGATCCGCCGTGCTTCGTCCATTTGCTCGTCCGTTACTGCAGGGAGAATGGCATGCGCCAGCGCAGCCACGATCTCCCGACCCTGTTGTTCGTCGTGAGCCCTCACATCGACGAGGTCGAACTGAGCCTCGGGACGCTCCGGCGGACGCCATGCCACCAGGACATCGAACACTGTCAGCAGTTCCTGCGCAGACAGGTAGTCCCGAACGCCCGCCGGCTCTCGTTCGGCCATCTGCCTTAGCAGCCGCATGCCGCCAGGCGAAGGCTGCATGGTTTGATCCTCAGCGCCGAGGACGAGTTGACGAAGCATCGCGCGGCGCGCGTCCTCGTCCCGCGCTGGCACCTCGAACACCGTGTAGAGGGCAAGATCCCAGACGAGGCCGGGATTGCCGAGCCTGTCGCGTCGGCTCCAGAAGGCGCGGCCGAAGGAAGCGCGTTCTTCGGCCGACAGCAGGCCGTTCCGGGAGAGGTGAAAAAGGCGCAGGGTCGCCTTGGACGCGTTGTCCTGATCGCCGTGCTCGGCGGCGGTGGTGAGTTGCGCGATCCTCTCCGACCACCGTGCGTCGTCCCACGGTCGATCTGTTCCGGCACGGATCTGATCGCTCGGCTCGGGCCAGTTCATGCCGACATGCACACCGGCCTCCGATGGCAGTGGGAAAGCGATCAGGTCCAGTGCGGCATCGGCGCGGTCGGCAGGAGCCATCGTGTCGTACGAACGGTCGATGAGATGCTCCAGCGGCTCGAACAAGGATGGGTGTCGCCAACTCGGATGCCGCGCGAGTTCAACCGCGAACCGGAAGCAACTCTTGGCGTCGTCGCTGGGCAGGCGGACGATCAGCCGAGACATGAGCTCGGCAAAGTTCTGAGAACGGCTCACCCAGTAGCCGTTAAAGGGGCGTAGCGTCAGCGCGTAGTCCAGCGCGCGACGCGTGCGGACGAAGAGTTCGCCCGCGACCGCCTGATCGAGACGTGCAACGGCAATCCGATTGAACCGCAGTTCGATCAGGTCTCTCTCACCACGCGAAGCCGCGACGAGCGCGCGTACATCATCGACACGATCGGAACCAGCCGAGACGGCGATCGCTCTTGCGACCCGGCTTTGCAGGACGTTTACGCGCCCCTTCATCGCCATCGGTATCCCGACATGGTCGGCGAGCCGTGTCGCGTAGTGGTCGACGTTCACCGTCGTCATCGACCGCAGGGTGGTGCCGGGATGCTTGACGACGCCTGGATCAAAAGTCGCTGCCGGTCCCGCGGCATCCTTGCGAGCTTGCCTCTCGCCAGCCGTGATGGCGGCGTCGAGCCCTTCGATGCAGGGCCAGGGGTTGCAGCCTCCCTTGTCGAAGCGACGCAGCCAGTCCACCTCTAGGATCCCCTCGGCAACGTACTCGGGATTCCGTTTGTCCGGCGTGCTCGTCCGGGTGAGGGCATGCGCCAGAAACCCGGCCCACGCCAAGCGCGAGCGTATCCAGAGGGAGGAGCGATCACGGACGATCAGCGCCTTCAGCTCGCGGAAGGCGTCGAGCACGCCGGCCTCAACAGCGTCGTGCTGTCCGAGTTCGGCGAGGAGCGCGGTGCGCCGCAGAGCCCACACTGGATCGCGGCCTTTCACGCCAGCGACACGTGCGGCGAGTGTGGAGTAATCGAGATGATCGCGTGCCCAGAGTGCCTCCTCGTAGGCGAGAAGCGCGCGCGCCTCGTCATCCCGCTCCGCCGTCGGCGCCAGCCAATCGCGCCAGCGCTCGAACGATGTGCGATCCTCGGCCTCGCGATAAGTCCGAAGCAGGAGGCGCCCGAGCGACCAGCGGTCTGCGGGTCGCAGCCGCATCGGATCGGCTCCCTCGATTGCAGCCTCGATCCAGGTCAGATCGAACGCGTGCAGGCTGCCGTGCACGAGATCAAGCCGCCAGAGCACGTCGGCCACGGTGCCGATCGGATCATGTAGGCGAGCGTGGCTGAAGCCACGCTCCAGAGCCGTCATCTGATGTCGTAGGTCCAGTTGCAGCCATTCGCGGGAGGCAGGGGGCGGTTCGAGCCATCCCGGATAGGCGAGGCGTTCTGCACGCCAGCGCCCGGCACAGCTCTCGACGTAGCGGGCCGCGAAATCCGGTTCGTGAAGCCCCGTCCAGGATCCCGCGGGGTTCTCGGGATCGGGCGTGCGTGAGGAGCGTGCTGGCCAAGGGTCTTGTGGCGGCCAAGCCTCGGGGGGAACTCTGCGCGCCTCCTCCAGGGCCGAGAGGAACAGTTCGAGGGCCGCGGCATTCCGCTCGTCGCGATTGCCCGTCGGATCGGGGACGAAGGGCCCGAGATCGATGGGCGTGATGCCGCGTCCGAGATAGGCGTCGCGGGTCTCTCCGGTCAGGTCGAGGATGCCGACGAGGAAGAGGGTCCGGCTGTAGGGCGCGATCTCCGCTCGCACCCAACCCGTCCAGGCCGTGAAGTTGGGGTCGTCGCCGGAAAACCCCAGCATGCAGACGTCGTTCTCGATCAGCACCTGCCGCGCCAGGTTGACGAAGGGGGCGAAGCGGGTGGGATACTCGTGGTAATCGCCGTCGGTGATCACGAACGGCGTGTGAGAGGGAAGGGTACCGTGCAGCTTCACGATGCGCGGCGAGCGTGTCCGGGCGAGGTCCACCGGCGTCAGTACGACCTCGTAGATGGGGTCGGTGATCTGATCGGCGGCCCGCTCCAGCAGCGTGTCGTAGTTGGTCGTGAGCACCTCGGTCCACGGCAGGCGTAGCAGACGCGTGTGCAGATCGCCCGGCATCCAACTCGCATCGGGGATCAGGCGCCGGATCAGCCCCTCCAGGCGTCCCCGGCCGAACATCTCCTCGTAGCGCGCCGCGAGCTTCAGGGCGCCTGGGGCTATGCTCTCATCGAGGCCGAGTTCGTCCCGCATCACCCGCAGCAGGTCACCCCAAAGTGGAGGCTTCGGGCTATCGAACGCGGCAAGGCCCGCATTACGCGACAAGCCGGCACCAGCCATGAGAGCCGCTCCGCGCAGTTCGGTTTCCCGCCAGAGTGATCGGACAAGCGCCCTGAAGGCGGGCGAGGTCGCGAGTTCCGCTTTCGCGTCACGGCCATTCTTCATGGATCGTCACCTACCTCACTGTTCCAAGGAAACCGCCTTGTGTGAGGCGCCCATTGCATCCGGGTTGCATAGCTTAAGATAGGACTCGCTCCAATTGGAGGGCCGGTTCCGTCGAGCGCATTGGTGGACCTTAGCCTGCCCCATTTGGTGGCCCAGGTTTGAAGTTAGCGCATCGTCGGCCCGCAGTGGATCACAACGCGGGTCAACTCCTAACATGACTCGAATATATACTTTAGGGAGGATCACTTTTCTGGGGGCAGGCCAAAGAACACGAAGCCGTTGTCACGTTGGAGGCTATCGTTTAATATTTTTCACAACTATCTATACGATTTATCGTATTAAAGAGCCCTAGTTCTAAATATAGACCAGGTAAATACATTCGCTGCGAAGCAAATAACTATTCACTTAACAGATGTATGGTTATAAAGATACCGCCGAGCATGTTCGGCAGCGCCTCACCGCAAAATTAGAACCTACACCGACGCATCGACCTAGCCCTTACGCTCAACTTATCGGGCCAGATACTCTATCCCGTCCAACTCTTCCCCTTATATCGTGCGTCGGATTAGGCTGCGGTGAGGCGTCCATTCGAATGGATGCCTCACAATGCTTCGACGCCGTATCGCCCCTGCCGACATTGCAGGCACGATCGAGATCGTTCGTACCCTCGGCGCAGCAAACGATACGATCTGGCCGGTTCATAAGGTACCGAATCTCTTCGCATCACGACCGGATTCCTTCCGACGCCCCCTCGTCGGTATCCGCATCTCTGCCGTGCGGGGTGATCCAGGAGCCGTGACACTTCGCCGTGCCGACGGCGCAATCGAGGAACGATGCCCCCTCTGGACGACGACCATATCGCAGCAGCAACTTTCGGCTGACACGGGTGGGATGACCGGCTCCAACCGGGATGATGATGGGACCGGACTGGTTCTCTCGTTCGACTGGACGCCGATCCGCTCGGGGTCCGGGCGGAACCAGTCCGAACTGGTCTTACGCATCCGGTATCGATTCGAGCCGTTCTGGCTCGACGACATGGCCCATGCGCTACGTGATCTCGCAGACCACACGATGCACCGCATCGTTGCCCGTACAAGGCTGAAGCAAGAAGCGTAGCCGGCGTCGCAACACCCGTCGCATCAGCGAGACGGACGAGACACCGGCGCAACGCTGCGGAGGGACCGGGCGGAACCGCGTGTTTTCGACTGTCCAAACGCGCTATAAAAGTATAAGGGCATTGGAATACCGGATGGGATAGCGAGTACGGCATGTAGCCGTCCGGTAGGCGCCGGCATGCACCCAACCACCTACGGCACTACGTACGACCGCAGGCACTCCTGTGCGGCCAGCCCCTACGCCACATACGACCTACGCGCTGCCCACGCAGCCACCACGTCGGCACGTCCCCCTGACCACTACGCCGACACCGATCCGGCACCCGGCTACCACTGCCTCTTCGTCCGGCACGCCACTATCACCGCTGCCGCCGCCCCTTCTCGTTCATGATCCGAACTGCAACGGGAATCCTGACCTGACCGCACCGACGCGGCCGCACGTCAGGATTTCTTCATGGCCGACAACGCCCTCATCCCGCTGCCCCCCGCCAGCGATTCCATCCCTTCGTCCACCCATCTCGATGCCTTCGACCCCACCGGGCTCGGACCGCTCACCATCCTGCCGATCATCCCCGAGGCGCAGCGCCGAACCCACCACGTCTTCGTTCCCGCCGACCACCGCTTCAAGGCCGCCGCCCGCTTCCTCCAGGCCCTCTGGCGTGAGGACAACGGCCTGCCCACGGGCCACCTCCCGGCCGGCACAAATGGCAAGCGCCGCCGCCTCGGCTCCCGCATCAGCACAACGGCCGGCGACCAGGGCGCCAACTTCCTTCATCCGGACATCGTCCCCACCGTGGCCCGCGCCCTGGCCTACCGGGAACTCGGCGCCGTCTATGATGTCGAGCGCCTCAAGACCAACCTGCTCTCGTCACAGCCCCTGGCCTTCAACCTCTTCGGCCTGCTGCAACGCGACCCCGCCCTTGCCACCCGCTTCATCGCGGACTTGTTCCCGGGCGTCATGACCGAGGTAACGGAGTTCATCTTCGAGCACAGTCCCGGCCGCAGCGGCCCCCGCTTCACGGCAGACGGCACCGCGTTCGACCTCGCGATCCGCGGGCTATCTGCAACAGGCGACCGGGTCTTCATCGGCATCGAGGTCAAGTACAGCGAGAGCGGTTACGAACCAGCGCCACGGCTGAACGACAGATACACAACCCTCGCCCCGACCACCGACCTCTTTATCGATCCAACCGCCCCCACCCTGACAACCAACCCCTGCCAGCAACTTTTCCGCCAGCACTGCCTCGCGGCCACGATCCTGGACGAAGGTCTCGCGGACTACGCTCTCCTCGCGTTCATTGCCCCCCAGCACAACCATCTGGCCCAAGCCGCGGCCACGACCTACGCCCGCCAACTGCAATCGGCCACCACAGGACGCATCCCCTTCATCCCGCTCACCCTCGAACGCGTGATTGCAGCCATCGCGAAAGCCGGCCTCCCGGAACACGCGCGGAAGCTCCACCGCCGCTACACCGACTTCTGGCTGGTCGATGGCGAGCTTCATCTCGACACCGTGCCCGAGACGCTGTTCACGGCCGCCGCCGCATCAGCCCGCCGCCCGCGCCGCACGACGGCAAACGCCGCCTGACACCAGCGCCGCCCCCTTCATCTGACCACCCACCACACCGCGCACCGGACCCGCCCTGGCCCCCAACCGGTCGGGGCGGAGGCCGCACGCCTCCAAGCCACTTTGGACGCCCACCCAGGCGAACCCACACGACCGCCAACATCATTGCGGACGCAGATCCCGCCGAACTGCTCACGAACGGACACACATCACAGCAAGACCCCGACTTCGACCCGCCCCCGGTCACCAAGCTCTTCATGCCCGACGGCCCCGGCACTTGCCTCCTCAGCGAACTCGACCCGAACGAACCCGACCGTGCCTTCGGCCTGTGCGACACCGGCCACGGCTACCCGGAACTCGGCTACGTTCTCCTGAGCGAACTGCACGCATTCCGCGGCCGCCTTCGTCTACCTACCGAGCGCGCCGCCCCACTTCATTCCGGACCGACCCTGGTCCCAATACGCGAAAGAAGCGCGGGCGGGCGCATCACCACCTGAACAACCGCCTTTCATCGGGACCCGCGACCCACAACCACCGACGCCGCAAAAACGGCCACACGACATCACCGGTCACCCGACTACCCAACAGACCACATCTCACACTTCTCGCGAAATCGGCCCACGCTAAGTGTTTGAAACTATGGAACCCGAACCACACGAGTTCTCCCCGCATCGCCCCTTCATCGCCACCGCCGACCTGTAGCTCAGCCCCCAAGATTTGGCAGGGTATTTGGCCTATGGTCGTTGGCTGGACGATAGACAATTGTTATCAATTAGACGTCGACGCTAGCTCTTCGGTTGCAGGTTTGAGGCGTCTATGCGGTCGCGCGCCTCCCCCCGCTCACGGACTGAGAGCCCGCCGTCGGGCGATTTTCGCCGGAAACGGTCGGATGCTATGGCTTCCAACGCTGGAACATGGCTGCGAGGCTCGCCATGATGCCAACCTCCCGTTGCGCGACGTCTACGCTCCGCAGATGCAGCCGATCCGTATTCCCGTTTACCAGATAATCCGTAGAGAACGGCTCCGATCCAAGATCCAGATGGTGCGGATAGATAAGAATAAGGTCTGGGCATGAATAAATCTGCCCATAGGCCATCATCTGATAGACATCGGTCTGATTGACCCCGTGCTTGACGTCTTCGATCGCCGGTGACAAGCGCTTCCATTTCGTGTCGAGGATCGCAATCGGCGCGTTGCTTTGGCGGTCCCGAACAATGATGTCGGGCCGAGTCTGAAATCGCCGGCGCCCCTGGTCTCCCTCCTCGATCAGGCAAAACAGCCGGCCGCCCTGCGTCTCGACCGTGAACCCGCCAGGACGCAGGCTCCTTCGCATAAGGACTGCAATGTAAGCCTCGAATAGGTCGTTCATTGGGAAGAGGAGCGTGATCCCTTGTCCTGCAGACGGATCATGATGCGTGGCCTGCCAGTCGCGCTTAAGGAACAGCCGGGCGAGACCGAACAGCGCCTCCCAGCGCCGGTGGGTCCGGTCGATCCGCACCGCGCCCCAGGGCAAAGCGGCCACGCCCACATCGGCAATGTCAGCAAGCATGAAGCGCAACTCGTCGAGCTTGCGCACGGTATCGGCAGCGCGCGCATGGCGGCGAAGGGCCAGCACGCAAGCCTTCATGATCTGCAGCAGCGGAATGTCGCTCGACAGCGCGTCAAAGCGGCACGCTAGCCGATCGGGTCGCACCGCATGGGCAGTGAACTGGCGCACCACGTTCAGCCGGCCGCGGAGCGCGGGAAGATCGTCTTCTTGCTGGAGATATGCCCTGGGAAAACCACGGCGCGCCTCGGTCAGGAGCTTGTCCGCGAACAAGCGGATCAGAATGTCGAGAAGTCCTTCCGCCTGCCTCGCCATCGCCGACACCGCACCATCGCCAATGTCGAGGCCTAATGCCACATCGAGCATCCGTACCAGCCGTTCGCGGACTGTACGGCGCCCCTCGACCGATGCGGTGTCGAGCGGGTCGATTTTAGGAAAAATCTCGAGACTGCATCCGGGAGCCGCGATCACGCCAACCATCTGACCGGCCGTTAGGTGGCGGAAATGATCTCGCAGAATTGTTGTGCCCTCGTCGCCCCCGAGGGGATGCGCACGCGCCGCATCGATCAGGGCATTTGCCTGTGGCCGGGTGAAGCCTCCTTCCCCCGGTCGATCAAGGACTCTGACGCGCCCCCACTCGCTGACGGCGAGATGGCTCATTCGGCCGAGGCGCCTGCGGTGCCGCCTCGATTCAGCCGCTCGAAGGCGTCCGCCCGAAACGGCTCGCGGACGAACCAGCTATCGCGATCGTCGCCCTCAAAGCCTGGCGGCGGGGCGATCTTGCGCAATCCAATGAAGCCATCACCGAGGACACTCTGGATGCGACCCCAATCCTCGAAGAAGTATTCTTGGAGCAGGGGAATAACCTTGTCACGCATGACCAGGGCGATTGCCTCGCGATTCTGACACCCCATGAAGAAAGCATGGCCGATGCGATGTTCGCGGTCGATCAGATACTCGATCCGATCGTTGATGGCGGCGAGCACCGCGCGCAGGTCGATACCGTCTATGGTGCCGAGCAGGTCGATGCGCGGCGCCATCTCCCGAAACGTGAACCGGCGCCTTAGCGCTGTGTCGAGTAGTGCGATCGAGCGATCGGCGGTGTTCATCGTCCCGACGATGTGAAGATTGGCAGGGACGCCGAAGTCGCGTTTCTTCGAATAGGGCAAGGTGAGGCTTAGCGCATTGGCCATTCCAAGACGCTTGTCGGGTTCGATCAGCGTTATGAGTTCGCCGAAGACCTTCGAGATATTTGCCCGATTGATCTCGTCGATGATCAGTACGAACTGCTCCGGTTCGCCGGCGACCGCTTCGGCCGGGGCGTTGTCGTCATTACGGGCGATCAGGCGTGTCAGCGCTGGCAGGTTCACCCGCTTGGTGGTGATTGAGTAGAGCGTTCGCATTGTGAAGTTGCCATCGACGATCGTGTCGAGCGGCAAGGGCTCGTCCAGCGTGAGCAACCACCGCACTTCGCGGCGGTGCGCGTAGAAGCCCTCGGCCTCGGGAACGTAACCATAGTCGCCAATGACTTCGGCGACGGCCCTGAACGCGGTGTTACCGTAAGGTACGATGACAATGTCACCGATCTTCATCACGGCTCGGAACGGCCAAGTCTGCGTCCAATTACTGGGCGTCTGATCTTCCGGATTCTTTTCCAGCCATTCGGCTTTAATCGCATCGAAGGACGAGAAGCGCCCGTCGCTCCAATCAATCGCTCCGCCCCATCCAAGCGCGATGTATCGGTTCGCCAAAGCCGCGTCATAGACCTCGTCCTCGCTGCCGATCGCGCCTTGACCCATCTTCCAGAAACGACGGCCCGAAAAGTCGAAGTCGACTGCGCTCGATTTCGGCACAGGTCGGGTCCTGGCCTGGTCGGCGAGCGCACAGATCTCGCGGAAGGTGCCGGGCCGGGCTTCGAGGCGGAAGCCAGCCGAGTTGTTATCACCGTCGCCCGTCTCCGGCCGCAAACCCTCAACGAAGGTCTCGTAATCATAGTTCTGGTGGAATGTGACGAAGGCAATCCGCTTTTCCGCTTCGAGCTCGCGATAGCGGTCAAGTAGCGCCTGGCGACCTTCAGGGGACTCGTCGAACGCAACCGTTCCATCGCACAGCAACACGGCCTCATAGGCGGTGCGGTAGGTCTTGCCGGTGCCCGGAGGGCCGTAGAGGATCAGGTTGGTCGGCGATTGCTTCGGCTTGGGCATGCTCTCGGTCTCCATCGCCAGCGAGTAGGTCAGTTTCCGCGTTGTGCTCTGCTTCGGTCCTTCCGCCGCCGGCGGGGGCACGTTCGCGAGCTGCAAGAACAATCGACCTTCGAGCGCTTGGCAGATGTTCGGCCAGGCCATGTGAAGGCCCATCTCGTTATTGAGCGCGCCGATCGTGATGGTGACGGTCGCATCTCCCCGAACTCGTGCCGGTTTGATATAGTTTTTCAAAACGTACCGGCGGATTTCGTCGGCCTGGCTTTCGCCGCCACCGTCCTCGTCTGCGACACCTGCGACTGAATAATTGGGATCACGCCCTTCGCGGAAATAACCATATTGCCGCAGGCTGGCGATCATGTTGCCGAGCTGTCCCTTTGGATCTTCGGCTTGGGGGACGACCGCGCGCACAACCGTCATATTTGGCTCAGGGTCGCTCGCCAGCGCCGTCAATTGCGCCAGCAAATCGTCCCATTTGCCATCGTCGAATACCTCGTCGAGCGTGGATTTAGAGTAGCCGAAGCCATACAATCCACGCTCGGCTCGCCGGCTGCGGCGCACGCGTGTATCCATAGCCTTTTTCGTCAGCGGCTCTCCTTTCCAAAGTCGCTTGCTCAACCAGTCTCTGAACTCCTGTTCTTTCATTCCCCCCCCAGCGGCGACACCAACTTAGCGCTATTATAGCCGGATGCTTCTCTACTCGATAGATTCACATCCAGTGCGCTACCGGCATCGACCTCAGCAAGCAAGTGGCCGAGATGCACGGGGCTCTCACATAGACGATAGCCAATCTCGTCAGGTCCGGCGGCTGCGTCGAGGTGCATGAAAATCTGTTCGAGAAGTCCAACATCCGCGCTGGCGCTCTGCCGAGGCGTGCCAGCCAGCCCGATACGCGATCGCAGCTCCGGGGACCGTTCCGCAAATATCGACCATTCGTCCCGATCGAGCTTCACCTCGAAGAATCGCGAATAGCACCAATACGAAACTGCCCCGCGCGCGCCGCGGTGCGCGCAGAGGAACAGCCTGGGCCAAGCGTTTGCGTCCGCATCCGACCAGCCGGAGAACAGATTTCCCTTCGGCCAGTTCGGCAGGCGGCCAATCTCTTCCTTCTTCAACTTCGGCTTGCGACTCTTGCTCTCGACCGCCATCGCCACCTCGGCTGCGCGCTCAACATCGTCGTGATCAGCCTCGCCCGACGAGAACACCACGCCAATTCCTCGATAGCGGTCAGGGTCAGCCGCGATGGTCCGCAGCAGGGTATCGGATGCAGCGATCAACGGCGCGCTCTTAGGGGTACCGTGTCGCGGTCGCTTTGCCCAGGTGGCGCGAGCTGTCGCGAGGGCCTTCGGATCGACTACCTCAGCGTTCTCCCAGATCGCCTCGAACCACTTCGCGCCTTTGCAGAACGCGGTCGTATCGGGTCGATGGAATGTGCCGCATTCTGTAAGGGCGGCCGGTTCGACAAAGCCGATGCCCCGATTTGAGGCGTTAGCTGAGGTGACGACTAAACCGGCGCTCGAAAGGTACAGTTTCGCGTGCAATCCCCGAAGATGCTTAAGATGAGGATTTTCCGGCGCCCCAAGCAGCACCAGTTCGTCAGGATTAGTGCCGCCCATTGAAAGGTCGCAGATGATCCGCGCCCTGAAGGCAAGCCTTTTAAAGCCGAACAGCGCCTTGAGCGCGCCATTACCCCAGAACGCGACGGCGCATCGGACGTCGTCTCCCGCGATGACGGCCTGGACTGCACTGCGCACTTGCTTG
Source organism: Methylobacterium sp. 77 (assembly GCF_000372825.1). Classification (NCBI taxonomy): domain Bacteria; kingdom Pseudomonadati; phylum Pseudomonadota; class Alphaproteobacteria; order Hyphomicrobiales; family Methylobacteriaceae; genus Methylobacterium; species Methylobacterium sp. 77. Next base: position 1,382,081 of record NZ_KB910516.1, on the reverse strand, counting down.
TGATCGAGGAACCGCGCCATTCTCTCCCCTATGCCGGTCGCTAGAGCATTTTCGGTTTAATCTGGTTCAGATCCTGCTGCGGCGAAGAAGTTGGCGCACTCGCCTGGCGTGACGGTGTCGACGAGGCGTCCGATGGCCGACCACAATCCCTCGACGGTGCGTTCGGCCGCCTTGCGGAGCAGTGCTTTGAGCTTCGAGAACGCCATCTCGATCGGGTTGAAGTCGGGCGAGTAGGTCGGCAGGAACAACAGCCGTGCGCCGGCGGCCTCAATGGCGGCGCGCACGGCCGGTCCCTTGTGGCTGCCGAGGTTGTCCATGACGACGATGTCGCCGGGGGTAAGCTCGGGCACTAGGACCTGATCGACGTAAGCCTGGAAGGCGTCGCGGTTGATAGGCCCATCGAGCACGAACGGCGCGGCGATCCCGGACAGGCGCAGGCCCGCCACTAGGGTCGTGGTCTTCCAATGACCGTGCGGGATGGGCGAGCGCAGCCGCTCGCCGCGCAGTGAACGCCCACGGGTGCGAGCCATGTTGGTGGAGGTCCAGGTCTCGTCGAGGAAAACTAGGCGCGCAGGGTCGAGATCGGGCTGGCCCTCGAACCAAGCCTCGCGCGCCGCTTTCACGTCCGGGCGTTCCTGCTCGGCGGCGTGAGCTGTCTTTTTTGTAGGTGAGATCGCGCGCGTCGAGGAAGCTCCACAGGGTGCCCAGCCCGACCGTGAGAGCGTGCTCGTCCCGCAGCCGAGCGCGCATCTCCTCCGGGGTGATATCGACTTGTCCGTCGATCAGGCTGCGTAAGAAGGCCTCGTGCGGATAGAGCTTCGAGCGGCGTGCCCGGCCTTGCGGACGGGCCGCTACCATCCCGGTCGTGGTGAGTGCGGCCATCCAGCGGATCGAGGTGGCGACACCGACCCCAAAGCGCGCGGCCTCCTGGCGACGCGAGGTCGTTGCAGCGGCCTCCACCACGCGCTTCCGCAAGTCCTGGCTGTAGGGTCGGCCCATGCTTCGCTCCTTCTCAGAGCGATCAGTGAATCAGCTCAACAGCTTCGCGTGAACCCCACCTGCCCGATTCAGCGCAGCCCGAAAACGCTCTAGAACTCCGCAATCCGCCCGCCAAGTCGGGAATGAGTCCCACAGGCACACGCTTCTGGCTCTACGCAGCGAGCTGCCGCTGGCCTCTGACAAGTGCAGATAGCCAACTTGTTAGACGGTCAGAAATATCTGATTCCGCACACTGGTACTGCAACATCTCGAAGACCGCCCGCCTCAAGTGAGCCCCATCGCTGTAAGTGCGTTGAAGAACGAAAAGTAGATATCGCTCCAAAGCAGCGATCACTTCTTCCTGCGTCGTGACTAGGCCAACCTGCCCCTCGCACCAGAGCGCAAAATGCTCCATCCATTCGCGTGATCCTCCCCCGTGTCCGCGAAACCGGGGGGAGGATCAATAGGACATGCGTGCCACGTCCCAGGGCAGTTAAATAAGGCTGCGCTGGTGCAGGTTCGCGGTTGACATGAGCAGCCGCTACACACCTTGGATCGAAGGCCCTAAGCGAAACGGTGCTCCTAATTCCAGGCGTGGAGCCGAGCTTCTCCCCGCCGAAAGGAAAGAGCCACGCTCCCTATGAGCCCCGAGCCTCCACCGCTAACCAGGCGGGATGGGGAACGCCGGGTCGCAAGTCGAAGGGCATCGATAGCAAGCGGTCTGCCCAAACGGGGCAGACCGCAGGATGAAGGGAATGGGTTGCCCCAGACCTCCAGAACGACCCCGATGCCAGCGGATCGAGCGGGTAGGGTCCGTTCGCGTTGTCCGTCCAAGGTGGCGGGAAGCGGTGCGCAAAGGCCGTCAGCACAACCCCGGCCTCGCCTATAACAAGGTTGCACCTTCGATCCGCCGGTCGACCGACGGCGTGGCTCCGAGATCCGGACCCCTCGGTTTGATGCAAGGCTTTGCCAATGCCTGGCAAAGCCTTGCCCCTAGGCAAGCCGGCCTCCCTCAAACGTTCACCAAGATCCGGGCGAAGACAGACGAATACGCCGATGGCTTGGAGCCGAAGCACGGACACGCTGCCGCCGGCCTAACGAACAGGGCGACACTGCCAACCGTGAAAAACCGCCGCCCCAGCGGGAACCCGGATTGCCGCCCTACAGGGCCCACCGGAACTATCCTGATGCCAAACGACCTGCACACCCGTGTTGCCGCCGCCATTTTGGAGCAGCTGGAGACGGCTGACCCCGCTTCATGGACACTACCCTGGCACGGCGCAGACCCGATGCCCTGCAATGCCAGCACGGTTCGTCGGTACCGTGGCATCAACATCCTTGCGCTTTGGTGCGCGGCGCAGGCCAACGGATACACGGACGCGCGGTGGGCCACCTATCGTCAATGGACAGCGCTCGGAGCCCAGGTTCGTCGAGCCGAACGCAGCACGCTCGTACTGTTCTACAAAGAGCTGCCCCGAGGTACCGACGCAGCGGCAGAGACAAACGGCTCAAAGAAGCCCGGCAGCGTCCCCTTCGTCGCCCGCGCCGCCAACGTGTTCAACGTCGCACAGGTCGACACAGCCCCCACCCAAGTGGTCCTGCCATCAAGCGGCACAACCATACTGCCGCCCCCAGCCTTCGACAGCTTCGTCACGGACACCGGCGCGACAATCCACGAGGGCGGCACACGCGCCTGCTACGTGCCCGCTACCGACACAATTCGCATGCCTACCCGCACCACCTTCCACTCCACCGAGGGCTACGCCGGCACGCTCGCGCACGAACTCGTTCATTGGACGGGAACACCCCACCGACTCGCCCGTGACCTCACCGGCCGCTTCGGCGCCCACAGCTACGCAGCCGAGGAACTCGTGGCCGAGCTTGGCGCCGCCTTCATCCTGGCCGACCTTGGGATTGCCCGCGTCCCGCACTCCAACCACGCGGCATACTGCGCATCCTGGGCACCCCTCCTACGCGCCGACCCCCACGCACTCGCAACCGCCGCCACGCAAGGCTCACGCGCCGCCGACTATCTGGCCGACATGCAACCAAACGCGGAGGTATTAGCCGAACGAAGCGACGCCACCGGCGCATCCGCGCTCGTTAAACCATCCGCGGCAGCAACCACCTTTTTGGGTGTGTCAGTAGGATCAGCACCAATGCGCGCGGCGAACCGAACGCGAGCTACTGCCAACCGCCAGTGAGTGAGTTGGGAGGCGATATAGCGACACCAAAATCCTGGCGATCGACGAAGCGCAGGCAATTGCCAACTGCCCACTTCATTGCTACACATCCCCAGCCGATATGCGCGGCAAGTCATTGATCTTGCTTAGGTTTATCCGAGGCTGGCAACGGGAACAGGATCCTCGTCCCCCAGCCACTGCTTTTAGCCCGCTCGGTCAATGACTTGGCGGGTTTTTTGCTGCCTGATTTCTCGCCTGAGTAGCGTGAAAGGGCGAGCAGGACGACCTCATATGACGACGCGCTGGCCGGCAATGCGCGCAGGGCGGAGATCCTCGAGCGCCGAGATGACCGCGGTGGCGAGGAGATCGGCTTCGGTGAAGGTCTTCGCCCCACAGAGAACGTTCACGCGGCCTTCGCGGAGTGGCACGGACCCGGCGAGACCATCGTGCTGCCGGCTCCCGGACTGACCCGAGCCAGGAACGAACGGCTGCCTCGTCGAAGACGCCCACGGCTCGCGACTGGACCCACCTCTTACCAAAGCCGACTGCCGCATGCTGGCGACGACCGTCAGGGGGAGGGGGCGTGTGGCCGGGCGGCGAGGTTACCGGGCGAACTCGAGGGCGGAGCGGAACCGCATTGTCCGCACGGGACCGGACAGAAACCGCACAGATCCGCCTGCACCGGGCGAGGTCGTCCGGGTGCGGCCCGAGACTGGCAGAAGCGTCCCGTGGCGAAGCTTCGATGCGCGGGTGAACCTCTGTGACGCGCCGGCCATCGTGCCGGAAGCCCGGAGATCACGCCCATGCTGCCCTCTAGTCTCACCACGCGCCTCCGCTCAGCGGATGGCACCGGGATCGTCCGGTCCGTCTCGCCTTTGTTCCTGGCGCTTCTCGCGCTGCTCATCTCGATCTGCTCGGCCAGTGCCCTGCCGGCACCGTCGAGCGGTAGCCTGGTTCTGCGCGGGCCGGATGCCGCCGCGCCCGTAGAGGCGCCGCGCCTCAGCACCGATTTCAGCGTCACCGTCAGCGGCCCGACCGCCCGCACGGTGGTGACGCAGGCCTTCCGCAACACCACCGGATCCTGGGTGGAAGGGACCTACCTCTTCCCGCTGCCGGAAGATTCGGCGGTCGATACGATGAAGCTCGTGATCGGCGACAAGGTGATCGTCGCCGAGATTCGCGAACGCGCGGCGGCCAAGCGCATCTACGAGGCCGCCAAGGCGGCCGGACGGAGCGCGGCCCTGACCGAGCAGGAGCGGCCCAACGTCTTCACCAACACCGTCGCCAATATCGGACCGGGCGAGACCGTGCTGGTGCAGATCGAGTACCAGCAGACGGTGGCCCTTTCGGGGGGCACCCGCTCCCTGCGCCTGCCCCTGGTGGTGGCGCCCCGATACAGCCCGGCCCCTGCCGCAGCGGAGCTCGTCTCGGCCCGTGACGAGACGAGCTCCGACCCGGTGCCCGATCGCCACCGGATCAACGCGCCCGTTCTCGACCCCTCCCTTTCCGCCCCGGTCAATCCTGTCGGTATCACGGTGCGGCTCCAGGCCGGCTTTCCGATCCACACGCTGAGAAGCGCCACGCACCCGCTCCAGATCGACGAGACCGGTCCGGATTCCCGGCGCGTGACCCTGGCCGACGGGGTCGTCCCCGCCGACCGCGACTTCGAGCTCACCTGGGAACCCGTGCCGAGCATGGAGCCGCGCCTCGGACTGTTCCGGGAGATTGTGGCCGGCCGCACCTATCTCCTCGCCACCCTCACCCCGCCCGACGCGACTGCGGCGCAGCGCCAGCCCCGTGACGTGGTCTTCGTCATCGACAATTCGGGGTCGATGTCCGGCCCATCGATGCGGCAGGCAAAGGCCGGATTGCTCGCCGGCCTGGCCCGTCTCACCCCCCGGGACCAATTCACCGTCATCCGCTTCGACCACACCATGAGCCAGCTCTTTCCGGAGCCGGTCCCGGCGAACCCGGAGAATCTGCGGGCGGCCGAAAGCTTCGTCGCCGGACTGGAAGCGAGCGGCGGCACCGAGATGCTCGCTCCCCTCCGCGCGGCGCTCGCCGACAGCCATCCTGAGGATCGGAGCCGCGTCCGCCAGATCGTCTTCCTCACGGATGGCGCCATCGGCAACGAGAACCAGATCTTCGCCGCGATCCATGACGGCCTCGGCCGGAGCCGGCTGTTCATGGTCGGGATCGGGTCGGCTCCGAACGGACACCTGATGCGTCACGCCGCCGAGATCGGCCGGGGCAGCTACACCGCGATCCACACCGTCGATCAGGTCGCGGAGCGCACCCGCAGCCTCTATGCCAAGCTCGAGAACCCCGCCGTCACCGATCTCGCCGCCACCCTGTCGAATGGGGGCGACATCACCCCGAACCCGCTGCCCGACCTCTATCGCGGTGAGCCGGTGGTGCTCGCGGCCGAGATTGCCGACCCGTCGGGTACCCTGACCGTGACGGGCCGCATCGGCGACGCGCCATGGCAGACCAGCGTGTCCCTGGCCGACGCCGCCGAGGGGGAGGGCATCTCGAAGGTCTGGGCACGCTCGAAGATCGGCGAGGCCGAAACCGCTCGCGTCACCGGGCGCGTGATGGCGAACCAGGCCGATGCCACGATCCTGCAGCTCGCCCTGACGCACAAGCTGATGACCCGCCTGACCAGCCTCGTCGCCGTCGACGCGACGCCGCGCCGGCCGAGCGGCACTCCCCTCGTCGCAGCCGATCTGCCCCTGAACCTGCCCGCGGGCTGGGATTTCGCGAAGGTCTTCGGCGAACGGGCCATCCAGCGGCCGCAGGAGCGCGGCGCGGCTCTCATCCCTGCCCAGGCCACGGCTCCGGCCCCGGCGGTCCCACTCCCCCAGACCGGGGCGGGCACCCGGGCGCAAATCCTCCTGGGTCTCGTCCTGCTGCTCGGCGGATTGCTCACCCTTCGCCGGGTTCGGGGGGTCCAATGAGCCGCACGACCGGGGGGAGGGTGCTCGCCACCCTCCTCGTCCTCGCGGGCCTCGGCACCTTGATCGGGGCCGCCTGGATTCCCGCCAAGGCGGCGCTCGCGCAGGTGCTTCTCGAGCGTGCCTTCGCCCGAAGCATCGCCGAGGGCCGCCCGGTACGGCCCTGGCCATCGGCCGATACCGAGCCGGTGGCCCGCCTCACGCTGGCGGGACGAAGCTTCATAGCCCTGCGCGGCGGCAGCGGGCAGGCCCTGGCCTTCGGCCCCGGCCATCTCGACGGGACGCCGGAGGCCGGCGAGCCCGGCACCGCCATCTTCGCGGCCCATCGCGATACGCAATTCGCAGGGCTCGGAGCGGTGAAACCAGGCGATGTCGTCTCGGTGACCCGACGAGACGGACGCACCGTCCGTTTCCGGATCGGCGGCAGCCGGATCGTGTCCTGGGACGCATCGGGCATCGATCAGGCCGCCCCGGGACGGAACATCGCCCTCGTGACATGCTGGCCGCTGGATGGCCTGGTGCAGGGGCCGCTGCGCCTGGTTGTGGAGGCAGAGGCGGTGGACGACGGAGACTGACCCACTGCTCTTGCCAGCCTGTGCGGTTTCGTGCGGATCTCAGCGGAGACGAGCGACGAGCCGAGAGACCGTGCAAAAACCCGAGACCGTGCAAAAGTCCGAGACCGGGCAAGAACCCGAGACCGAGCTGCCCGAGGGCCAGAGCCGCGCCATTGCCCAGGCCGTGCGCGAGGCGCTCGCCCGTCGCCGGATCTCCCGCCAAACGCTCGCCGATCTGGCGCGGATCAGCGTCTCGACCCTGGAGAAGGCACTGGCCGGTCGCCGGCCCTTCACGCTCGCCACCACCATCCGCCTGGAGGAAGCGCTCGGCCAGCGCCTGCGCAACGGCGCCGAGCCCGTGAGCGCGGCACCCGAGACGCGGCATGCCCCATCGGAACTCGGCTCCTACTCCCGGGAATCCGCCGCTTGGCTCGAGGGGCGCTACCTGACCTTGCGACCGTCCTTCGGCCTGGCCGATGCGGTCTTTGCCTATCGCACCGAGATCGCGTGGGATGCGGCGAGTGCGCGCCTTGCCTTCCGCGAGGCCGAACGGAGCGATGCCCCTTTCGCGCAGACCGGCAGCGTCGCGGTGCCGAACCAGTCGGGCATGATCTACCTCGTCACCAATTGGCAGGGGCAGTGCCGCCTCGCCGTGCTCTGCCGGCCGACCATCCATGGCGAGATGTTCGGGCTGCTCACGACGCTGCATGCGGGACGCGGCACTCAGCTGACCCCAGCCGCAGCTCCGCTCGCCCTCATCCCCGAAGCTTCGGCCGGCCCGGACCTCAGTTACGGACGCGTGACATCCGGCATGCCGGCCTATGCCGATTACCGCCGCCGACTTGGACGGGTGTTCGAGGAGGGCTACGGGGTCTTGTTCGGCTGAGCCGACCCGAACCAACCTGACTCCGGAAACCCCGGCGCGGTTCGGTTTCGACCCGCCGAAGATCGCGCCCGACCGTCGCGCGGGGTCAGGGACGTTCGGACCCGGCCCAGGGTGCCGTGGACAGCACCTGCGCCAGATAGGCGATCAAGGCCGTGACGCGGGCAGGGCGCAATTCGCCCGGCGGCATGACGAGGTGCAGGGCGATCGGCGGCAGGGACCAGTCGGGCAGCACGCGCTCCAGCCTGCCGGCCTTCAGGTCGTCCCAGATCATGAAGTCGGGCTGAACCGCCAGGCCGAGTCCGGCCCGCAGGGCGGGCGCCAAGGCGTCGGCATTGTTCGCGCGCATCGGGCCTTTCGGGGCGATCACGGCCTCGGTGCCTCGACCGTCCGTGAACCGCCAGCGATCCGGGGTCGGAAGGTAGGCGTAGCCGAGGCAGGCATGCCGAACGAGATCGTCGGGATGCTCCGGCCGGCCGTGCCGCTCCAGGTAACCGGGCGTCGCCACGAGCGAACGGTGGACGGCGCAGAGCTTACGGGCGCGCAAAGACGAATCCGGCAGTGCGGCGATCCGCAATCCGATATCGAAACCGCCGCCGATGAGGTCGACCACGGCGTCGCTCAAGTGCAGATCGACGGACACGGCAGGGTACTGGCTCAGGAAGTCCGGCAGCCGGGGCGCGACGTGCAGGACACCGAACGACATCGGCGCGGCGAGCCGCACCAGGCCCTGCGGTTCGGAGGCGCCGGCGCTGGCCTCCGCTTCGGCGGCTTCCCCTTCGGAGAGGATGCGCGCGGCGCTGGTCTTGGCGGCCTGTCCCGCCTCCGTGAGCGAAAGCTTGCGCGAGGTCCGGTGGAAGAGGCGCGCTCCGATGCGGACTTCCAGGCGAGTCACGGCTTTGGAGATGGTCGCCTTCGACAAGCCGAGATCGGACGCGGCCCTGCCGAAGGAGCCTGTCTCCACCACCTTGGCGAAGATCGCCCAGGCCTCGAAGTCGGGTAACCGCATCATACATTTCCAGAAACGATGGGTTTCCATCGTTTCTGTTTTACAGCTCGGTGACAAGCCGTATCATGCCTCCATCGCAGACACGCCACGCGGCAGGCGACGGACAAGCCCGACAGACAGGCGGCGGATGACGTGGTTCGGTACGGCCTCGCGGATCGCGCCGTCATCGGCGGCGCGACGGGGAGGCGCTCGCCGAGCTCCATTCCAAAGAGTGACACCCTTGTCCGACGCTCCGGCATCGATGGTATTCGTTGTTCGAATCGCAGTCACGCAAGCAGAAGGAGAGCCATGATGCCCATGTTGACCACGCAGGACGGCACCGAGATCTTCTACAAGGATTGGGGCTCGAAGGATGCCCAGCCGGTGGTCTTCCATCATGGCTGGCCGCTCAGCGCCGACGATTGGGACAGCCAGATGCTGTTCTTCCTCGCGAAAGGCTATCGCGTGATCGCCCATGATCGCCGGGGCCATGGTCGCTCGACCCAGACCGATACCGGCAACGAGATGGACACCTACGCGGCCGACGTCGCCGAACTCGTCGTCGCCCTCGACGTGAGGAACGCCATCCATGTCGGCCATTCCACGGGTGGCGGAGAGGTCGCCCACTATGTCGCCCGTGCCGAACCCGGCCGCGTCGCCAAGGCGGTGCTGATCGGCGCCGTGCCGCCCGTGATGGTGAAGTCCGCGGCGAATCCCGGCGGCCTGCCGATCGAAGTCTTCGACGGCTTCCGCGCCGCGCTCGCGGCCAACCGGGCGCAATTCTACCGCGACGTGCCGGCGGGTCCGTTCTACGGCTTCAACCGGGCGGGCGCGCAAGTCTCGCCGGGCGTGATCGACAATTGGTGGCGCCAGGGCATGATGGGCGGCGCCAAGGCGCATTACGATTGCATCAAGGCCTTCTCGGAGACGGACTTCACCGAGGATTTGAAGGCCATCGACGTGCCCGTCCTGGTGATGCACGGCACCGACGACCAGATCGTGCCGATCGCGGATGCCGCCCTGCTGTCGCACCCACTCTTGAAGCACGGCACGCTCAAGACCTACGAGGGCTTCCCGCACGGCATGTGCACGACACATGCGGACGTGATCAATCCGGACCTGCTGGCCTTCTTCAAGGCCTGAGGCGGCCCCGGATCGGCCCCGCAAACCACAACACTCTTCGAGAGCATCGCGCAGAAGGCGAACAGGCAATGAGCTGGCACAGTGCGGACGACCCGGTTCCGGGCGATCACTTCACCTGCGACGCGATCAAGACCCTGATCGTGCCGCGCTCGCGCGATCTCGGCTCGTTCGCGGTCCGGCGTGCGCTACCCTCGACGGAGTGCCGGATGGTCGGCCCGTTCATCTTCTTCGACCAGATGGGGCCGTCGGAATTCCTCCTCGGCCAGGGCATGGACGTGCGGCCCCACCCGCATATCGGCCTCTCCACCGTCACCTACCTGTTCGACGGCGAGATCATGCACCGGGACAGCCTCGGAACGGAATTGCCGATCCGTCCGGGAGAACTCAACTGGATGACGGCGGGCCGGGGGATCACCCATTCGGAGCGCACGGGTGCCGATCTCCGCCAGACCGGCTCGAAGCTGTTCGGCATCCAGAGCTGGGTCGCACTCAGCGGCAGGGACGAGGAGACCGCCCCCGCCTTCGAACATTACGAGGCCGAGGCGCTGCCGATCCTCACCGGCGAGGGCAAGATCGTCCGGCTGATCGCCGGCGAAGCCTTCGGCGCCAAGTCCCCGGTGCGGACATCGAGCCCGATGGTCTATGCCGACGTGGCGCTGGAGGCGGGCGCGGTGCTGCCCCTCGACCCGACCTATGACGAGCGTGCGATCTACACCGTCTCGGGCGCGATCGAGATCGCCGGGGACGGGTTCGGTCCCGGCCAGCTCCTCGTCTTCAATCCGGGCGACCGCATCAGCGTCCGGGCGACGGAGGCCTCGCGTTTCATGGTGCTGGGCGGCGAGCCGATGGACGGCCCGCGCCATCTCTGGTGGAACTTCGTCTCCTCGCGACCGGAGCGGATCGAGCAGGCCAAGGAAGACTGGCGCCAGGCCCGTTTCGACACCGTGCCGGGCGAATCCGAGTTCATCCCGCTGCCGGAATCCCCTCCGCCCGTGCGCTATCCCTGAACACTCTCCGAGCTCGGCCCGACGCGTCGGGCCGAGCTGCCGCCCGCCTTACCTTGCCTTACAGAGGATACCTGGAAAACATGGCTGTTGAAGCGTCCGGTGCCGCGAGCGAACTCGTCCAGGTCGTGGCCCTCCTCGCGGCCGGCGTCGTCGCGGTCCCGGTCTTCAAGCGCATCGGGCTCGGCTCGGTCCTCGGCTACCTCGTGGCGGGGCTCGCCATCGGCCCGTTCGGCCTCGGCCTGTTCTCGGATGCCCACGCGATCCTGCACGTGGCGGAACTCGGCGTGGTGATGTTCCTGTTCATCATCGGACTGGAGATGGAGCCGTCGCGGCTCTGGGGCATGCGGCGCGAGATCTTCGGGCTCGGCCTCGCCCAAGTCGCCGCCTGCATCGCGGCTCTCACCCTCGTCGGTGTCGCCATGGGGTTCCCGCTCGCCGTCTCGTTCGTGGCCGGCACCGGCTTCGTCCTGACCTCGACGGCCATCGTCATGCAGCTCCTCGAAGAGCGCGGGTCGCTCTCGACCCCGAAGGGCCAGCGCATCGTGGCGATCCTGCTGCTCGAGGATCTCGCCATCGTGCCGCTGCTCGCCATCGTCGCGCTGCTGGCGCCCGGCGGGCAGGAAGCCGGCGGGCAAGGGACGGGCACGATGGACCGCGTCTTGGCCATCGCCATCGCGCTGGGGTCCATCGCGGCGCTGGTCGCCGCCGGACGCTGGCTGCTCAACCCCCTGTTCCGCCTGCTGGCCGCATCGAAGGCCCGAGAAGTGATGACGGCCGCGGCCCTGCTCGTCGTGCTCGGCTCGGCTCTCGCCATGCAGCTCGGCGGCTTGTCCATGGCGATGGGCGCGTTCCTGGCGGGCGTGCTCCTGTCGGAATCGAGTTTCCGGCACCAGTTGGAGGCCGATGTCGAGCCGTTCCGGGGCATCCTGCTCGGCCTGTTCTTCCTCGGCGTCGGGATGTCCCTCGACCTCACCATCATCGCCGCGAACTGGGCGCTGATCCTGACGAGCGTCGCTTCCTACATGATCGTCAAAAGCCTCGTCATCTACGCCGTCGCCCGCCTCCTGCGGGCCTCGCATCCCGAGGCGATGGAGCGAGCGGCCTTGATGGCGCAGGGCGGCGAGTTCGCCTTCGTGCTCTACGCCGCCGCGACGAGCGCCGGGATCATCGACGGCACCACCAACGCGATCCTGACGGCGACCATCATCCTGTCCATGGCGATCACGCCCCTGATGGTGATCGCCTTCGACAGGCTCGGCCCCAAGGCCTCGGTGTCGACGGCCGGCGTCGATGTGCCGGAGAATCTCGTCGGAAGTGCCCTGATCATCGGCTTTGGCCGGTTCGGACAGATCGTCAGCCAACCACTGATCTCGCGCGGCTGCTCCGTATCGATCATCGACACCAACCCGGCCTATATCCGCATCGCCGAGACCTTCGGCTTCAAGGTCTATTACGGTGACGGCGCCCGCCTCGACATCCTCCACGCGGCAGGGGCCGCGACCGCGCGGGCGATCCTCATCTGCATCGACGACCGCGAGGCCGCCAAGCGCATCGCCGAGATCGCGAAGGCCGAGTTTCCGCTCGTGCCCGTCCTCGCGCGTGCCCGTGATCGCGAGCATGCGATCGAGCTCATCCATGCCGGTGTCGCCTATCAGCTTCGCGAGACCTTCGAATCGGCGTTGGCCTTCGGCGAACAGGCGCTGCTCACCATCGGGGACGAGCCGGAATCGGCCAATGCGGTCATGGGTGAAGTTCGCCGCCGCGACACCGAGCGTCTCGACATGGAGACCGTCGGCGGCATCTATGCCGGGCGTGGCCTCATCCGGGGAAACGCGGCCGAGGCACAGGAAGTCGGCTGAGATCTCTCGACCGACCTCTGATCGCCGGCATCGAGGCCGGCGATCGACGGGAAAGGTAGCCTTGGCCGGAGGTTGAGGGCCGCCTGTTTTGCTCCGCGCCGAGCCGGTGCTTAGAATACGGGGCATGAGCATCAGACCGGTACGACGGCCGATCTTCACGCGCCGACTCGTCGCGGCGCTGCTCGCCGGATCCTGCTCGGCGATGCCGATTTCGGTCCCGGCGCAGCCGAACGCAGCGCCATCGGCCGTGAATAACTGGGCGGACCTTCGAGCGAGGCTCGCCTCATGCTGGTCGGTACCGCCGGACACGAAAGGATCGCTCATCGCGTTCCGTTTCGGCATCGGCAAGACCGGCTCCCTGCGCGGTGCTCCCCTGGTGACGGCCCGTCGACTCGAAGGCGACCGGGACGCGCGAAAGCACTACGAAGATGCCGCGATGGATGTCCTGTCCCGCTGCTTTCCCATCACGGTGACCCCGTCCTTCGGAGCCATCCTGGGCGAGAGCCCCGTCCGGCTGCGGCTCGTCAACACTCCACCGACGGCGGCCTACCAGCTCAACAGCAACATCACGATCTTCGCGCCGCCCTGATGCCGCGGCACCGGGCCGGATCCGACCCGGATGGTTGCTGCGGAAACCCTGTCACATCACGAAAAAGGGCCGCCTTGCGGCGACCCCTTCTTCCGAATATCCGGTTTCGGCTCAGTAGCCGTAATAGCCGCCATACCCACCGTAAACCGGGGCGTAGCCACCGCCGTAATAACCGACCGGGCGGTCGTAACCGTAGCCACCATAGCCACCGTTATACGCGCCCGCCGCGATGGCACCGGCTGCGAGACCGGCAACGCCGAGACCGATGGCGGCACCCGGCCCGATCCCACGACGTCCACCATAGCCATAGCCTCGACCGTAGCCGCCGCTGTAACGACCATATCCGCCGCGGCCGTATCCACCGCCATGGCCATAACCGCCGTGACCGTATCCGCCGCCATGGCCCCAGCCGCGAGCTTCCGCGGGGGCGACAGCGAGGGCGCCGAGGCTGATGGCTGCAGCCGAGAGGATTGCGAGCTTACGCATTCGAAATCTCCTGTTGTGAGGTATGCCCATCAACACGGCAGGAGCCCAGCCGTTCCCGTCGCTGCCTGGTCGCCGGAGCATCCCCCCGAGAAGCGGGAACCGGTTTTCGAAGAAAGATGCTGCCTTATCAAAAGCCTACAGCGTCGCCCCGGATGCCGTATCCGGAGCGATGCTGTAACGACGCAGGCCCCGGCGGACGCTGAGCGATCGCCGTGAGCCGAGGATAACGAGGAGACGTGTCATGAAGGTCGTCGCGGATTTGTGCATCGTGCCCATGGGCGTCGGCCCCTCGGTCTCCTCCTACGTCAGGGAGATCAAGACGATCATCGAGGCCAGCCACCTCAATGCCGAGATGCACGCCAACGGCACCAACATCGAAGGCGAACTCGCCGACATCTGCCGGCTCATCGAACTCTGTGAGGACAGGCTCAGCCAGCTCGGCGTCCAGCGCGTCTTCTTCACCATGGCCTTCTCGTCGCGACGGGACAAGGAACAGTCCATGGCCGACAAGCTGACGGCCGTGTCCTGAAACCCTCGGCACCTTGGCGGGGGGCCGTGCGTTGGTGCTGTCCGATCCCCATGAGGACCGAGCCGGCATGCAGCCCTCCCGACGTGCGTTCCTGGCCGGATCCGGCCTGCTTCCCCTGATGGTGCCGATGCTGGAGCGGTCGGTCTCGACGGCACGGGCGGAGGAGGGCGGGCTGATCCGACGCGCCATCCCTTCCTCCGGCGAGACCCTGCCCGCCATCGGGATCGGGACGTCTCGCCGCTACGAAGTCGAGCCGGTCCAAGACAAGGTCGCTCCCCTGCTCGATGCGGTCCGGCGGTTCGTGGCGCTCGGCGGCTCCGTCATCGATACGGCGCCGAGCTACGGCACCGCCGAGGACGTCCTCGGCCTGATCCTGCCGCAGGACGGCCTGCGCGAGAAAGTGTTCCTCTGCAGCAAGGTCGGGACACCCGGCCGCGAAGGCGGTGCGGCCGAGATCGCGCGCTCCTTCCGGCGCATGAACACCGACCGGATCGACCTCGTCGCGGTCCACAACCTCATCGATACGGAGGCGAACCTCGCGACGTTGCGGGAGCTCAAGGCACAAAAGAAGATCCGCTATCTCGGCGTCACGGTCTGGCGCGACAGCCAGTTCGCGGATCTCGAAGCGGTGATGCGGCGCGAGGCGATGGACTTCATCCAAGTGAATTACGCCCTCGACGATCGCCGCGCCGCCGAGCGCATCCTGCCGCTGGCCAAGGACCGCGGCATGGCGGTGATGGTGAACGTGCCGTTCGGACGCGACCGCCTGTTCAAGGCCGTGCAGGGGCGCGAATTGCCGCCCTGGACCGCCGAGTTCGACTGCGCGAGCTGGCCGCAATTCTTCCTCAAATACGTCCTCGCGCACGATGCCGTGACCTGCCCGATCCCCGGCATGGCCAAGGCGGCCTATGTCGAGGACAATCTCGGCGCGGCGCGCGGTCGGTTGCCCGACGCCACCCAGCGAACCCGAATGGAGGCCTATGTCGACGCGCTCTGACCCCCTGACCCGCCGTGCCGCCCTCGTCCTGGGAGGCGCTCTCATCCTCGCGTCGAGCTGTCTCGCCGCTGGCCTTCCCGCCTCGGCACAGACCGCCGCGCAGCCGGTTCGCATCGGCGTCATCGGGGCCGGCAACATCGGCAGCACCATCGGCGGACTCTGGGCCAAGGCGGGGCACGAGGTCATGCTGTCCTCGCGTCATCCCGAGGAGCTGAAAAGTATCGTCGAAGGGCTCGGCCCCAAGGCGAAAGCGGGGAATCCGGCCGAAGCCATCGCCTTCGGAGACGTCGTTTTCATCGCCGTGCCCTACAAGGCCTATCCGCAGCTGGCGCAGGATTACGCCGGCGCGCTCAAGGGCAAGGTGGTGATCGACGCCGGCAACGCGACGCAGGCCCGCGACGGCGACGTCTTCGGCGAGGTCCAGGCCAGCGGGATCGCGGCGGTCTCGGCCAAATACCTCAGCGGGGCGAAGGTCGTGCGCGGCTTCAACGCGGCGAATTACAAGATCTTCGCCAAGAACGCCCATCGCGAGGGCGGCTCCATGGCGATCCCCATCGCCGGGGACGACCCCAAGGCGCTGGCGATTGCGGCCCAGCTCGTCAGGGATGCGGGGTTCGATCCGGTGGAGGTCGGGCCTCTGGCGAAGGCGGACACGTTCGCCATGGGCTCCCCCGGCTTCGGTCTCGACCTGAAAGCCGACGAGCTTCGGACGCACCTCGGGGTCACGCGTTGAGCGAAAAGCCGGTCGCGCTCGATCCGGCTTCCGCCGGGAGCGGCGGCTACGTTCCGCCCTGGCTGCGCCGGCTCATCGACGTGCGGGCCGAGGAGGTGCCGGCACTGGCGTGGTCCTGGGCCTACATCTTCTCGATCCTCGCGGCCTATTACGTCCTTCGCCCGATCCGCGACCAGATGGGGGTCGCCAGCGGCCTCGAGAACCTGCCCTGGCTGTTCACCGGCACGCTCATCGGCATGCTGGTCCTGAACGTGCCCTTCGCCTGGCTGGTGAAGACCCTGCCGCGCGCCCGGTTCGTGCCGCTGACCTACCGCTTCTTCGCGGCCAACATCGTGCTCTTTGCCGGCGCGCTCTATCTCGCCGGCCCCGACGGCGACATCTGGGTCGGACGGGCCTTCTTCATCTGGCTGTCGATCTTCAACCTGTTCGTGGTCTCGGTGTTCTGGGCCACCATCGTCGACGTGTTCTCGACCGAGCAGGGCAAGCGCCTGTTCGGTTTCATCGCCGCCGGCGCGACCCTCGGGGCGATCGCGGGCTCGGCCACCACGGCGATCCTCGCCCGCGACGTGCCGACCTGGGTCCTGTTGCTAGGCGCGGCTCTCCTCCTCGAAGCGGCGGTGTTCAGCATGCGCGGCCTCGCGAGGCTGTCCGACCGCCTGAACCGGGCTCCCGTCTCTGGCGATACGGCACCGTCGGAGGCCATCGGCGGGAGTGCGCTCGCAGGCATCACCCGCACACTCCGCTCGCCCTACCTCCTCAATATCGGTCTGTTCCTGCTGCTGTTCTCGGTGACCTCGACCTTCCTGTATTTTGAGCAGGCGGGCATCGCCAAGCGCAGCTTCCCCGATCGCGGAGCGCAGACGGCGTTCTTTGCCAGCGTCGATCTCCTCGTGAACCTGCTCACCTTGGGCGTACAGTTCTTCCTCACCGGACGGATCGTCCGGCGCATCGGGGTTGGGCCGTCCCTCGCGCTCCTGCCGGCGGCCAGCATCCTCGGATTCGCGGCTCTGGCCGTGTCGCCGACGATCACCGCGATCGTCGCCTTCCAGGTCTTCCGACGGGCCGGCAATTTCGCCATCGCCCGGCCGATCCGCGAGGTGCTGTTCACGGTGGTGCCGCGCGAGGACCGCTACAAGGCGAAGACCTTCATCGACACCGTGGTCTATCGCACCGGCGACCAGATCGGCGCCTGGTCCTATAACGGGATCGCGGCCCTCGGCCTCGGCTCGACCGCCGTGGCGCTGACGGCGGTGCCGCTCTCGGTGGCCTGGCTCGCCAGCAGCCTCTGGCTCGGGCGCCGGCAGGAGGCGCGGCGAGCCGCGATGGAGAAAGCGGGCGAGCCGGACGGTGCGCTCAAGGACGATCGATCCTGACGGGTATCGGGCACCCGGAGGGCTGCGCTACCCCTGACGGCGACATCCGAGGAGCCCGCATGACCACCGACAAACCTGCCATCCTGTTCGTGTGCCTCGGCAACATCTGCCGCTCGCCGCTGGCGGAGGCCGCGTTCCGCCTGGAGGCCGAGCGGGCGGGCCTCGATGTCGAGGTGGATTCGGCCGGCACCGGCGCGTGGCATGCGGGAGAACCGCCCGATCGGCGCGCCCAAGCCGTCGCCCGGCGCAACGGCGTCGACATTTCCGGCTACCGCGCCCGTCAGGTCGAGCCCGCTGATTTCGCCCGCTTCAGCCATATCGTCGCCCTCGACGGCGACAATCTCGCCGTACTGCAGCGGCTTCGGCCGCGGGACGGCGCCGCGCTGTCGCTGCTCCTCGACCATGTGGCGGGGCGGATGGGCGAGGCGGTCGCCGACCCCTATTACGGCGCGGAAGCCGGCTTCGACACCACCTGGACAGACGTGACCATGGGGGCCCGCGACCTCGTCAGGGCGTTGATGAGATGAGCGGCCTGGCCGAGCGCGGAGCGGCCCTGCTCGCGCGCAGGCTCGCAGGGTCGGAGCCGATCCGTGGCGGCAACCTGTCCGGTATCGCGCGGATCGTCCTCGATGACGGAGGCGAGGCGATCGTCAAGGATGGGCCGGCTCCACTGATCGAGGCCGCGATGCTGCGCGCGATCCGGACCGCCGGCATCCCCGCGCCGGAGGTCCTCGCGGCCGATGCGGCGGTCCTGGTGATCGCGTGCCTGCCGACCCGCGACGGCGATGCGGATGCGGATCTCGGCCATGTCGTGGCGCGCCTCCATGCCGTCACCGGCGAGAGCTACGGCTGGGATGGGGATTACGCCTTCGGTGCGGTGCGAATCGACAATCGCCGGGGCGTGGATTGGCCCGGCTTCTGGGCGGAGCGGCGCCTTCTCTGCCACTGTCCCCATCTCGACGCCCCGCTAGCGCGCAGGATCGAGGCCCTGGCGACGGCGCTCCCCGGATGCCTGCCGGCCCGGCCGCGCCCGGCCCTGCTGCACGGCGACCTCTGGAGCGGCAACATCCTGATCGACGGAAGCCGCGTCTCCGGGCTGATCGACCCGGCCTGCTGTTACGGCCATGCGGAGGTGGATCTCGCGAAGCTGTCCCTGTTCGGCCGGCCCGGCCCGGCTTTCAGAGCGGCCTATGGGCAGGCCGAGGCAGGCTTCGCCGAGCGGCAGGCGATCTACCAGCTCTGGCCGGCGCTGGTGCATCTGCGCCTGTTCGGATCGGGCTACCGCAGCATGGTCGACGGGCTGCTCGACGCGACCGGCTTCTGACTCTTCGGTCCGTCCCACCGGATAAGCGAGAGACGAAGGTTACCGGAGAGCCCGCCGCGAACCTTGCGTTTTGGGGGCCGATCCACGACAACCCGGCAAGCTCTGGCGCTGGCGTCCGGCCCCGTCCGAATATCCGGATGAGGCGGACGGTCGCCGGCAGTCGATGCGGCGAGGGAAGACGAGACCCATGCTCGATTACGCGCAGGCGCGACGCCTCATGGTGGATTGTCAGCTGCGGACCTTCGACGTCAACGACATCGCGGTCCTCGACGCTTTCGAAGCCGTGCCGCGCGAGCGCTTCGTGCCGCCGGGGCGCGAGGATTTCGCCTATATCGACCAGACCCTCCGCATCGGCGGACAGGGCTCGGCCACGCCGGATCGCGCGATCCCGGCGCCGATGATCCTCGCCCGGATGGTGCAGGCGCTGCAGCTCGTGCCGGGGCATGTCGTCCTCGACGTCGCTGCGGGCTACGGCTACGCCACCGCCATCATGCGGCAGCTCGGCGTGCGGGTGGTGGCCCTCGAATCCGACGATACCCTCGCCGCAGAGGCCGAGAGCCGCCTGTCGGGAACCGAAGGGGTCGAGATCGTCCGCGGTCCTCTGCAGGCGGGTGCGGCGAAGGCCGGACCGTTCGACGGGATCCTCGTCAACGGCCGCGTCGAGACCCGGCCTCAATCCCTCCTCGACCAACTGAAGGATGGCGGACGCCTCGTCTGCGTGATGGGGCGCGACCGGGCCGCGAAGGCCACTCTGTTCGTGCGGACCGGAGACGCTTTCGGAGCCCGCCCGCTCTTCGACGCGAACCTGCCGGCCCTGTCGGCCTTCGCCGTCGATTCCGGCTTCTCCTTCTGAGCCGAGATGGCTTTTCCCCTCTGAACGGAAGGGACAGGTGTCGCTTTTATGCGGCACTGCGCCATCAATCTCGCGCAGCATCCGTCTCGGCCGATGCTCTGGAGCCCAAGCTCCGCTAAACTCCTGCTTGAGGCGGGCAATCCGGATGGCACCCTAGGCGCTATGGCCGTGCGAACGGCCGACCGGTTCATCGAGAAACCGCAAGGGCAGATGGACGTGAGACAACGCAAACCTGCGAAAAGCCTCGGGCTGCGGCTCGGCGGCTTCGCCGCGCTGACGCTCGCCACCGCATTTCCGGTTGTCGCCGAGACGCTGGATAGCGCGCTGGCCCGTGCCTATGGCGCCAACCCGGCGCTCAACGCGACGCGAGCGGGCTTGCGCGCCACCGATGAGAACGTCGCGCAGGCCAAGGCCGGCTACCGTCCCACCGTGAGCCTCGACGCCGATATCGGGCTGACCCAGTCTCAGGGCCGCGTCAGCGGCATCACGCTCAACCAGGTGACCAAGCCCGGCGGGGCGGGCCTGACCGTCAACCAGACCCTGTTCAACGGCTTTCAGACCGACAACCAGACCCGGCGCGCCGAATCGGACGTGCTCGGGACGCGCGAATCGCTGCGCGCCACCGAGATGACCACCCTGTTCAACGCCGCCCAGATCTACATGTCGGTCCTGAGCGACACGGCGACGCTTGAGCTGCGCCGCAACAACGTCGAGGTGCTCGAAGAGCAGCTGCGCCAGACCCGCGACCGTTTCAATGTCGGCGAGGTCACCCGGACCGACGTGGCCCAGGCCGAGGCTCGCCTCGCCGGCGCCCGCTCCGATGTCTCCGGTGCGGAGGCGAACCTGCGCGCCAGCATCGGCACGTACCGGCGCATCATCGGCGTCGAGCCGCGCCAGCTCGCTCCGGGGCGTCCCCTCGACCGGTTCGTGCCGCCGAACCTCGACAACGCCATCGCCATCGGCCTGAAGGAACACCCGCAGATCCTGTCCTCCATGCATTCGGTGGACGTGGCCGAGGCGCAGGTGAAGATCTTCGAAGGCGCGCTCTATCCGACCGCCGCCCTGCAGGGGACCGTCCAGCAACGCTACGACCAGCAGTTCCCCGGCGATAACGGCATGACCGCGACCATCGTCGGCCGCATCTCGGTTCCGCTCTACGAGGGCGGCCAGACCTATTCGCAGATCCGCCAGGCCAAGGAACTGGTGGGTCAGGCCCGCATCAACGTCGAAGACATCCGCGATCAGGTCCGTTCGTCCATCGTCACGGCCTGGGGCCGGCTGGAAGCCGCGAAGGCGCAGGTCATCGCCTCGCAGGCCCAGGTCCAGGCCAACGAAGTGGCGTTGAACGGCGTGCGTGAGGAGGCCCGCGTGGGTCAGCGCACCACCCTCGACGTCCTGAACGCGCAGCAGGAACTGCTGAACTCGCGCGTGAACCTCATCCTCGCCCAGCGCGACCGCGTGGTGAACTCCTACGGCGTCGTCCAGACCGTGGGCCGCCTCACCGTGCGCTTCACCTCGATCCCGGTGGTGGCCTACAGCCCGAAGGAGCATTTCGACCAGATCAAGGATCTCTGGTACGGCGTGCGCACGCCCGACGGACGCTGAGGAGGCGTTCCTGTCGCGAGGGGCATTCGAGGCATGGGCTTTATCCTGTGCCTTGCGCTCGGCCGGTGCTTGTATCCGGCAGCTGTGGTGAAATACTCAGAGTGACCGAAACGTTTCTTTAACCATGTGACCCGAGCGTCGTCCGGATGAGTGCAGCGAGCCCCAAGGCGCCGGAGAAGACCGTGCAGGAGAAAGCCCAGGAACCCTCCATGGAGGAGATCCTGGCTTCCATCCGCCGGATCATCGCCGACGACCAGAACGCCAAGGCCGAGGTCGTCGCGCCGGTGCGCTCGGCCCCGCCGCAGCCGGAGAACGACGACGTGCTCGACCTCGCCGAGGTCGCACAGCCGCGCAAACCCCAGCCCGCTCCCATCGAGGAACCCGAGATCGGCTTCGCCGATAGCGGCGAGATCGATTTCGACTCGATCTCCTTCGACGACGAACCCGAACCCGAGCCGTTGCCGCCTCCGGTCGTGCGCCAGCCCGAACCGCCGCGTGCCGCCCCGCGCCCCGCGCCGGTGGAGGCGCCCCGCGAGACCCCGCACGAGCGCCTCGTCTCCGCCGTCACCGATGCCAGCGTCGGGCATGCGTTCCAGCTCCTCGCCGGGACGATGGTGAGCCAGAACGCCCGCACCATCGAAGACATGGTGCAGGACATGCTGCGGCCGATGCTGCAATCATGGCTCGACGATAACCTGCCGGGCATGGTCGAACGGCTGGTCCGCGCCGAGATCGAGCGCGTGGCGCGGGGCCGCTGACCGGCCTGCGATGTTGACGCGGGGAGCGTGACCGGGTGAAAGCGGGACAACACGCGGGCTGAGGCCCGCCCCGCACGAACTGGCCCGACGTAAGCCCATGATGGACAAGACCTTCGATCCTGCCGCCGTCGAGACGCGCATCGCGGCCGCCTGGGAGGCGGGAGCCGCGTTCAAGGCCGGCCGCCCCGAGCGGGCGGACGCCAAACCCTTCACCATGGTGATCCCGCCGCCGAACGTGACCGGCAGCCTGCATATGGGCCACGCCCTCAACAACACGCTGCAGGACATCCTCTGCCGCTTCGAGCGGATGCGCGGGCGCGACGTGCTGTGGCAGCCGGGCACCGACCATGCCGGCATCGCCACCCAGATGGTCGTGGAACGCCGCCTTGCCGAGGCCAAGGAGCCGGGCCGGCGCGAGCTCGGCCGGGACGCCTTCGTCGAGAAGGTCTGGGCCTGGAAGGCGGAATCGGGCGGCGCCATCGTCAACCAGTTGAAGCGCCTCGGCGCTTCCTGCGACTGGTCGCGCGAGCGCTTCACCATGGGCCTGTCCGGCCAGCCCGACGACCAGATGGTCCGCGCCGTCACCAAGACCTTCGTCGATCTCCACGCCCAGGGTCTGATCTACCGCGACAAGCGCCTCGTGAACTGGGACCCGAAGTTCCAGACCGCGATCTCCGACCTCGAAGTGCTGCAGGTCGAGGTGAAGGGCCATCTCTGGCACTTCGACTATCCGATCGTGGACGAGGCCGGTGCCGAGACCGGCGCAGTCATCACCGTCGCCACCACGCGGCCCGAGACCATGCTCGGCGACACCGCCGTGGCGGTCCATCCCGACGACGAGCGCTACACCCATCTCGTCGGCAAGTTCGTGCGCCTGCCCCTCGTCGGTCGCCTGATCCCCATCGTCGCCGACACCTATTCCGATCCGGAAAAGGGCACCGGCGCGGTCAAGATCACGCCCGCGCACGATTTCAACGATTTCGAGGTGGGCAAGCGCGCCGGGTGCACACCCATTAACATCCTGGATCCGGAAGCACGCATAACCCTCGATGGAAACACGGCTTTCCTGAAGGATTCGAACCCGGAACCGGAAGCCCTGGCTCTGCACGGCCTCGACCGGTTCGAGGCGAGGAAGCGCGTCGTCGCCCTGATGGAGGCGCGCGAGCGCCTGCGCCTCGTCGAGCCCAACACCCATGCCGTGCCGCATGGAGACCGCTCGAACGTCGTCATCGAGCCCTACCTCACCGACCAATGGTACGTGAACGTGAAGCCGCTGGCCGAGCGCGCGCTCCAGGCGGTGCGCGACGGGCGGACGAAGTTCGTGCCGGAGAATTACGAGCGGACCTTCTTCCAGTGGCTGGAGAACATCGAGCCCTGGTGCATCTCGCGCCAGCTCTGGTGGGGCCACCAGATCCCGGTCTGGTACGATGACGAGGGCGGCATCTTCGTCGCCACGGGCGAGACCGAGGCGCTCGCGCAGGCCGAGGCCAAGCATGGTCGCGAAGTCGCCCTGCGCCGCGACGAGGACGTCCTCGACACCTGGTTCTCCTCCGCCCTCTGGCCGTTCTCGACGCTCGGCTGGCCCGACGCGACGCCCGAGCTCGACCGCTACTACCCGACCAACACCCTGGTCACCGGCAAGGACATCATCTTCTTCTGGGTCGCCCGGATGATGATGATCGGCCTCCACGTCACCGACCAAGTGCCGTTCGATACGGTCTACCTCCACACCCTGGTGCGTGACGCCTCCGGCGCCAAGATGTCGAAATCGAAGGGCAACGTCGTCGACCCCCTCGGCCTGATCGACCAGTATGGCGCCGATGCCCTGCGCTTCACCCTGGCGGCGATGGCCGCGCAGGGCAGGGACATCAAGCTCGCGGTCAACCGCGTCGAGGGCTACCGCAACTTCGCGACTAAGCTCTGGAACGCCTCGCGCTTCGCCGAGATGAACGGTTGCGTGCTCCGCGCCGATTATCGCCCGGAGGACGCGACCGAGACCCTGAACCGCTGGGCGCTGGGCGAGGCCGCCCGCGCGGTGGCCGAGGTCACGGTCGCCCTGGAGGCCTACCGCTTCAACGACGCGGCGGCGGCCGCCTACCGCTTCGTCTGGAACATCTTCTGCGACTGGTATGTCGAGCTGGCAAAGCCCGTCCTGCAGGGGGAGGGCGACGCCGCCACGAAGGCCGAGACGCAGGCCACCGTGGCCTTCCTGATCGACCAGATCGCCAAGCTGCTGCATCCGTTCATGCCGTTCCTCACCGAGGAACTCTGGGCGATCAAGGGCGAGGGCATCGATCACCGCGGCCTGCTCGCCCTGGCGCCGTGGCCGGATCTGGCCGGCCTCGCAAACACCGAGGCCGAAGCCGAGATCGGCTGGGTCGTCGACCTCGTCTCGGAGATCCGCTCCGCCCGCTCGGAGACCAGCGTGCCGGCCGGCGCGCAGATTCCCCTGGTGATCGTCGGCGCCGACGAGGTCCTGCGGAAGCGGGCGGCTCAGTGGCAGGACACGCTCCTGCGCCTCGCCCGCCTCTCGGACATCTCCTTCGCCGAGACCGCGCCCAGGAACGCGGTCCAGCTGCTGGTGCGCGGCTCGGTGGCGGCCCTTCCGCTGGAGGGCATCGTCGACCTCAAGGCCGAGGTCGCCCGCCTGAACAAGGAGGCGGTGAAGGCGGCGTCCGAGATCGGCAAGATCGACGGCAAGCTCGGCAATGCCGACTTCCTCGCCCGCGCCCCCGACGAGGTGGTGGACGAGCAGCGCGAGCGCCGCGACGCGGAAGCCGCGCGGCTGGAGAAGATCCGCGAGGCCCTGGCGCGGCTGTCCGACGCGTGATCCTGCGCCGGCTGGGCCAAGGCCTTGCCTGCCTCCTCGCGCTCATCGTCCTCGCCGCGATCGTCACGGCGAGCCGCGGCGACCCGACGCTCTACCCGGCCGACGGGGCGGACTCGCAGGAGATCGAACTCGTCAGCCACGGCTGGCATTCGGGCCTCGTGATCCCGCGCGAGGTCCTGACCGGGGAGGGCGCCGGCACGGCTTTGCGCAACATCGCCACCCGCTTTCGCGCCTATCCGGGGATCGAGTTCGGCTGGGGCGAAGCCCGCTTCTACAGGGCGACGCCGACCCTGGCGCAGTTCGACCTGCGCCTTGCGCTGGAGGCCCTGTTCACCCCCGGCGGACGCGACGGCGTCGTCCAGGTGGTGGGCCTCGAAGACGACGCGCGGACGAGCTTTCCGCATTCGGACATCGTCCCCATCCGGGTCTCGAAGCTCGGTCTCGCCCGCCTCCTCGCCCGCCTCGACGCCAGCTTTCGCCTGGCCGACAACGCCCCCATCGAGGGCGGCCCCGGCCTTTACGGGCCGAGCCTGTTCTATGCCGGCGAGGGCCGCTTCAGCGCCGCCAACGTCTGCAACCACTGGGCCGCCCGCCTCCTCAACGCCGCAGGCCTGCCGATCACACCCGTGCTCGACACGCATCCGGCGGGTCTGCTGCTGGATTTGCGCTGGCGCGCGGGGGTGAAGGCGCTGCCGGCCGCGAACCTGTCCAAACCGTAATCTCGGCGACACGGGAGGGTCAGGCTGGGGTCTCTACACGGATGGTCATGGCCCCGCTCCATTGCGGGGACACGACATTCCCGGAGAGACCCGTCCATGACTTCGTCCACCTCTCGCCTGCGCCGCAACGCCCTCGCCTCCGTCGCCGCCATCGCCCTGGTGGCGACCGGCGCGGCCGGCGTCGGCCTGACCCAGCCCTCGACCCCGGCCTACGCCCAGGCCCTGTCGAAGAACCCGATCGACGTGCCGGACCATCCGCCGGGCTCCTTCGCCAGCGTGGTCGACAAGGTGAAGCCGGGCGTCGTCGCCGTGAAGGTCAAGCTCGACGACAGCGCGAGCATGGACGACGATGACGGCCCCGGCCAGGGTCAGGGCCAGCAGGTGCCGCCGCAGCTGCGCGAGTTCTTCAAGCGCTTCGGCCAGAGCGGCCCGGGGCAGGGCCAGGGTCAGGGCCTGGGTGGCCCTTCGCCCAAGCGCCAGGGCCAACGCGGCGCCATGGGCTCGGGCTTCATCATCTCGGCGGACGGCTACGTCGTCACCAACAACCACGTGGTCGACAAGGCCAAGACGGTTCAGGTGACGCTCGACGACAACCGTACCCTCGACGCCAAGGTCATCGGCAAGGACCCGAAGACCGATCTCGCCCTCCTCAAGATCAGCGAGGGCGGCCCCTTCCCCTACGTCTCGCTCGGCAAGACCGCGCCCCGCGTCGGTGATTGGGTGGTGGCCATCGGCAACCCGTTCGGCCTCGGCGGCACGGTGACGGCCGGCATCGTCTCGGCCCGTGGCCGCGACATCGGCGCCGGCCCCTACGATGACTTCCTGCAGATCGACGCGCCGATCAACAAGGGCAATTCCGGCGGCCCGACCTTCAATGTCGGCGGCGAGGTGGTGGGCGTGAACACCGCCATCGCCTCCCCCTCGGGCGGCAGCGTCGGCCTCGCCTTCGCCATCCCGGCCGAGACCGTTCAGGCGGTGGTCGACCAGCTGCGTGCCGACGGCAAGGTGGCCCGTGGCTATCTCGGCGTGCAGGTCCAGCCGGTGACGAAGGACATCGCCGACGGCCTCGGCCTCGACAAGGCCAAGGGCGCCCTCGTCGACCATGCCGAACCCGGCACTCCGGCGGCCAAGGCCGGCCTGAAATCCGGCGACGTTATCGAATCGGTCAACGGCGCGGCGGTCAACGATGCCCGCGAATTGTCCCGCAGGATCGCCGGCCTCAAGCCGGGCGCGAAGGTGGATCTCGCCTATCTGCGCGGCGGCAAGTCCGACACCGCCACGGTGGAGCTCGGCGCCCTGCCGAACGACCCGAAGGCGGGCAACGACAATGCTCGCGGCTCGTCGAGCGCCGGCCAGCCGCGCCTCGGCCTCAGCCTTGCCCCGGCTTCCGAGGTCGGTGCCGGCGACGAGGGTGTCGCGGTGATGGATGTCGATCCCGATGGTCCGGCCGCGGCCAAGGGCATCGAGCAGGGCGACATCATTCTCGATGTGGCCGGCTCCAGCGTCTCGAAGCCCTCGGAGATCGCCGAGCGCATCAAGGCGGCCGAGGCCAGCGGCCGCAAGGCGGTGCTGATGCGGGTCAAGAGCACGAAGGGCGTCACCCGCTTCGTCGCCGTGGCCCTCAACAAGGCCGGCTGAGCGACCGCGAAAAGGCCGCCTCCGGCCCGCCATCACCGATGACGACAGACACGCCGGCCCGTTCGTTCGGGCCGGCGTTTTTGCGCGCGCGCCACGCTGACGGGGAGGGGCGTCTCCGCGGACCGGATCTTGCTTCCGATGTTCGGTGTGCCTTCGCGCACGCCGACGCCGGATCCTGTCGCAATCCAGAGACATTGGAGGGCGAGGCTGCGCGTCTCCCGATGCGACGAACGGAGGGGTGGAGATGCCGGTGCCGGTCCTGGGTCGGACGATGATGATCAGCCTGCCGATCCTCGGCCTCGCCGTAGCGGCTCCGGCCGCGGCCAGATCGGTCCCTGCCAAGCCAGTCTGGGCCACGGGCACCTACGTCTATGCCGATCTCTGCACCGAGGCGGAGAGCGGCGAGCGGGCCGGGCGGCGAATCACGCTGAAACGCTCTCCCGGCGGGGACGTGCTCGTCTACGAGACCGCGTCCCAGTCGTCGCAGGCCGAGAGCGTGACCCTCGACGACGAGACCAAGGCCCTGTCCTTCCTGGTCGGCGGCGAACGCGGCAGCGTCGCGTTCCATGGAACGCTGGCGACGGATGCGCTGGTCGGCACGGTCGAGGACGGGACCGGGGCTTATCCGTTGCGTCTGCGCCGGATTCTCCGCTCCCACGCCCACGAGGCCTGCCCCGCCGAAGTTACACCCGGCGATGTCACGGGATCGATCGGGACGCGACGCTGACAGCGTTGGGTTCGGGCGGCGGCCTGCTTTAGGATCGCGCCCATGAGAGCCCATGTCGTCCCCTCCATCGCCTGCATGCTGACCGCCATCGCCCTGTCCGCGGCAGCGCCCCCGGCGTGGGCGGCGGATGCCTGCGACCGGCTCACGGCGCGGATGATCCGGGCCACCGGTGCCTCGCTGGCCGGGCGCGAGGCGTCGTTCGCGGTGTTTCGCGCCGCGGATGCCGACCGCATGAGCCTCGATTGCCGGACTCCGGCGCGGATGGCGTTCGGATCGCGCGACCGCGAGCCCGCCGGCGCCTTTTTCGTCCTGATCGGGCTCGCGGCCGAAGGGCTGACCGGCGCGAAGGCCGGTGCGGTCGAGACCCTGGCCCGCGACCTCCACCGGGATTCCCTCCTCACCGGGTTGCCGCAGACGGGACGGGCGGGCCACGCGGCCCTGCGCTGCGAGGTGAGCGGTCAGGGGCTCGCAGACGCGCTCGGACTGGGTGGCGCCTCGCCCGACCTGACGCGCTGCCTGCTCGTCCGACATCGCAAGACCGTGCTGCGCCGTCGCGCCGGCCTTTTCGGCGGGGCCCAGGCGGGCTAGACCGGGCGCCATGTCCGAACCCGCTCGCTCACCCGCCGGTCCCGTCGTGATGGCGGGGTCCACCACCTTCGCCAACCACCTTCCCTTCGCGCTCATCGCCGGCCCATGCCAGCTCGAGAGCCGCGACCACGCCATCGAGATCGCCGACGCGCTCAAGGGCATGACCGACCGCCTCGGGATCGGCCTCGTGTTCAAGGGCTCGTTCGACAAGGCCAACCGGACCTCCGGCTCCACCGCGCGCGGCCTCGGCCTCGCCGGGGCGCTGCCGATCTTCGCCGACATCAAGGAGCGGTTCGGCCTCCCCGTCCTCACCGATGTCCACGAGGCAGGCCAATGCGCGCCGGCCGCCGAGGTCATCGACATCCTCCAGATCCCTGCCTTCCTGTGCCGGCAGACCGACCTGCTGCTGGCAGCCGCCGCCACGGGCCGGGTGGTGAACGTGAAGAAGGGCCAGTTCCTCGCGCCCTGGGATATGGCCCACGTGGCCGCCAAGGTGACGACCGCCGGCAATCCCAACGTGCTCGTCACCGAGCGCGGCGCCTCGTTCGGCTACAACACCCTCGTCTCCGACATGCGCAGCCTGCCGATCATGGCGCAGGTCACGCACGGCGCTCCCGTCGTGTTCGACGCGACCCACTCGGTGCAGCAGCCGGGCGGGCAGGGCGCCACCTCGGGCGGGCAGCGCGAGTTCGTGGCGGTCCTGGCCCGCGCCGCCGTGGCGGTGGGCGTCGCCGGCCTGTTCATCGAGACCCATCCCGATCCCGACCATGCCCCGTCCGACGGACCGAACATGGTACCCCTGAAGGCGATGCCGGAGTTATTGGAGACCTTGCAGGCTTTCGACCGCCTCGCGAAGTCGACCGGCCGGCCGTGACTCGCCGCATCGGCGAGCTTGACAATGGAACCGATCTGCCCGGACCTCGTTGTCCTTGCTTAAGCGAAGCAACGATTTGAGGAGCCCCATGCGCAAGTTCGCACTGATCACGGCCGTCACCCTTTCCCTCGGCGCGATGGCTGCCGGTACGGCAGCGGAGGCCCGCCCCGGACATGGTCACGGCTACGGTCGCGGCGGCCATGGCGGTTATGCTCATGGCGGGTACGGCCATCGCGGTTACGGTAACCGTGGCTACGCCTATCGCGGCGGCGGTCGCCGTGGGATCGGGACCGGCGCCGCCGTCGGTCTCGGCATCGCCGGTCTCGCAGCCGGTGCCATCGCGGCGGGAGCCGCGCGCGATTCCTACTACAACAACGGTTACGGCCGTCCCGCTTATGGCTACGGCTACTGAGCCACCGGAGTTTTTATCAAGGATCGAAGGGCGGCCGGTGTCTACCGGTCGCCCTTTTTCATGGCCCGACCCGACACCGCGCCATGACCGACAACGCCTGATCCGTCCGGAATGATGGCGATGGGATCTCCGGTATCGCAGGACGATCGCCGACGCCGATCGGATTGCATGACGCGTCCGGAGATTGCATGACGTCGTGCAATATCGACGACAGGACAATCGCACGCCCATGCCCATCATCGCCGCGCTCTTCGGCGCTCTCATCGCCGGACTGGTCTACTGGATCAAATACGGCAACGGGATGGAGCATATCAACAACGCGGTGCGCGACTGGCGGAGCGCCAGACGTCGGACCGCGAGCGAAAGGCAGATCGGCTCCGCTCCACTACGGTCCCTGCGACACCCCGCCGATGCGGCCGGGGTCCTGCTGGAACTGGTCGCCCGCCTTCGCGGCGTGCCGACCCCCGAGCAGGAAGCGGCGATCCTGGTCCAGATGCGCGGCATCGTCGAGCCCGGCGACGATCTCGACAAGCGGATGGTCGTCATCCGCCATGCCGCCACGCTGGCACCGGATGCGAAAGCCGCGATCGACGCCCTCGCGCCAATCCTGCGCGATAGCCTGGATTCCTCCGAGCGAAGCCACTTCGCCCGGATGCTTCAGGCCGTCGCCGAGATCCATCAAGGGCCGACCGAGGCCCAGGAGCGCCTGATCGCTCAGATCCTCCGGGCGATCGACGAGGATCGTTGAAACCGGCGTC
This sequence comes from Methylobacterium sp. 77, assembly GCF_000372825.1. Taxonomy (NCBI): domain Bacteria; kingdom Pseudomonadati; phylum Pseudomonadota; class Alphaproteobacteria; order Hyphomicrobiales; family Methylobacteriaceae; genus Methylobacterium; species Methylobacterium sp. 77. Next base: position 1,351,739 of record NZ_KB910516.1, on the reverse strand, counting down.
TCAGCCGCGACCGCGATAGGGCGCGATGCCCTGGTCCGGGAGCCAGAGCGCTTTCGGAGGCTCGCCGCTCTGCCAGAACACGTCGATGGGAATGCCGCCGCGCGCGTTCCAGTAGCCGCCGATGCGGAAGTAGCGGGGCTTGAGGAGACCGACGAGGGTGAGGCCGATCCCGACCGTGCAATCCTCGTGGAAGGCGCCATGGTTGCGGAAGGCGCCGAGATAGAGCTTCAGGGATTTCGATTCCACGAGCCACCGATCCGGCACGTAGTCGATCATTAGGATCCCGAAATCGGGCTGGCCTGTCACCGGACAGATCGAAGTGAATTCCGGTGCGGTGAACCGCGCCAGATAGTCGGTCGCCGGATGCGGATTCGGCACGCGGTCCAGGCGCGCGGCCTCCGGCGAGGCGGGCAGGGGGGTCGGATGACCGAGCTGGAGCGAGTCGTCGGGGGGAGGCGGGTTGGTCATGCCGTCGCTATAGCGCAGGCCACGCCCCAGGGGAACTGGCGGCCTGGAATCCCGCATGAAATCAACGATCTAGGATGCGGCCTGCTTATCCCCGCCCGACCCCGGCGGCACGCGCGACACCGATGCGGGGATCGGCGGCGCGGAATTTCTTTCAACCCACGCAAAGATTTGTAACCTCGCGGAACCCTCACCAGGCGAGGGGGCGCTTGCCGGATGCGACACGTTGACGGATAAGCCTGCCCTGGATCCGACCGGTCCCGCAGGGTGAGCTCGTTCACGAAGCGCTCCTGCGGGACCATGACGGCTTGGCCGAGCGCCCGCCGCAACACCTTGAGAGCAGGGGCACGCATGACCGCGATCACCAATATCGCCGCCCGCGAGATCCTCGACAGCCGGGGCAACCCGACCATCGAGGTGGACGTCCTCCTGGAGGATGGCTCCTTCGGCCGCGCCGCCGTCCCCTCGGGCGCGTCGACCGGCGCCCACGAGGCGATGGAGCTGCGCGACGGCGACAAGGGCCGCTACGGCGGCAAGGGCGTGCGCAAGGCGGTGGCCGCGGTACGCGGCGACATCCTCGACACGATCGGCGGCATGGATGCCGAGGATCAGATCGCCGTCGACGAGGCGATGATCGAACTCGACGGCACCCCCAACAAGGCGCGCCTCGGCGCCAACGCCATCCTCGGCGTGTCGCTGGCTGTGGCCAAGGCCGCCGCCGAGACCGCCGGCCTGCCGCTCTACCGTTATGTCGGCGGAACCCAGGGCCGGGTGCTTCCGGTGCCGATGATGAACATCATCAACGGCGGCGCGCATGCCGACAACCCGATCGACTTCCAGGAATTCATGATCATGCCGGTGGGCGCGTCCTCGCTCGCCGAGGCCGTGCGCATGGGCGCCGAGGTGTTCCACACCCTGAAGGGCGCCCTCAAGAAGGCCGGCCACAACACCAATGTCGGCGACGAAGGGGGCTTTGCCCCCAATCTCCCCACGGCCGAGGCCGGGCTCGACTTCGTCATGGAATCGATCGTGGCGGCCGGCTTCAAGCCCGGCACCGACATGGTGATCGCCCTGGATTGTGCCGCCACCGAATTCTTCAAGGACGGCGCCTACCATTACGAGGGCGAGGGCAAGGTGCGGGATATCGAGGCACAGGTGAGCTACCTCGCCGGCCTCGTCGACGCCTACCCGATCCTCTCCATCGAGGACGGCATGTCGGAGGATGACTGGGCCGGCTGGAAGCTCCTCACCGAGCGCGTCGGGGCGAAGTGCCAGCTCGTCGGCGACGATCTGTTCGTCACCAACGTCACCCGCCTGTCGCGCGGCATCGCCGAGGGCACCGCCAACTCGATCCTGGTGAAGGTCAACCAGATCGGCACCCTCACCGAGACGCTGGCCGCCGTCGATATGGCCCAGCGCGCCGGCTACACCGCCGTGATGTCCCACCGCTCGGGCGAGACCGAGGATTCGACCATCGCGGATCTCGCCGTCGCGACGAATTGCGGGCAGATCAAGACCGGCTCCCTCGCGCGCTCGGACAGATTGGCCAAGTACAACCAGCTCATCCGCATCGAGGAGGGCCTCGGTGCGCAGGGTCGCTTCGCCGGCAAGTCCGCGCTGCGAGCCTTCGCGTCCCGCTGAGACGCGTGAGGGGACGCTCTCCTACGGATCGAGGCGCCCTGTCGTCTCGAAACGACGAAACGCCCGTACCATCGCTCCGATCGATGGTGCGGGCGTTTCGCTTCGATGTGAGCGTTTGCTGAGCAGAAGCGTTGTCCCGGGACGTGATCTCCACGTCTCGAACCGATGCATCGATCCACCATGACCCAGCCCGGCGTATTGACGGTCTATTACGACGGAGCCTGCCCGCTCTGCGCCGCCGAGATCAGGACCTACCGGCGCAGCCGCGGGTCCGAACGGCTTCGGTTCGTCGATGTGAGCGGTGACGATGCCCCCGACATTCTGGGGCCCGATCTCACCCGCGCGGCCGCCCGGGCCCGCTTCCACGTCCGGGATGAGCACGGCCGCCTCGCCTCCGGGGCGAAAGGATTCATCCGGCTCTGGCGGCACTTGCCGGGCTGGCGCTGGCTGGCGATTTTCGCGAGCCTGCCCGGCATGCCGATTCTGGCCGAGGCCGCCTACCGCCGGTTCCTGCCCCTGCGCCCCTCCCTCGCCCGGCTCTTCACTCGGTTCCGTGGCAGGAAGGGCGCGCCCTGCGACACGGCCTGCGGCTCACCGAAGGTCTGATCATCGGCGTCATCACGGGGATGCGATTATCGCGCGGGCGCGCATCTGCGCTATGGCCGGGCGCCCTGACCTTCCGCGAGTCACCCCCATGCAGAACCCCTTCCAGGCCTTCCTGCTGCGTCCGCGACTGCTCGGCTCGATCGTGTTCACGACCGTGCTCGCGGTGGCTCTTCCGGTCGCCTCGCTCTGGACGCGCCTCCTCATGGGCTGGTGCGTCGGGGTCGTCCTCTACACCACCCTCGTCATCTGGCGGACATCGTCCCTGTCGCGAGACTCCCTGCGCCGGGAGGCCTCGCGGCTCGACGACAGCGCCCCGGTGATCTCGCTCTTCGCCATCCTGGCGGGAATCGCGAGTTGCGGTGCCGTGGCGATGCTGGTCATCGGGGAGCAGGAGCCGGGCGCGCAGCGCCTGCCGCTGATCGCGCTGGCGATCATGACGATGCTCTGCGCCTGGGTCTTCGTGCAGGTGGTCTTCACCGTGCATTACGCCCATCTGTATTATGGCGGGGGCGAGGACGGTCGAAGCCGTGGCGGGCTCGACTTTCCCGGCGACGAGGAGCCGGATTTCTGGGACTTCCTCTACTTCTCCGTCACCATCGGGGCGACCTCCCAGACGTCGGATACGGACATCACGAGCAAGGCGTTCCGCCGGATCGTCACGGCACAGACGGTCTATGCCTACCTGTTCAACACCAGCGTCCTGGCCCTGGCGGTGAACATGGCGGCAGGCTTCGCGCAGCATTGAGCCGGAGCGGTCAGGCCTGCTTCACCCGTTCCGCTCCGAGGTCGCGCCCGTCGGGCCCGGTCTGCGGCGTCTGCGAGCCGGGCTTGCCGTTCCTGTCGCGCCAGTTCGCACCGCTCCGCGTGAGGATGAGATAGAGCGAGTGCGGATTGGTGAGGAAGTAGCGCCAGAACAGGCGCCTCGGCTCCTGCGCCAACCGCCAGAGCCATTCGAAGCCGATCCGCTGGACCCAGGACGGAGCCCTGCTGCGACTTCCGGAAAGGAAGTTGAACAACCCGCCGGAGGTCTTGATCACGGCGACGTTCCGCAGAAGCGGTCCGTAATCCCGTACGAAGGCCTGTTCGCGGGGCACGCCGAGGGCGATCCACAGGATGTCGGGCGCCAGGGCGTCGATCTCGGCGATCTTGTCCTGCAGCGCGTCGCCCGCGAGGTAGCCATGACAATGGCCCGCGATGCGCAGATCGGGATACAGCCGCTGCGACGTCTCCACGGCGGCGCGGTTCTCGTCCTCGGTGGCACCGTACAGGTAGAAGGTCAGGCCGGCCGCGGCCGCCTTCCGGGCGACCCCGTGATACAGGTCGGTGGTGGCGACGCGTTCGGGTAGACGCCGGTCGCCCATCAAGCGCGACATCGACACCATCGGCTGTCCGTCGGCATTGATCAGGTCCGACAAGTCCATCAGCCGGGCGAATTCGGCATCGCGGGCGTGCCGCGACATCACCTCACCGTTGGCCGAGGTCAGGTAGAGGGGCGTTCCGGGCCGCGGATGGAGGCGCACGGCCTCGACCATGAGATCCACGGTCTCCTGCATCCCGACGGCGGCAATCGACAAGCCGCCGAGGGAGGTCGTGGGAACATGGCGGAGGAGCGCACGTGAGGGTGTTGTCATCGGGCCCCTCCAACCAGCGCCGCCGCGCCCGAAATACTGAACGGTGCGGGCGACGAACGCTTGGTCGACCGGATCCCGGCGGAAGCCGGCTTGTCGAACGAACGCTCCACGGCCTGATCCGGTTCACGGCGGGGTTTCGGTTCGGCCCGAGGCGCCGGCTCCACCGGACGTTTCGGTTCCTCCCGTGCCGCGGGAGCGACGTCCGGCTTGGTATCGGGGTCCTTGAATCTGTTCCGGAAGAAGGCCATCGGCGATCGCGGGAGATCGGGAAGATCCGGCGCGCGGAACGAGCGGGGCGCGACCGGGATGCGGTTTTCCTTCAGGGCACGCGGCGGCATCGGTGCCGGGACCGGATCGGTCGCCTCGACGGAATTGGGCATCCGGGCCGGCTCGGCGGCTCGGGCCGGCCTGGGAGCGCGAGACGGCCTCGGCACCCGGACACGTTCCGGGCGGCCGAAATTCGCCCAGTCGTCGAGCAGGGCGAGGAGGACGCCGAGGCCGAGCCCGGCCACGAGCCCCATCGCCATCAGCGTGCGGGCGGGAGGCGGGAAGCTGCGCATGATCGGCTTCGTCGCCGAGGTCACGACACGGGCGTTGCCCATGTCGAGATAGGCCTGCTGGCCGGTCTCGCGCGAGCGGGTGAGGAAGGATTCGTAGACCGAGCGGCCGGCCTCCGCCTCCCGCTCGAGCTCGCGCAGGCGGATCGAGGCCTGGGCGAGACCGACCGTGCGACCCTTGGCCTGGTCGAAATTCTTTTCCAGGGCCGACGCCGTGGCCTGCGCCTTGGCGAGGTCGGTCTGCGCGGCCTGGGCGAAGCGGGCGACCTCCTGGTCGATGGAGCGCCGCGCCTGCGCGACCTGCTTGGCGATGGAAGAGACGGAGGGGTGGCGCGGGCCGAGGTCGTTGGTGAGTTCGGCCTGGCGCCGGGTGAGTTCCGCATATTGGCTGCGCAGGGCGGCCACGGTCGGCGAGGCGAGGACATCGTCCGTCGCCCCGGCATCGAGGCCGGAGCGGGCGATGCGCTGGCTCTGTCCGAGTCGGGCCTGCGCCTCGGCCACGCGGGCACGGGCGGCGGCCAGCTGCGAATTGAGCTGCGTCAGTTGCTGGTCGGTGACGAGGGCGTCGCGCGTGCCGACGAGGCCGGTCTCGGCCCGGTAGGCCTGAACCCGGTTCTCCGCCGCGTTGAGGGCGTTGCGCAACTCGCCGAGCCGAGCGGTCAGGCCGGCATTGGCACGGTTGGCGGCCTCGGTGCGAGAGGCGGCATCCTCGGCGAGATAGGCGGCGACGACGGCGTTGGCGAGGCGTGCGGCCTTGGCCGGATCCCGGGACCACACGGAGACGTCGACCACGTAGGTCCGGCCCGTCCGGCGCACGGAGAGGCGCTGCTGCAGGATCCCGATCGCCGCGTTCGCGTCGCCTTCGGCATCCGTCGGCACCTCCTGGCTCCCGAGGCCCAGAGCGGCGCTCAACTTCGCGAACATCCCGCCGCCGGACGCGGCGACGAATTCGTCGTCCTTGGTGAGACCGGTGGCGTCGACGGCCCGGCGCAGCACGCTGCTCGAGGTGATCAGGCGGGTCTGGCTCTCCACCACGCTCTGGTAGGCGTTGGAATCCTGGCCGCCCGTGGTCAGTTCGCGGGAGACGAGGTTCAGGTCGCGCGGGTCGATGTAGATCTGCGCCTCGGCGGTGTAGCGCGGTGTCAGCATCTTTCCGACGACGAGGCCGGCACCGGCCAGGACGAGGGCACAGACGAGGATCCAGATCATGCGCCGGCGCAAGGCGGAGACCACGCCCCCGGCGGACAGACGGTAGCCGCTCCGCATCGGCTGGGCCGTTCCGGGCCCGCCGGATGGCGGGGGGTCGTCGTAGACCAACATCAATGGCTCCCCAACATCATGGGCTCTCTCGGGAAGGCGGACCCGGATCGTGACCGGGTCCCCGTCTCATCCTTCCCGCTTCCGTCCGATCATGTCCCAAGATGGCACGATCTAAAGGTCACGGGCCGAACGCAGAGGAGAATAGCAACCACGAGTCCAAGGCTTGATTAAATTCTCAGTGGCTCGTCGCCGAATGCAGCACAACGCGATGCGATGATGAATGTAGTCTTTATGGCGCCTTCGAGCGGCACATGAACGCAGGCGACGGGATCAGGCCGTCGCGTCCGGCGGGACCGACCGAGGCCGGGCCGGGCTCACGCGCCGCGTGTGCGGCCTTTGGCGAGCCGCGTCGCGAGCTCGGACGACGGTCGGGATTCAGTCCCGGACGGGCGCCGCTCCTCGGCGGTTCCGCAGGCGAGGGCCATCCCCTCCGCGATCGAGACCGTTGGGATGCCGCGCCTTTTCGCGGCCGCGAGGGTCGCATCGAGCAGGGAGGGGGAGCAGCCATAGGGACTCGCTCCCTCGGCGACGTCGTGGCCGAAGAAGATCACCCAGCCGTTGCGGGCGACCGCCTCGTCCATCAGGCGCGCGAGGGAATCGGCATCGAGGCAGCGGTCGAAGAGCGGATTCGCGCGCAGGAAATGGCGGTCGATGCGCCCGGCATTCAGGCCCGGCACGATGCTGCGGCTGGAAGAGTACATCCGGTTCAGGACGCGCTTGGCGGCGAGCGAGGCGTAACCGTAGGGAAACGCGAAATTCTCCAGCCTCAGACCCGGCACGAGGGTCGCCAGTTCGTCCCGGTTGCGCCGGATGTCGGCCGCGAAGGTGCCTGCGTCGAGGGCCGGCACGAGACCGTGGGAATGGGTGTGGCAGCCGATCTCGTGCCCACGGCGATGGATCTCCGCCAGAGCCTCCGGTCCGGCGACCCGCCAATGCTCGTTACGGGTGCCGAGGAGGGTGCGGGAGACGTAGAACGTGCCCTTCGCGCCGTGGGCGTCGAGCAAAGCCGCACCGGTGCTGCAGGCCGTGTCGGGCACGTCGTCGAAGGTGATGCTCAGCATCGGACCGCGCAGGGCGGGAAGCGCGGGCGCGATCCGGACATGTCTTGACAGGCGATGGGAGATCCGAGCCCGGAGCGAGAGTTGGGCCCTCAGCTGTGCTGCGTCGCGATCGATGATGGCGTCGGGGGTCATCGGGGGGTTGGATGCTCCGCCCGCTTGCGCAGAACCAGATGATAGTCGCCGTGGCGCAGGTTGATGCGCCGGGCCGCCGCCATGTTCGCCAGGTCGGTGATGCCGTCGACGACGGCCGCCAACCGGGGACGGCGCTCCCGCATCTCCGCGTAGCGCGGGCTCTCGTAGACGCGCTCGTAGACGGGCTCGAGGCCGAAACGATCGAGGAAGGGCTTCAACCGGGCCGGCAGGACGAGGGGGTGGTAGAAGACCGGGAACGGAGGCTCGCCCGGCTCGCCCGCCCGCTCGTGGCCGCGGATATGGCGGTAGAACCAGACGTGGAACCAGTGCGGTGAATACTTGGTCACCAGCCCCGAGAGCGAGCGCGGATGCGGTGCGCCGATGAGCAAGAGACCGCCGGGCTTCAGGCTTTCGGCGAAGCGCTCCATCGCCGCGCCGACATCGGCGAGATGCTCGATGACGTTGTAGCTCGTGACGAGGTCGAAGGTCCCGGGCGTGAAGCGGTGGGTCTGCACGTCGCCGCAGATCACCGTCTCGGCATAGCCGTTGTTGCTCACCTGGGTCGGGTCGATATCGACCACGGTCACGCGGGAGCGGCGCAGCACCGAGACCGGAAGATAGGAGGAGGCCCCGCCGCCGGCCTCGTAGACCGAGACCTCGCCGGGCGGCAGCAGGGTCTGCAGGATTTCGTGGACCTTCGCGAGGCTGAACCCCGCCTCGCCGGCCGGCATCTCCGTATCGTGGTGGAGATCGTCAAAAGCGACCTGCATCGCCGTCGCCGAGGTGCCGTTCTGTGCCATGGCCTGCATGCTCCGTCTCTATGCCGTCTTGGAGGGGCGGGACGAGGGGGAGGACATGGAACGAAGATCCCTTCTGGACGCGCGTCGACCGTGTCCTGCTCATGCCACGGCAAACCTTACTTTTCCAAGTACAAAGCGCACAAAGGCACATCCAGCGAGCCCTCGAGTGCCCTCATCATTAATCACACAAGTCTAGGGGCGCAGAAATGCAGCCCTCACGCAGCTTCCGTCCGCCGTTTCGAATTTTCTACTCCGCATCGGGAATAGAACGTCTCGATACTCGTGCGGATCGTCGAGAGAGGCGTGGATCCGAACGACTGGATACAGAAGGCCCGCTCCGTCGGCGTGGCGGCTTCCAGCATGGCGAGGATGTCGGACTCGCTCAAGGGGTCGTCTTCCCAATGCGTCCTGCAATAGCTCCGCGTCGTCACCGCGTGCCGCGCCATCGCCGAGGGCGTGTTGGCGACGAAGGTGCCGTAGATCATGTATTCCGAGAAGTTGCGGTCCCGGCACAGGGCACCGACCCAGCCATGCCCGGTCACCGCCTCGATCCGGTCGGTCATCGCCCGTGCGGTCGCCTGATCCCAGATGATGATCTGGTCGATGTAATCGTCGGCGGGCACGCTCTGCTGCGTGGTGCGGAGGAGACGGCTCGCGGTGCCGATCCAGAGGATGTGGCGGGGCCGGTTCTCCATGACGCCGCCGGGATGGACGTGGAACGGCGTCGGGTTCGGCTCGGCCAAGGCGGCGAGGTCGAAGTCCCGGAAGAAGTAGATGTCGGAATCGATCAGGCAGTAGCGGGCCTCGGGCAGACGGCGCGTGGCCTCGATCTTGACGATCTGCTGGATATGCCAGCCGCTGATCGGCTTGCCGAACGGCGTGAGCCAGTAACGGCGCCCGCGCCAGCGCAGGACGGGAATCGGCTTCATCCACCAGGGCAGGAACTGCGACAGCGGCAGGATATGGCGGTCGGGGCGGGCAAAACGCGCGAACAGCGCCACGTCTTCGTCGTCGACGATGACGTAGTGGCAGCCGCGCGGTGTCGCGTGCCGGTCGATGGTCTCGAACAGGAGGGCGCAACGCTCGAGGTCGCCCCGGTGGCTGAGCGTGATCAGGCCCACCGTCTCGGCCCGGCCCTGTCCCGCGGATGCGGACGGGAGATCTCCGGTCTCGGCCTTCATGCGCACCTCCTTCGATCGGCCGCCCTTCATCATGCGGGACCCTGCGCCGGGAACGGTGAAGGATTCCGTCACCGGACCGTGCCTGTCAGGGCCTGTCGCGATCACGGTGCCGTGTTCCGCCACAAAAGACCGTAGAGGGTAAAGAAGGACACCGCGTAGATCGCCACGTAGATCGCGTTCAGCCACAGGCTCCACTGCTCCGGATTGGGAAGCGCCGTGAGGAGCAGGACGAAGGCCAGAGCCTTGAAGGCGATGAGAGCGGCGGTGACGCCCGCGCGCAAGCCCATCCGGCCGAAGGCGAAGAACAGCTCTCCCTGGAATTCCAGCAGGTTCCGCACCGCCGGCACGGCGATGATGACGGTGAGCATGCCGTAGGCGGCCGACACGTTGGGCCCGAGAAGGTCCGGCCGGATGTGCAGGACGGCGATCATGAAGACGAGGGCGCCCGTCGAGACCGCCGCCACCATCGCTTCCACCTTCAGGCATTCGCGCAAATTCGCCCTCGTGGCGCGGCCGGCCTGGATGAGCTTGCGCGAGTACATCATGAACATCGGCCGCAGCGGCACCCCGGTGAGGTCGATGAGCCGCATCGAGATCGCGTAGATGCCCGCCATGCGCTCGCCGGCCAGCGTCAGGACGATGAGCTTGTCGATCTCGCCCTGGGCGAGGAACATGAAGTAGGACGCGGCATAGAGCAGGCCGTCGCGGAGCTTGCCCTTGAGCAGCACCGCGCGGAACCGCATCCGCGTCCGGGGATGGAACAGGATGGCGAGGACGGTCACCGAGACCGCGTTGCCGACGAGGTAGTAGATCGCCCAGGTCTCCGCGTCGCCGCCGCCCGCCGCCCAGAACGCCACGGCGGCGGCCGCGCGGAAGCCGACGGGAAGCGACACCACGGTGGCCGCGGCGGCGTAGCGGCCGAGACCGTTGTTCACCTGGACGAGAAGCTCGATCTGGCGCCAGAGCGCCACCTCCACCACGATGATCGCGAGATAGCCGGGCAGGGCGATCACGTCCCGGAACAGCAGGACGTAGAGGGCCAGCGAGAGGCCGAACATGATCGGCAGGGCGAGGGCGAAACAGGCATAGTAGACGGCGAGATAAGCGCCCATCGACGAGCGCCGGCCGGCAGCCGACCGCATCACGAAGGATTGGAAACCGAATCCCGCCAGGCATCCGATCATCACGCCCGCCGCCGAGACGGAGGCGAAGACGCCCATCTCCGCGAGACTGAGCGTATTGGCGAGAACCAGGAAGTAGACCATCTGGAGCACGAGGCGACTGCCGGCGCCCGCCAGAAGCTGCCCGTAGCCGATCAGCATGGTGCGGTGGGTCGACCACGCGCCGGCGACGAGGCGCATCGGCGCGACGTGCCAATGCCTGATGCGGCGTCCCGCGACGGGCGTCGGATTTCGGGACAGATGTGCCGTCATGGCCGGCGTATCCGCAGAGCCCGTGCCAGAGCCGGGACATGCGCCGGACTCGCTCGCGGACGATGCACCGTCATATCCGGGTTCGGGGCGCATCGTTCGCACGTCATGTCGGTCGGAGGCAGATCGTTCAGAGCCATGTCCTGGTCGCCGGGCCGCGCAAGTCATGCCACAAGGGTCGAGACTGCGAAGGGCATCGCGCGCGACGGATGATAGCGTATGTGCGGACTTGATCTTGCAAAACCGTTCGCCGCGTCCCGGCCGAGTGTACCGTTTTGGACGATGGCCACGTCTCGCGAGATTTCGGCATGACGACAGCGCCCTCCGACCGCCGGGCCATCCTGAAAGGGGCCCTCGGCGGCGTCCTCTGCGTGGGAAGCGCCCTGGGCACCCCCCTCGGCCATGGTCCGGCCATGGCCGCCGCGCCGCGAAAGATTCCCTTCGGCGCCGCCGTCCGCGGGGACGCCCTGGCGGCGGATGCCGCATACGGCGCGGCGCTGGCGGACAGATGCCGGCTGCTGGTGCCCGAGGGCGGCCTAAAATGGCCGGTCCTGCGGCCGAACCGCGAGACCTTCGATTTCGGTGAAGCCGACCGGATCGCCGCCTTCGCCCGCCGCAACGGGCTCGGCCTGCGCGGCCACACCCTGGCCTGGTACGGCGGGATGCCGGCCTGGGCCGAGGCGATCACCAGTCCGGTCGAGGCGGAATGGGTGCTGACCAGCCATATCGAGACGGTGGTGTCCCGCTATCGCGGCTTCATCGGCTCGTGGGACGTGGTGAACGAGCCGATGCCCGACAACCCCGCCTCGCCGCAGGACCTGCGCCGCTTCGTCTGGACGAAGACACTCGGGGCCGAGTACATCCCGATCGCCTTCAAGGCGGCTCACGCCGCGGATCCCGCGGCCCGGCTCGTCCTCAACGAATACGACATCGAGTATGTCGGGCCGCGCTTCGCCCAACGCCGCGCCGGCATCCTCGCGATCGCGCGCTCCCTCCTCGACCGGGGCATCCCAATCCACGCCATCGGCCTGCAGGCGCACCTGTTCGCGGACCGGGAGCTCGACCGCGACGGCCTCCAGAGCTTCCTGCGGGAGATCAAGGCGATGAAGCTCGACGTTCTGGTGACCGAACTCGACGTGATCGATGCCGGGCTGCCGACCGACTTCGCCACGCGCGACGCCATCGTCGCGAAGAAGGCGGCCGATTTCCTGCAGGCGGTGGACGAGGTGACGCCGCCGAGCGCGGTCCTGACCTGGGGCATTACGGATCGTTATACCTGGGTGCCGATATACTTCACCCGCTCCGACGGAACGGCGAACCGGCCGCTTCCCCTGGATTCCGACCTGAGGCCCAAGCCGCTGATGAATGTGATCGAGCGCTTCACCGGAAGCGCGTCGTGAAGGCGCGCGCCACTCCTTTCGACGCGGTGGTCTGCATCCCGACCTTCAGAAGGCCGGAACACCTCGTCCAGACCCTCGCATCCCTGGCGCGCCAGCGGACCGGACGGCGCTTCGCCGTGGTCGTGGTCGATAACGACGCCGCGGCGCAGGCCGGGCGGATGGCCGCCGAGGAAGTGTTCGCGAAGGGGCCGCTCCAGGGCCAGTGCGCGGTGGAGCAGCGCCAGGGCAATTGCTCGGCGATCAACCGCGCCTTCACCACCGCGCTCGCGGCCTATCCCGAGTGCCGCTACTTCCTGATGATCGACGACGACGAACTCGCCCAGCCGGACTGGCTCGAACGCATGGTAGCGACGGCTCTGCGCACGGGGGCGGGCATCGTCGGCGGACCGGTGATGCCGCGCTTCGAGCCGGGGAGCCGGTCGGGCCTCGACCGGCATCCCGCCTTCGCCCCCGCCTACGACAAGAGCGGGCCGGTGCCGGTGATCTACGGCAGCGGCAATTGCCTGATCACGCGTCGCACCTTCGCGCTGATGGGCGCACCGCCCTTCGACACGGGCTACAATTTCCTCGGCGGCGGCGACACCGACTTCTTCGTCCGCGCCCGCCGGGCCGGCGTGACCTTCTACTGGGAGTCGGACGCGGTCATCACCGAGACGGTGCCCCTCGCCCGCACCCGGACGGGATGGCTCGCCGCGCGGGGCCTGCGGATCGGCGCCGTCAATTACCGGATCGAGCGCAAGCATGTGAGCGGCAGCCTCGGCCTCGTGGCCCTGGCCGGCAAGTCCTTCGCGGTCCTCGGGCTCTCCTTCGGACGCAGCATCCTCGACCTGGCCCGGACGCGGGAGCCGACCATCGCCCTGCACCCGATCCTGGTGGCCGTCGGGCGCTGCCTCGCGGCCCTGGGCGTCGAGCCGCAGCCCTACCGCGCCAGCACGCCGCGCCTGCGGACGCGCGGGAGATGAAAGCGGGACACCGATGAAGACGGGTGCACCCGCCGCCGGATTGCCGGCCTCCGAGGCCGCCCCCGGAGGATGGCGCCGGCTGCAGACGGCGCTGGCCGAGACACCCGCCAGCGTCATCGCGCGGAAAGCCGTCTTCCTCGCATTCCTCCTGCTCGCCTGGATCTCGCTCAGACCCTTTCAGGACTTGAGCAATCCGGACGTCGCGGAACTGAGCTCGGGGCGCGAGGGACTGACCTACGCGAGCTTCGGCATCCTTGCCGCGCTGGCTCTCGCCCTGACCGTCGTGGGCCATGCCCGCGCCCTGAATTCGTTCGTCTCGCCCTGGTTCCTGGCCCTGGGCGCCTGGCTCGCCTTGAACGTGGTGTTGTCGCAGGATCCCGCCACATCGGCCAAGCGCCTGACCCTGACCGGGGCGGTGATGCTGGCATCGGCCTGCCTGCCGCTGCTGGCGCGCTCTCGGAACGATCTGCGCAATCTCCTGGCCATCGCGTCGCTGCTGCTGCTCGGGGCCTGTTATCTCGGCATGCTGCTCGCGCCGGATCTCGCCATCCACCAGGCGAACGACGTGGTCGAGCCGATGCTCGCGGGCAATTGGCGCGGCGTATTCGGCCACAAGAACGGTGCTGCGGCGGTCATGGCCATGCTGGTCTTCATCGGCATCGCCGTCGCGCGCTCGGGGCTCATGGCGGTCGGCCTCGTCATCGTCGCCCTGTCCGGGCTCTTCCTGGTCGGCTCCGAAGGCAAGAGCGCGACGGCTCTCCTGGTGGCGGCGCTGGCGATCACGGGGCTCTTCACCGTCATCCGCTCCTTCCGGGGCCGCATCCTCCTCACCCTGGTTCCGCTCTTCGCGATCAACCTGTTCAGCGTCGGCACGGTGGTCAGCGAACCCCTCGCCGCCATCGTGAGGGCGCTCCCCGTCGACCCCACCTTCACCGGCCGGACCGATGTGTGGGAGTTCGCCATCGAGGCGCTCGGGGCGCGTCCGCTCACGGGCTACGGCTTCTCGGCGTTCTGGAACAACGTCACCGTGCGCGCGGCCTCCGACGATGGGTCGAGCTGGGCCGGATATGCCTCGCACAGCCACAACAGCTACCTCGACACCGCGGTGACCCTGGGCCTGCCCGGCCTCGTTCTCGTGCTCGCGATCTTCGTCGTCGCTCCCTTGCGCGACATCATGAGGATCGAGGCGAGCGGCCGGACCGACCCGCTCGCGACGATGTTCGTGCAGATCTGGCTGTTCGGGCTGCTGCTCTCCTGCATGGAGAGCTTCCTCTTCGACGGCGGCGACCCGATCTGGGTCACCTTCCTCGTCTCCGTGTTCGGCCTGCGCTACCTCGCCCGATTCCGCAGCGCGTGAAACGGCCCGAACGACGATGGTCTCACGCCTCGGGCCGATGATCCTAGAACTCGAAGATGCCGACGGCCCAGCCACCGAGGGTCACGAGCAGGCCGAGCCATAGCAACGTCGCGATTCCGCCGACGATCAACCCACCCATCGCCAGGTGTTCGGTCAAGCGGAACCTGTCCTGTTTCGGGACATTGTCTGCGTCAAATTGGGTCACGGTCTACCTCCTTGCCCCTTCGCCATCACGAAAGCGCAAAGTTCGCACCCCTCAAGCGCGACACACTACCCGATCGCCGATCCGGGACAATGACGATGGGTCCCGAGAAAGGGACGACGGAGGCGAATACCAAGCCCGCCGACCCGTCCAAGCCTGCCGACCCGTCCAAGCCTGCCGACTCGTCCAAGACTTCCGCACCAGGCGAGCGCCTCCCTGACGAGATGCCTTCAGCCGAGGATGGACCTCAGGGCGCGGGCCGCATCGGCGAACCAGACCTGCCGGTCGAGTTCGGGCGGCCGCGTCGGGCGCGCGGCGGCCGCCTGAGCGAGGTCCGCATAGGTCTCGGGTCCGGCTCCGCTCGGGGCCGCGACGATGGCCCCGCCGGACAGGAGCTCATGGAAGCGCGGATGGTGGTCGAACTCATCCGCGCGCTTCGGCTCGGTCACGATGACCGGGCGTCCGGCCTGGACGCAGGCCAGCACGCTGGCGCGGCGCGCGGTGAGCCCCTCGGGAAGCACGTAGGCGAAGGCGTCGACCTCGTCGAACAGGCCGAACAACTCCTCGGACGAGGCGACGTAGCCGGAGACCACGACGGTCTCGGCGAGGCCGAGCGCCGCGACCTTGTTCCAGAAGATCTCCTCGATCCCGTCCGAGGCGCGGATGAACGAGCCGATGAAGACGACGAGCGGATCGGCGCCGCGCGCCTTCAGACTCGCCGCGATGTCGAGGATCGCCTCCGGCTGCTTGCCCGGATAGATCGAGCCGAAATGACCGAGGATGAGGCGGCCCTGGTCGCGGGCGGCGCGCATCCGTTCGGACAAAGCGCTCGGCGCCGAGGCGGCAGGCCGCGCGATGTTCGGGGGCAGGGGCATCATCACCGCGCCCCGCGCGAGGCGGCCGATCACCGGATCGGCGGCCAACTCGTCACGCACCTGCGGCGACAGGAGGACGATCGTGTCCGAAAGGAGGAGGAGCGGCCTCAGGACGAGCCGGCGCAGACGGTGCATACCGCCCCATTCGTGCAGGATCGCGATACGCCGCCGCCGCCGCAGGAGCGCCATGGCGAAGGCCGCCGGGGGACCGGCGAGCGCCCGCTTCCACGCGACCAGGGGCAGGTTGGCGATGACGGCGTGGCTTCTCCCCACGGCGCGCCAGATCTCGCCGAACGACACGTGGCCCGGCTCCAGGGCGAGGACCTCCTGGGGCATCCCGTCGTGCCGCAGCGCCTCGATCAGATGCGCGGCGAAATCGCCGATGCCGCAGGGCGGATGCCCCGTTCCCACGAGATGAAGGCAGGGGGAGGGGAGGCTCGTCTCTTCCGGTCCAGGGCGTTGCGTCATGCGGCGGGATTCCGGAAGTGGACGTGGCCGTCCGATCCTAAGCGGCGGTCACTTGCCAAAGGCTTTCGTAGACGAGGCTTTCATCGATTTGCCTGCATAGACTTGCCTGCCGAGGCTCATCCCCGACGGCATTGCGATTGCAAAGCTCACGGCATCGTCGGATGTAGTGTCCGGAAACGGATCGGCCCTGTCCCGCAGGGGGATCGATCCGCCCTTCTGATGGAACGGCGGGACACGATACGGATTGGCCGTAGCCATGAACGACCCGATCTTTACGTCCTGGAACGAGACCCACGCCGCCCTTTGGGGCCACCAGCCCCTGCGGCTCGAGCATCGGCTGCACGAATCCGCCCTGTTCTCGAGGGCGGCTTTGGCCGACTTGATCGATGCCTATCCGCGCGACCAGTACAGCCTCGTCCATATGGGCGCGGCCGGCCAGCGCAAGTTCTGGCGCGAGGGCGAGACCGGGGGGCTTCCCGGAGCGCAGGTGATCGAGTCCATCGCGCAGGGGCGGATGTGGCTCAACCTGCGCAACATCGAGACAGTCGACCGGCGCTACCGCGACACGCTCGACGCCATGTTCGAGGAACTGGCCCGGCGCGTGCCCGGCTTCTCACCGGCGAAATCCACCTGCGGCATCCTGATCTCGTCGCCCAACGCCCAGGTCTATTACCATGCCGACCTGCCGGGGCAGCACCTGTGGCAGATCATCGGGCGGAAGCGGGTCTACGTCTATCCCTCGACCCCGCCCTTCGTGACGCCGAGGCATCTCGAGGACATCGCCCTCTTCGACGTCGAGGTCGATATGCCCTACGCCCCCTGGTACGACGCCCATGCCCAGGTGATGGAACTGTTGCCCGGCCAGATGCTGAGCTGGCCGCTCAACGCGCCGCACCGGGTCGAGAATCTCGACTGCCTCAACGTGTCGATGACGGTTTCCTTCGTGGACGAGCCGATCCGCCGCAAGCAGATCGTCAATCTCGCCAACGGCATGCTGCGCCATCGCTTCGGCCGCGAGCCTGCGAGCCATGCCATCACCGGGCCGGGATACTGGTCGAAGGCGGTGATGCAGAAGCTGCTGCGCAACGGCGGCTGGGTGAAGAAGGAGCGCGCCGCCCGTCGCGCCGTCGATTTCCGCCTCGATGCGGCCCGTCCGGGCCAGATTCTCGAACTGTCCGCTCCGGCATGACGGAAGCGGCGCTGCCGGCCGGTCGACGCGGCAGGAGCCGCGACGCAGCGGGTTCGAGAGCGGACGGGTTCGGCACCCTGGGCTACGGCGTCGAGATCACATCCGATTGGGCCCGGGCGGTCGCCGGATGGACCGGCGCGCCGACGCCTTTCCAGGATCCGGTCTGGATCGAGACCTGGTACGAATCGCTCCGAGGCCGGGCAGGGCTCACACCGCTCCTGGTGACCGCGCGGGACACGGCGACGGGGGCGCTGGCGCTTCACCTCCCCCTCGTAATCGACGAGACGGGCCGCCGCCGCATCATCGCCTTCGCCGATTTCGGCCTGACCGATTACAACGCGCCGCTCCTCGGCCCCGCCTCGCCGCAGGACCATGCCGGCGCCCTCGAATTGTGGCAGGCGATCCGGCGCGCGCTGCCCCGCGCCGATCTCCTCTCCCTGCGCAAGATGCCGGCGCGCCTCGCCGATGGTCCCAATCCGCTGGCCCTTCTCAGGGGTGCGTGCCCATGCCCGCTCAACGGAAACGAGGTCAGGACCGGAGAGGATTGGGAGGCCTATCATCGCAGCCTCGCCAAGACCGTGCGCAAGGAGCTGGAGCGAAGCTGGCGGGTGTTCTCCCGCGAGCCGGAGACGCGGTTTGGCATCGTCACGGATCAGGGCGAGGCCCAGCGGGTGCTGGAGATCATGGCACGGCAGCAGGAGGCGCGGATGCGCAGCCTCGGTGCCGATTACCGCCTCGACGAAGCCGAGTTCGATGCCTTCTACCGGCGTCTCGTCGAGAAAGGCCTCGGCAGCGGCTACGCCATCGTCAGCGCCCTGACAGCGGGAGACGAGGTCGTCGCCGCGTTGCTCGGCATCCGCGATGCCGGCACCTACGTGATGATCCGCATCAGCAATGCCGGAGAGCCATGGTCCCATTGCTCGCCGGGCCGCCTCGTCATCGACAAGACCATGGAGGCGCTCCATGCCGAGGGCTGCCGCTCGTTCGACTTCAGCATCGGCGACTACGATTACAAGCGCCGTTTCAAGGTCGAGCCCCTGGCGCTGGTGGACCTCACGCTCCCCCTCGGCTGGCGTGGCCTGAAAGGCGCGGCGCGAGCGAAGCTGGTCTCGACCCTTCGCCGATATCCCGCCCTCGACCGGCGGGTGAGGGACATGGCCTGCCGGGCCATCGTGTTCTGGCGCGAACGCCGGGCGTGAAGAGGGGTCCACGCAGGACATCCATCGTTGTTCCGTCCGAAATCCGAAACCCTTTTCTCCCGCCGCTGCTCTATTCCAACGCTGCGCTTTCACGTGCCGAACGGAGATAGCCCCGCCTGACCCAACCTCGCCGCCTGCATCTCGGCGCCTTCATGCGGCCAATCGGCATCCACACCGCATGGTGGCGCTATCCCGGCGGATATCCGGACGCGAATTTCAGCTTTCCTCACCTCAAGCGCTTCGCCCAGCGCCTGGAAGCGGCGAAATTCGACGCGTTCTTCATGGCCGACCATCTGGCGGTGATGAACATGCCCATGGCCGCGCTGAAGCGCAGCGCCACCGTCACCTCGTTCGACCCGATGACGCTGCTGCCGGCGCTCGCCGCCGTCACCGAGCGGATCGGACTCGTGGCGACGGCGTCCACCACCTACAACGAGCCCTACCATGTGGCCCGGAAGTTCGCCTCCCTCGACCACATCTCGAACGGTCGCGCCGGGTGGAACCTCGTCACCTCCGGCAACCCGGACGAGGCCCTGAATTTCGGCCGCGACGCCCATCTCGACCATGCGGTCCGCTACGCCCGCGCCCGCGAGTTCTTCGACGTGGTCACCGGCCTGTGGGATTCCTGGGCCGACGACGCCTTCATCCGCGACGTGGAGGAGGGCGTGTATTTCGATCCCGCCAAGCTCCACGTCCTCGACCATGCCGGCGAGTTCCTGAAGGTGAAGGGGCCGCTCAACATCGCCCGGCCGATTCAGGGCTGGCCGGTGATCGTGCAGGCCGGCGCGTCGGAAGCCGGACGCCAGATCGCCGCCGAGACCGCCGAGGTGGTGTTCGGCTCGGGCTCGAAACTCGCCGCCGCGCAGGATTTCTACGCCGACGTGAAGGGCAGGATGCCCGCCGCCGGCCGCGACCCCGACCATCTCAAGATCCTGCCCGGCGCCTTCGTCGTCCTCGGCGGGACGCGGGGCGAGGCCGAGGCCAAGAAGGCGCGGCTCGACGCCCTGGTCCCCACCGATAGCGGGATCGCCAACCTCTCCGTGCGGCTCGGAATCGATGCCTCCGGATTCGACCTCGACGCGCCGCTCCCCGACATCCCCGAGACCAATGCCAGCAAGAGCGCCCAGGCGCAGATCCTCGGCTATGCCCGCAAGACCGGGGCGACGGTGCGTGAACTCGCCCAGCGGGTCGGCGGCTATGGCGGGCTCACCATGGTGGGGACGCCGGCCGACGTGGCGGACCAGATGGAGGAATGGCTCGAAACACGCGCCTGCGACGGGTTCAACGTGATGTTCCCCTTCGTGCCCGAAGGACTCGACGACGTGGTCGACACGCTGGTGCCCGAACTTCAGCGCCGGGGCCTGTTCCGCACCGAATACGAGGGGACGACCCTGCGCGATCATCTCGGCCTGCCGCGCCCGGCCAACCGCTTCTTCCCGGCCTGAACGGATCCGAGACCGAGTCTCGTCGATCGGTCAGGCTCACCGAATTCCGGGATGACGCGACTTGGCCGCCCACCCGTCAGGGCAGGCGGCCGGGCCTGTTCAGGCCGCGCGGCGATTGATCCCGCTCTCGGCCATCCGGGTCAGCCGCTCATCGGTGGCACGCTCCTCGTCCAGGGTCTGCTGGAGCACGCCGGCGCAATCGTCCCGGCCGAGTTGCTTGGCCCAGGCTACGAGCGTGCCGTACCGCGTGATCTCGTAATGCTCGACCGCCTGGGCGGAGGCGATGAGCGCGGCATCGAGCACCGTCTTGTCGCCGATCTCGCCCGAGATCTCGTTGGTCTCCTTGATGATCCCGTCGATGGCGGGGCAGGTGACCGCCTTCGGCGTGTGGCCATGCATCTGGAACACCTGCTCCAGACGGGTGATCTGACCCTCGGTCTCAGACAGATGCTTCTCGAACCCGCTCTTGAGTTCGGGGTCGCTCGCCTTGGCGATCATCTTCGGCAAGGCCTTGGTGATCTGGTTCTCGGCATAATAGATGTCCTGCAGCGTATGCACGAACAGGTCGTCGAGGGTCTGGATGTCCTTCGTGAAAATGCCCATGGTTCGTTGCTCCTCGCATGAATCCGTGACGCATAGGACAAACGAAATCCGCCGTACCGAAGATAAACTTTGGTCATTATCTTGAACCAATCCGCAAACGGCGAAGCTTGATCCAAGTTAAAATGCGGATTCCGAAGCGTCCTTGCTAGGCCGGATCAAGAGATTGACGCTGCGATGGTTCCGGAAGACCGCCGGCATGAAGGGTCGAGATTCGATCCGCGCTCGCGAAGACCGTTGCGTGGAGGCTTCCTCGCTTAAGTGCGATGCGCGCTGCCCGTGGATGCTCAGGCCCCGAACCGCCGCGCGACGGCGGCACGAGCAGGGGTGCGGAACACCACTTCGAAGATGGGCTCATGATTGTCGCTGTGGCAGCGCACCATGATCTGGTAGGTGAAACAAATTCAGGCATGCTCGAATTACCGGCATGTACTGTTTTTCTTGCGTTTATCCGGTGCAAATATCAGACGACACTCATATCATCAGGTGACGTCGGGTGCATGAACGCCCAGCAGCCATTGGAGACGTAGAATTATGACTATGAATTCACCTCGGAATTCGGCCGAAATCTTTGCGTTCGTGCCCAGAAAGGACGCAGTCGCTCCGCGTGCCTATTCGAACGGCACGCGCAAGGGGAGCGATGCCGTGGTGGATCTCGCAGCCCGCCTGTCGCCGCCGATGGCACTGCCCAGGATGGATTTCGGCGAGAGCTGGTACCATGCCGAGGCCATCCTGGACGACGGACGCACCCGCAAGGTCTGACCGGCGCCACGCTCCACGGGACATGATATCGCTCCGGTGCCGGAACGCGGAACGGGCCGCGCCTTCGGGTAACCGGAGACTGCGATGAAGCCGCCGATCGGACGCGAAACCACGCTGTGCATGTCCCTTTCGGGACGCCCGGGTCATTTCGGTTCGCGCTTCCACAACCGGCTCTACGAGCTCATGGGGCTCGATTACGTCTACAAGGCCTTCACCACCACAGACCTGCCCGCCGCGATCGGCGGAATCCGTGCGCTGGGCATCCGTGGCTGCGCCGTCTCGATGCCGTTCAAGGAGGCGGTGATTCCCCTTCTCGATGGCCTCGAACCCTCGGCGGCGGCTATCGACAGCGTCAACACGGTGGTGAACGAGGCCGGGCGCCTCACCGGCCACAACACCGATTATGTCGCCATTCGCCTGCTGCTGCGGAAGCATGGCATCGATCCGCGAACGCCGTTTCTCCTGCGCGGCTCCGGCGGCATGGCCAAGGCCGTGATCGCCGCCCTGCGCGACGCCGGCTTCACGCTGGGCACCCTCATCGCCCGAAACGAAGGGGCCGGCCGGGCGCTGGCGACACGCTACGGCTACGACTGGCGCCCCGAGATCGGCGCGGCGCAAGCCCCGCTTCTCATCCCAGCCCCGCTTCTCATCAACGTGACGCCGCTGGGGATGGAAGGCCCGGACGCCGACGCGCTCGCGTTTCCCGTCCCTCTGATCGCGGCCTGCGACATCGCCTTCGACGTGGTGGCGCTGCCATCGACCACGCCGTTCCTGCGCGCGGCCGAGCAGGCGGGCAAGCGCCGCATCACCGGCCATGAGGTGGTGGTGCTGCAGGCGCTGGAGCAATTCGTCCTCTATACCGGCCTTAACCCCAGCCCGGAGCAGGTGGACGACGCTGCGGCCTCTGCCCGGACATGATGGCCTGCACCGGCAGCGCCCCGTCCGCATGTCGCTCCGGGCAGCGTTCCATGAGAGAAAACTAAGGGAATCCTGCAAGATATTTCCTTGCTTTGGCGCGTCCTGGGCAATAGGTATCTCTCAAGCGCGGTCGTGCCGCGCATCTGAGATGTCTTCTCAGGAAGACTTGCAACGCAGGAGAAACATCATGGCTTGGACTGCACCGGTTGTTCTGGAAGTGTGTGTCGGCATGGAAGTCACCAGCTACGAGTCGGCTGAGATCGACACCTTCAATTAAGTGGATCGGAAGCTTCCAAGCTTCCTCCAGACGCGACGAGATCACGATCTCCGGGATGAGCCGCCTTCGGGCGGCTTTTTCCGTTTCAGACCTGCCTGCAAGGCGGACCTGCCTCCAGGCTTGAGCCTCGCACCGGGAACCGATGCTCTCGCGGGTTGAGCGAGCTCCCGTTCGCGTCGGGCCGGGGCGCCGATGTGCGTCCGAGCACAGCGAGACGGACCAAGCTCAGCCATGAAACATTCAGGCAATATCTGCGCACGATGACACGGTGACCACCTGATCCCACCCGAGCCCAGGAGCCTGATATGACAGCTGCACGCCCCTTCCGCTGGCTGCTCGCCCTCGTCTCAATGGTCTTGCCCGCATCCGTGATGGCGGGCCGCACCGCCGCAGAAGGATGCGAGCGCGGCAAGGCGCAGGATCTCCAGAGCCAGGTCGTGTTCCGGCACTACATCTGATCCCGTCGCCGCTGGCCGTTCCAGGCCGTCAAGCATGTGACGGCACGATCATGGACTATTCCGTCATTCTTCGCCGCGCGCGGGCGACTCTGCCTCCCCTGACTCATCACGGCCGATGGCCCAACGCTTCGACGAGGGCCGGGCCTCACGATCGTGGGTCGGCCCCGGATGGATCGAGCGGACTTCGCCACTTTTGGGCGGCAATGCGGGGATGCCGACCACCGTCCTTCAGGTCCGGTTCAACCTCCACGGCCTAGCTTGAGCGGCCTTGCGAGACGGGCCGCCACCATCGGAGTCGGCGACCTCGCGGCAGGGCGCGTCGCGCACCCCCGTGGAAGCCATGCTCGCTCTACCGACAACGGTCCTCGGCACGATCATCCTGCGGGCCACCCTCACGGAATCGCAAGAGCGTGATGTGGCTGCCTCGGCGTCCCGAGCGGTCCTGCGGAGCACGATGCCCGCCCTCGACCTCGCCTTCGGCCTCGATCGCGAAACCGATCTGCCGGAGAACATGGCAGCGCTGATCGCGAAGCTCGATGCCGGCCCGCTGGGCGTCCGGTCACAGGGACCGAGTCCGTCCATCGAGACGGAGGCGCCGGACCTCGCCGCGGCAGCGTCGGGCATGTCACGATGGGTAGTGCCGGCCTGCGAACCGGCATGACCGTCGGACACTCATCAGGTCGCGTCACTTCATCGAGACGGGTCCGATGGGGGTGCCTTGACGTCGATCGGGCCGAGCAAGGTGAATTGGCCAGTCTCGATCGGCATCCCGCACAGTGAAGTCCGGATCTCGGGTAAGTTGATACGCCGTCGAGAGGCGGCGGGACCAGTCTTACGACATCGACGCCCGCCATGCTAAACTGATCGCGTCACGTCGGCGTCCGATATCACGTGTCGGAGATCCAGCGGCGGGTAATCTCCATGAGCGATCCGCGACCGCCATCCCCGTCTCTCCCGGCTCCCGCCCAGACCATGGTGGCTACCCAGGCAGGCAGCCGCAAGCAGCGGGTCGGCCGCCGCATGATCGAGGAGGCCAGGAGGATCCTCGGCATCTTCCTGTACCTCCTGGTGGTCTTCGGTATCCTCATCCTTCATGAGCACATGGTCCTGTCGCGTCATGGCCTGAGCTACGGGTTCTACGGCCTCGCCTTCATCAACGCCTGGATCCTGGCGAAGATCATGCTCGTGGCCGAGAGCCTCGATGTCCGCCCCCATTTCCAGGGACGGCCGCTGCTCTATCCGATCCTCGCTCGATCCTGCGCCTTCGCGGCCATCCTCGTGAGCGCCTACCTGCTCGAGGAGATGGGGCTCGCACTCTGGCGCGGAACATCGCTGGCCGACAGCGTGCCGGCCATCGGCGGAGGCGGATTTCGCGGTCTCGCTTCGGCCTGGGCGATCATGGCCGTCGCCCTGATCCCGTATTTCACGTTTCGGGAGCTCGGCCGGGCGATCGGGCGTGAATACTTGCACACGCTCCTGTTCAGGGGCGAGCCTGAAGCGGCCCGACCGAATACGCGGGCCAGCAACGATCCTTGACCCCATCGCCGCAACGGCCCGGATGTCGATCGCATACCAAGTCTCGGCGAGTCCCACCGAGGTCCGGCGGACGAAAGCCGCCGCGCCGTCGCGCGGTCCGACCGCGATGATCCACGCTCATCGAGGTCTGGTATCGGGCCGTTTCCGTCCCGTCCGATCAAGCCCGCCTGCGCCGAAGCTGCGAGAACGAGGCGACGGTGCCCGCTTTCGGTGACCGTGCCGAAGACAGGAACGAGCATGTTCCGCCTTTTCCCCCGATTGTGTGTCCTGCCTCTCCTCGTCGGGCTCAGCCTGCCCGCCCGAGCGCAGCAGCCGGCCGCGCCCGCGGCGGTCCCGGTCGGAACGGTGACGGCCGAGCGCAAGGCCATCGACCAGACGCTCGATTTCGTCGGCCGCATCGAAGCGGTGGGGCGGGTCGAGATCCGCGCTCGCATCACCGGCTTCCTCGACGCCGTCCTGTTCAAGGAGGGCGCGGCGATCAAGGAGGGGGCGCCGCTCTATCAGATCGAGCCCGACCTGTTCGAGGCGGCGGTCAAGCAGGCCGAGGGCGCCCTCGAACGCACCAAGGCCGCCTACACCCTGGCGGCCATCCAGCTGCAGCGGGCTCAGGAGCTACTCGATCGGAACTCGGGGACCGTGGTCGCCCGCGATCAGGCCCGCGCCGCCCTGGATCAGGCGAAGGGTGCCGTCACGGGTGACGAGGCGAACCTCCAGACCGCGCGCATCAACTTCGGCTACACGCAGATCTTCGCTCCCATCGCCGGCCGGATCGGCCGGACCAGCGTGACGAAGGGCAACGTGGTCGGCCCCGACAGCGGCGTCCTGACCTCCATCGTCAGCCAGGACCCGATGTACCTCACCTTCCCGGTGAGCCAGCGCGAATTCCTGCGCTACGAGAAGGGTGGAGAGCGCCCCGACCGCAGCAAGATCGCGGTCCGGATCCGCTTCTCGGACGGCACCGCCTATGGCGAGGTCGGGCGGATCGACTTCGTCAATGTCAGCGTCGACCGATCCACCGACACGGTGATCGTGCGGGCCACGATGCCGAACCCGACGGACGCGCTTCGCGACGGTCAGCTCGTGCGTGTCGACCTCCAGGCCGGGCAGCCGGAGCAGAAGGTCGTCGTGCCGCAATCGGCCCTCATCGCCGATCAGGGCGGCGTCTACGTGTTCATCGTCGAGGACGGCCGGGCCGCGACGCGACGCGTCAAGCCGGCCCCCGGCGGCAGCGGCCCGGACGCCGTCATCGCGGAGGGCCTCTCGGGCGGCGAGCTCGTCATCGTCGATGGCCTGCAGCGGGTGCGGCCCGGGATCCTCGTTCAGGCGACCCCGGTCAGCCAATCGGCCAGCAGGATCTGAGCCCATGTTCTCCGCCATCTTCGTCGACCGACCGCGGCTCGCGGTGGTGATCGCCATCGTCATCTCGATCGCGGGCGGGCTGGCGCTGCTGACCATCCCGGTGGCGCAGTATCCCGACATCGTGCCGCCGCAGGTCTCGGTGACGACGATGTATCCCGGCGCCTCCGCCGACGTGGTGGAATCCACCGTCGCCCAACCCATCGAGTCGCAGGTCGTGGGCGTCGACAAGATGATCTACATGAAGAGCGTCAGCGGCAACGACGGCAGCTACACGCTCACCGGCTCGTTCGAGCTCGGGACCGATCCCGACATCAACGCGGTCAACGTCAACAACCGCGTCCAGATCGCGCTCGCCAAGCTGCCGGAAGATGTCCGCAAGCAGGGCGTCACGGTCAAGAAGAAGTCTTCGGCCCTGCTCGGCGTGCTGGCGGTCTACTCGCCGACGGCGACGCAGGACCCGCTGTTCATCTCGAACTACGTGACGATCAACCTGCTCGACCGGGTCAAGAGCACGCCCGGCGTCGGCGACGCGACCCTGTGGGGTCCGCAGGATTACGCGATGCGGGCCTGGGTGCGGACCGACCAGCTGACGGGCCTCAACCTGACCACGGGCGACGTCATCGGGGCGATCCAGGCGCAGAACGTCCAGGCCCCGGTGGGGCGGATCGGCGCCCGCCCGATCTCGGACGAGCAGCAGCTCCAGCTCAGCATCCAGACGCAGGGCCGGCTGACCTCGGCAGAGCAGTTCCGCAACATCGTCCTGCGCACGAACCCCGACGGTTCGGTGCTGCGCCTCGGCGAGGTCGCCCGGATCGATCTCGGCGCGGCCAGCCTCGACCGCGAGACGCGGCTGAACGGCAGCCCGGCCACCGTCATCGCGATCTACCAATCGCCCGGCGCCAACGCCCTCTCGACCCTGAAGGAAGTCGAGAAGCGGGTCGGAGAATTGGCGAAGACCTTCCCCGAGGGCCTTGCCTGGAAGGTGACCTACGATCCGACCGCCTTCATCACCGAGACGGTCCACGAGGTCCAGAAGACGCTGATCGAGGCCTTCGTGCTCGTCGTCATCGTGGTGTTCCTGTTCCTCGGCAGCCTGCGCGCCACGCTGATCCCGACGCTCGCCGTGCCGGTCAGCCTGATCGGCACCTTCATCGTGCTCAAGGCCGTCGGCTACTCGGCGAATTCCGTCTCGCTGCTCGCCCTGGTCCTGGCCATCGGCATCGTGGTCGACGACGCCATCGTAGTCGTCGAGAACGTCGAGCGCGTGATGGAGGAGCACCCGGACCTGTCGCCCCGGGACGCGACGAAGCAGGCGATGGCCGAGATCACGGCGCCGATCATCGCCATCACGCTGGTCCTGCTCTCGGTCTTCGTGCCGGTCGCCTTCGTGCCCGGCATCTCGGGCGAGCTCTTCCGCCAATTCGCCGTGACGGTGGCGGTCTCGATGTTCATCTCGGCGATCAACGCGCTGACCCTGTCGCCGGCCCTGTGCGGCGTGCTGCTGCGGCCCCATCACGGGCCGCGCCGGGGCATCATGGGCTTCGTGATGCGCTCCATCGACCGTGTCCGCGACGGCTACGGTGCCACGGTCGCCCGCATCGTGCGCGTCTCGCTCCTCGGTCTCGTCCTCGCCGGTGCGGCGGCCTACGGCACGGTCGAGTTCGCGAAGATCACCCCGACCGGCTTCCTGCCCGAGGACGACCAGGGCGCCTTCTTCGTGGTCGTGCAATTGCCGGAAGGCGCATCGGTCGGGCGCACCTCCGAAGTCGTGGCCCGCGCCGAGGCCATCCTGCGCGAGGAGCACGCGGTCGCCGACACCACGTCGGTGATCGGCCTCAACTTCATCGACAATTACTCGCAGGGCAACGCGGCCTTCCTGGTGGTGACCCTCAAGCCGTTCGAGGAGCGGAAGGCGGCCGCGGACGGGGCGACGGCCCTGATCGCGCGGCTCGGCCAGCGGTTCCGGGAGGTCCCCGGCGGGACCGTCGTCCCGCTCGCGCCCCCGCCCATCATCGGCCTCGGTACCGGCGGCGGCTTCAGCTACGTCCTGCAGGACCTGCGCGGCGGCGATCCCAAGGAGCTCGCCCAGGTCCTGCGCGGCCTCGTCGTGGCGGCGAACCAGGAACCGCAGCTGAACCGCGTGTTCAGCACCTTCTCGGCGACGAACCCGTCGGTCTACCTCGATATCGATCGCGACAAGGTGCAGGTCCTCGGCGTGTCCCTGAGCGCCGTGTTCCAGGCGCTCCAGGCTTCGCTCGGCGGCTTCTACGTCAACGACATCAACCTGTTCGGGCGCACCTGGCAGGTGCAGGTCCAGGCGGAGGCGGCCGACCGGACCAGGATCGACGACATCTACCGGATCAATGTGCGCAACAAGGACGGCCAGATGGTGCCGCTGCGCTCCCTCGCGGAGGTCCGGATCGTGGTGGGGCCACCCTCGCTGATCCGCTACAACAACCTACGCGCCGTCACGATCCAGGGCTCGCCCGCGCCGGGCATCTCGTCGGGCCAGGCCCTCGCCGCCATGGAAGGCGTCGCCGCCCGGACCCTGCCGGCGGGCTTCGGCGGCGAATGGACCGACACGGCCTTCCAGGAGAAGCGGGCCGAGGGCAAGACGGCGATCATCCTCGCCTTCGCGGTCCTGTTCGCCTTCCTGTTCCTGGTCGGGCTCTACGAGAGCTGGACCATCCCCGTTCCGGTACTGCTGTCGGTGACCGTGGGAATCGTCGGCGCCTACGCCGCCATGGCATACGGCAAGCTCACCCTCGATCTCTACGCGCAGATCGGCATGATCGTGCTCATCGGTCTGGCGGCCAAGAACGGCATCCTCATCGTCGAGTTCGCCAAGGAGAAGCGCGACAAGGGCGTTCCCCTGCGGGAAGCGGCCACCGAAGGCGCCCGCCTGCGCTTCCGGCCGGTGATGATGACCTCCTTCGCCTTCATCCTCGGCTTGCTGCCCCTCGTAATCGCCACCGGCGCCTCGCAGCTGGCCCGGCGCAACGTCGGAACCCCGGTCTTCGGCGGCATGATCGCCGCGTCCTTCATCGGCATCTTCGTGATCCCGCCCCTCTACGTGCTGTTCCAGAGCCTGCGAGAGCGGGCCTGGAGCCTCATGGGAGGCAAGAAGGGGCGGACCGACGCATCGGCGGCGGAGCCGGCCGGCACGGCGGGGCACCTTCCGGCCGAGTGAGGCCATCCGGTCGCGCGAGGCACGGAGAAAGGACGATCGATGACGGACGACGAGACCGCACTCAGTCCCGATGGTCCGCACCTTCCGTAGGCGCGTCTGCCGCTCCGCCGCGGCTCATGGCGAGCAGCGACGGTAGCCGGTCCCGGTCGGGTCCTGCTCATTGTAGTAGCGTGTCAGAAAGCCGTTCGCCTGCGGCTTCATGTAAACCCTGACCTCCTGGGCCGCCACGGCGTTCGCACAATCGAGGACGAGACGCTGACGGTCCCCGGTCGGTCGAACCGACACGATCCTGCACGTCGCCATCGGTGTTCTCAGACGCGTGCCGGAAATGATGAAGGCAGGTGCGAAGATGTCGACGGGCTTCTTGTAGGAGGCCCCTTTCCCCGAGGATGAGAAGACGTCCGCGCAGTCGCGCCCGTCCAGCACCCAGGTGCCCTGGTAGCCGGAGGGACCGGCCCCCGCCGCCTGCGTGGCCGGCACTCCGGCCGAGGCCGCGAGGCTCAGCCCGAGCGCTGCGGCGGCAACGAAACCTGGCGCTGTCATCGCTGCTTCCTCCACCCATTCTACCGGAACGGTTGACGTGTCTCATCCGGGACGGACGCGTTGGCCTGCGGCCGACCACGTTTCTCCGCCGGGTGGTTCGCCGAGCGCCAGGCGCTCGGCGTCATGCCCGACCAGCGCCGGAAAGCGTGGCTGAAGGCGGCCGGCTCGGAGAAGTCGAGGACCGCCGAGATCTGCGTCATGTTCATGTTGGTGTCGGTCAGGAGCTGCATGGCCAATTGGAATTGCGCCTCGTTGGCGAGCTCCTTGAACGTCGTTCCCTCGGCTTTCAGACGACGGCTCAAGGTCCGTCGATTGACCAGCCGCAAGCGCGCGACCCGCTCCGCCTTGCAGCGCTGCCGCGTCACCTGAACCCGGAGATACTGACGGAGGTCATCCGTCAGATTGGACGAATGCTCCGCCTCGAGCCGGCGGATACGCCCCTCCGCTCGCAATCGGACGGCCGGATTTGCCCCCTCGATGCGCTGTTCCAGCAGTTTGGCCGGAAACACCAGGGCGGCCATCTCCTGGTCGAACCGGACGGGTGCTCGGAAGAAATCGCCGAAGGGGGCCGCGTTGTGAGGCGCCGAGCGCGGCAGCAACACCTCCAACAGAGCCCAGTTGGAGCCGCACAAAGCCCGAAGGACGCTGGTCGTCGTGGCGAGAGCCCTCTCGGAATGGAGGGCCGCGCCCTGGGCGTCCGGCCCATAAGGGCAGTAGCTGAAGACGGCGACATGGCTGTCGATGCCGAGCCCGACCACCGCGCCCCAATTCTGCACGCCGGAATGGGCTTCGAGAGCCCGCAAGGCGTCGCCGATCGTCGCCGAGTGGCCCATCAGCAGGCCGAGCAGGCCGAGCGAGGCCAGGGTGGCGCGCTGTCCGACGAGAAGTCCGAGATGCGGGCAGCCCGTGCGGTCGGCCCCGAGGGCGATCAGGCGGCCGAGGGAGGCGTAGGGAACGCGGGTTCCGCCGCCGTCGAAGAGCCGCGGATCGAGCCCGATCTCGGCAATGAGGTCATCCGGATTAGCACCGAGTTCGACGAGGGTGATGTAGACCGCCTGCGCCACGCCGGGACGGGTCAGGCCGACGGGGGGCGGTGTCTCGGGGACGTTCGGGATGTCGGTCGCATTCGACCAACCCGACACTGTGCCCATACGCGATGCAGCGGAAGTGGACGTGGAAGTGGACATGGAGACCATCACCCCCCAAACGCAGCGACCATACCGTGCGTCGGTCAAGCTACACAATTACAACTCCCGGACTACCGATGAGATTGACGTATACAAAAGTGAATTTTCTCAGTAAAAGTCAAAATCAACTGACAATTTTATGCGTATTCTTTAATTTACATCCCACCATTTGAACGCGTTCTAGATCGGACATTCAAAATCCCTGTCAGACCGTCCGTTTCTACATGAATCAACCCTAGGTCACGCGTCTTACGGCAATGACGATCTATGGCGGGTGCCGTACATTGTGGTGCCAGACGCGATTGTTTGAAAAAATCGCGATCGGACTCGTCGCGTGTCCTGTTCGATCAAGTGGCGCGACGAAGTGGGCGGTACCGTCATCTGTACGAACACAGTGAATCGTGAGCGATGTACGAACACAGTGAATCGTGACCGATCGCAATCCGATCGGGCAGGCGTCGACCGGCGCAGCTGCTCCGACGCTTTGGTCATGCCGCGAGGCTGCGGATTCAGGTGATCGGGCCAAATATTGCTGATTGTGCCATCTCCGACCTGCCAGAATTCGACGTTTGTCCCGTTCGATCAAGCATAGATTTGAATTCGTGATTATAAGTCAGACCGGCTAGACGATTCGAGTGAGCAGGCGCACCGACGATTGCCGTCCCGCTTGTGCCCGAGGCCCTCCACCCAGGAGATACACTCATGAAAACTCTGCTTATTGCATCCGTGGCCTTCGCCGCCTTGCTCATCACGAGCGTCGTGGCCGATGCGCGCGGCTTCCGCGGGGGTGGCGGAGGGTTCAGGGGCGGCGGCGGCTTCCACGGAGGGGGGATCCGGGGCGGCGGCTTCCATGGCGGCCGGGTCGGCGGCTATCGCGGAGGCTACGGCCGGGTCGGACGATACGGCCACGGCTACGGGCGATACGGATATCGCGGCTATGGATATCGCGGCTATGGCTTGGCTGCGGCCGGGGTCGGCGCAGCCGCCGCCGCGGGCTATTACGGCTCGTCCTATCGCGGTTGCGGGCCCTATGCTCAGTACGACCCGTATTCCGGCGTCTGCCGCCCTTACTGAGGGGAATTCCGGCGCTCCGGTGAGGACGGACCGGCGCATTTGTTAGACACGTTCGAGCCGCTGAAGGCGCGAGCGACCGCCTCTCGACGAGGCCGGCATCCACGGGTGGGGAGGTCGAGCGCCATGATCCTCAGGATGGGTTCTTCGGTCCTTCTCGCCGTGTGTCTGCCGTCATTCGCGCTCGCCCAAACCGGCGGAACGGCACGCCAGCCGGCGGTGCTCCTCCACGGCCATTATTGCGGCCTGGGCAACGACGCGCCGCTGCCCCCGATCGATGCCGTCGATGCCGCCTGCGCCCGGCACGACGCCTGCGTGCCGAACGGTGGTCTGCCCGCTCGGGCCTGCAACCTTCGGCTCCAGCGGGAGATGGCCTTCCTGTCTCGCGACCGGAACCAACCGGACGACCTGCGGGCACTGGCGGCTTTCATCGCCGCCGGCGCTGCGGTTCTGCCTTTCGACCCCCATGGCCCCGATTCGGTCGTCGGGGCTCCCGTGCCGGCAGGCACCGGCTGGTATCGACCCGGCGCGTACCGTTTCGCTGACCACCCATACTGACGACCCGGTTTCAACGACACGATGGCGCGTTCGATCCGGTCGAGGGGAGAGAACAGCGCAGATCGATAAGGCCCCCTGTGTACTTGTACGGGAGTTCGGTCATGAGCGATTGGTTCGTGGGAACATTGCGAAACTACCCGGAACTGGCGATTTTTCTGTCACTGGCCATCGGTTTTTCAATAGGATCGCGAAAGATCGCCGGCTTCAGTCTGGGAAACGTCACGGCGACCCTTCTGGCTGCAGTGGTCATTGGCCAGCTCGGCATCACGATTTCGCCGAACGTCAAGGCGGCCTTCTTCATCCTGTTCATCTTCGCCATCGGCTACGGCGTCGGCCCGCAATTCATGAGCGGATTGACCAAGGAGGGCCCGAAGCAGATCGCCTTCTCCCTCGTCGTTCTCGCTCTGTGTCTGATCGTTCCGCTTCTCTGCGCCCGCATCGCGGGGCTCGATCTCGGATACGCGGCCGGGCTCTACGCGGGATCGCAGACGATATCGGCATCGATCGGCGTCGCCTCCGACCAGATCTCGCGGCTCGATTTCACGCCCGAGCAGATCAAGACCTACAACGATCAGATTCCGATCGGCTATGCCGTCACCTACATCTTCGGCACCATCGGTTCGGCGATCATCCTGGCTCAGCTCGGCCCGAAGCTGATCGGCGTCGATCTCGCCGAGGCCTGCAGGGACTACGAAGCTCAGATGGGCGGCGGCGGGAGTCCGGACGCGGGCCTCACCTCCGCCTACCGCCAGATCGAGTTGCGCGCCTACCGCATCGGCAACGACCGCGGCATCGTCGGGCAGCCGGTCAAGCAGCTCTGGCCCGGCCTCCGCGTCTTCGTCGAGCGCCTGCGACGCGGGGCGGAGATCATCGACGCGGATGCCGGCACCGTGCTGCAGCCCGGCGACATCGTCGCGATCTCGGGGCGCCGGGAGCATATCGTCGAGGCGATCGGCCCGATGCTCGAAGAGGTCCAGGATCGCGAGCTGCTCGACGTACCGGCGGAAGTCATCGACGTCTTCGTGACCAACCGGAAGGTGGGGGGCCTGACCCTCCGGGAGCTGTCCGAGTCCGAATGGGCGCGCGGCGTCTACCTGCGCAAGATCACCCGCAACATGGTCGAGATCCCGGTCCTGCCGGGGACGCATGTCCTGCGCGGCGATATCCTCACCCTCGTCGGCGGCCGCCGCCACATGGAACTGGCGATCCAGCATCTCGGCTACGCGGACCGGCCGGTCGAGGCCACCGACGTCGCCTTCCTCGGCGCCGGCATCGTGCTCGGCGGCTTCGTCGGAGCCTTGAGCTACAAGGTCGGGGGCATTCCGATCAGCCTGTCGACGACGGGCGGTGCGCTGCTGGCGGGGCTGTTTCTGGGTTGGCTTCGGACGATCCGACCCGTCTTCGGCCGCATTCCGGGGCCTGCCCTGTGGCTCATGAACACGCTCGGCCTGAATGTGTTCATCGCCGTCGTCGGCATCACGGCCGGGCCGGGCTTCGTCGCCGGCGTGAAGTCCGTCGGCCTGAGCCTGTTCCTATGGGGGGCCATCGCGACCTCGGTCCCGATGATCCTGGCCGTCTATATCGGCCGGTACGTCTTCAAGTTTCATCCAGCCATCCTCTTCGGAGCCTGTGCCGGCGCCCGAACCACGACGGCGGCCCTGGGCATGATCCAGGAAGCGGCGAAGAGCAAAATTCCGGCGCTCGGCTATGGCATGCCTTACGCGGTCGGCAATACTGTGTTGACCATCTACGGGATGGTCGTTGTGCTTCTTTATAAGTGATCGCAAAATCGCAGGAGTACTTCCATGGACGATCATTTTCATCTCAAGGACTTTGAAGCTCTCAGTCCATTCGAGATCAAGGACGAGCTCATCAAGCTTGCCAAGGCGACGTCGAAGCGAACCCAATCGGCCTTTCTGAACGCCGGTCGCGGCAATCCGAACTGGATCGCCACCACGGCTCGCGAAGGCTTCTTCCTGCTCGGTCAGTTCAGCGTCGGCGAGAGCCGGCGCGTGATGAGCCACCCGGCCGGTCTCGGCGGGATGCCCCAAGCCCCCGGCATCGCCAACCGTTTCGAGGCCTGGCTCGCGGAGCACGGCGACATGCCGGGCGCGCCCTTCCTGTCCGCCATGGTGCCCTATGCGGTGAAGGCCTTCGGCTTCGAGCCGGACGCGTTCGTGCACGAGCTCGTCGATTCGATCATCGGCGACAATTACCCGGTGCCGGACCGTATGCTCGTCCACAACGAGACGATCGCGCACGAGTACCTGATGTGGGCGATGTGCGGACATAAGGCGATCGCCGGCAAGTTCGACCTCTACGCGGTCGAGGGTGGCACCGCGGCGATGTGCTACCTGTTCAAGTCGCTCAAGGCCAATCGCCTGCTGCATCCCGGCGATACGATCGCGCTGGGCACCCCGATCTTCACGCCGTACCTGGAGATGACGCATCTCGAGGATTACGCCCTGAACGTCGTGCACATCAAGGCGCCGCAGGAGAACAAGTTTCAGTTCACCGACGAGGAGATCGACAAGTTGCTCGATCCGAAGGTGAAGGCCTTCTTCGTCGTCAATCCGGGTAATCCGACCGGGATGGCTCTCAGCAAGGAGACGACGGCGAAGATCGCCAAACTCGTGAAGACCAAGCGCCCCGACCTGATGATCCTCACCGACGATGTCTACGGGACGTTCGTGGATGATTTCCAGTCCTTGATGGCCGAGCTGCCGCAGAACACGATCGGCGTCTATTCATATTCGAAATACTTCGGCTGCACCGGATGGCGTCTCGGCGTCATCGCCGTTCACGAGAACAACATCTTCGACAAGAAGATCGCAGAACTGCCGGCGGCCGAGACGGCCGCCCTCGACAGGCGCTACGGCGCGCTGACGCTCGAGCCGCGACAACTCAGATTCATCGATCGCATCGTCGCCGACAGCCGCGACGTCGCGCTCAACCACACCGCTGGCTTGTCGCTGCCGCAGCAGGTGATGATGAGCCTCTTCTCGCTGGCCGAACTGATGGATGAGAAGAAACGGTACCAAGCCGCCTGCCGGGAGATCGTCGATCGGCGCGCACGGGCGCTGATCGAGGGCCTGGGCCTCACGCTCACGCCAAATCCGAACTTCGATGCGTATTACGGCCTGATCGATTTCGAGTTCTGGGCGCGGAAGAACATCGGTGACGAGGCCGTCGAACACCTGAAGCGCAACGTCCACCCCCTCGACCTCGCCTTCCGCCTGGCCGAGGTCCACGGGATCGTGCTGCTCAACGGCGGCGGCTTCGAGGCACCGAACTGGTCGTTGCGCGTCTCCCTCGCCAACCTGCCCGACGATGTCTACGACGATATCGGCCGCGGCGTCCGCGCCATCGCGCGCGGCTACCGGGATGCCTACGAGGCCCGTCAACATGCGCCCGAAGAGAGAAGGAGCGTCGAGGGCGTGCCGGCGGAGTAAGCACCGCACGTCCCCGCTCGG
The DNA here is from genome assembly GCF_000372825.1 of Methylobacterium sp. 77. Lineage (NCBI taxonomy): Bacteria > Pseudomonadati > Pseudomonadota > Alphaproteobacteria > Hyphomicrobiales > Methylobacteriaceae > Methylobacterium > Methylobacterium sp. 77. The sequence goes on along the minus strand of NZ_KB910516.1, from coordinate 1,315,886 downwards.
AGCATCTGACAGACCGGCACGGAGCTCCGCTGCCGACGTCGCTCCGGCTCGACCGCGTCGTCCAGGCGGCACGAAGGCTGGCGGAAGGGGTGGGATTCGAACCCACGGTGGAGTTGCCCCCACGGCGGTTTTCAAGACCGCTGCCTTAAACCACTCGGCCACCCTTCCAAGCCGTTGCAAAAGCTAGATATTTTGCCTTTGCCGATACTTGGACTTTTCGTCCATTGCTACCGGATTGCTACCCAATCATCCGGCCGCCTTGTCTATGGCGGCGCGCATGGCAGCGTCAACCGCCGGCACCGCATCCTCGCGCCTTCCCGACATTTGATGAGAGGAGAGAACGGGGCAGGGTGGCGGCGCTCCAGGTCGTGGATGGCCAGGTACGCAACGAGGTGGGCGCCTGCCGTTCTGCGGGGCAGCCGGTTGTGGAGACGTGGTTCGCGAGCCCCGTCCGGCCTCGACTTACCGGCCTCCGAGAGAGGGGCCGCCGGCCGTGCCGCCCGTGCCCGGCGGGCTGCCGGTCGGCGTGCCGCCGATATTCACATCGGGTGTGCTGCCGGGAACGGAAGCAGGGCTGGGATTGCCGGGAATGGCTTCAGCGGGCCGCTGGGCGGACTCGTTCGGCCGAGGGACCGGACCGGGCTCCATGGCGGGCGTCATCACGCCGGTATTGCCCGCGCCTCCGGTCGGAGCGAGCGGCTCGGCAAGGGCCGGGCCCGCCAGGACCAGTCCCAGCAAGGCGGAAAGGGTGAAGGTCGTGCGTGCCATGAGGCCATCCAGTCGAATGCGGGTGGTCACGCAACAACCGGCGTCGGGTTAAGTTCAGCGAGAGCGTACGCCGTCGGCCCATCTGGCGACGATATCCGCGGCAGGAAGCGCCGGAAAACTGGACTGCCCCCGTCCGATGCATCGCACCGACCCTGTGGCCTCACGCAGGGGCGAGGCGGGAGAGCCGGTCGAGCAGGGCGCGGTCGTGGAGGAGGGCCATGCGCTCCTTCGGGCTGAGCCAGGCGGCGGCCTCGGCGATGGTCTCGGCTTCCACCACCTTGGCCTGGGCGAGGGCACGGTCGGTATCGATGGTGCCGCGGGGGCGCTGCGGCATCTCGGGCAGCATCAGGGCATGCGCTTCTGCGAACCTCGCATCGGCATGGAGGGAGCGGATCGCGTCGTCCTCGTCGAGACCGCCTTCGGCGTTGCGGGCGGCCAGCGCCCCGGCGCTCACGGCGATGGAGGGTGGGTCGCGCTCCTCCGGGGTCATCAGCAGCCCGAGGCGCTTGAGGGCGAGGCCCCAGCTGAGCTGGCCGCTCGCCCAGGAGATCGGGATGGCGAGGACGAGACCGAGGATCGTGGGCGACATCCACAGGAACAGCGAGGTGGCGATGGCGAAGGCGGCGATGCCGGTCACCAGCCCCAGCACCATGTGCCAGCGGTGGCGGCGAACGATGTCGCGCAGCGGGATCGAGCCGTCGTCGCGCCGTTGCGGGTTCCAGCCGGTATCGCGCCCGACCAGGATCTCGAACACCGAGCCGGATTGGATCAGCATGGCGATGGGCGCGATCAGCGCGGAGAGGATCGTCTCGATCAGGCTCGACAGGACGAGGCGGATGGCACCGCCCGAGGCCCGGCGCACCGGCCCGTCGATGAGGGCCAGGATCAGCCCCAGCAGCTTCGGCGCCAGCAGGATGCCCATGGTGAGCCCGAACAGCTGGAGCGCGCGAACCGGATCGAAGCGCGGCCAGACCGGGTAGAGCCCGAATTCGGAGGTGAAGTATTCCGGCCGCACATAGGCGGTCTGGAGCACCAGCGCGATACCGACCACGAGCTGGCCGAGCCAGAGCGGGGAGGCGACGTAGCCGGCGATGCCGGTGGCGAAATGCTGCCGCGAGGCCATGGCGAGACCCGCCGTCCCGATGATGCGGCTGTGCTGCAGGTTGCCCTGCGCCCAGCGCCGGTCGCGCACCGCGACGTCGATGAGCGAGGGCGGGCTCTCCTCGTAGGAGCCGGGCAGGGCCGGCAGCATGGTCACGCTCCAGCCCGCCCGCCGGATCAGCGCGGCCTCGACGAAATCGTGCGACAGGACGTGACCGCCGAAAGGCGGTTTGCCCTTGAGGTCGGGCAGGCCGCAGGCTTCCGCGAAGGCGCGGGTGCGGATGATGGCGTTGTGGCCCCAGTAATTGCCGTCGCGGCCCGACCAGACCGAGAGCCCGGTGGCGATGACCGGACCGTAGATGCGCGCCGCGAATTGCTGGACGCGGGCGAACAGGGTGTTGCGGTTGATGATGAGCGGGAGCGACTGGATGATGCCGGAATCGGGATCGGCCTCCATGGCGGCGGCGAGTTGGACCACGCAAGGACCGGTCATCAGGCTGTCGGCGTCGAGCACCAGCATGTGGTCGTAGGCCCCGCCCCAGCGCGAGACGAAGTCGCCGATATTGCCGGCCTTGCGGTGATGGTTCTTCGCCCGGTGCCGGTAGTAGAGCCGCGCATCCTCGCCCCAGCGCGCGCGCAGGTCCAGGAACGCGCGCTCCTCGGCGATCCAGGCGTCGCCGACCGTCGAATCCGACAGGACGAAATAGTCGAACGCGTCGCCGAGGCCCGTGGCGTCGATCTCCGCCCTCATCGCCTCGACGGCGGCGAAGGTGCGGGCAGTGGCCTCGTTGTAGACCGGCATCACGATGGCGGTGCGGGTCGAGAGCCGTGTCGGCGGAAGCGGCGCATTCCGGCGGCGCAGGAGCGTGAGAAAGCCGAGGATCGCGCTCATGAAGGAGAGGGCGATCCAGGAGAAGTTCAGGGTGAAGAGCACGAGCAGCACATATTGCAGCGCCGTCGTCCCGCCCGATACCGCGACGACCTCATACATCTCCAGGGCGCCGTAGGCGGTCAGCAGCGCCGCGCCGCCGAAGACGAGGGCGCGGGCGAGCCACGGCCGCGGCAAGGGCTGGGCAGGCCGGTGGCCCGAGGCCGCGTCCCAGCGGTCGAGGTCCTGCACCGGCATGGGCAGCGACGATTCGGGCGGCATCGCCGGCCGAAAGGCGGCCGGGGCGGCGGGGGGAAGCGCGTGCGTGTTCAGGGTGTCCACCGGTAGAGCCAGGTTTCGGTGACGGGGGCATCGCCGCGCTTGAGCAGGAGGCGCAGTTCGCAGGCCTTCTCGCCACCCGTATCGAGCTCGAAGGAGACCCGCACGGTCTTGCGATCGGGATAGCGATAGAGCGTCGGGGGCGCCACCGTGCCGGGCGAGGTCAGGAGGGTCGGCTGCAGGTCCGGATCGGCGAACAGGATGTCTCCGGTGAAATCCACCAGGAAGAGCCGGCGGTTGCCCTCTCCCTTCGCCTTGCCGCTGCGGGTGCCGGAGACGAGGGCCACGGGGGGAGCTTCGGGCGGCTGCCAGCACCAGTGCTGGCGATAGCTGAAGGCGTGCTCGGTGCCCGCCTCCAGCTTGGCCTTCGGCCGCCAATAGGCGAGGATGTTCTCGTTGAATTCGGAATCGCTCGGGATCTCCAGGAGCGTCACCGCGCCCGGCCCCCAATTGCCGAACGGCTCGAGCCAGAGGGACGGGCGCCACTCCCAATGCTGGACGTCGTCCTCGAAATCGCCGTAGCGGCGCGCTCGCTGCATCAGGCCGAACCCTTTCGGGTTCTCGTCGACGAAGGACGAGACCTGCAGCGTCTCCGGGTTGCGGGCCGGGCGCCAGATCGCCTCACCGGCGCCGGTGCGGATCTGCAGGCCGGTGGAGGCATAGGCACCGGCCCTGGCGTCGTCGGCGCCGCGCCGGTCGTAGGGGCCGAAGAAGTAGCTCGTGGTCATGCCCCCCAGGCCCAGATGGTCGATGGCGGCGCGCGCGAACACCGTGCCCTCGACATCGCACAGGGAGGCGCCGCCCGGCCTCAGGCTCATCCTCAGGGAGGCGGTGGCGGAGGCGGAATCGACGAGGCAGTGGAGCACCAACGGGCCGCCGGGACCGGGCCGCTCGACCCAGATGGCGCGGAGTTCGGGAAACTCCTCGCCGCGTGAATCGGCCGGGCGCAGGGTGAGGGCGCGCGCGGTGACGCCGAAGCCCTGGCCGGCGGCGATGAGGCGGAAGAACGACGCGCCCTGGAAGGTGGCGAAATCGGTGAGCTCGCCGCCATCGAACCGGGCGCGGATGCGCAGGCCCGAATAGCCGGGATCGTCCTTGAACTCGGGCAGGGCAAAGCCTTCCGCCTCGAATCGCGACCGGTCGTAGGCCAACGGCCGAACCTTGCCGTCCTCCACCAGCGCCAGGGCGACGCGGCCGGTAAAGACCGAGCCGCGATGCAGCGGCTCGACGGTGAAGCCAAGATTGTCTTGGGACCAGACCGCGCTGCCCGGAGCGGTGCGGATGGCGTTGTACTGCTCCCGGTTGAGGCCGGTCAGGGCACCGGGCAGGTCGTCGGTGCGCGGGGCGGCGTAGGGCCGCTTGGCCAGCGCGCGGGCCAGGTCGGCCACCATACCAGCCTGGAACGGCGTGCCCGCGGCGGAGAGGGCGGGGGCCGCGTCCTCGGCCAGGGCAACCCCGGCGGAAAGGCCGGGCAGGGCGCCCATCAACGCAGCCACGCTCCCCTGCCGCAGCAGGTCGCGCCGGCTGTGATCCTGTGATCCCGTCGTCACGGGATCATTGGAGATACGTTCCATCATGGCGCGGCGAAGTCCCAGAATCGTCGGCGTCATTGGACCTGTGATGTCGGCGCGGAGGAGGCGCGGGGTGCGGTGCGGCGGTTCCCGGCTTTACCATGGGGCAGCCTGAATCCAACCTTAAGCCCGGAAGGGCCGAAACCGTTCAAACCCACCCGGATTTTCCGACGTCATCGCGGAGGAGCGGACGATAGGGGACGGAACGGGACGAGCGGACCGCACTGGCCGAATGGTCGCGCCTATGACAGATACCGAGGGGTCGTTCATGTCAAAAGAGGCTCCTCATGGCACTGATCCCATGCCCTGCCTGCACGCGACAGGTCTCGGTACAGGCCCTGGCCTGTCCGGGTTGCGGCCATCCGGGACAGCCAACATCCTCCACCGGAGGCGGTGTCGCACGCGTGCTGGGGAGCGTCGCCGGCACCTACATCTCTACCACCACGTTGGCGAGCCTTGTCCTCGGGGTCGTGATGTTCGTGTGCGTCGCCGCCGTGCTGATCACCCTCATCATCAAGAGCCACTGAGCGGCGCCGCTCGGGTCCGATCTCCATCCGTGAATTCGGCTTTTCGACAGGCAGGGTTGCCGAAAGGCAGGCTTACGGACGGGCAGGCTTGCCGACAGGCAGACTTGCCACCCGGTAAGCCGCACAGTAGCGCAGCCGACAGGACGCGAACCGGCCCCGGGCCCGACAGCGGCGGAGCGACGATGACGGCGCAGACCAGCACCACGACCGAATTCGATACGACGAGCGGACGCAGCCTCACCGCCATCGTGCTGGCCGCCGGCAAGGGCACGCGGATGCGCTCCGACCTGCCCAAGGTGCTGCATGCGGTGGCCGGACGGACCATGCTCGGCCACGTGCTCGCCGCCGCGCGCGAAGCCGGGGCGAACCGCATCGCCGTCGTGGTCGAACCGGGGCAGGGGGCGGTGGCCGCCGAGATCGAGCGGGCGGCGCCCGGCGCCTCGGTCCATCCGCAATTCGAGCGCCTCGGCACGGCGCATGCGGTGCTCGCCGCCCGCGAAGCGCTGGAAGCGGGTTCCGACGACGTGGTGATCGCGTTCGGCGACACCCCCCTCATCACCGGGGCCACCCTCACCCGCCTGCGCGCGCCCCTGGCCGAGGGGGCGGCGGTCGCCGTGCTCGCCTTCACGGCGGAGAATCCCACCGGCTACGGACGGGTGCTCACGCAAGGCGGACGCGTGCTCGCCATCCGCGAGGAGAAGGATGCGAGCACGGAGGAGCGCGCCGTCACCCTGTGCAATGCCGGCCTGATGGCGCTCTCCGGGCCACATGCCCTCGCCCTGCTGACGCGGATCGGCAACAACAATGCGGGGCACGAATATTACCTGCCCGACGCCGTCGCTCTCGCAGTGGCAGACGGGCTCGACGTAGCGGTGGTGCCCGTGGACGAGGCCGAGGCGCAGGGCGTCAACGACCGGGTCCAGCTGAGCGTCGCCGAGGCGACAATCCAGGCGCGCCTGCGCCGTGCGGCGCAGATCGGGGGCACGACGCTGGTGGCGCCGGAGACGGTTTTCCTCAGCGTCGACACGGTGTTGGGCCGGGATGTTCTGGTGGAACCTCATGTGGTCTTCGGCCCCCAGGTGACCGTGGGCGACCGTTGCGTGATCCACGCCTTCTCGCATCTCGAAGGCGCGACCCTGGCGCAGGGCGTGAGCATCGGCCCCTATGCCCGGCTCCGGCCGGGCGCGGTGCTGGAGAGCGGCTCGCGCATCGGCAATTTCGTCGAGATGAAGAATGCCCGCCTCGGCGAGGGCGCCAAGGCCAACCACCTGACCTATCTCGGCGATGCCGAGATCGGGCCGGGCGCCAATGTCGGGGCCGGCACCATCACCTGCAATTACGACGGGGTGAACAAGCACCGCACCGAGATCGGGGCCGGCGCCTTCATCGGCTCGAACACCGCCCTGGTGGCGCCCGTGAGCGTCGGGGCCGGCGCCATCGTCGGCGCGGGCTCGGTCATCACCGCCTCGGTGCCGGCCGATGCCCTCGCCATCGCCCGCGGTCGCCAGCGCATCATCGAGGGCATGGCCGGCGGAATGCGCGCGGCCTTGCAGGCGATGAAGGCCGCCAAGCGATCCTCGGGCCTCTAATGGCGCCTCCGCTTCTTCGCGGATGCTGCACGAGGCACTGAATTGGAGCTCGATCCAGAGCAAGATCTGGCTTTTTCATAACCTGAAGGTTATAGTTTCAGATGTCCTGGACCGTCGTGCTGCACGATGCATTCGACCCTGAATACGAAGCGTTGTCCGAGCCGGTCCAAGACGCGATTGCAGCCTTGTCGCTGCTTCTCACGGAGTACGGGCCTGCGCTCGGGCGCCCGCATGTCGACACGCTTTCGGGGTCCCGGCATGCCAATATGAAGGAATTGCGGTTCCGGGCCGACGACGGAGTATGGCGGGTCGCATTCGCCTTCGATCCGGAGCGCCAAGCCATTCTCCTGATCGCGGGGGACAAGGCCGGAGTGGCGCAAAAGCGTTTCTACAAGGGACTCATCGCCAGAGCGGACGAGCGGTTCGAGGACCATCTGGCAGCGCGGGAGCGATAGAATGGCACGGACGATGGAACAGGTGATGGCCGCAATTCCGCCCGACCGTCTTGCGCGAATTCATGCTCGCGCGGATGAGATGAAGGCCGAGATCGACGGGCTCAAGGCGTTGCGTCTGCTTGCCGACCGCAGCCAAGAAGACATCGCACGGGAGCTGGGCATCACGCAGCCCGCCGTTCTCAAGATGGAGCGTCAGACCGATCTCTACCTCTCGACGCTGCGTCGGTTCGTGGAAGCGGCGGGAGGCAAACTGGAACTGCGTGTCGAGCTACCCGGCAAAGGCGTGATCTGCCTCACGAGCATGGGTGAACTTGCGCCCTGACACTGCATGACGCCGACCGGCATCGAATCTCGAACATGCGCCCGGCCCATGCGACACCTTCAGAATGCGTCTCCAGAAGCATAAAGTTCATTTTTAACATGACCTTGCCAGATATTGCCGATGGCAAAAATGAAGGCAGGTCATGCGCCTTGTGCGGCAGCGTGACAGGATGGCTGGCGGCACGGTGTCCCGATCCGATACAAGGCCGTCATAGACGGCTTGGGCCGGTCTTTGCGTTGTCACCGCCATGATCCCGGTCCGGGACGGTCGGAGGCCCGTATTGCTTCGGCCCCTCGGCCCAGCCCCTTCGTGTGAGAGAAGCGACCATGTGCGGAATCGTTGGCATCGTCGGGCATGAGGCGGTGGCGGGACAGGTGGTCGAAGCCCTGCGGCGCCTCGAATACCGCGGCTACGATTCCGCGGGCGTCGCGACCCTGGCCGACGGCCGGCTGGATCGCCGCCGCGCCGAGGGCAAGCTCTCGAACCTCGAACTCAAGCTCCGCGACGAGCCCCTGCCCGGAACGATCGGCATCGGCCATACCCGTTGGGCGACGCATGGGCGCCCCAACGAGACCAATGCCCACCCGCACGCCACGGCGCGCCTCGCCGTGGTCCATAACGGCATCATCGAGAATTTCCGCGAGTTGAAGGCCGAGTTGCAGGCGAGAGGCGTGCAGTTCGAAAGCGAGACCGACACCGAGGTCGTGGCGCAGCTCGTCAGCGCCGAGATGGACAAGGGCCTGGGGCCGGTCGAGGCGGTGGCCGCCGCCCTGCCGCGCCTGCGCGGTGCGTTCGCGCTCGGCTTCATCTTCGCCGGCCATGACGACCTTCTCATCGGCGCCCGCCACGGCGCCCCGCTGGCGATCGGCTTCGGCGACGGCGAGACCTATCTCGGCTCGGACGCGCTCGCGCTCGCCCCCTTCACCGAGGAGATCACCTATCTGGAGGAGGGCGACTGGGCGGTGCTGACCCGCGAAGGCGCCGAAATCCGCGACATCGATGGCAACGCGGTCTCGCGCCAGCGCCAGCGCATCGTCGCCCAGGCCTACCGGGTGGAGAAGGGCAACCACCGCCACTTCATGGCCAAGGAGATCCACGAGCAGCCCGAGGTGGTCGGCCGCACGCTGGCGCATTACGTCGACCTCGCCAACGGCCGCGTCGCCCTGCCCGAAGCCCTGCCGTTCGATTTCAAGGACCTCTCGCGGCTCTCGATCACCGCCTGCGGCACCGCCTATTATGCCGGCCTGGTGGCGAAATACTGGTTCGAATCCCTGGCGCGCCTGCCGGTGGAGATCGATGTCGCCTCCGAGGCGCGCTACCGCGAGCCGCCCCTCGACAAGGCCGGCCTGACCCTCGTCATCTCGCAATCGGGCGAGACCGCCGACACCCTGGCCTCGCTGCGCTACGCCAGGGACCAGGGCCAGCACACGCTGGCGGTGGTCAACGTGCCGACCTCCACCATCGCCCGCGAGGCCTCGGCCGTCGTGCCGACGCTGGCCGGACCCGAGATCGGGGTGGCCTCCACCAAGGCCTTTTCCTGCCAGCTCACGGTGCTGCTGTGCCTCGCCATCGCCGCCGGCCGGGCGCGGGGCACCTTGAGCGCCGAGCGCGAGCGCGCGCTCGTCGACGCTCTCATCACCGTGCCCGGCCTGATGGCGGATGCCACCAAGCTGGAAGGTGAGATCGAGCTCCTCGCCCGCGAGGTCTCGAAGGCCCGCGACGTGCTCTATCTCGGCCGCGGCACCAGCTACCCGATGGCCATGGAAGGCGCGCTAAAGCTGAAGGAGATCAGCTACATCCATGCCGAGGGCTATGCCGCGGGCGAGCTCAAGCACGGCCCCATCGCCCTCATCGACGAGAGCGTGCCGGTCATCGTCATCGCGCCCCACGACGCGATCTTCGAGAAGACGGTGTCGAACATGCAGGAGGTGGCCGCGCGCGGCGGGCGCATTATCCTCATCGGCGACGCCAAGGGCGCGGCAGCGGCCGGCCTCGACACCATGGCGACAGTGACCATGCCCGACCTCGACCCGGTCGTGGCTCCCATCGTCTACGCGGTGCCGATCCAGCTCATCGCCTACCACACCGCCGTGTTCATGGGGAAAGACGTGGACCAGCCGCGCAACCTCGCCAAATCCGTCACGGTGGAATAGGCCGGAACCGGCGCCGGGGGCCGTCGATTGTCTGGCGGCCGGCCAAGCTGGGCCGCAGGCGGGCGGTCGGGACGACGCGCCGTGACCCGGTTGCACGATCCGGCGGGATGCCGAGGCGGCGGAGACAGGTTTGACGTATCTCACGCTCGCCCTGAAGGGCATCGCGGGTCTGCTGGTCGCGGGAACGCTGCTGCCGCTGATCGAGACCAATCTCGGCCTCGTCCGGAGCCTGGACTTTCCCCGGCTCCAGATCGCTGTGGCGCTCGCGGCCTGCATCGTCGGCCTGCTGCTGGTCTCCAGGGACACTTCGGACGTGATCCTCGCCATCGCCATGGCGGCGGCGCTGGTCATGCAGGTCCGCTACATCCTGCCTTTCACGCCGCTCGCCGCCACCCAGGCGAAGTCCGCGACATCGTGCGAGCCGGGGGCCCGGCTCAGCCTCGTGGTGCTCAACGTCTTGCAATCGAACCGGGATTTCGGCGCGGCCCTCGATCTCGTCACGCGCCGATCACCCGATATCGTCCTGCTGCTGGAGACCGATTCCGGCTGGCAGGAGGCCATGGCTCCTCTGCGCGCGCTCTACCCGAACCGGGTCGAGCAGCCGCAGGACAACACCTACGGCCTGCTGTTCTACTCGCGCCTGCCCCTGCGCGGCCCCGAAATCCGCTTCCTGCTGCAGGACGACGTGCCGTCGCTGCGCACCGACATCGTGCTGCCGGACGGCGAGACGGCACGGCTCTACGGCCTGCACCCGCGCCCCCCGCATCCCGGCCAGAGCAGCGCACCGCGTGACGCCGAACTCGTGATCGTCGCCCGCGAGGTCGCGCAGGGCCGGGGACCGACCATCGTCGCCGGCGATCTCAACGACGTGGCCTGGTCGCGCACGACCCAGCTGTTCCAGAGCATCAGCGGCCTGCTCGACCCGCGCCAGGGCCGCGGCCTGTTCGCGACCTTCCACGCGCAATGGCCGGTGATGCGCTGGCCCCTCGACCACGTCTTCTTCAGCGAGCACTTCCTCCTCGCCGGAATGGAGCGGCTGCCCGGCGTCGGCTCCGACCATTTCCCGATCGCGGTCAGCCTCTGCGCCGCGCCGCACGCTCCCGCCCGGCAGGAGAAGCCGACGGCCACCGCCGAGGATCATCGCGACGCGCAGGAGGCGATCGAAGCCGCGCGCTGAGGGGGTTCCCGCATGGTGCGGGGAGGGGTGTCGACACGGGCCCTCTCCGGTTCCAGATTGCCCTCAGGTCCGTACTGCGACGCCGCCCCTGGTCCACGCCGCCTTCGGGCTGGACCGGTGATGCGACGGTGCCAAGACCGCTCCGGGTTCAGGACGAGACGCCATGGCGCACGACCACGATCACCACGACGACCATTCCGGCCACGCGCATGGCAGCACCCTCTCGCCCATCGAGGCGCGGGTGAAGGCGCTGGAATCGCTCCTTCTCGAGAAGGGCTATGTCGAGGCGGACGCCCTCGATGCGCTCGTCGAGATGTACGAGACCCGCGTCGGCCCCCATAACGGCGCCCGTGTCGTCGCCCGCGCCTGGACCGATCCGGCGTATCGCGAGCGGCTCCTGGCCGATGCGACCCCGGCCATCGCCGAACTCGGCATCGGCGGACGCGGCGGCGAGCACATGGTGGTGGTGGCCAACACGCCGAATGTTCACAACCTCGTCGTCTGCACCCTGTGCTCCTGCTATCCCTGGCCGGTGCTGGGCCTGCCGCCGGTCTGGTACAAGGCGCCGCCCTACCGTGCCCGCGCCGTGATCGACCCGCGCGGCGTGCTGTCCGAGTTCGGCCTGAACCTTCCCGAGACGACCCGCATCACCGTGTGGGATTCCACCGCCGAGACCCGGTTCATGGTTCTGCCCCTGCGGCCCGCCGGCACGGATTCCTTGAACGAGGCCGAACTCGCCGCCCTGGTGACGCGCGATTGCATGATCGGCATCGGGCTGCCGCTCGCCCCGGAGACGGGCCGGTGAACGGCGCGCAGGATCTCGGCGGAGCCCACGGCTTCGGTCCCGTCATGGCGGAGGCGAACGAGCCGGTCTTCCACGCGGCATGGGAGCGGCGCGTCTTCGCCCTCGCCCTCGCTATGGGCTATACCGGGACCTGGACCCTGGATGGCAGCCGCGCCGCGCGCGAAGCGCTGCCGCCGGCCGAATACCTCGCGTCGAGCTATTACGAGATCTGGCTCGCGGCCCTCGAATCCCAACTCCTATCCAGCGGGCTCGCCACGCGAGAGGAGATCGCCAGCGGCGTGAGCGGGGAACCGGCAAGACCGGTGACGCGGGTGCTCCATGCCGAGGAGATCCCGCCCCGCTTCTCGGCGGGCTTCCCGAGCGACCGGCCGGCGCCGGCACCCGCGCTCTTCCGCCCGGGCGACACCATCCTGACCCGCAACGACCACCCGACGGGCCATACCCGCCTGCCGCGCTACGTCCGCGGGCGGCGCGGCGTCATCGAGCGGGTCCACGGCGCTTTCGTCCTGCCCGATGCCAGCGCAATCGGCCGGGATGCCCCGCCGCAATGGCTCTACACGGTGGGTTTCGAGGCCGCCGACCTGTGGGGCGCGAGCGCCGATCCCGGCGGGCGCGTCACGGTGGCCGCCTTCGAAGGCTACCTGTTGCCGGAGGCGTCACGATGAGCGCCGGCTGCCGGCTCGACGATCCGGGGCCGTTCGCGGAGCCGTGGGAGGCGCAGGTCTTCGCCCTGGTCGTCGCCCTGCAGGAGCGCGGCCTGTTCACGCAAGGCGATTGGGCGCGGGCCCTCGGGCGCACCATCCGGCCGCATGGCGAGCCGGAGGCGGCGGCCGATTACGGACGTTGGCTCGCGACCCTGGAGACATTGCTCGCCGAGCGTGGTGTCGCCGATCCGTCGAGCCTGCAGGCACGCAGCGACGCCTTCCTCCGGGCCGCCGCCGCGACCCCGCACGGCGAGGCGATCCTGCTGGCGAACGATCCGCGTCCTTCCTCCTGAAAAGTCTCGCGATCGCTTGCATCGCGTCCCGGCTCTGGCGGATAGGGCGTCGGCGGGGCATCCTGTGACATCCCCTTATTCCTGAGAACGGACACGACCATGGCAACGCCGCGCGACCTCAAGGTCCAGATGGCCGGCGAGACCCGCGCCCGCGAACGGGCGCAGGCCCTGGCCTCGGCGAGTTCCACCCGCGCTCAGCGCGCCGAGCTCGCTCTCAAGGAAGCTCTGGCGGAACGGGATGCCTGGAAGGAGAGGGCGCTCGCGGCGGAAGCGACCCTCGGCGAGAGCAAGACCTGAATCCCAATACCTGAATCCCAAGGCCTGAATCCGGGGCGCGGCCTCCTCGCGCTTGAGGTGGCAGGCCCGACCCGCTAACCCTTGTCGTGCGGGCCGAAGACCTGCGGGCCGGAGACCGGCCTCCCACGAGACAGGCCGCCCGTGCGCGAAACGCTCACCCCGTTGCCGGAACCAGACCTACCCGGAGCACGACCACCGCCCCGCGTGAGCAAGAAGAGCCGCCTGCGGACCTACTTCCTCACCGGCATCATCGTCGCCGGGCCACTGGCGATCACGATCTACATCACCTGGTGGTTCATCAGCCTCATCGATGGCTGGGTGAAGCCGCTGGTGCCGGCGAGCTACCTGCCGGACCATTACCTGCCCTTCTCGATTCCGGGCCTCGGCCTCGTCATCGCCTTCGTGGCGGTGACCCTGCTCGGCTTCCTCACGGCCAACCTCGTCGGCCGCAGCGTGGTGGAATTCGGAGAGGTGCTGCTGGCCCGCACCCCGGTGATCTCGGGCCTCTACAAGGGCCTGCGACAGATCTTCGAGACGCTGTTCTCGGCCAACGGCACGTCGTTCCGCACCGTCGGGCTGGTGGAATTCCCGGTGAAGGGGACGTGGTCGGTGGTGTTCGTCTCAGCACCCGCCGGCCCCGACGTGCAGACCGCCCTGGGCGAGGAGAACGACCATGTGGGCGTGTTTCTGCCCTGCGCGCCCAATCCCACCACCGGGTTCTTCTTCTACCTGCCGCGGGCGGACATCATCGAAGTGCCCATGAGCATCGACGACGCGGCCAAGCTCGTGATGTCGGCGGGGGTGATTCAGCCGGAAGACCCGCAGGTCAGGCTCCAGGCCATGGCGGCGTCGATCCGCTCGGCCCAAGGGGGAGCCAACCATTCCACGGAGGACGATGCGCTGCTGCAAGCCTCGTCCCGTCGCCAGGACAAACTCGTCGCGACCGGGAAGGTCGTCGAGAAGTCGGTCTGACCTGTCGCCCCGAAAAGCGTGCTTCGCCTTTCGGGGTCTCAAAGTCGACGTGGTCTAGTTATGGACCATCAGCGCCGCCTTTTCGACGGGAAGCGTCGGAGGCGAGGCGTCGGCGACGTGGTTGGTCGCGCGAGGAGCGACGACGGAGCCGCCCCAGCCCGTGGCGACCTGGGCGGTCACGGCCACGAGAAGCAGGGCCATCAGCGCGTTCGCGGCAATCCGGAAAGGACGGGCGGATCGGCGCACGGCGAGAAGCACATCCTCGGTCGTCCGCGCCACGGGCTCCTGGCCATCGGAGATCGGAAGCAGCCAGGGCTCGCTCGGAAGAGCATAGGCACTCCCCATTTCGTGGGCGCCCGGCAGGTTTTGGAACAGTCCGGCCGACATATCCATCCTCCTGAAATCTGTGTGGCAGCCCAGTCTGGCGGGCCGTTCGTTCATGTTCAGTTAAGGGGAGAATACGTTCATTTCAAGTTCAGGAAGTCCTTGCGGCATCGCACAACCGCACGGCATGGCAGTGGCTGTATCCATTCCAAGACATTGAAATTACTCGGCTTTCTTGCTTGCTGCGACTGCGGCACGATGGCTTCGGGAGGCGGAGTGCGCAGGCGCTGCGCCATCCCGATTCGTCGCTTTTGCGGCACCGCGTTCATGTTTGGACTCGGATTCGTTCAGCCGGCGAATCACCTCATCCCGCCCCAAGCAGCCGGATCGCGGCGTCGCGCTCGAACAGGTAGAGCAGCACCCGCAGGGCCTTGCCGCGCTCGGATTTGAGGCCGGGATCGCGCTCGACGATGAGCCGGGCATCGTCGCGGGCGACGTCCAGCAAGCTTCCATCGCTCTCGAGGCTCGCGAGCCGGAAGGCGGCCACGCCCGATTGGCGTGTGCCCAGCACCTCGCCCTCGCCGCGCAGGCGCAGATCCTCCTCGGCGATGCGAAACCCGTCCTCGGTCTCGCGCATCATCTCGAGGCGGGCCCGCGAGACCTGTCCCAGCGGACCGCGATAGAGCAGCAGGCAGGTCGAGGCCTTGGCGCCGCGCCCGACCCGTCCGCGCAGCTGGTGCAGCTGGGCGAGACCGAACCGCTCGGCATGCTCGATCACCATGATCGTCGCCTCGGGCACATCGACGCCGACCTCCACCACCGTGGTCGAGACCAGGATGCGCGTCTCGCCGGCGGCGAACCGCTCCATCGCGGCGTCCTTGTCCGGCCCCGGCATCTTGCCGTGGATCAGGCCCACGGCATCGCCGAATTCCTGCCGCAGGTCGGCGAACCTGTCCTCGGCGGCGGCGAGGTCGACATATTCCGATTCCGCCACCAGGGGGCAGATCCAGTAGACCCTGTCCCCGGCGGCGAGCGCCCGGCCCAAACCCGCCACCACTTCGTCCAGGCGATCGACGGAGACGAGGCGGGTGGTGATGGCCTGCCGCCCGGCCGGTTTCTCGTCGAGGACGGAGACGTCCATGTCGCCAAAACAGGTGAGCGCCAGGGTGCGCGGGATCGGCGTCGCGGTCATCACCAGGATGTCCACCGCCGCCCCCTTGGCGCCCAGAGCAAGGCGCTGGTGGACGCCGAAGCGGTGCTGCTCGTCCACCACGGCGACGCCGAGATCCTTGAAGATCACGCTGTCCTGGAACAGGGCGTGGGTGCCGACCACGATGTCGATATGGCCGTCGGCGAGGTCGGCGAGGGTGGCGCGGCGCTCGGAGACCTTGTCGCGCCCGGTCAGGAGGCGCAGGCGCAATGCGCCGACGAGCCCGGTCAGGCGCTCGAAATGCTGGCGCGCCAGGATCTCGGTGGGCGCCATCAGGGCGGCCTGACGCCCGACTTCCACCGCCGAGGCCATGGCCAGCAGCGCCACCGCCGTCTTGCCGGAACCGACATCGCCCTGGAGCAGGCGCAGCATGCGTCGGTCGGAGGCGAGGTCGGCGCGGATCTCGGCGACGGCACGGTTCTGCGCGCCCGTGAGCGCGAAGGGCAGGGCGGCCTCGATCCGGTCCTTGAGATGCCCGTCCCCGGCATTAGCCCGGCCGGGCGCCCTGCGGTTGCGCGCCCGCGTCAGGGCGAGCGCCAGTTGCGAGGCGAGAAGCTCGTCATAGGCGAGGCGGCGGCGGGCGGGTGTGCGGGGTACGATGCCGTCGCCGGAGGGCGCGGGCGGCGCGTTCTCGGGACGGTGTTCGGCCCTCAGCGCGTCGGCGAAGCCCGGCAGCCCTTCCCGCGCGAGCCAGGCCGGGTCCTGCCATTCCGGCAGGATCGGCAGGCGGTCGAGGGCGGAATGCGCGAGTTTCGAGATCGCCCGCGAGGTCAGGCCCTCGGTGGCGCCGTAGACGAGTTCCACGGCGGGGAGGGCGGCGAGCCCGGCCTCGTCGACGATCCGCGACGGATGCACCATCTGGCGATGCCCGTCCCACAGATCGATCCGGCCCGAAATATAGCGGTGTGCGCCGAGCGGCAGCATCTTCTCCACGCGGGCCTGCGGCATGCCGAAGAAGACGAGGGTGATGTCGCCGGTGCCGTCCTCCACCAGGACCCGGAAGGGACGCCGCCCCGCCCCGGCCTGTGGCGGGCGATAGCCGGTCACCGTGACGCCGAGCGTCACCGGCTCGCCCGGTGGTGCCTCGGCGATGGAACCCATCATCGTGCGCGCCACCCCGCCCTGGGGCAGGTGGAACAGGAGGTCGACGATCCGCGCGGGCTGCTCCGGCGTGCCGAGCAGCCGCTCGATCAACGGCGCCATCTTCGGCCCGACGCCGGGCAGGGATTGCGCCGGAGCGAAGAGCGGATCGAGGATACTGGGGCGCAGGGGTGTCGGGCGGGATTCGTCTGTCATGCAAAGCCGGTTGAGCCGCGCGAACGGGCATGGTGATGCCACCGCGCGGGTCTATATAGACGACAGCGCAGGCCTTTGCCGCCATCAAGGTGCGGGGCCGCGAACAGGATTCACGGATCCTGAGACCACATGATCCCAGGATCGCAGCATCACAGGCTGACCCCATGTCCGGAACCACCCGCACCAGCGCCGACCTGTCGCCGCGCCGGCGCCGCACCCTCTTCCGCGCCTGGCATCGCGGCATGCGCGAGATGGACCTGATCATGGGCCGTTTCGCCGATGCCGAGATCGGCACGCTGACCGAGACGGAACTCGACACGTTCGAGCTCCTGATCGAGGTGCCCGACCGCGACCTGTTCCGCTGGCTCACCGGCGAGGACGAGACCCCGGAGAACTACGACACGCCGGTATACCGGCGCCTCAAGTCGTTCCATAAGCACGACGCGCCGATTCACTAGCGCCGGAACCTGCCCTTTTCCTGACGTCGTTTCGGGACGCCGAAGGCGAGCCCGGAATCCAGATCCGCAGGACGTGAACGCCGGGGCGCCGTCCGAGGATTTGGATTCCGGGCTCGGCTATCTGGCCGCGACATGACGGAGCGCCATGATTCCGGACGGGTTATCGGCTCCAGGCGGGTCATCGCCTCCTTCCAGCACGAGTTCGCAAACCCAGATCCGATGGCAAAGTCCCAATCCACCAAGCCCCAGCCCGCGGTGCCCGCCCCGAAGCCGCAGACGGCGCGGTTCGCGCTGCCGAAATCCGGTGCGCTCGCCCGCGCCCTGGAGGCGCTGAAGCGCGGCGACAGCCCGACGCTGGCCAACGTGCCCGAAGGGTTCGACGCCGTCGTGGTGGCGGATCTCGCCCGCGCGCTGTCCCGCAGCTTCGAGGGGCCGGCCGTGCTGGTCCACGTCGCGCGCGATTCCGGGCGCTCGAACGCGTTCCAGAACGCGCTGAGTTTCGTCGCCCCCGAGATCGAGCTGATGAGCGTGCCGGCCTGGGATTGCCAGCCCTACGACCGGGTCTCGCCGAACTCCGCCATCGCCGCCCAGCGGATGACGGCCCTGTCGCGGCTCTCGCGCTCGCGCTCGTCGGAGGAGCGGCCGCGCATCCTCTGCACCACGGTGAACGCCCTGATCCAGCGCGTGCCGCCGAAGACCCATATCGCGGTGGAGACGTTCTCGGCCGCGATCGGCAACGTCGTGCCGATGGAGACCGTCACCGCTTGGGTCGAGGCCAACGGGTTCCTGCGCACGGGGACGGTGCGGGATACCGGCGAATACGCGGTGCGCGGCGGCATTCTCGATCTGTCGCCGCCCGGCCTGCCGAACCCGATCCGCCTGGACTTCTTCGGCGACACCCTCGAATCGATCCGCGCCTTCGACCCAGAGACCCAGCGCACCGTCGGATCCCTGCGCTCCCTCGACCTCGTTCCCATGAGCGAGGTTCAATTGACCACCGAGACGATCCGGCGCTTCCGCCAGGGCTACATCTCCACCTTCGGCGCGGCGACCCGCGACGACCGGCTCTACGAGACGATCAGCGAAGGGCGGCGCTATGCCGGCGTTGAGCATTGGATGCCGCTGTTCTACGACCATCTCGACACCCTGTTCGACTACGTCCCCGGCGTGCCGCTGATCTTCGACGCACAGGCCGAGGAGGCCGTCGCCGAGCGCCTCTCCCTGATCCGCGACTATTACGACGCCCGCGCCGAGGCGATGAAGGCGCCGTCCCCCGGCGTCGCGCCCTACAAGCCGCTCCGGCCCTCGTCGCTCTACCTGACCCAGAACGACTGGAAGGAGCGGGTCGCCGCCTCGTCCGTCGCGCGGCTCTCACCCTTCTCCGTCCCCGAAAGCCCGGAGCGCCTGACGATCGATTGCGAGGGCAAGGCGGGCCGCACCTTCGCCGCCGAGCGCGCCGACGAGACGGCCAGCGTGTTCGACGCCGCGGTCGCCCATGTGAAGGAGCTGCAGGGATCCGGTCATCACGTGATCCTTGGATCCTGGTCCGACGGCTCGCGTGACCGGCTATGCGGCGTGCTGGCCGATCACGGCTTGAAGAAGCCGATCGCCATCAACACCCTCACGGCGGTGAACGCCCTCAAACGCGGCACCGACGTCGCGGTGGCGGTGTGGGGCCTCGATGCCGGCTTTACCGTCGACAAGCTCGCGGTGATCTCGGAAGGCGACATCCTCGGCGACCGGCTGGTGCGCCAGAAGCGCAAGTCGAAGCGGCCACAGGACATCATCCTTGAGGTCCAAGCCCTGCAGCCCGGCGATCTCGTGGTCCATGCCGATCACGGCATCGGCCGCTTCATCGGCCTCAAGACGGTGACGGCGGCGGGCGCGCCGCACGATTGCCTGGAGATCCAGTATGCCGGCGGCCTGCTGCTGCTGCCGGTGGAGAATATCGAGCTTCTGACCCGCTACGGCTCCGAGGATGCCGAAGTCGCGCTCGACCGCCTCGGCGGCGGTGCCTGGCAGGCCCGCAAGGCCAAGATGAAGAAGCGCATCCTCGAGATGGCCGGCCAGCTCATCAAGATCGCGGCCGAGCGTTTCGTACGCCAGGCGCCCCGCCTCCAGGCACCGGAGGGCCTCTACGGCGAATTCGCCGCCCGTTTCGTCTTCGAGGAGACCGAGGACCAGGCCACCGCCATCGACGCCGTCCTCTCCGACCTCAATGCCGGCCGTCCCATGGACCGCCTGGTCTGCGGCGATGTCGGATTCGGCAAGACCGAGGTGGCGCTGCGCGCCGCCTTCGCCGGCGCCATGGGCGGCAAGCAGGTGGCGGTGGTGGTGCCCACCACGCTGCTGGCGCGCCAGCATTTTCGGACGTTCGCCGAGCGCTTCAAGGGATTGCCCGTCCAGGTGGCGCAGCTCTCGCGCTTCGTCTCGGCGGCCGACATGAAGCAGAACCGGGCCGGGCTCGCCGCCGGCACCGTCGATATCGTCGTCGGCACGCATGCCCTGCTCGCCAAGAACGTGGCGTTCAAGGATCTCGGCCTCATCATCGTCGACGAGGAGCAGCATTTCGGCGTGGCCCACAAGGAGCGCCTCAAGGCGCTCCAGGCCGACGTGCACGTCCTCACTTTGTCGGCGACGCCGATTCCGCGCACGCTCCAGCTCGCCATGACCGGGGTGCGCGAACTCTCGATCATCGCGACGCCGCCGGTGGATCGTCTGGCGGTGCGCACCTTCGTGATCCCGTTCGATGCGTTGATGATCCGCGAGGCCCTGCTGCGCGAGCGCTATCGCGGCGGCCAGTCCTTCTACGTGGTGCCGCGAATCGAGGATCTGGCGGAAGTGAAGCGCTTCCTCGACCAGGAAATGCCGGAGACCAAGGTCGCGGTGGCCCATGGCCAGATGGCGGCGGGCCAGCTGGAGGACGTGATGACGGCGTTCTACGAGGGCAAGTTCGACGTGCTGCTCTCCACCACCATCGTCGAATCCGGGCTCGACATCCCCACCGCCAACACCCTCATCGTGCACCGGGCCGACATGTTCGGCCTCGCCCAGCTCTACCAGCTGCGCGGCCGCGTCGGGCGCGCCAAGGCCCGCGCCTACGCCCTGTTCACCACACCGGCCAACAAGCAGCTCACCGTGCAGGCGGAGAAGCGCCTCCAGGTGCTCCAGACCCTCGACACGCTGGGCGCCGGCTTCCAGCTCGCTTCCCACGATCTCGACATCCGCGGCGCCGGCAACCTGCTCGGCGATGCCCAGTCCGGCCACATCAAGGAGGTCGGCTACGAGCTCTATCAGCAGATGCTGGAGGATGCCGTCACTGCGCTCAAGGCCGGTATCGAGGAGCCGGTGGAGGAGGCCTGGTCGCCCACCATCGCGCTCGGAGCACCGGTCACGATCCCGGAGGATTACGTCGAGGACCTCACCGTCCGCCTCGGCCTCTACCGCCGGCTCTCGACCCTCGAGAACGATGCCGAGATGGAGAGCTTCGGTGCCGAACTCATCGACCGGTTCGGGCCGCTGCCGCCCGAGGTGGAGCAGCTCCTCAAGATCGTCACGATCAAGATCCTGTGCCGCGACACCAACGTGGAGAAGGTCGAGGCCGGCCCGAAGGGTGTCGTCGTCCATTTCCGCGACAAGTCGTTCGCCAATCCCCAGGGGCTGGTCGCCTTCGTCGGGGGGCAGGCCTCCTTCGCCAAGGTGCGGCCGGACATGAGCATCGTGTTCATCCGCGAACTCGATTCCATCCCCGCGCGCCTGAAGATCACGACCTCGATCCTGCGCGAATTGTCCAAGATCGCCCGCGCCAAGAAGGCGGCCTGACGCGGGACGGACGAGCGGCCCGGCTCCCGGCAAAGGAAGGGCTCGATGCGGCTCGCCTCTTAGAGGTCAACATCGAAAAAGGCGGGCCTGCCGGCCCGCCTTCGGATGGAATCATCGATTTATTTCAACGGCCTGCGGCGCGTGTCTCGAGCGCTGGATCTAGAGATCCGGCTGGTTCAGGACATAGGGTCCGATGCGGCTCTGCAGGTCGATCGCCGAACCGCCACCACGCCCCGTCCGTCCATCGATGACAATGACGGGGATGCCGGCATGCTGCATCTGCTCGCGCAGGCGCTCCGAGAGCATGGCATAGGCCGGGTCGAGGCGGGACGAGGTCTGGAGAAGGATGGCCGCGGGACGGGCGATGACGGCGAGGACGTCGTCGGCAGCCTCGAGCGAAGCGGTGACGCTCGCGTAACCCAGCTCAGCGAGCTCGGCGGCGAGGGAGTGATCGATGGCGCGGTGACCATCATCGACGACCAGCACTTGTTGCAGCGCACTCATGACTATCAGGGTTAGCCCATCGATCGTCCCTTGGGAAGGGACCCGTGCGATAACACACGTGAACGCCGTTGGTTCGCCGGCGACATGATGAAAACTATCCTGACGCCGAGCCGATGAGCCGGGGCTGAACGCGGGCATCGGACAGCCTTCATCCCTCACTCGGAAAATGAGGATCAGGCCTCAACCCTATCCAGATGAAGGAGAAATTATTTTTCTTCTGGCCAGACGGACCGGCGCTCGGCAACTCGCTCCCGCCCGGGCTCGACAGCGGTGGATGTCGGGCGAAACCTGACCTTGTCCCGATCAGCGGCGGGCGATTCCGGTTGCTCGGCCGGCAAATATCGTCACGGCGAAAGCCGAGACGTCCCAGAGATCGGCGGCTTTTTCCGGCGGAATGCCGCGTTGCAAAGGGCTCGCCTTACTGGCGTGGCCCCGGAATGCGAATCGCCCATCCTCGCCCCGGACGATGTCCAGGAGGGTCGGAAACGGCGCCGGCGGATGAGGGTCCGCGAGGAGATGGGCGAGATCCCCGTCGGCCCGCGAGATCGTGAGAAGCGCCGTCTCGTCGAAGGCCAGGACGTCGACCACCCATCTCGGGCCACGGCCGGCATCCGGCGTGAGCAACCGGGCGGGCAGGCGAGTCGGCAAGCGGTGGGCGAGGGTGATCGAGTGGAGCCCGTCGGGACAGCGGCTCGCAGCCAGATTGCGCTCCAGGGCGGCCGGCACGACGAGATGGGTGGGTCCCGGCAGGGCCAGCGCCTCGGCGAGGCGAACGGCATCGAACGGGCCGAGCATCTCCAGGCCGGCCCCGGCCACCAGAGCGGCGCCGAGGCCGGTGACGAGGCCTCGCAGATCCGCCGGCGCGAGAAGGCTCAGAATGCGCTCGCCCGGCGCGATCCGGGTCGTGGCGAGGTGGACGGCGATGGCGGCGATCAGGGCATCCGCGGGACGATAGATCGGCCGGGCCGGATCGCCGGCGGCGAAGGTGACGAGGCCTGCACTGCCCGGCGCGAACGGGCCGCCGCGCCCGTCGAGGACCATGCCGTCGAGGCTGATGACGCCATCGGGCACGTCCGGCCCGAAGGCCGCGAGGTAGCGCAGGCCGAAATAGCGGAATGCCGCGCGGCACAGGCATTCGGCCGGCAGCATTCCGGCGACGCGCGACTGGGTGAGGACCGCCTGGATGCCGGCGGCCTGGATGCCGGCGACGAGGGTATCCTCGTCCCATGCCAGGGGCAGGAGGCAGGGAATGTGGCCGGCGGCTTCGATGGCGAGGTAGGACAGCAGGGTCTCGGATCCGGGCGCGGCGACGAGGCCGACCCGGCTCGCCGGAGGCAGACGCCACTGCTTCAGGCCATTGGCGAGGCGTGCGACGATCTCGGCCGCCGCCCCATAGGTCCAGGTGATGGGTCTGCGGCCGGACCAGCCGGCCTTGTCGGCCGGATCGACGAAGGCGATTCGGGCTGGATCGGCATGGGCGGTCGCCGCGAGCAACGCGCAGAGGCCGGGACGGATCGTCTCCGGCCGTCGACCGGGCAGGGCGGGCCGGTCCGCGGGCACGGCGTCGCGAAAGGATATGATCGCTGGCTGCGCCGACACCTCCGCCTCAACTCCCCGCGCGCATCGACTCCTCGTGCCCTTCGGTCATGAAGCGTTAGGGTTAAACCTTGCTTAAGCGTGCCCCTGCGGGAGAGGCCATTCGAGGGCGGTCGCGACCTCGCGGACGGCACAGGTGTCATGTCTTCGCCGCATTCCGCAGGGAAGCAGGCCGCCCGGTCGTTCGAGCGGGTTCGAGGCGTTGAGCGCCCCGTTCAGTACCTTCGCAGGCCGGTTTGGCCGTCTAAGGTTCAGGAGCGGGTGATTTGCGCGCGCCGAGGGCTTGACCGCGCGGACCAGGGCGGCGAGGGCTCGACCGAACGCCGTCCGCGGGTTTCGATCCGCACCATCGAGTTCAGGAAACGTCCTGCGGAGATTGAGAGCCGCAGCATTCGTTTGTCATGATGATATCCAAGGGGTCAGAGCTGATGTTCTTTGCCAACCGTCCCGCGCGCCCGATGCGCGCTGCCGCGATCCTCGCCCTGGCCGGCATGATGGGCAGTGCGGGCTTGGCGGCACCGGCCCTCGCCCAGGCCCCGAAGGGCAAGGCCGCGGCTCCGACCGCGCCCGCCCCGGCGGCACCGACCAGCCCGACCCCGGCCGCACAGCAGCCGGCCGGCCCGCAGATCGTCAACGTGAAGTCCGAGCCGTCGCAGGCCGACTGGACCAAGGTCTGCGGCAAGGACCAGAACACCAGCACCGACGTCTGCTACACCACCCGCGACTTCGTCTCCGACCAGGGCCAGCCGGTCCTCGCGGTGGCCGTCTACGACATGAAGAACGCCCAGCAGAGCGTGCGCGTCGTGCGCTACCTGTTGCCGCTCGGCCTGTTGCTCAGCCCCGGCATCCGCTTCACCGTCGACGGTCAGCAGGCGACGCCCGGCAAGTTCGCGGTGTGCTTCCCCAACGGCTGCTTCGCCGAGGCCGGCAATGTCGGCAACGACCTCGTGAACGCGCTGAAGAAGGGCACCACCCTCAACATCAGCGTCCAGAACCAGGCCCAGCGCGAGGTCACCTTCGCCGTGCCGCTGACCGGTTTCGGCAAGGCCTTCGACGGCCCGGCCGTGGACCCGAAGGTGCTGGAAGAGCAGCAGAAGAAGCTCCAGGCCGAGCTCGAGAAGCGCAGCGAAGACATGCGCAAGAACCTCGAGAAGCAGAACGCCGCCGGCGCTGCCACCGCCCCGGCCACAGGAGCGGCTCCGAAGCCCTGATACCGGGTTTCGGACACGATCACGCAGACGAGAAAGGCCGGGCATGATGCCCGGCCTTTTTTCATTCGCGCCGCCGATGACGGAGAACCGCGTCGCGATCAGTTCGCGTGCGCGCTCCGCAGCCGGTAGGCGCCATCCGAATCCTGCTCGAACACGTCCGAGATGCCGGCATGGCGCAGGGCCTCGCCGGACGTGTCGGGGACGAGGTTCTGCTCGGAGACGTAGGCCACGTACTCGCTCTCCGCGTTCTCGGCGAGGAGGTGGTAGAACGGCTGGTCCTTGCGCGGCCGGACCTCCTCGGGAATCGCCAGCCACCATTCCTCGGTGTTGTCGAAGATCGGGTCCACGTCGAAGACGACGCCGCGGAACCGGTAGATCCGGTGGCGCACCACGGCGCCGAGGCCGAACTTGGCGGTCCGCGTCTTGGATTCGGTGGGAAGAAGATCGGTCATGGCGTCAAAATAGGATGCGTCGGGCAGCTTGTCATCGGCGACGTCGACGACAACGGAGCGATGCCGCGCGACCGGAACCATCGATGTCCGATCGCGCGGCTTGCTTCACCTCAGGCCGAAGGCCTCACTTCAGACCGTAGGTCTTGGCCAGTTCCGGGTCCTTCTCGGCCACCAGCTTGGCGAGATCGACGATGACCTTGGCCTGCTTCCAGGTGGCGTCGTCCTGCATCTTGCCGTCGAGCATCACCGCGCCGGTCCCGTCGGGCATGGCCTCGACGATGCGCACGGCGAAGGCGACTTCCGCCGGATCGGGGGCGAAGACGCGCTTGGCGATGGCGACCTGGTTCGGGTGCAGGGTCCAGGCACCGGCGCAGCCCATCAGGAAGGCGTTGCGGAACTGGGCCTCGCAGGCATCCCCGTCCGAGAAGTCGCCGAACGGGCCGTAGAAGGCCTTGAGGCCGTTGGCCATGCAGGCATCGACCATTTTCGCGATGGTGTAGTGCCAGAGGTCCTGCTGGGCGCTCGCGCGGGCGGCGCCGTCCGAGGTCGGGTCGGCGATGACCCGGTAATCCGGGTGGCCGCCGCCGACGCGGGTGGTCTTCATGCCGCGCGAGGCGGCGAGATCGGCGGGGCCGAGGCTCATGCCGTGCATGCGCGGCGAGGCCGAGGCGATGGCATCGACATTGGCGACGCCCTCGGCGGTCTCGAGGATGGCGTGGACCAGGATCGGCTTCGACACGCCGTGCCGGGCCTCGAGCTGGGCCAGGAGCTGGTCGATGTAGTGGATGTCCCACGGGCCTTCGACCTTGGGCACCATCACCACGTCGAGCTTGTCCCCGACCTGGGACACGATCTCGAACAGGTCGTCGAGAATCCAGGGCGAGTTGAGGGCGTTGATGCGGGTCCACAATCCGGTGCCGGAGGCAGCGAAATCGGTCGCCTGCGCCATGGCGACGAAGCCCTTGCGGGCCGCCTCCTTCTGGTCGACCGGCACCGCGTCCTCGAGGTTGCCGAGCACCACGTCCACGGTGGCGGCGAGCTCCGGCACGCGGGCGCGGACCTTGTCGTTATGCGGCGGGACGAAATGGATCATCCGCTCGAGCTTCACCGGCAGATCACGGAACGGGGCCGGCGCGCCTGTGGCGAGCGGCTGGAAGAAGCGACGCGGCAATTTCATCGGGTCTCGGGCTCCGGCTCTCAGATGTCGGCGGGTTGTTACGAGCGGTCTCCGATCCGGCCGGATCGGACATCGCTCCGCGTTTTCGTCCTGTCGCGCACTCCTGCCGACGAACCGGCATCCACTTCGTCGGAAAGCGCGTCCGCGTCGAAGCGGTTAGTCAAGGTTACCCCCGACGTAAAGGCGGGTTTTTGGAGAAGAACGCTTTCCCAACGACGTGCGCTGGCGCATGTTCAACGCGGTGACACGGTGAGCGGGTCGGAACCGGCCGGTAGACGCCGGGTTCTCGCAGCAGAGGCGGGCGTTTCGAGACTTTCCAAGGACACTGTACCATGTCCGGATCATCCACCCGACACGGTCTTCTCTACGCTGCCGGCATGGTCGCCATGCTCGGCATCGCCCTGCCGGTCGAAGCCGCCCCCTCCCATGCGGGCGCACAGGCGAAATCCGCACCCGCCAAATCATCGACGGCCAAATCATCGACGGCCAAGCCAGCAGCGCCCCAGGCATCGGCGGCCAGATCGACCGAGCGCGTGGCGTACACGGCTGGTGACGCGGCCGAGGCCCGCCCCGACGGCCTGACGGGCCATCTCCGGATCGCGGCCGACGACACGAGGGCGTTCCAGAGCCTCATCGACGGGGCGAGCGCCGCATCCGATCCGTGGCTGGTCCTGTCCGGCGGCGGCGAGAACGGCGCCTTCGCCGCCGGTCTCCTCAACGGCTGGTCGAAAGCCGGCAACCGGCCCGATTTCGGGATCGTCACCGGGGTGAGCACCGGGGCGATGATCGCGCCCTTCGCCTTCCTCGGCTCCAGCGCCGATGCGACCCTGGCCCGCGCCTATACCGAAATCTCCGCCGCCGACGTGTTCGAATTCGGCGGCACCAACGAGGCTCTCACCGATACCTGGCCGCTCAAGCGCCGGATCGAGCGGATGGTGACGGGCAAGCTCCTCGCCGACATCGCCGCCGAGCATGCCAAGGGACGGCGGCTGCTGGTCGCCACCACGGCGGTGGACAGCGAGCGCCCGGTCCTGTGGGACATGGGCGCCATAGCCTCTGAAGCCAGCCCCAAGGCGCTCGACCTGTTCCGCTCGATCATCCTCGCATCCTCGGCGGTGCCGGGCGTGTTCCCGCCGGTGATGATCGACGCGGTCGGTGCGGACGGGAAGCATTTCCAGGAGATGCACGCGGATGGCGGCACCACGGCGCCGTTCTACCTGGCGCCGGAGGCGGCGATCCTCGGCAAGGCCAAGGTGAGGCTGCCGACGAGCACGGTCTACCTCGTCGTCAACAACACGGTGGCGCCGGACTTCCAGATGGCCACACGCACGACCCTGAGCGTGCTCGGCCGCGCGATGTCCGCCGCGATCAAGGCGCAGACCCGCGCGGCCCTGGCCCTGACGGAGCGCTTCGCCGAGCGCAACAGCCTCGATCTCGACGTGGCGCAGATCGACAACCGGTTCACGCGCACCACTTCGGCGCCCTTCGACCAGGATTACATGAAGGCCCTGTTCGCCCATGGCGAGAGCCTTGGGCGCGACGGCACCGCCTTCAGCCGGGGGACGCCCGCCGCCTCGATCCCCACCGGATCGACGGGCGACCGCTTCGGCGGGACGGAGACGCCGACGAGTCTCGCCCGGCGCTGATCGTCACCATGTCGGGGCAGATGCCTACCGCATCAGGGATGGGGCGCCGAGGCGCGGCAGCACGCCCTCGCGCATGACCATGCGGCGCAGGGGCCCGATCGTCGTCATGGCAAGAAGGCCGAGGCCGCGCAGGGCGTCGACGGGCACGAGGGTGGTGAGCAGGCTGCGGTTGAGGGTATCCACCGCCGCCGTGCGCAGGCGGGCATCCAGCGACCGCGACCGCGCGAAACCGGACAACGCGTTGCGCGAGCCCGGATCGCGTCCGTCCGACGTCGCAGCCAAAACGGCATCGCGAAGGGCCGCCGCGTCGCGCAGGCCGAGGTTGAGCCCCTGCGCGCCGATGGGCGGGAAGGCATGCGCCGCCTCGCCGATGAGCGCGATGCGAGGCCCGACCGGGGAGGCGACGGACAGGCCGCGCATGGGAACGAGCCCGCGCGGCCCATCGATGCGCAGGGCGCCGAGCATGGACTGGGCCTGGGCCTCGATGGCGCCGGCGAGATCGGTATCGGGCAGTTCGGAGAGGCGCCGCGCCGCCCCCGCGCCGGTGACCCAGACGAGGCTGGAGCGATGCCCGCCGGGGAGGGGGACCAGGGTGAACGGTCCCTGCCGGGTATGGAACTCGGTGGAGACGTCCCGGTGCGGGCGTTCATGGGCCAGCAGCGTGGTGATGGCGGCCTGCGGGTAGGACCAGTCCTTGGTGGCGATGCCGGCCTGCTCGCGCATGCGCGAACGGGCCCCGTCCGCGCCGACGACGAGGCGCGCGGCGACGCTCTGGCCGTCCTCCAGGCCGATCCGGGCCTCGTCGGCATCCCGCTCGAGCCCGCTGGCGTCACTCTCGAACAGGGTCAGGCCGGGAACCGAGCGGGCCTGCGCGCGCAGGGATTCCACGAGGCGCGCGCTCTCCACGTTCCAGCCGAACGCGTCGAGGCCGATCTCGGTGGACACGAACCGGGCCGGCGGCGGGCGGAACAGGCTGCCGGTGTCGTCGACGATATGGAGTTCGGCGAGCGGCGCGGCGTGCGGCGCCACCTCCGCCCAGGCGCCCAGCGCGCGGAGGAAACGCACCGACCCATCGAGGAGCGCGACCGTGCGCCCATCGGCGACGGGGGCATGGCGGCCGACCAGGGCGGTGGCGATGCCCTCGCGCGCCAGAGCCAGGGCGAGACCGAGTCCGGCCGCACCTGCGCCCACGACGGCCACGTCGAAACGGGGAGGGGACGAAACCATGCATCGCTCCTCGGCGAGGGGCGCCCTCACCAGACCAGTCGAAGCGGCACAGAACCGGGCCGCTGCCGTTTCAAATAGGTGCCGTCCGTCTCGGGTCACCTCGCTGTGGCATTGCCACGCTGCGGCTTCTAGCATCAGCTGCGCGCCCCGACAGGGGCAGAGTGTCCGGAGGTCGTCCCATCATGAAAGCGTCGCCATGAGCCTCGCCATCGCGCTGCTGGCGCTCGGATTCCTGATGCTCGTCGCCTATCGCGGCTTCAGCGTCATCCTGTTCGCTCCGGTGGCGGCCCTTCTCGCCGTGCTCCTCACCGATCCGTCCGCCGTGCTGCCGGTCTTCTCGGGCCTGTTCATGGAGAAGATGGTCGGCTTCGTGAAGCTGTACCTGCCGGTCTTCCTCCTCGGGGCTGTGTTCGGCAAGGTCATCGAACTGTCGGGGTTTTCACGGTCGATCGTCACCGCCGTCATCGATCTCGTCGGTGCGCGGCGCGCCGTGCTCTCCATCGTGCTGGTGTGCAACCTGCTCACCTATGGCGGCGTCTCGCTCTTCGTCGTGGTGTTCGCGGTCTATCCCTTCGCGGCGGAAGCCTTCCGCCTCAGCGACATCCCGAAGCGCCTCATCCCCGGCACCATCGCGCTGGGCGCCTTCTCCTACACGATGGACGCGCTGCCCGGCACGCCGCAGATCCAGAACATCATCCCCACCACCTTCTTCGGCACCAACACCTGGGCCGCCCCCTGGCTCGGACTGATCGGCGCCGCCTTCATTCTCGTCCTCGGGGTGGCCTATCTCGACCGCCGCATCGCCTCGGCCAAGGCGAAGGGCGAGGGCTACGGCAGCGGCCACACCAACGAGCCCGCGCCCGTCGCCGACGAAGCCCTGGCCCATCCGCTGATCGCGCTGCTGCCGCTCCTCGTGGTGGGAATCGCGAACCTCGCCTTCACCGCCCTGATCCCGCGCCTCTACGGGGCGAAGACCGAGACCATGCTGGCGGGCCTCGACAAGCCGATCGTCACCACCCTCTCCTCCGTCACCGCGATCTGGGCGGTGGAGCTCGCCCTGCTCGCCGGCATCCTCACGGTCTTCGTCTTCGCCTGGAGGCCGGTCTCGAAGAGCTTCGCCGAGGGCAGCCGCGCGGCGGTGGCGGGCTCGCTCCTAGCAGCCATGAACACCGCCTCCGAATACGGGTTCGGCGCCGTCATCGCGGCCCTGCCGGGCTTCATCGTCATCCGCGAGGCGCTGTCGGCCATTCCCAACCCGCTGGTGAACGAAGCGGTGACGGTGACCGCGCTCGCGGGCATCACCGGCTCGGCCTCCGGCGGCCTGAGCATCGCGCTCGCGGCCATGTCCTCCACCTTCATCGCGGCGGCGCAGGCGGCCAACATCCCCATGGAGGTGCTGCACCGGGTGGCCGCCATGGCGAGCGGCGGCATGGACACGCTGCCCCATAACGGCGCCGTCATCACCCTGCTCTCGGTGACCGGCCTCACCCACCGCCAAGCCTATGCCGACATCTTCGCCATCACCGTGCTCAAAACGAGCGCGGTGTTTCTCGTGATCGGGGTCTATTACCTGACCGGGCTTGTCTGATCGCGAGGACGGGGAGCGCGCCGCTATACGCCCGCGCTCCATTCCAGGGGCAGCGTCGCCGGGGCGCCTCCTCGTCCCCGACCGCACCTACCGGCACGCCTATGCCGACAATTTCGCGATCGCCGTGATCGGGCCGGGCGCGCTGTTTCATATCATCGGGACCGATCGCCCGACCGGGCCGGTCCGATTCCGGGGCAGCCGCATCCCGATCGCGGGCATTCTGGACTTTTCCAGCGAACCGGCGACCAATGCCGCGGCATCCGATGCGACAGGAGCCTTCGATGGATCGCCGACATTTCCTGACACTCACGGCCGCCGGGGCGGTGGTCCCGCTCATGCGGAATGCGGCCATGGCGGCCTCGCTGGCACCGCCGGCGCGCAACGTGGTGCTCGTGCACGGCCTGTTCGCCGACGGGTCGTGCTGGTCCGAGGTCATCGCGCGGCTGCAGGCGGCGGGCCTCGCGGTCACCTCCGTGCAGAACCCGCTGACCACGCTCGATGAGGCGGTGGCCTCGGTGCAGCGGGTGCTGGCGCGGCAGGATGGCCCCACCGTGCTCGTCGGGCATTCCTTCGCCGGCATGATCGTCTCCGAAGCCGGCATCGACCCGAACGTGTCGGCCCTGGTCTACGTGGCGGCACGCGCGCCGGATGCCGGAGAAGATTACGCGGCCCTGGCGAAGACCTTTCCGACGCCCCCCGCCTCGGCGGGGATCGTCTTCGACGGCGAGTACGGGCGCCTCGGCGAGGCGGCGTTCCTGCGCGACTTCGCCGGCGATCTTCCCGAGGCGAAGGCGAGGGTACTCTACGCGGTGCAGCAGCCTTTCGCGAAGGCGCTGCTCGCGGGCAAGACCCGTCATGCGGCCTGGCGGTCGAAGCCGAGCTTCTACGCCGTCTCCAGCGAGGACCGGACGATCGATCCCGATCTCGAACGCTTCATGGCCAAGCGGATGGGCGCGACGACGATCGAGGTGAAGGCGAGCCACCTGTCGCTGATCTCCCAGCCGGACACGATCGCGAGACTCATCCTGGACGCCGCCGGACAACCCTGAGGGAGCGCGCGAGGGCAGGGCGCGTCGAGCGCCCGGAACTCCGTTTGCCGGCAGCCGAGACCTGCCCTATCGTTCGAACCGGCGATGCTGGATGGTCGCCGAGACAGGAGAGGTCGCATGGCATTCTTCATCGGGATCGCAGGCCCCTGGCTCGTTCTCGCCGTCCTCGACCTCATGGCGATTCGCCGCGATCAGGAGACGTCCCGCATCCCGTGAGACGCCCTAGCCGTCCGAGCGGTCCGCGTTCTCGACGATTCTCAGGGTGAGTTGCGTGAACGGCCTGATCTCCCAGGCCGGGCCTGCATTGAACATCATCACCACCCGGCGGCGATCCAGAACCTCGAAGGCGGGGAGGTGGGGTTCCGGCTGGAAGACGAGCCCCGCGATGACGGCGGGATCGTAATCCGCCGGCCTGATCCAGACGATCTCTTCCATGGGAAGTTGCCAACTCCCTCCGCAGTTGCCGGGGACACGAAACGCTCAAGCTTGTTAAGCGCGCGCCGTGCGGTGATTCGCAACCGCCATGCCGCGAAATTCGCACAGGGCGTGAACCCTATCCCGGTCTCGGCGCGGATCCGGGTCGCGGCGGTGGACGCCGACGCGCCGTCCCCCCTCGATCGGAGGGGCGGCCCCTTGCTCCTCGCGGGCGGCAGCTTATGTCGCCTCCATCGAACGGGGTGAGGAGTGACGACGATGCCCAAGGCAATCCGGGTCTACGAATACGGCGAGCCCGAGGTGATGCGCTACGAGGAGGTGGCGGTCGGCGAGCCCGGTCCAAACCAGATCCGCGTCCGGCAGACGGCCATCGGCGTCAACTTCATCGACATCTACTTCCGCTCGGGTGCCTACAAGGCGCCGCAGCTTCCCTTCACCCCCGGCAACGAGGGCGCGGGCGAGGTCACCGCCATTGGCGAGGGCGTCACCGGCTTCCGGGTCGGCGAGCGGGTGGCCTACGGCTCGGCGTCCGGCACCTATGCCGAAGAGGTGGTGATCAATGCGAGCGCGGCGGTGCATCTCGCCGACGGGGTCGACGACGCCACCGCCGCCGCGATGATGCTGAAGGGCCTCACCGCCGAATACCTGCTGCACCGGACCTGCCCGGTGAAGCCCGGCGACACGATCCTGTTCCACGCCGCCGCCGGCGGCGTCGGGCTCATCGCCTGCCAATGGGCCAAGCATCTCGGCGCCACCGTCATCGGCACGGTGGGCTCGGCCGAAAAGGCCGAACTGGCGCGCGCCAATGGCTGCGACCACGTCATCCTCTACCGCGACGAGGACTTCGCCGCCCGGGTGAAGGAGATCACCGACGGGCGTGGCGTGCGCGTCGTCTATGACGGCGTCGGCAAGGACACCTTCCCCGCCTCCCTCGACTGCATCGCTCCCCTCGGGATGTTCGTGAGCTTCGGCTCCGCTTCCGGCCCGGTCGAGAATTTCAACATGGCTCTGCTCGGCCAGAAGGGCTCGCTCTTCGCCACGCGGCCCTCGCTCTTCGCCCATGCCGGGACGCGGGCGACCCTCGATTCCATGGCCGAGAACCTGTTCGGCGTCGTGGCGAGCGGTGCGGTGAAAATCCCGGTCCATGCCCGGGCGAAACTCGCCGACGCGGTGCAGGTGCACAAGGATCTGGCCGGACGCCAGACCACCGGTGCCACCGTGATGATCCCGTGATCCCGGGATACGGTGATCCAAGGGTCCGATAATCCAAAGGTCCGGTGATCCTCGGATCACGTCAGGTCGGGGGCGTTTCGAACCATGCCGTCAAGACGTCTGCCGCCGGGCGAGCGCGACCTCCTCCTCGTGGTCGACGTGCAGGAGGATTTCCTGCCCGGCGGGGCGCTCGCCGTACCGGGCGGCGATGCGGTGATCGAACCGATCAACCGCCTCGCCGCCTTGTTCCCTCACGTGGTCCTGACCCAGGACTGGCACCCGGCCGGGCATGTCTCCTTCGCTTCCAGCCATGCCGGACGAAGGCCCTTCGAGACCGTGGATCTGGCCTATGGCCCGCAGGTCCTGTGGCCGGACCATTGCGTCCAGGGTTCCACCGGCGCGCGCCTCTCGGCCGAACTTCACGCCGATTGGGCCGAGCTGGTGATGCGCAAGGGCTACCACT
Source organism: Methylobacterium sp. 77 (assembly GCF_000372825.1). Taxonomy (NCBI): domain Bacteria; kingdom Pseudomonadati; phylum Pseudomonadota; class Alphaproteobacteria; order Hyphomicrobiales; family Methylobacteriaceae; genus Methylobacterium; species Methylobacterium sp. 77. Next base: position 1,282,275 of record NZ_KB910516.1, on the reverse strand, counting down.
TTCATACCGACAGCTATTCGGCCTTCGTCGAGGCCGACCGGGTCACGCAAACGGGGCTCACCGGCTATCTGCGCGAGCGCGGGTTCGAGCACATCTATCTCACCGGCCTCGCCACCGATTACTGCATCCTCTGGAGCGCGCTCGATGCCCGCAAGGCAGGCTTTGCCGTCACCATCATCGAGGATGCGGTGCGGGGGATCGATATCGACGGATCGGTGGAGCGCGCCTGGGCGACGATGGCGGCAGCGGGAGTCGATCGGATCGAGAGTGCGGCTCTCAGTGACGCGCGGCCGTCAGAGCCATATCCATAGAGACCGGTCGGAAGGGGGCTATGCGGCTCCCTTCCATCGGATCATGCCCGCCTGTCGGCGCTACACCGCGCTGCCGTAGAGATCGTAGGCGTCGGCCCGCTCGATCTTCACGGTGACGATGTCGCCGACCCGCAGCGGGCGGCGCGAGGTGACGTGGACGTTGCCGTCGATCTCCGGCGCGTCGTATTTCGAGCGGCCCTTGGCGACGCCGCCCTCGACCGCGTCGATGATGACGGGCAGGCGCTTGCCCACGCGGGCCTTCTGCAGGCGGGTGGAGACAACGGCCTGCGCCTCCATGAAGCGGCGCTTGCGCTCGGCCTTGAGCTCGGGCGGCACGAGATCGCCGAGGCCGTTGGCCACCGCGCCGCCCACGGGCTCGTACTCGAAACAGCCGACGCGCTCGAGCTTGGCTTCGCGGATCCAGGTGAGCAATTCCTCGAACTCGGCCTCGGTCTCGCCGGGGAAGCCAACGATGAAGGTCGAGCGGATGGCGAGATCGGGGCAGATCTCGCGCCAGCGCCGGATGCGCTCCAGCTGCTTCTCCTGGTTGCCCGGCCGGCGCATCCGCTTCAGCACCGAGGGCGAGGCATGCTGCAGCGGCATGTCGAGATAGGGCAGGATCCGGCCCTCCGCCATCAACGGGATGACGTCGTCCACGTGCGGGTAGGGATAGACGTAGTGCATCCGCACCCAGGCACCGAGCTCACCGAGTTCGGCGGCGAGATCGTAGAACTTGGCCCGCACCTCGCGGTCGCGCCAGGGACTCGTGGCGTAGCGGATATCGACGCCGTAGGCGCTGGTATCCTGCGAGACCACCAGCAATTCCTTGACCCCGGCCTTCACCAGCTTCTCGGCCTCGCGCAGCACGTCGCCGGCCGGGCGGCTGACGAGATCGCCGCGCAGGGACGGGATGATGCAGAAGGTGCAGCGGTTGTTGCAGCCCTCGGAAATCTTCAGATAGGCGTAGTGGCGCGGGGTGAGCTTCACCCCCTGCGGCGGCACCAGATCGAAGAACGGATCATGCGCCGGGGGCACCGCCTCATGCACCGCCGCCACCACCGATTCGTAGGCCTGAGGCCCGGTGACGGCGAGGAGATTGGGATATTTCTCGCGGATCTCGTCCGGCTGCGCGCCCATGCAGCCGGTGACGATGACCCGGCCGTTCTCGGCCATGGCCTCGCCGATGGCAGAGAGCGACTCGGCCTTGGCCGAATCGAGGAAGCCGCAGGTGTTGACGATGACCACGTCCGCCCCGTCATGACGGCGGGCGAGTTCGTAACCCTCCGCGCGCAGATGCGTGAGAATGCGCTCGGAATCCACCAGCGCCTTGGGGCAGCCGAGGGAGACGAACGAGATCCTTGGCGCGATCTTCGGAGCGGCTTTCGCCGGAGGCAGGATGGAGGCGGGTTCGGTCATGGTCGCTCGTCGGTCGCGGTCGAGGGGAAGCTCGACCGGCCGTGAATCTCAGGGTGCGAAGGGTGCCGTGTCCCTATACGCCGATCCGCGACAGGTTGCGAGGGCGGCGGTTCGGGCCACCATGCCGCCAGCCTCCACGGCCCATGCAGCCCGCGCGGCTTCCGTCGAACCGCGACCCGTGTCACCTGTGGCGCACCATCAGGAAACCATGCCGCAGGAGGGGCCCGTGTCCCCGCCCGCGCCAAGCTCTTAAGTCCGACAGCATCATGTGGACCCGCGAGATCCCCTTCATCGATCCCGTCGCGGCGGCGGACGCGCTCTCGGCCCTGCCGGGGCTTGCCTTCCTCGACAGCGCCATGCGCCACGAGACCCTGGGGCGCGTCTCGATCGTGGCCGCCGACCCGTTCGGGCGGTTCCGCTACGGCCGGGGCCGCGCCACCCTCGACGGACGCCCGCTCGACGGGTCGGGCCTCGAGGCCCTGCGCGCCTGCCTCGCGCCCTATCGCCTGGCAGCGGACGAGGCGATCGGCTTTCCCGGCGGGGCCATCGGCTATTTCGCCTACGATCTCGGCGCTTCGCTCGAACGGGTGGTGCTGCCGGCCCGCCGGGCGGATCTCACCGACGACATCGCCTTCAACCTCTACGACACGCTCCTCTCCATCGACCACGATCGCGGCACCTGCCGGCTCATCGCCAACGGCTTCCCGGAGCGGACGGACGCCGCGCGGTCGGTGAGGGCGCGGGCGCGCCTCGACCATTTCGCGGAGTTACTGGGAACCGGACGGCGCGAATCCCCGGCACGGGAGAAGGCCGCGCCCCTCGCCTGGCGCTCCAACTTCACCAGGCAATCCTACGAGGCCGCCGTCGAGCGCGTGCGCGACTACATCCGGGCCGGCGACATCTATCAGGCCAACATCGCCCAGCGCTTCGAAGCCGCCTTGCCGCCGGGCTTCGACGCCTTCTCGCTCTATCACCGCCTGCGCGAGACCAACCCGGCGACCTTCGGCGCCTACCTGTCCTTCGAGAATCTCACCATCGCCTCGAGCAGCCCCGAGCGGTTCATGAAGCTGCAGGGCAGGGCGGTGGAGACCCGGCCGATCAAGGGTACCGTGCGCCGGGTGGAGGATCCCGCCGCGGACCGGGCTCTCGGCGAGGCGCTCCAGGCCAATGTGAAGGAGCGTGCCGAGAACATCATGATCGTCGATCTCCTGCGCAACGACCTCTCGCGCATCTGCGAGCCGCACAGCGTGGCGGTGCCGGTCCTGTGCGGGCTCGAATCCTACGCCTCGGTCCACCATCTCGTCTCGGTGGTGACGGGGACCTTGCGCGAGGGCCACGACGCCATCGACCTCATCGCCGCCACCTTCCCCGGCGGCTCGATCACCGGCGCGCCGAAGCTGAGGGCGATGGACATCATCACCGAGATCGAAGGCGACGCGCGCGAACTCTATTGCGGGGCGATCGGCGCCCTCGGATTCGACGGCGCCCTCGACACCTCCATCGCCATCCGCACCGTGTTCATGGACGAGACGCGGGCCGTGCTCCAGGCCGGAGGAGGGGTGACGCTGCTCTCCGACCCGGCCGCCGAATACGAGGAGACGCTGACCAAGGCGGCGCGGGTCTTCGCCGCCTTCGAGCAGGACCAGGACGCGGATAAGGACCAAGCCCCGCTCAAGGACCAAGCCCCGCACAAGGATCGGGATCGCGACCGGGGCGAGGCGCCATGATCCTCGTCATCGACAATTACGATTCCTTCGTCTTCAACGTGGTGCGCTACGTGGAGGAACTCGAGCAGGATGTCAGGGTGATGCGCAACGACGCCGTCGACGTCGCCGGCATCCGGGCGCTCGCCCCCGATGCGCTGATTTTCTCGCCCGGCCCCTGCACTCCCACGGAAGCGGGCGTGACCCTGCCCGCAATCGAGGCCCTGTCCGGCGAGATCCCGATCCTCGGCGTCTGCCTCGGCCATCAGGCCATCGGCGCGGCGTTCGGCGGCAGGGTCGAGCGAGCGGCGCGTCCGCTCCACGGCCAGGCGACCGCGATCCGCCATGACGGCGCGCGCCTGTTCGCGGGCCTGCCCAACCCGATGCAGGTCGGGCGCTACCATTCCCTCATCGTCACGCCGCGTCCGGGCATGGACGAGACCCTCGTCGTCGACGCGGTCTCGGGGGAGGGCGAGGTGATGGCCCTGTCGCACCGGCATCACCCGACTCTCGGGGTGCAGTTCCACCCGGAATCGGTGCTGACCGAGAACGGCCACGCGGTGTTCGGCAACTTCCTCGACCTGGCGCGCCGGTGGAGGGGGAGGCGCGATGCTGTGGTTTGAGGGCGCCCTCCACGAGGGAACGCGACACGGTTTCGACCTCGCCGACCGCGGCCTGACCCTCGGGGACGGGATCTTCGACACCGCCCTCTGCCTCGGCGGCAGCATCGCCTTTCACGAAGCGCATCTCACCCGCCTCGCCGCCTCGGCAGAGCATCTCGGCTTTGCCATCGACGCCGAGGCCGTGGGGGAGGCGATGGGACGCATCGCCGCCGCCATCGGCGACGGCACGATCCGCACCACGGTGACCCGCGGCTCGGGCCCGCGCGGCCTCCTCCCGCCGGAGCCGGCGCGGCCGAACTGGTGGATCGGCGCGGCGCCGCGCCAAGCCGGATCGGGCTTCGCGCCGGTCTCCCTGTATCCGAGCGACATCCGCCGCAACGAGACCTCGCCCGGCTCCGCCATCAAGACGCTAGGCTATCTCGACGCAGTGCTCGCCGCCCGCGAGGCGAGGGTGCGGGGCTTCGGCGAGGCCCTGTTCCTGAACACGCGGGGCAACCTCGCCTGCGCCGGGACCGGCAACCTCTTCGCCATCCGGGAAGGGCGCCTCGTCACCCCGCCCCTCTCCGACGGCGTGCTGCCCGGCATCGTCCGCGCGCGCATTCTCACCCTGGCCGGAGCGCTCGGCCTCGCCGGCGAGGAGCGCTCCCTCACCCTCGACGAAGCCCGCGCGGCCGAGGCCGTCTTCATGACCAATTCCCTGCGCTGTCTTTCTCCGGTGACCGCGATCGGGACGACGAGCTATCCCATGGCCCATGAGGCCGTCGCCGCGTTGAGCAAGGCTCTTCGCGGGCTCGTCGCCGAGGAATGCGGCGTCGCGCCGGAATTGCCGTGACGGTCCTGACGGGAGCTTTGCGAGGCCGCCTGCTCTCCCGCCTCGGGCTCGTCGCCCTCTACGGCATCGTCGGAATCGTCCACCTCGTCGCCGCCGACAAATTCCTGCCGATCATGCCGGATTGGGTGCCCTGGCCGAGACAGGTCGTCATCCTGACCGGATGCTACGAGCTCGCCTGCGTGGCGGGGCTTCTGTTCGAACGAACCCGCAAAGTGGCCGGTTACGCCCTGGCCGCCTACGCGATCTGCGTGTTTCCGGCCAATATCAAACACGCCGTCGAGGGGATTTCCGTGCCCGGCCTGCCCGAGAGCTGGTGGTATCACGGCCCCCGTCTCGCCCTGCAGCCCGTCATCGTCTGGTGGGCGCTCCATGCCACCCATATCGTCGATTGGCCGTTCGGGCCGCGTCGAGGGCAGGGCATCGAGGGGACAGCGCCGAGGCCCTGAGAGCACCGGTCATGTCTCCGAGCGCTTCACCCGCTGCCAGGCTTCCTCCATGGCGGCCAGATCGGCCTCAGCGAGGCTTCCGCCATCGTCGGCGATCAACGCCGCCATGGCATGGAAGCGCCGCTCGAATTTGATATTCCCTTTTTTCAGAGAATATTCCGGATCTATTCCGGCATGGCGCGCGAGATTGACCACCGCGAACAGCAGGTCGCCGATCTCCTCGGCGAGATGATCCCGGTCATCGTGCCGGAGGGCGTCGGCCACCTCATCGACCTCCTCGCGGATCTTGGCGATCACGGATTCCGCATCCGCCCAGTCGAAGCCATGGCGAGCGGCATTGCGGCTGATCTTCTCGGCTCGGGTGAGGGCGGGGAGCGCCTTGGCGATACTTCCGAGAAGATCCTTCCCTTCCCCGGCCCCCCGTTCGGCTGCTTTCGACAGGCTCCATTGGGCGTCCAGTTCATCGAGGCTCAGACGAGACGGTCCATCGGGCAACAACGATCCATCGGCCGTGAAGACGTGCGGGTGGCGTCGGATCAGCTTGGCGCAGATCGCGCGGACGACGTCGTCGAAGGCGAAACTCCCGCTCTCCTGCGCCACCTGCGCCTGGAACACGACCTGGAGGAGAAGGTCGCCGAGCTCTCCCTTCAACTCGTCGAGATCCCCACGCTCGATCGCATCCACCACCTCATACGCCTCCTCCAGCGTGTAGGGCGCGAGGGTCTGGAGCGTCTGGACCTGATCCCAGGCACAGCCGCGTTCGGGATCGCGCAGGGCTGCCATCAACCGCAGCAGGGTTTCGATCGGCTGTTGCGACGTCACGGGCTCACCAGGCTTCGAGTGGGATCAACTGAAGCGAGAGGTAGGCCAAGCGCTGCCTTATCCTCAACCCGGTCGTCCTCACCCCATCTGTGCCGAACCTGTTGATGAGGAGGGTAGAAATTCTGGAAATTCCAAAAATCACCATCAAAAATCGGGGTGTCCGGCAAAGCGGACGAGCCTCACAGGCGATAGGAAAGATATCAGTAACGTCTTTTTAGAGAGTCATTTCAGCAAGTTATATGGGAAGCCGAATTTCCCCGTCCGTGCAGAGGGTTGATGCCTGTTCGCGTATCGAACTCTGCGCGCTGGCGTATGGAAGTCTGCGTCGACCCGTACCCGATTCTGCGCCGTGCCGGCTTAGTTCCGTATGAGATTCTGCGTCGATCCGTATGGAATTCTGCGGGGAGAACGGTGTTTGCCGGTGAAGTGCGGGGATAGTCCGGAATGCGGGCCCGTATTGAACTCTGCGTCGTCTCCGGAAATCGTTTTCGCTAGGCCCGGTGAGTCCATTGTCGGAACGACGCCGGATGGCCAGGGGCCGGCCGTGGATTGTCGGGATAAGATCCGGCGCCACCGACTCCTGGCGCCGGAATCATGCGATGGCGGACAGTCAGAGGTCGGGAATGCCGGTATCGATGAACGTCATGGGGATCGAGGAGAAGCTCGCCCAGATCCGTGATCCCGACCTTCTCGAGGAGGTCGCGGCCGGTCGCGGCAGCTTCCTGTTCGGCAGCATCGTCGACCACATCCTGCATCGGCAGCGCGAGCGCGATGCCGAGACGGCGTCCCTGCGCCAGGCGGCCGACAAGCGCGGCGCGATGCCCCGCGACCAGCGCCGCCGCGACATGGTGCGCGAGGTCATCGAGAACGAACCGACCCTGCCGGAGAACCTGCAGCACATCCACAGCGTGCTCGCCCTGTGCGGCCTGCCCTATCGCGACCCCGGCGAAGCCCGTGAATTCTTCCGCGAATACGGGCGGAATTCCCTCAGCCTGCTCGCCGGACGGCTCAAGAACCCGGTCAATGGCGAGATGGAATTCCAGGGCCTGCCCTACGGCCCCAAGGCCCGCCTCGTCCTGCTGCATCTCTGCACCGAGGCGGTGCGCCAGCGCAGCCCGACCATCACCGTGGCCGACAGCCTGTCGGGCTTCATGAAGGAGATGGGGTTCGCCGTCACCGGCGGCGAGCGCGGCACGATCCGCCAGTTCAAGGAACAGCTCAACCGACTCGCCGCCTGCACCCTGCAGATCGGCCTGTGGGATGGCAGCGACAAGGCCAGCACCCTCAACGTGCCGCCCTTCCGCCAGCTCGACCTCTGGCTCTCGCATGGGGCGGGCGAGGGCCAGGTCTGGTCGAAGACCGTCCAGTTCCACCAGGATTTCTACGACAACCTGATCCAGCACGCCCTGCCGGTGGACATTCGTGCGGCCCGGGCCTTCGCCGGTTCGGCACGCAAGCTCGATCTCCTGTTCTGGCTCGGCTACCGCCTGCGCGTGCTGCAACGCCCGTTGCGGCTCACCTGGGCCAACCTGCACAGCCAGTTCGGCGCCGACAATGCCAGCATCCGCAGCTTCCGGCAGGCCTTCAAGGCCGACCTCGCCCATATGCAGGAGGTGTTTCCGAAGCTGCCCGTTTTCCTCGACGAGGCCGGCATGACCTTGCAGCCCGCCCACCCGAGCGCCCTGCTGGTGCCGCCCAAACTCGGCGGATCCAGATCCGGTGGATCGAAGCGCGCGCTCGCAGGCTAAGCACTCTTCCGCTGGCGGATTTAGAATATTCCATTCTATCGGGGAATATGATAGGTATTCCCATCTGCGGAATATTCTAAAGGTGTCAGCATGTTCCTGACGGAAATCGAGGCCGAGACGCGACTGCGCGATCTCCATCGCGAGCGCGCCCGGATCGAGCGGGCCATCGCCGATCTCACCCTCTTCCTCGATACCGGCCGTCAGCATTCCGGCGGCGGATCGGCGGCGGAGAGGGGTGACAGGCAGTTTCCTCCGCCTCCCGTCTCGATACCGTCGCAGGATGGCTCTCCCGAATCCGTCGCCGATCGTTCGCTGGCCCGGCGCGAGGGTCGTCTCCTGATGGATGCGGCCTGCGAGATCCTCGGCGATGCCGGTCGTCCGCTTCACGCCGCGGCGATCCTCGAGGGCCTGACCCTGCGCGGCCTGTCGGTTCCCGGTATCGATCCGGTGGCCGCCCTCAACACCCGGCTGTGGAAGCGCTCGGGTCCGGACGGCCCGTTCCAGCGCCTGGGCGACGCCGTCTATGCCCTCTCCGCCGGGCCCGATCCCGACGACGAGTGATCGCTGAAATTACTTCGTCTCCGTGAGACTCGCGATGATCTCCTCGCGCGCGGCCCGGGAGGCCGCGAACCGCAGGCGGGCGGCGGCGACCACCTCCGGCGAGGCGGTGTCGGGATGTCCCGCCGAGAAGGGCGGTGCCGGCGCGTATTCGAGCGCCAGCTGAATGGTCTCGGCTTCCATCCGGCCGGCGAGATCCGCCACGACGGCGAGGGCGAAATCGAGGCCTGCCGTGACCCCGCCGCCGGTGATGATCCGCCCGTCGCGCACGATGCGGGCATCGACGGGAATCGCGCCGAAGGCGGCGAGCAGGTCGAGGGCGCCCCAATGGGTCGTCGCCCGCTTGTCCTTCAGCAGGCCGGCCGCGCCGAGGACCAGGGCGCCGGTACAGACCGAGGTGACGAGGATCGGCCGTTCCGCCTGGCGTCGTATGAAGTCGAGCACGGCCACGTTCGTCATCAGCGCATTCACGCCGATCCCACCCGGAACGCAGAGCAGGTCGAGATCGGGGCAGTCGGCCAGATCCGTGGTCGGTGTCAGCGGCAATCCCGTGGCGCTGGTGACGGTGGCGCGGTTGAGCCCGACGAGATGGACGCGCGCGTGCCGCATCGAGGCGAAGACCTCGTAGGGCGCGGTCAGGTCGAGCTGCTGCACGCCCTCGAATGTCAGGAGGCCGATCTCGAAGCGGGTCTCTGGCTGGGGCATGGGCATCGTCTCCTCGACAACCGGGTCTGGACAGGGTGGAGGATATCGGCGCAGGGTCGTGGCCGACATGCCTGAAAACCCTCGCATCCTGCCAAATCCTAGGCCCTCGCATCCCCCGCTCGACGTGGTGATCTTGGCCTATCCGGCCGTGCAGCTCCTCGATGTCGCCGGCCCGCTCCAGGTCTTCGCCACTGCCAACGACCTCTCTGCCGATGCCGGCCGGCCGGCTCCTTATCGCGTCAGAATTGTGGCCGAGCGGGCCGGCGCCGTCACCACCTCTTCCGGTCTCGCGCTGGTGGCCGAAGGGCTGATCGCGGAATCCGATCCCGTCGACACGCTGATCGTCGCGGGCGGGCGAGGGGTCCAAGCTCTCCTCGATCAAGCCCAATTCGGTCATTCCGCCATCCTGTCCTGGCTCGTGAACCGGTGCGCGAAATCCCGTCGCGTCGCCTCGGTCTGTACCGGCGCCTTCCTTCTCGGCTCCACCGGGCTCCTCGACGGACGCCGCGTCGCCACCCATTGGACCCGCTGCGACGCGCTCCGCGCGCGCTATCCCGCGGCTCTGGTCGAGGCCGATCCGATCTTCATCCGCGACGGCGACCTCTGGACTTCGGCCGGGGTCACGGCCGGCATCGATCTCGCGCTGGCGCTGGTGGAGGACGATCTCGGGCGGGAGATGTCCCTGGCCGTGGCGCGCCACCTCGTCGTGTTCCTCAAGCGTCCCGGCGGGCAGGCGCAGTTCAGTGCCGCGCTCTCGCTTCAGGGCGGCGATGCCCGGTTCGGTCGCCTCCACGCCTGGATCGCCGAGAACCTCTCCGCCGACCTGACGATCCCCGCCCTCGCGGACCGGGCCGGAATGAGTCCCCGCAGCTTTGCGCGGCATTACCGCGCCGACACGGGCCGCAGTCCGGCCGAGGCGATCGAGGGTATCCGTTTCGAGGCCGCCCGCCGTCTCCTGGAGGAGACCGGCCTGCCGGCAAAACGCATCGCCGAACGCTGTGGCTTTGGCGCCGAGGAGACCCTGCGCCGCGTCTTCCTGCGCCGGATCCTGACCACGCCCGGCGATTACCGCCGTCGTTTCGCTGCTTTTGCGTGATCCTGGCAGCACTCGTCCGACGCGGGCGAATTTGACTTTCCCGCCCGCATCATCGACACCGCCGCCGGTCGCGGCATCGACCGATCGTCACTGGTCGATCGTCATGGGCTGACCGCCGGCTCGGAGCCGCCTCATGTCCGCCCCAACCCGTTCCGTCTCATGAGAACTGCCGATGCCGGACATGCCGTTCCGCGCGGTGACGCCGCCGGCGTCCTCGACAGGCTGATCGAGGTCGCCTCGGCGAGCCACGCCCGCGCCTGCGCCCTGCTCGTGGCCCTGTGCCTCGTCTGCTTCCTGCCGGGCTTCGTCTCGCTCCAGCCGATGGACCGGGACGAGCCCCGTTTCGCCCAGGCCTCGAAGCAGATGATCGAGACCGGCGACATCGTCGACATCCGCTTCCAGGGCGAGGCGCGGCACAAGAAACCGGTCGGCATCTACTGGGCGCAGAGCGCGGTGGTGAAGGGTGCCGAGGCGCTCGGGCTCGACCACGCCCGCACCACCATCGCCCTCTACCGCGTGCCCTCGCTGATCGGTGCGGTGCTCGCCGGCCTCCTGACCTACTGGGCGGCCCTCGCTTTCCTGCCGCGCCGGGGCGCGCTGCTCGCCGCCGCCCTGTTCTCCGCCTGCATCATGATCTCCGCCGAGGCGCGGCTCGCCAAGACCGATGCCCTGCTCACCGCCTGTTCCGTCGCCGCGATGGGAGCGCTCGCACGGACCTGGCTCGGGCGCGACCGTGGCCGGCCCGATCTCGCGACGGTGCTGATCTTCTGGTTCGCCTGTGCCGTCGGCATCCTGGTGAAGGGGCCGATGGTGCCGCTCTTCCTCGGCCTGGCCGCCGTCACCCTCTCGATCAAGCTGCGCTCGGGCCGCTGGCTGATGGGGCTGCGGCCGGGGCTCGGCCTGTGCCTCATCCTCGTCCTCGTCGCCCCCTGGTTCGTCGCCATCGCCTGGAAGAGCGGCGGCGCGTTCTTCGGCGAGGCGGTGGGGCACGACATGCTCGGCAAGGTCGGCGGAGCCGCCGAGAAGCACGGCGCGCCGCCCGGCACCTATCTCGTTGTGTTCTTCGCGACGTTCTGGCCGGGAGCGGCCTTCGCGGCGCTCGCCGCGCCCTTCGCCTTCGCCAACCGGCGCGACGATGCCGTCGCGTTCCTCATCGCCTGGATCGTCCCCGCCTGGATCCTGCTCGAGGCGGTCCCGACGAAGCTGCCGCATTACGTCCTGCCGCTGATGCCGGCGGTGGCGATCCTCACCCTTCTCGCCCTGGCGCGCGGCGCCCTCGACCCGGACAGGTGGGGAGCGAAGGCCATGGCCTCCCTGGTGGTGCTGATCCCGGTCGGGCTCACGATCGGCCTCGTCGCCGTCGCCTGGAACTTCGACCACGTGATTCCCGTGGCCGGGCTGCCGCTGCTTCTGGCGGCCTGCGCCGCCGCGATCCTCGCCTTCATCCTGTTCACGCGGCGCCTGCCCGAACGGGCCCTGGCCTGCGCCATCCTCGCCTCGGCCCTGCTCTCGCCGGCGGTGTTCGGCCTGACCCAGCCGGCGCTCGCCGCCTTGAAGGTGTCGCCGCGCCTCGCCGCCATCCGCGACGCGCTGCCCTGCGCCGCGCCGAAGGTCGCCAGCCTCGGCTACCGCGAGCCGAGCCTCGTCTTCCTCATCGGGACGGATCTCGCCATGCTGAATACCGGCGCCGAGGCAGCGGAGTTTCTTGCCGGAGGCGGCTGCCGCCTCGTCTTCGTCACCGAGCCCCTCATGGCCGAGTTCGGCCGGGCTGTGGCCAGCGATCGGGCTATCGTCCCGGTCGGCCGGGTCTCCGGCTTCAACATCAACAGCGGCCGGCGGATCGACCTCTCGGCCCATGCGGTGATCCCGTGACCCACACCGATCCAGATCCATCCCCGCGCCTCTCCATCATCGTCCCGGTGAAGAACGAGGCCGGCAACGTCGAGAGCCTCGTCACCGAGATCGCGCGCGCCTGTTCGGGCCTGACCCCGTTCGAGGCGATCTACGTCGATGACGGGTCCACCGACGCCACGGGCGCGGTCCTGGCCGATCTGCGCCGCACCCGGCCCTGGCTCCGCGTGGTTCGGCACGCCCGCAGCGGCGGGCAATCGGCCGCGATCCGCAGCGGCGTCGCCGCGGCCCGCGGCCCCATCGTCGCCACCCTCGACGGCGACGGCCAGAACGATCCCGCCTTCATTCCCGCCCTGGTGGCGGCCCTGGAGGAGGGCGGCCAGCGCACGGGTCTCGCCCAGGGCCAGCGCGTCGGCCGCAAGGACGGGCGGCTGAAGACCCTGCAATCGCGCATCGCCAACGGCGTGCGCGGCCGCATCCTCAAGGATGCCACCCGCGATACCGGCTGCGGCATGAAGGTGTTCCGCCGCGAGGTCTACCGGGCCTTGCCGTATTTCGATGCGCTCCATCGCTTCATGCCGGCCCTCGTCGCCCGCGAGGGCTACCGCGTGGTCCATGCCGACGTGGTCGACCGGCCGCGCTTCACCGGGCGCTCCAATTACGGGCTGTTCGACCGGCTCTGGGTCGGCCTCCTCGATCTCGCCGGCGTGTGGTGGCTGATCCGCCGCAAGCGGCCCTCGCCCGAGGCGGTGGAGATCGCGCCCGCGTCCGGTGGGGAGGTCTGACCCCATGCTGATGCATCTTTCCGAAGACCTGCGCGGCTACGCCTACGAGATCTTCGTCACCAAGTTCGACGGCTGGCTCGTCTTCGGCATCCTGGCGCAGCTGGTGTTCGGCGCCCGCTTCATCCTGCAATGGCTGGAAAGCGAGAAAGCGGGACGCAGCGTCATCCCCCTGTCGTTCTGGTTCCTCTCCATCGCCGGAGGCCTCATGACCCTGGTCTACGGGCTGGTGCGGCGGGAGCCGGTGCTCATCTTCGGGCAGGCCCTCTCGACCGGCATCTATCTGCGCAACGTCTCGCTGATCCTGAAGGAGAAGCGGCGCAAGCCCGAGTCGGACCCTGGGACAGACGTGGTCTCGTGACCCCGCTGCCGGATTTCTACGACGATCTCGACGCCAGCCTCGGCCATGTCTGGCGGCTCCTCGAAGACGGGCCGCGGCTGCGCCACAACGCCTTCCACATGCCGACCCTCGCCACGGTGGATGCGCGAGGCCGGCCGCAGGTCCGGACCATCGTCCTGCGCGAGGCGGATTCCCGGACCGGAACGCTGCGCTTCCATTGCGACCGCCGCTCGCGCAAGGCCGCCGAGATCGCCGCCACCGGCCGGGCCGCCCTGCACGGCTACGATACGCCCGGCAAGGTCCAGATCCGGATTTCGGGCCCGGCCGCCCTCCACACCGACGATGCCCTGGCGGAGGCGGCCTGGGCCGGATCTCTGGCGATGAGCCGGGTCTGCTACGGGGTTGAACCCGGCCCCGGATCCGAGCTCGCCTCGGGCGAGGCCTACACCCTGCCGGAGACCGATGAGGCCATCGCTGCCGGCCGGCCGAATTTCTGCGCGGCGGTCGTGAGTGCCGACGCCATCGAGTTCCTGTTCCTCGACCGGCGCGGACACCGCCGCGCCGCCTGGCGGCGGGACGGGGCGGTCTGGACGGGGACGTGGCTGGCGCCGTGAGAGACACCCTGCTCCTCCGCTGGGGGAGGAGAGGGAGGACCCGTCACATCGCCGCCCGCAACCTCGAAAATCCGGCATCGAGATCCGCCTGCAGGTCCGCCACCTCCTCGAGTCCGATATGGAAGCGCAGGCCCGGCCCGCCCGGCTCCCAGCGGGTGGCGGTGCGGTAGGTCCTGCAATCGAACGGGATGACGAGGCTCTCGAAGCCGCCCCAGGAAAACCCCATCCCGAACAGTTCGAGCCCATCGAGCATGGCCGCTACGGCCTTCGCCGGGGCCGGCCGCAGCACCACCCCGAACAGGCCGGACGACCCCGAAAAATCGCGCTTCCAGATGGCGTGGCCGGGATCCTCCGGCAAAGCGGGGTGGAGCACCCGCAGCACCTCCGGCCGCGCCTGGAGCCAGCGCGCCATGGCGAGTCCCTGGCGCTCGTGCTCGCGCAGGCGCAAGTTCATGGTGCGCAGGCCGCGCAGGGCCAGGAACGCATCCTCCGGCCCGGCGCACATGGCGAAATGCTCGAACGTGCGGTGGAGCGCCGGCCAGTACGCGGCATTGGCCGAGGTGAGGCCGAGCAGCAGGTCCGAGCCGCCGCTGAGATACTTGGTGCCCGCCTCCACCGCGATGTCGACCCCGCGCGCATGGGGCGGGAAGAACAGCGGCGTCGCCCAGGTATTGTCCATGATCACGGCGGCGCCGCGCGCATGGGCGACCTCCGCGATGGCGGGCACGTCCTGCATCTCGAAACTCTGCGAGCCCGGCGCCTCCACCAGCACCGCCTTGGTGTTCGCCTGCATCAGGTCGCCGATCCCGGCGCCGACGAGGGGATCGTAATAGGTCACCTCCACCCCGAAGCGTTTCAGCACCCCGTCGCAGAAGATGCGGGTGGGGCGGTAGGCGCTGTCGGTGACGAGGAGGTGGTCACCGGCGCTCACCACGCTCATCAGGGCGACGGTGAGGGCGGCGAGGCCCGACGGCGTCAGCACCGTGCCCTTCGCCCCGGCGAGTTCGCTCCAGGCCTCGGTGAGCGAATCCATCGTCGGGGAGCCGCTGGTGCCGTAATCGTAGCGCCCGCGCCGGTGCTGGAGGTCGTCATAGGTCGGGAACAGCACGGTCGAGCCGCGATAGATCGGCGTGTTGACGAAACCGTGCTGGGCGGATGGATCGCGGCCCGCATGGACGAGGCGGGTGGCCGGGCCGAAGCGGGACGGATCGCGGGGAGGGGTGTTCGACATGGAATCCGGTATGGGGGGAGGTCGGTTGCGCTGCAACCTCAGCCCGGCGAGCGTGGCAGCGTCAACCCCGTCCCCCGCCCCCGAAATCACGGCGTGGTCGGCTTGACCGCGGCGCCCGATCCTTTGCAATGCGCCCATGCGCATGACCCTCGCCCCCTTCCTCGGCGCTGCCCTCTTCCTCGCGGCCTCGCCGGCCTTCGCCCAGATTCAGCAGGGGCAGAATACCCTCGCCCAGGTGAAGGCCCGCGGGCATCTCGTCTGCGGCGTCAGCGGCGGGGTCGCCGGGTTCAGCATTCCCGACAGCCAGGGCCAGTGGCGCGGGCTCGACGTGGATTTCTGCCGGGCGCTCGCCGCGGCGATCTTCGACGATCCGGCCAAGGTGCGGTTCATTCCGCAATCCTCGGCCGCGCGCTTCACCGCGCTGCAATCGGGCGAGATCGACGTCCTCTCCCGCAACACCACCTGGACCCTGTCGCGGGACACAGCGGCCATGAACTTTCCCGTCATCACCTTCTATGACGGGCAGGGGTTCCTGGTGCGCAGGAGCCTGAACATCGGGTCGGTGAAGCAGCTCGACCGGGCGACGATCTGCCTGCAGCAGGGCACCACGACGGAGCTCAACCTCGCCGACTGGTTCCGCACGCGCGGCCTGACCTACCAGGTGGTCACCTTCGCCAATAGCGAGCAGACCCTCGGCGCCTACGAATCCGGCCGTTGCGACGCCTATTCCACCGACAAGTCCTCCCTCTACGGCGAGCGCCTGAAGACGGCGCATCCGGACGAGCACGTCATCCTCGACGAGGCGATCTCCAAGGAGCCGTTCGCGCCCGGCGTGCGCCAGGGCGACGACCAGTGGCGCGACCTCGTCGCCTGGACCCACTACGCTATGATCGATGCCGAGGAGGCGGGGATCTCCCAGGGCAATGTCGAGGCGTTGCGCACTTCCACCCTGAGCCCGGACGTGCGGCGCATCCTCGGCGTCGAGGGCAGATACGGCGAGGGCCTCGGCCTCACCACCGACTGGGCCTACCGGATCGTCCGCCATGTCGGCAATTACGGTGACGTGTTCGAGCGCAATGTCGGCGAGGGCACGCCCCTGAAGATCCCGCGCGGCCTCAACGCCCTGTGGACCCAGGGCGGCCTGCAATACGGGCCTCCGATCCGGTGAAGGGCCTCCCGGTACGGACCCCTCTTCCACGAGGGCGTCGGCATGGCTGAATCCCGCCGCTCCATCGGAATTCGCGCCCTCGCGCTCCAGGTCGTCCTCGTCGTCGCGGTGGCCGCCCTGATCTACGGCGCCTCCACCAATGCCGCGCAGAAGCTCGCCAAACAGGGCATCGTCGCCGGGTTCGGCTTCCTGTCGCGCAATGCCGGGTTCGACATCAGCCAGCGTCTGATCCCGTATCAGGCCGCGACCTCGACCTATCTCGACGCGTTTCTCGTCGGCCTCTTCAATACGCTGCTGGCCGCCGCCCTCGGCATCGTGCTCGCCACGCTGATCGGCTTCGTCGTCGGCATCGCCCGGCTGTCGCCGAACCTCCTCGCGCGCGGGCTTGCCGCGTCCTATGTCGAGGCCCTGCGCAACGTGCCGCTGCTGCTGCAGCTCCTGGTCTGGTACGTGGCGGTGCGGGTGGCCCTGCCTCAGGCCGAGGCGCCCGCGAGCCTCTTCGGGGCGGCCTTCGTCTCGCAGCGCGGCCTCGTCCTGCCGCGACCGGATTTTTCGGGGTTCGCCTGGCTGGTGCCCCTGGCGTTCCTCGCCGGCATCGTGGCCCTGCTCAGCCTGCGAAGACGGGCGCGCCTCGCCGCGGAGACCGGCCTGCCGCCGGTCCGGGTCTGGCTGCCGGGTATCGGCCTCGTTCTCGTCCTGCCGGGCCTCGCCTGGATCGGGCTCGCGCTCGCCGGCCATCCGGTCGTGCTCGCCTTTCCGGTGCGCGGCCCCTACGACGTCGAGGGCGGGCTGCCGATCCTGCCGGAATTCGCCGCCCTGGTCCTGGGGCTCTCAACCTATACCGCCGCCTTCATCGCCGAGATCGTCCGGGCCGGCCTGTCCAGCGTCGCGCGCGGGCAGGGGGAGGCGGCCGCCGCCCTGGGGTTGAGCCGGGGGCAGGCCCTGCGCCTCGTGGTGATCCCCCAGGCGATGCGGGCGATCGTGCCGCCGCTCACCAGCCAGTATCTCAACGTCACCAAGAACTCGTCGCTCGCTGTGCTGATCGGCTATCCCGACCTCGTCCACGTCTTCATGGGCACCGTGCTCAACCAGACCAACCAGGCGGTGGAGGTGGTGGCGATCACCATGGCGGTCTACCTCACGCTCAGCCTCGCCACGGCGTTCCTGATGAATCTCTACAACCGCCGCGTCACGATGGTGGAGCGCTGACGATGGAGCCGTTCGTCCGCGCCGAACTCGTCCCCTCGCGGGGCCCGCCGCGCGCCGTCGGCGGTCCCCTGGCATGGCTGCGCCGCAACCTGTTCTCGGGGTTCGGCAACACCCTGACGACGCTGGCGATCCTCGGATTCCTCGCCTGGGCCGTCCCCGCCGCCCTGCGTTTCCTCGTCCTCGACGCGGTCTGGACCGGCACGTCCGGCGAGGCCTGCCGGCCGGAAGTGGCGGGGCGCCCGGTCGGGGCCTGCTGGGCCTTCATCGCCGACAAGATCAACTACCTCGCCTACGGCTCCTACCCCGCCGCCGAACGCTGGCGCCCGAACCTCGCCTTCGCGCTTCTCGGGCTCGCCACCGGATGGATGCTCTGCCTCGGGGCGCCGCGCCGGGACCTCGGCGCGCTCTTCGCCTTCGTCGCCTTTCCCGTCTCCGCCTACCTGCTGCTCGCCGGTGCGCCCGCGCTCGGCCTCGCATCGGTGGCGACGGGGTTGTGGGGCGGCTTCCTCGTCACGATCGTGGTGGCCACGGTGGGGATCGTCGTCTCCCTGCCGCTCGGCATCCTGCTGGCGCTCGGGCGCCGCTCGACCATGCCGGTGGTGCGCGTGCTCTCCACCGCCTTCATCGAGTTCTGGCGCGGGGTGCCGCTGATCACGGTCCTGTTCATGGCCAACGTGATGCTGCCGCTGTTCCTGCCCGGCGACATCACCGTGGACCGCCTGCTGCGGCCCCTCGTCGGCATCGCGCTCTTCGCCTCCGCCTACATGGCGGAGGTGGTGCGCGGCGGTCTGCAGACCGTGCCGAAGGGACAGGCCGAGGCGGCGGCGGCGCTCGGCCTCGGCCATGCCCAGTCCCTGCGCCTCGTGGTGCTGCCCCAGGCGCTGAAAGTGGCCCTGCCCGGCATCGTCAACACGATCATCGGCCTGTTCAAGGACACGACGCTGGTCTCCATCGTCGGGATCGCCGATTTCATCCGCGTGCTGGAAGCCTCCCGCGCCGATCCGCGCTGGTCGGCTCCCACCATCCCGGCCACGGCCTACGCCTTCGCCGCGCTCGTCTATTTCACGGTGTGCTTCGGCATGGCGCGCTATGCCGGCTTCATCGAGCGGCGCCTCGCGGCGGGGGAGAGACGATGACGGCGAGGGTGGAAACCTTTGGATTGGCCGACACGATGACCGATGCGTCTCCCGCCGTCGCCCTGTCCGGCGTCAACAAGTGGTTCGGTGCCCATCACGTCCTGCGCGACGTCGATCTCACGGTCGCGCGGGGGGAGAAGATCGTCGTCTGCGGCCCGTCCGGCTCGGGCAAGTCGACCCTGATCCGCTGCGTCAACGGGCTCGAGGCGCATCAGGTGGGCACCATCCATGTGAATGACGTCGCGCTCACCGGGGAGCCGAAGAGCGTGGAGGCCGTGCGCCGCGAGGTCGGCATGGTGTTCCAGCACTTCAACCTGTTCGCCCACCTGACGGTGCTGGAGAATTGCACGCTCGCTCCCATCCACGTGAAGCGGATGGGGCGGGCGGCGGCCGAGGACCTGGCCATGGGCTACCTCGAACGCGTGCGCATCCCGCACCTGGCCGGCAAGTTTCCCGGCCAGATCTCGGGCGGTCAGCAGCAGCGGGTGGCGATCGCCCGCGCCCTCTGCATGAGCCCGAAGGTGATGCTGTTCGACGAGCCGACCTCGGCCCTCGACCCGGAAATGGTCAAGGAGGTGCTCGACACCATGGCCGAACTGGCGCGAGGCGGCATGACGATGCTCTGCGTCACCCACGAGATGGGCTTTGCCCGCGAGGTCGCCGACCGCGTGGTCTTCATGGACGAGGGCCAGATCATCGAGACCGCCCCGCCGGCCGAGTTCTTCGATCACCCCCGGCACGCCCGCACCAAGGCCTTCCTCAGCCAGATTCTGTGATCCGCCCGGTCCCTCGCGACGGGAGCAAGGGCGAGAAAATGGCACGGTCCGGCCGGGGCTGGCGGATCGGTTTCGTTAATGGCCTTGGTTTAAAACAGGTATTCAAGGTGTTGAGTATCTTCAGAAAGCGTATCGCGTGCGTATCTTGCGCTTCCTCGTCGTCGGTGGCGTCTTCGGCCTGAGCGTCCTGGCGATCGGCTTCGTCAGCGCCGACCGGCTGGCCCATCTCCCCACCGCCCCGGTGCCGCAGCTGGTGCGGGCGCCCGTCCCCAGCGAACCGCAGGACACGGGCTCGATCCCGTCCCTGCTCCAGAATGTGCCGGCCGAGCTCTCGACCACCGGCCCCGTGGCGCCCCGGCCGACCGGAGCGAGGCCCACCGGAGCGAAGCCGTCGCCCTCGTCCGCCGCCAAACCGTCCATGACGAAGACGGCCGCCCTGAAGCCCGCGCCGGCCAAGGCCAAGGGCATGGACGGGTTCGACACCGAACGCCTGAACGCGCTCCTGCGCGGCGACCCGATCACTCCGCCGCGCCGCTGATCCGCCGCCCGCGCCATGGGCGCGAGGGCCGAATCACGCCGGTGCCTCGTCGTGTCCGAAAACCGGTTCTCACTTTTGGGGACGATGCCCTAGATGCCCTCCGGTCCCCGACAGGGGACGGGAGGATCGTCGTGGGGTTCATCTACGCGCTCGGTGCCTATCTGAGCTGGGGCATCGTCGTCCCGGTGCATTTCCGGCTGCTCGATTCCGTGCCGGCCGGCAGCATCCTCGCCCACCGCATCGTCTGGTCGAGCGTGCTCGTGGTCGGCCTGCTGGCGATCCTGCGCAGGCGCGTGCGCAACCCCTTCCCCCTGAGGCGGCGCCACGCGCTCCTCATCGCCTCGGCCGGGCTCATCGCCGTCAACTGGCTGCTCTATCTCGTGGCGGTCCAATCCGGGCACATGCTCGATGCGAGCCTCGGCTACTTCATCAACCCGCTGATGAGCGTGGCGCTCGGCGCCGTCGTGCTCGGTGAGCGGCTGCGGCCGGTCCAGGCCGTGGCGGTGGGGCTCGCCGCCGCCGCCGTGATGCTGGCGGTGGCGCTGGCCGGGCACCTGCCCTGGCTGTCCTTGAGTCTCGCCGCGAGCTTCTCGCTCTACGGGCTGGTGCGCAAGGTCGTCGGCGTCGACGCCATGGTGGGGTTTGCCGCCGAGACCTTCCTGCTCCTGCCCGTCGCCGGCTTCTACCTCGCCTTCCTCGCGGAGCCCGTGGTGAACGGCGATCCCGCCCGCCTCGCGCTCCTCGTCCTCACCGGCGCCACCACCGCCCTGCCGCTGATCTGGTTCGCCGCCGCCGCCCAGCGCCTGACGCTCTCGACCCTCGGGCTGATGCAATACCTCGCCCCCTCCTGCCTCCTCGGCCTCAGCGTCCTCGTCTATGGCGAGCGTCTGGAGCCGCACCGGGCGGTGCTGTTCGTCCTGATCTGGCTGGCGCTCGCGCTCTACGCCGCCGATGCCCTGCGCGCGGCGCGCAAGGCGAAGGCGCCGCCCGAGCCCGCCACCGGCGACAACGGACTCGGCTCGGGCCGGCCGGGCATGCGATCGTTCTGACAACACGGGATCGTTCTCAAGGTCGGCCGAATGCGCAGCCTCATCACCGACATCGCCGGCATCAGGGTCGGCCACGCAGAGGATGCGCGCGTGGCGAGCGGCACCACCGCGATCCTGTTCGATACCGCCGTCGTGGCGGGCGTCGACGTGCGCGGCGGCGGGCCGGGCACCCGCGAGACCGACCTCCTCGATTCCGAGCGCACGGTGGAGCGCATCGACGCGCTGGTCCTGTCCGGCGGCTCGACCTTCGGTCTCGACGCGGCAGCGGGCGTCGTCGCCCATCTCGCCGAGGCGGGGAGGGGGTTTCCCATCGGCGCCATCCGCGTCCCCATCGTGCCCGGCGCGATCCTGTTCGACCTCCTCAACGGCGGCGACAAGGATTGGGGCCGGTTCTCGCCCTATCGCGACCTCGGCTACGCGGCGGCGGCGGCGGCCTCCGGGGATTTCGCCCTCGGCACCGTCGGCGCGGGCTACGGCGCGCGCACGGCCAATCTCAAGGGCGGTCTCGGCTCGGCCTCCGCTGGGGTGGCCGGAACCCATGCCCGCATCGGTGCCCTCGTGGCGGTCAACGCCTTCGGCCGGGTGACGGTGGGGGAGGGGCGGCACTTCTGGGCGGCGCCGTTCGAGCGGGACGGGGAGTTCGGCGGCCTCGGCTTCCCGGCCTCGATGCCGGCGGACGCCTTCACCTGGCCGCGCGAGGCGCCGCCCGGCGCCAACACCACCCTGGCCATCGTCGCCACCGATGCCGTGCTGACCAAGGCCCAGGCCCGCCGCCTCGCGGTGATGGCCCAGGACGGGCTGTCGCGGGCGATCCACCCCGTCCACACCCCCCTCGACGGCGACGTGGTCTTCGCGGTCTCCACCGGGCGGGTGCCGCTCGCCGACCCGATCGCGGACCTCGCCCGCATCGGCGCGGCGGCGGCCGATACGCTGGCCCGCGCCGTCGCCATCGGCATCCACGCGGCGACCGGCCTGCCGGGCCTGGCGATGCCGCCGGCATGGCGGGACCTGTGGGGCTGACCGGACTTTATTCCGCCCGTCTGACCGCCCCGGTCGGGGCGGCGCGGCTCACTCCGCCTTGGCGTCCTCGACCAGCTGCGCCAGTCCCGCATCGACCTCGGCGCCGAGCATCGCCCGCTCCGCGTCGGTGAGGTCGCGAGCCCATTTCGGGCCGGCGAACCCGGCGACGCATTTGGCCCGTTCGGCCGCGATATAGGCCTCGGTCTCCTCCGGCTGGCGCCGCATCGCCTCTGCGAAGCCGAACCAGGCCGCGCGCTCCACCACCGCGAGGCGGGCGCGCAGGCGGATCATCACCGCCCGGTCGGGGCTGACGCTATCGTCGCTCATGGTGTGATCGCTCCCGTCGCCGCCTCAGCGCCGCTGCTCGCAGCGGGTCTTCACGTAGGTGTCGCTGTCGGAGCCGCGCCCCGCATTGGCGGCGAGGACCGGCCCCTGGATCAGGCATTCCTGCAGGGTATGCGCCGGCCCCGTGATCACGTCGAGGGCGGTCTCGCGGTTGCAGTCCGGAGCCTGGACGGTGGAGGCGCAGATGAGGGCGACGACGAGGATCGTGTTCATGAGGTTCGAACCTAGACGCACCGCCCGAGCCGGCAAGAGCGGCCTGCAGGAAAATGCAGCGCCGGGTCGGATGGCCGCATGCCAAACGGATCGATAGGATCGTTGGCCCAGGAACAAGAGCCTATGACAATAATCATAGGCTCTCTGTCCCAGGTGTCGGCGGTGCCGCTCCTGTGGATGCGCCTCCCTCATGCTCATCGGCGCGGGCTCATCCGTGCTAGGGTCGGCTGCATCGCGGACGGGATGCGGGACAGCGGAGCGGGAATGACGGTTGGGATCGAGATGGGCCTGAGCATGGGCCCGGGCGAAGAGCCCGCCCGGCTCGATCTCGAGGAGTTGCTGGCCACCCGTCTCCTGGTCCAGGGCAATTCCGGCTCCGGCAAGTCGCACCTGCTGCGCCGCCTGCTCGAGCAGAGCGCCGGCTCGGTCCAGCAGGTGATCATCGACCCCGAGGGCGATTTCGTCACTTTGGCCGAGGCTTACGGCCATGTGGTCGTGGACGGCGCGCATGGCGAGGGCGACCTCCAGGCCATCGCGGCGCGGGTGCGCGCCCACCGGGTCTCCGTGGTCCTCACCCTGGAGAGCCTCGACATGGAGGCGCAGATGCGCGCCGCGGCCGCCTTCCTCGGCGGGTTGTTCGAGGCCGAGCGCAGCCACTGGCACCCTGTCCTCGTCGTCGTCGACGAGGCGCAGATCTTCGCGCCGGCCGCGGCCGGCGACGTTTCCGACGAGGCGCGCAAGGCCTCCCTCGGCGCCATGACCAACCTGATGTGCCGCGGCCGCAAGCGTGGGCTGGCCGGCATCATCGCGACGCAGCGCCTCGCCAAGCTCGCCAAGAACGTGGCGGCGGAAGCCACCAACTTCCTGATGGGCCGCACCTTCCTCGATATCGACATGGCCCGCGCCGCCGACCTTCTCGGCCTCGACCGCCGTGGCGCCGAGCGTTTCCGCGATCTCTCGCGCGGCGAGTTCGTCGCCCTCGGGCCCGCGCTGAGCCGGAGGCCGCTGGCCCTGCGCATTGGCCCGGTCTCGACCTCGGCGCGGTCCGGCTCGCCCAAACTGGTGCCGCTCCCCGCCCCCGCCGATGCGGATCTGCGCGCCCTGATCCTCACCCGCTCGGCCGAGGACGGGCCGGGCTCCTGGGCACCGGCACCGCGCACGCCGCCGGTGCCGCGCGCCAGCCCGGCCGATCTCCTGCGCGAACTCAGCGCCTATCGGCCCGAACCCGCCGAGGCGCCCGAGCCGTTGAGCGAGGAGGACCTGCGCGCCGGCCTCGACGAGATCCTGCGCGGGATCGCCGCCGATCCCGATGCCGGGCGCCAGCCCGTGGCGGTCATTTACCAGGACTTCCTCGTCCGCTGCCGCATGCGCGGTCTCGACGGCGAATCCCTCAGCCTCGCCGCCTTCCGCCGCCGCCTCGGCGTCGCCCGCGCGGGAATCGACGGGGAGGGCGCGCCCACCGACGGCGGCGGGCGCTGGGAGGAGGCGCAGAGCGCGGCCGCCACTCTGCCCGACGAGGTCCAGGGCCTGTTCCTGCTCCTCGCCCGCGCGGCTCTGGCCGGAGAGCCCTGCCCCGGCGACGAGGCGCTGGCCCGCGCCATCGGCAGCCGGTCGCCGGGCCGGGCGCGGCGCCTGCTCGCCTATGTCGAGACGCGCGGCACCATCGTCTGTCGCATGGATTTTCGCGGAAACCGCGTCATCGCCCTGCCGTCGCTGGGCTGCGAGACCGGGCCGGGCGACCCGAAGGCGAGCCTGCCGGGACAGGCCGCGCCCGACATGCCGGGCCTGTTCGCGGCCGAATAGATCTGGTGGACGGTGCCGAACCGCACCCGTGGCGAAAGATCCGTGCCAGATCCGATGGTGCGCCGCGATTGTCCGGATTCGCCCCGCCAAGCCTTTGAACGAGCATCATAACAGCTGCGGCTCGGTGCGAATGTCGCTCGGTTCGGGCTGATCGGAAGCCATCGTCCGGCGGTACGCTGCACAGCAAGGCGGCAATTTCTGTTGCTCGATAAGGCAGTCCTGCTCAATTCTTGGGAACTCGAATCGACGATGCCGCTTGATCGGCACCGGACTCGACGACCAGGACGACAGCCATGACCGCACGTATCGCCACCCGCATCCTTGCGCTCGCCATCGGCATGGCGGCCTCCGCCGCATCCGCCCAGAGCTACACCGCGCCGGCCGGCATCCCGGCTGCCGTGGCGCCCGGCGGCCTCGAAGGCCGCGCCGCGGTGTCGAACGCCATGGATTTCCGTGACGGCCGCGCCGCCGCCGCGCCCCGTCGCGGCGACCAGGGCGAACTCACCACGGGCTCCGCGCGTCGCGGCGAGCGCGGCACCCGCTGAGCCGAGGCGGTCTCCGCTTCGAGACAGGCGATACGGCTCGGCGGCGCTCCTTCCGTCGGAGGGGTCCGAACCAGAACGGCGTGCGGTCAGGCCCGCGCGCCGCCCACCCGTGCCGGTGCGCCTGCGAGCCTCGTCAACCCGAGCAGGTGGTAGATCAGGATCGCCCCGAACGTGGCGGTGCCGATGCCGCCGAAGGCGAAGGAGCCGAATTTCAGGGTCAGGTCGCCCGCTCCCAGCACCACCGCGACGCCGACGGTGAGGAGGTTGCGGGCGCTGGCGAAATCGACCCGGTTCTCCACCCAGATCCGCCCGGCGGTGGCCGCGATCAGCCCGAACACCACCACCGAGAGTCCGCCGATCACCGGCACCGGCAGGGTCAGGATCAGGGCTCCGAATTTCGGACACAACCCGAACAGGATCGCGGTGATGCCGGCGACCACGAAGACCAGGGTCGAGTAGATCCGGGTCATGGCCATCACGCCCATATTCTCCGCATAGGTCGTCACCCCGGTGCCGCCGAGCGAGCCCGACAGCATGGTGGCGATGCCGTCACCGAGAAAGGCGCGGGAGATGTAGGGGTCGAGGTTGCGGCTCGTCATCGCGCCGATGGCTTTGATATGGCCGAGATTCTCCGCGATCAGGACCACGAAGACCGGCGCGATCAGGGCGATCGCCCGGCCGTCGAAGACCGGGGTGACGAAGCCGGGCACGCCGATCCAGGGAGCGGCCATGACGGCGGAAAAGTCGATCGGCTTGGCGAGCCCGAGCCCGTTGGCGAGCAGCAGATAGAGGAGATAGGCGAGCGCCGCCCCGATGAGGATCGGCAGGCGCCGGGCGAGGCCGGGCGCGTAGATGGTGATGACGCTGACGATCACCACCGTCATCAGGCCGAACCAGGTGTCGAAGGCGCTGCCCGAGATGATCCGCGTCGCGATCGGCGCGAGGTTGAGGCCGATGGCGGCCACCACCGCGCCGGTCACCACCGGGGGCATCAGCCGGTCGACCCAGGCATAGCCTACGAGGCCGATGACGGCGCCGACGAGGCTGTAGAGCAGGCCCGCCGCGATGATGCCGCCGAGCGCGATCGCCATGTTGGGGTTCGCCCCCGACCCGGCATAGCCGGTGGCCGCGATCACCACCCCGACGAAGGCCGCCGACGAGCCGAGATAGCTCGGCACCCGGCCCCCGGTGGCGACGAAGAAGATCAGCGTGCCGATGCCGGAGAAGAAGATCGCGAGGTTGGGGTCGAACCCCATCAGGATCGGCATCAAAGCGGTGGCGCCGAACATCGCCACCACGTGCTGGAAGCCGAGCAGCACCGTCTGCCCCGCCGGCAGCCGCTCGTCGGGCATCACGTCCGTGGTCTCGCCCATCACGTCCCGGGCGTGCACATCCTTGGCGCGCCAGGTGGGGAAATAGGAATCGGCTGCCATGGTCTCGTCGTCTCCGGGCGGTGGGATCGCGTGATGCAAGGAGCGTGGCAGTCGGGTCCGAACCGGACCGTCAGGCGGCCGCGTCGCGGGCCGCAGCGGTCGTCACGGGCAGGGTATGGTAGCGCCGGCCGGCATAGACGAGGCCGTGGCCGCCGCCGGGCTCGGCGAGATCCACCACCTCGCAGAACAGCACGTCGTGGCTGCCGACCGCATGGCGCGCGACGATGCGGCAATCGAAGGCGGTGAGCGCCCCCTCCAGCACCGGAGCCCCGGTGGCGAGCCGGCCCCAGGAGGCCGCGGCGAAGCGCTCGTCCATGGGAGTGCGGCCGCCGAAGGCGCCGGCGATGCCGGCCTGTTCGCCGGACAGCGTGTTCACGCACAGGACGGCGTTGGCGCTCACCGCCGCATAGGCCGAGGAGGTGCGGTTGATGCAGACGAGGAGCGTCGGCGGCGCGTCGCTGACGCTGCAGACGGAGGAGGCGGTGAAGCCCGCCCGTCCGCCCGGCCCATCGGTGGTGACGAGGTGCACGGCGCTGGCGAGATGGGCCATCGCCTCGCGAAAAGCCCCGGCCTCGACCGGGGGCGTCGTCGTCTCGGTCATGGCCGGCGCTTTCAATTTCAGGGGCGGTCGAGAAAGGCGAGGAGGGCGCGGTTGAACGCCTCCGCCTGCGTCACGCTATGGGCGTGGCCGCCGCTCTTGGCCAGATCCAGCGTGGCGTTGGGCAGATCCGCCGCGAGTCGTTCCGAGCGGAGGTAAGGCACGAGCACGTCGTCGGCCGCGGCCATGACCAGAATCTCGTGCGGGATGCCGCCGAGACGATCGCCGAGGTCGAAGGCTTCCAGCGCCGCGATCCGCCGGACCGTGTTCTCCACACCCGGAAAATGCGCCAGGGCATGGGCCTCGTCCGCCGCGACCCGTTCGGCATTGAGCGACAGCCAGGGCGCCGGATAGAGGAAGATCGCCTGCGCCGCCACGTAGGCTTCCGGGCCGGCATGGGCGAGGAGGGCCTTGCGGGCGGCAAAGCACCGTTTCGTCGCGGAATCGACCCTGGCCCAGCCGTTGACGACGACGAGACGCCCGACCCGGTCGGGATGGGTGCGGGCGAGTTCGAGGCCGATCAGTCCGCCGAGCGCGTGCCCGACAATGTCGGCTGTGGCGATGCCGAGATCGTCCATCACCGTCAGCGCGTCGGCCGCCATCGACGCGATGCTGTGGCCCTCCTCCAGCCTGTCGGGCGAGCGCCCGGTGCCGCGATGGTCGTAGCCGACCACCCGGAACCGCTCGGCCAGAGCCGGGATCTGCGGCGCGAAATAGCCGCACGATCCGCCGAGCCCCGGCGAGAGCAGAACGGTCCGCGCGCCGTCCCCGTGGATCTCGTGATGGATCGCCGCGCTCACGGCTTGCCCACATGCGCGATGGACGCAATCTCCACCAGGGCGTCGGGTTTCACCAGCCCGCACTGGATGCAGTAGCGCGCCGGCTTCTCGCCGGGGAAGTAGGTGGCATAGACGGCATTGATCGCGCCGTAATCCGCCCAGTCCTTCAGGAAGATGTGGTTGAAGGTGACGTCGTCCATGGTGCCGCCGGCGGCGGTGACGACGCCCTTGATCGTCTCCAGCACATGCTGCGTCTGCGCGCCGGCATCGCCCACATGGACGACGTTGGCCTCCGCATCGAGCGGCAGGGTTCCCGAGACGTAGAGCACGCCGTCGGCGAGCGTTCCCGGAACGTAGGGCGCCAGCGGCTTGCCGGTGCCGGGTGGGATGATGACGGTCTTGGGCATGGTCGGTGGTGCTCCCGTTGGTTCGATCGTCGATCTGGTCCCTTGTTTCCCGCCCGTGACCTCATCCTGAGGTGCCGCAGCGTAGCGAAGGCCTCGAAGGAGGTCTCCAGCTCGCTCACAGGGTCCTGGAAGCCTCCTTCGAGGCCCGCTGACGCGGGCACCTCAGGATGAGGTGAGAGGGTGGAAGGCAAGTCTAGAATGCAAGTCTAGTAGGCAACGGTGGGAGGAGGGATGTCACTCCGCCGCCGCGGCGTCCCGCTTGGCCAAAGCCGCCGCGAAGCTCGCGACATCCGAGACCCAGCCGAAGAAGGTCTCGATATTGGACAGCGCCCCCGCCTGCAGGCTGTCCGGCCCGGCCTGATGCGTCGCATCGGCCAGGACGATGCCGAAATATTCGAGGAAGAATCCGTCGCGCAGGGTCGATTCCACGCAGACATTGGTGGCGATGCCGGTGAAGACCAGGGTGCGGATGCCGGCCGAGCGCAGCAGGCTGTCGAGCTGGGTGTTGAAGAAGCCGCTGTATCGCGGCTTGCCCAGCACGATGTCGCCGGGCTCGGGGCTCAGCGCATCCACCAGGGCGTAGTCCCAGGTGCCCTTGGCGAGCAATCGCTCGTTCATGCCGGGCTTGGCGCGCATGGTCTTGAGGGCGTTCGACTTGTGCCAGTTCGGCGAGCCGGGGCCGCCCGCCTCGACGTAATCCGGATCCCAGCCGTTCTGGAACCAGACGATCCTGATCCCGGCCCGACGCGCGGCGGCCACCGCCTGCGCGATCCGGTCGATCACCGGGCCGGTGGACGAGACGTCGAACCCGGCGAGATCGAGATAGCCGCCCTTGGTGGCGTAGGCGTTCTGCATGTCGACGACGATGAGGGCCGTGGCCTCCGCATCGAAGGCGATGGGCTCCGGCCGGGCGGGGAGGGTGACGCGGCCATGGCGCCCCCTCGCATCGTGATAGCCGGCGACCATCACGCCACCTTGGCCATGATCTGCGCCATCGGCACGGCATCGGCGGTCAGATGCGCCCGCGAAGCCATCAACGGCTGGATCCGGGTGCCGTAGGCGTCGAGGCCTGCGAGGAAGTCATCGAAGACCAGGAGCACGCCCTCCGTGCCGGGCACGGTGGCAACCTCGTCGAGCATCCGGGCGATTTCGGCATAGGAGCCGACGAGGGTGCCCATGTTGATGTTCACCGCCGAGGTCGGATCGGCCATCTGGCGCACGTTGGTGTCGGCACCGGACTTGGTGTCGGCCGCCCCCTGAACCCCGAGCCAGGCGATGGCCTCGGCATCCGCGCCCGCCTTGTAATGCTCCCAGGTGGCACGGGCCTCCTCGTCGGTCTCGGCGGCGATGATCATGAACAGGACGTAGGACGAGACGTCCCGGCCGGTCTCGGCCTTGGCGAGTTCCAGCCGCTCCACCGTGGGGGCGAAGGCGGTCGGCGTGTTCACGCCCTTGCCGAAGCAGAAATTGTAGTCGGCATATTTCGCGGTGAAGGCCATGCCGGCGGCGGACTGGCCGGCGCAGATGATCTTCATCTCCGCCTGCGGCCGGGGCGAGAGCCGGCAATCGTCCATCTGGAAGAACTCGCCCTTCCTGTCGGAGGCGCCCGTCTCCCACAGGTCGCGCAGCACCTGGGCGTATTCCGAGAGATATTCGTAGCGTCGCGAGAAGTATTCGTCGCCGGGCCACAGGCCCATCTGCGAGTATTCCGGCCGCTGCCATCCGGTGACGAGGTTGAGGCCGAAGCGGCCGCCGGAGATGGAATCGATGGTCGCGGCCATCCGCGCGGTGATGGCGGGGGGCATGCACAGGGTCGCGGCGGTGGCGAAGAGCTTGATCCGGGTCGTCACGGCGGCGAGGCCGGCCATCAGCGTGAAGGATTCGAGGTTGTGGTCCCAGAACTCGGTCTTGCCGCCGAAGCCGCGCAGCTTGATCATCGACAGGGCGAAATCGAGCCCGTAGCCCTCGGCCTTGAGCACGACCTGCTTGTTCAGCTCGAAACTCGGCTTGTATTGCGGCGCGTTCTCCGAGAGGAGCCAGCCGTTGTTTCCGATCGGGATGAAGACGCCGACATTCATGGCCACCTCGCTATGCTGGCGAAGATTGGATGGGCAGGGCCGGGGCCGGTCAAGGATGAGGCCGGAGATTGTATTCGCCGATCCGC
This sequence comes from Methylobacterium sp. 77, assembly GCF_000372825.1. NCBI lineage: Bacteria > Pseudomonadati > Pseudomonadota > Alphaproteobacteria > Hyphomicrobiales > Methylobacteriaceae > Methylobacterium > Methylobacterium sp. 77. The sequence goes on along the minus strand of NZ_KB910516.1, from coordinate 1,252,014 downwards.
CCTATGGTGAACGGTAGCTGTTTAGACCGAATGGTCAAACTCTGAATCGGTGAATGGGACCGTTTGCACAAACTCTCTTCGTTCTGCCTCCGGGGGAGGCGGAGTTTGCCGAAACAGGGTGCGGGAAGAGGGGCTCGTGCGGCGAATCGAGAGGCGCGCGCTTCCATGCGTCGCGACAACTTTTCGTGATCGTGCGCCTCGATCCATTGCCTTCTCAGCCTGGGCTTTACCTAACCTGGAGGTATTCAAAACAACCACAGAGAGGAAATGCCATGCGATATTCCGTGCTCGGTGCCCTCGTCGCCCTCCTGCTCCCGGCCGCCGCCCATGCGGAGGGTGATGCCGCCGCGGGCGAGAAGGCGTTCGCGCCCTGCAAGGCCTGTCATGCGTTCGGCAAGAGCGGCGTCGGCCCCGACCTCACGGGGGTGGTCGGGCGCAAGGCGGCCTCTCTGGAGGGCTATTCCTACTCGGCGCCGCTCAAGGCATCGGGCATCACCTGGGACGAGGCGAACCTGCACGAGTGGCTGAAGAACCCGAAGGCCAAGGTGGCCGGAACCAAGATGGTGTTCCCCGGCTACCCGGACGACAAGAAGATCGATGACGTGATCGCTTATCTCTCCACCAAGAAGTAGGCGCCCGTCTCGAGCCGGGATCTCACGGATCGCGGCCCCGCCGACGGCATCCGATGCCTGTCGGCGGGATTGCGCCGGGACCCGGTCGTCACGCCGCGCCTGTCTCTTTCAGGCCGAGCCCGGCCAGGATCAGCGCCTGCGTGCTGGCCACCGTTCGCTCGAAAAAGTCGGGATCGTCGAGGCCGCGCCCGGTGATGGCGCTCACCTGCACGGAAAAATCCGCATAATGCTGGGTGATGGCCCAGATCGAGAAGATCAGGTGATGCGGGTCGTGGTGCCCGATGCGGCCCGCCTCGATCCAGCCGCGCAGGATCGCCGCCTTGCTCTCCACCAGGCTGCGGAGCGGCCCTTCCAGTTCCGCCTTCAGCAGCGGCGCACCCTGGACGATCTCCAGGCAGAACAGCCGCGAGGCCTGAGGCGCATCGCGCGAGAGCACGAGCTTGGTGCGGATATAGGACCGGATCGCCTGGGCCGGCTCGCTCTCGGCGTCGAGTTCCTGCAGGGGATCGAGCCAGACGTCGAGGACGCGGCGCAGCACTGCCAAGTAGAGTTCTTCCTTCGAGGGGAAGTAGTAGAGCAGGTTGGCCTTCGACAGCCCGGCCCGCTCGGCGAGCCGGTCCACGCTCGCCCCGTGCAGGCCGAGGCCAGAGAACACCTCCAGCCCGGCATCGAGGATCGCCTCGCGCCGCGCCTCGCCGTCCTTGCGGCGGCGGCGCTGGGGCGGCTTCTCGGCGATCAGCGGCACGTGGTCGTCTCCTCATGCGTCGAACGAGCCGACCTCGTCGCGATGCGCGTCGATCTCGAAAGCGCCTGTCCGTCCGGCAACGTCACATTCAAGGAGCGCAGGACAGATCGGCTGAAACCCTCCGACACGTCCGCGTCCACTCGCCCATGAGGCTGCAGTCGCTCATGTTCATCGTCTCGGCGCCCGTGCCGAAGGAACAGGTACACCGTTCGAGTATCGTCTTCTTCGCGGCTGCAGGTCGAACGGGAGCCAGGATCGGCACCAACGCACAAGCGTATCGACCGCACATCGTCATGCTTCCCCCGGGTGAGTCTTCATCCAATGCTCGGCGATGTCGATCCGCCGCGCCACCCAGACCCGCTCGTGCGCGGCGATATGGTCGAGGAAGCGGGCGAGCGCGCCGATCCGGCCCGGCCTTCCGACGAGGCGGCAATGCAGGCCGACCGACATCATCTTCGGCGCGGTCTCGCCCTCTTCGTAGAGCGCATCGAACGTGTCGCGCAGGTAGGTGAAGAAGTGGTCGCCGGTGTTGAAGCCCTGGAGGGCGACGCACCGCATGTCGTTGGCGTCCAGCGTATAGGGCACCACGAGCCCGCGCCCGCTCGGCTCCTCGATCCAGTAGGGCAGGTCGTCGGCGTAGGAATCGGCGAGCCAGGTGAATCCGGCCTCGACCCCAAGATCGAGGGTGTGGACAGAGGAGCGCCCCGTGTACCAGCCGCGCGGCCGCTCCCCGGTGATCTCGGTATGGATGCGGATCGCCTCGTCCATATGCGCCTTCTCCTCGGCGCGGGTGAAGTCGCGGTAATCGATCCATTTCAGCCCGTGGCAGGCGATCTCCCAGCCGGCCTGTTTCATGGCGGCGGCGATGTCGGGATGCCGGGCCAGGGCGGTGGCGACGCCGAACACCGTGACGGGGATGCCGCGCGCCTCGAGCAGCCGCTGGATCCGCCAGAAGCCCGCCCGCGAGCCGTATTCGAACATCGATTCCATGTTCATGTGGCGCTGGCCCGGCCAGGCCTGCGCGCCGACGATCTCCGACAGGAACGCCTCGGAGGCGGCGTCCCCGTGCAGGATGCAGTTCTCGCCGCCCTCCTCGTAGTTGAGCACGATCTGCACCGCGATCCGCGCGCCGTTCGGCCAATGCGGATGCGGCGGGTTGCGGCCGTAGCCGACGAGGTCGCGGGGATAGGTCACGGGGCCTGTCATGGGTTCTGGACGGGAGTTCGAAAGCGCCGCAGGGTCTAGCATCCATGCTGTCTTCGGTCCGGCGCAGTCCAGTCAAATCGAACTGGCGGCGCCTTGCTCTCGCGCGAGGCAGGCCGGCTTGGCCGATGCCCTTTTCAGGGCTGGACTGCAGCGCGTCTCGGGCGATTTGGCTGGCGACGATACAGGCAGGCAGCTTATCCCGCCATCGATGAAGCTCATCACGAGCTAGGGACCGAGCATGAAGCAGCCACTGACGGCCATCGTTTTCCTGGTCTTGGTAGGAGGAGCTCCCGCGGCGGCCTGCGATTGCTCGCGCATCTCTCCGGAAGATGCATTCGAACGTGCCAAACTCGTCGCCGACGTGAAGATCATCGGTATGAAGCGAAAGTGTCAGTTCGAATGCATAGCTAAGGCAAAGATCATCAAGAGTTGGAAGGGTGAGAAGAAGGGGCGCATCATTCTCGTAGGATACGCAGAAGGTGTTTCCTGCGATGACTCTCCTCCTGAGATCGGGGCTGTACAACGAATTGCTGCCGCGACAGCCGATGGGTATTATTCTCCTGCTGTCTGTTGGTCCGAACTGACGCGTCCACGTAGCGAGACTTTACTGGATGCTCTTGCGCGGTCCCGCATCGAGGGCAAGGCGCTGGAATGAGCCTCCGAGAGGCAGCACTTGCGGACGGATCGGCGATGCGGTTGGGTGCGCCTATCGCTCGTCTACCGGATGCGAGAACGTCGCTGCCCGCGCACGGTCCTTGCCTGCGGTCTGCATCGCCCGCGAACACATCCCGAGGTTTCCCGTGCTCCTGACCCCGCGCGAAAAGGACAAGCTCCTCGTCGCCATGGCCGCCCAGGTCGCCCGCAACCGGCTCGCCCGAGGCGTCAAGCTGAACTATCCCGAAGCGATCGCCCTCATCACCGATGCGGTTGTGGAGGGCGCGCGGGACGGCCGCTCGGTCTCCGAACTGATGCAGGCCGGCGCCCATGTCCTCACCGCCGATCAGGTGATGGAGGGCATCGCCGAGATGATCCACGACATCCAGGTGGAGGCGACGTTCCCCGACGGGACCAAGCTCGTCACCGTCCACCACCCGATCCGCGGCGCGCCCTCGGTCGACGTGCCGGGCACGGTCACGACGCTGCCGGGCGAGATCGTCTTCAACGAGGGCGCCCCGCGCATCCTGCTCACGGTGGCCAATGTCGGCGACCGGCCGATCCAGGTCGGCTCGCACTACCATTTCTACGAGGTGAATCCCGGCCTGACCTTCGAGCGCGAGAAGGCGAGGGGGCAGCGCCTCGACATCGCGCCGGGCACGGCGGTGCGGTTCGAGCCGGGAGCCACGCGGGAAGTCTCGCTCGTGCCGTTGCTCGGCGCGCGGACGGTGTATGGATTTCGCGGCGACGTGATGGGGCCTCTATGACGGACGACGAGTCCCGCTTGCGCGATCACATCCTTCTCGTGACCCGCGCCGCCGAGTTCGCCGCGCGGCGTCACGTCGGACAGACCCGGAAAGGAGCGGCGCGCGAGCCTTACGTGAACCATCTCGCCGAGGTGGCCTCGCTGCTGGCCGCCACCGCCGAGACGCCGGATTCCGATCTGGTGGCGGCGGGCTGGCTCCACGACACGGTGGAGGATACCGGGACCAGCAACGAGGAGATCGAGCAGTTGTTCGGTCGCCGCGTCGCCGGACTTGTGGCGGAGGTCACCAACGACAAGTCGCTGCCCAAGGCCGAGCGCAAGCGTCTGCAGGTCGAACGGGCGCCGCAGAAGTCCGCCGGCGCCCGCGCCATCAAGATCGCGGACAAGATCAGCAACCTGCATTCGCTCGTCACCAGCCCTCCGGAGGATTGGGATGCCGAGCGCGTGGCGCGCTACATCGATTGGGCGAAAGAGGTGGTCGCCGGCTGTCGCGGCGTCAACGCAGCGCTGGACGCTCTTTTCGACCGCGCCGTCGCAGAGGCACGAGAGGCCGCCTGATGTCCAACACGCCCCGCCCCGCCTCTCTCCCCCGCTCGGCCTATGCCGACATGTTCGGCCCCACTACGGGCGATAGGATCCGTCTCGCCGACACCTCCCTGGTGATCGAGGTCGAGCGCGACCACACCACCTATGGCGAGGAGGTGAAGTTCGGTGGCGGCAAGGTCATCCGCGACGGGATGGGGCAATCCCAGGTGACGAACCGGGATGGTGCGGTCGATACCGTCATCACCAACGCCGTGGTCCTCGACCATTGGGGCGTGGTGAAATGCGACGTCGGCATCGTCAAGGGCCGCATCGCCAGGCTGGGCAAGGCCGGCAACCCGGACATCCAGCCGGGCGTCGACATCGTCGTCGGTCCGGGTACGGAAGTCGTCGCGGGCGAGGGCAAGATCCTCACCGCCGGCGGGTTCGACAGCCACATCCACTACATCTGCCCGCAGCAGATCGAGGAAGCCCTGTGTTCGGGCGTCACCACCATGCTCGGCGGCGGCACCGGCCCGGCGCACGGCACCTTCGCCACCACCTGCACCCCCGGCCCCTGGCATCTCGCCCGGATGATCGAGGCGGCGGACAGCTTCCCGATGAACCTCGCCTTCGCCGGCAAGGGCAACGCCTCCCGGCCCGAGAGCCTCGTCGAGATGGTCCGCGCCGGGGCCTGCGCCCTGAAGCTCCACGAGGATTGGGGCACGACGCCCCAGGCCATCGACACCTGCCTCACCGTGGCCGACCTGCACGACGTGCAGGTGATGATCCATTCCGACACGCTCAACGAATCCGGCTTCGTCGAGGACACGATCCGCGCCTTCGCGGGCCGGACCATCCACGCCTTCCACACCGAAGGGGCGGGGGGCGGGCACGCCCCGGACATCATGAAGGTGGCGGGGCTGCTGAACGTGCTGCCCTCCTCCACCAACCCGACGCGGCCCTATACGAAGAACACGATCGACGAGCATCTCGACATGCTCATGGTCTGCCACCACCTGTCGCCGTCGATACCCGAGGATCTCGCCTTCGCCGAGAGCCGCATCCGCAAGGAGACCATCGCGGCGGAGGACATCCTGCACGATATCGGCGCGCTCTCGATGATGTCGTCGGACAGCCAGGCCATGGGCCGGGTCGGCGAGGTCGTCATCCGCACCTGGCAGACGGCGGACAAGATGAAGCGCCAGCGGGGCGCCCTTCCCGGTGACGCGACCGGCAACGACAACCTGCGCGCCCGCCGCTACATCGCGAAGTACACGATCAACCCCGCCATCGCCCACGGCGTCTCCGCCCATGTCGGCTCGGTGGAACCGGGCAAGCTCGCCGATCTCGTCCTGTGGACGCCGGCCTTCTTCGGGGTGAAGCCGGATCTCGTGATCAAGGGCGGCATGATCGCCACCGCTCCCATGGGCGACCCCAACGCCTCGATCCCGACGCCCCAGCCGGTGCATTACCGCCCGATGTTCGGAGCGATCGGGCGGTCTCCCTTTGCCACCGCGCTCACCTTTGTCTCGAAGGCCGCCATCGAGGACGGGTTGGGCGACAGGCTCGCGGTCCAGAAGAGACTCGTCGCCGTCGAGAACGTGCGCGGCGGAATTTCCAAGAAGAGCATGATCCTCAACGACGCCACCCCCCATATCGAGATCGACGCGGAGACCTACGACGTGCGCGCCGACGGCGAGTTGCTGGTCTGCGAGCCGGCCGAGGTGCTGCCCATGGCGCAGCGGTACTTCCTGTTTTGAGGTAGGATCCCGGCTTCATGCCCTCGGAACCCGACCTGCTGGACCGCTCCTGACCTCATGATCCGCGCCACCCGAATCCTGCGCCGCGATAGCCTGTCCGGCGACATCGTCGACCGCATCGTCCTCGACCATGGCGACCGGCACCGCCGGCGCATGGCCATGCGCGGGGTCGGCGGCCTGGCCTTCCTGCTCGACCTCCCCGAGCCGACGGTGCTCGACGACGGCGATGCTTTGGTGCTGCAGGACGGACGCCTCGTCTGGGTCGAGGCCGCGCCGGAGCGCCTGCTGGAGATCCGCGCCGCCGACGACCTCGCCCTCAAACGGCTGATCTGGCACATCGGCAACCGGCACATCCCGGCCGAGATCGGCGTGGATGCGGTCTTCATCGCCGACGACCACGTGCTCGCCGAGATGGTGCGCGGCTTGGGCGGCAGCGCCGAACCGGTGGAGCGCCCGTTCCGCCCCGAGGGCGGCGCCTATGCCGGCGATGCCGCCGGGCACCACCATCATGGGCATGCCCACGATCACGCGCATCCGCATACCCACGACGCGGCCGCCGGATGAGGCCGCTCCTCTCAGCTGGGCTCATTCGCCGGGGGGCGACCCCTCGATGATCGAGACCGTCCGTCTCATGGCCTGGCTCTCGCCGGGCTATCCGGTCGGGGCCTATGCCTATTCGCACGGGCTCGAATGGGCGGTGGAATGCGGCGATGTCGCGAACGAGGAATCCCTGACGGATTGGCTCGGCGACGTGCTCGAACGGGGTGCTCTCCGCAACGACCTGATCCTCGCAGCCCATGCCCACTGGGCTGCCATAGAGGGCGATGCGCCGGGATTGGCCGCGATCAACGACCTCGCCGTCGCCCTGGCGCCCACCCGCGAACTCCATCTCGAGACGACCCAGCAGGGCCGCAGCTTCCTCGACGCCACCCGCGCCGCCTGGGGAGTGCCGGAACTCGACCGGTTGAGCGAGGCACTCCCCGGCGCCGTCGCCTATCCGGTGGCGGTCGGGCTCTCGGCCGGTGCGCATCGGATGGCGCTGCCCCCGGTGCTGGCCGGGTTCGGCCTCGCCTTCCTGCAGAACCTCGTCTCGGCGGCCCTGCGCTGCGCGCCGATCGGCCAGAGCGCCGGCACGCGGGTGATCGCGGCGCTCACCCCGCATGTGGCGGCTCTCGCCGCGACCATCCCGGGCTCGAGCCTCGAGGATATCGGCAGCGCGACGTTGCGCCTCGACCTCGGCTCGGCCCGGCACGAGACCCAGTATTCCCGCATCTTCCGCTCGTGAAAGACCCCGTTATGACCTCACCCAACGGCCCGCTTCGCGTCGGCATCGGCGGCCCGGTCGGCTCCGGCAAGACCGCCCTGATGGAGCAGCTGTGCAAGCGGTTTCGCGACACCTACGAGATCTGCGCCATCACCAACGACATCTACACCAAGGAGGATGCCCGCATCCTCACCGTGGCCGGGGCGCTGCCCGAGGAGCGGATCATGGGCGTCGAGACCGGGGGCTGCCCGCATACGGCGATCCGCGAGGATGCCTCGATCAACCTCGCGGCGGTGGCCGAGATGCGGCGCCGCTTCCCGAAGCTCGACCTGATCCTGATCGAATCCGGCGGCGACAACCTCGCCGCGACCTTCTCGCCGGAGCTCGCCGACCTCACCCTCTACGTCATCGACGTCGCCGGCGGCGAGAAGATCCCGCGCAAGGGCGGCCCCGGCATCACCCGCTCCGATCTCCTCATCGTCAACAAGACCGACCTCGCCCCCATGGTCGGCGCCGATCTCGGGGTGATGGAAGCGGATACCCGGCGCATGCGGGGCACGCGGCCCTACGTGTTCTCGTCCCTGCGCGAGGGACACGGCGCGGACACGGTCGCCCGCTTCATCGTCGAGGCCGGCGGGCTGGGGTAGGGCGCCACCTCCTATTCCGTTCACCCTCGTCCCGAAGCGCCGGAGCGCAGCTCGGGATGAGGAATTCGGCTAGGAGGACGTGGCGAGAGCGAATCCGCGTCCGTCCCCTCGAGGTCCTCCACCGTGACGACACCCCCGTCCGCCCGCGAGGGTTCCCTCTCGGAGATCTTCCTCGCCTTCCTCAAGCTCGGGCTCACCGCCTTCGGCGGCCCGATCGCCCATCTCGGCTATTTTCGCGATGAGTTCGTGCATCGCCGGCGCTGGCTCGACGAGGCGGCCTATGCCGATCTGGTGGCCCTGTGCCAGTTCCTGCCGGGGCCGGCCTCGAGCCAGGTCGGGTTCTCCCTCGGCCTGATGCGGGGAGGGGGATTGGCCGGGGGGCTGACGGCCTGGGCCGGCTTCACCCTGCCCTCGGCGCTCCTGCTCCTCGCCTTCGCGGGCAGCGCCGGCGCCCTCGGCGGGAGCTTGGGCGTCGGCATCCTCCACGGCCTGAAACTCGTCGCCGTGGCGGTGGTGGCGCAGGCGGTCTGGGGCATGGGCCGCAGCCTCGCCCCCGATGCCGTGCGCGCGTCCATCGCCTTTTCCGCCCTCTGCCTCGTCACGGCGCTCGCCGGATCGCTGGGGCAGGTCGCCGCCATCGCGGTCGGAGCCTTGGCCGGTCTCGTCCTGTGCCGGGGAGCGGCCGGGACGGCGGGCGTGCCGATGCACATTCCGGTCTCGCGCCGTGCCGGACGTGCCGCTCTCCTCCTGTTCGGCCTGCTCCTGATCCTGCCGCCGCTCCTGACCGGGGTCCTGGCTTCGCCGGGACTCGCCGTGTTCGATGCGTTCTACCGCGCGGGCGCCCTCGTCTTCGGCGGGGGACACGTGGTCCTGCCGCTCCTGCGCGCCGCCATCGTCGAGACCGGCTGGGTCGGGGCGGATGCGTTCCTCGCCGGCTACGGTGCGGCCCAGGCCGTGCCGGGGCCGCTCTTCACCTTTGCCGCCTATCTCGGCGCCGTGCTCGGGCCGGAGCCGAACGGCGTCGCGGGGGCCACCATCGCCCTCGTCGCGATCTTCCTGCCGGGCTTGCTCCTGGTCTACGGAGCGCTGCCGTTCTGGGAGGCGTTCCGCGCGAAACCCGTGGCGCAGGCGGCCATGCGGGGGGCCAACGCGGCGGTGGTCGGGATTCTCGCCGCCGCGCTCTACGATCCGCTCTGGACCGGCGCGGTGTCCGGCCCGCGCGACTTCGCCCTCGCCGCCGGTGCGTTCCTGCTCCTGACGATCGGGGCGGTCCCGCCCTGGATCGTCGTCACGATCATGGCCGCCGCCGGAGCGGGCTTCGCGGTTCTCGGGGGCTGATGCCGGACCGCGATCGGGGCGATGCATCGTGGTCCGACGGACCTCCCTGACGCTGGCGACGAGCCGGGGGCAGGGAGGGGGGATACGAGGCTCACCCGTCGCAATTGGCCGCGAGGAGCGCCAGGGTCCGCTGGAAACCCTGATACTGCGCCATGCTCGACGGGTGCCGGATTTCGGCCGCATCCGGCATGATCCCGGAGAAACCCGATCCCGGATCGGCGACGAAGGCGCGCGGACCGACATGGGCGCCCATCCGGTTGGTGACGTCGACCTCGCCGCAGACGGCACCCGCCTTGCCCCGCCGCAGCCGGGAATAGCGCGCGTCGGCCGGGCTCTTGAGCCCTTTGCCCACCAACGCCGTCACCGCGACGGAGACCTCAGGTCCGATCGCGGCGTCGGACCCGTCGGTGACCGTCTGCGCCATGGCGGGGAGGGCGGCGAGAACGGCGAGGGCGAGGCAGGCGGCTCGGATCACGAGGCTTTCGCCACCACCTCGATGTCGCGGTCCATCCCGCTCTCCACCTTAAACTCGCGGGTGTAGACCTGCCCGTCATGGCGGGCGATGAGGACGTAGTCGCCCTCCGCCAGGGTCACCTGTGGAAAGGCGCCGATCGCCTCTCGGATGGTGTCGCCGCCCGGCGTCAGCACGCTGAAGGCGGTGCCGGCGAAGGCCTCGGCGCCGGGCGCGGCCACGAGCTTGAGCGTCACGGTGGCGGCCCGGTGGTTGAGGGTCGCGTCGGTGACCTTGCCGTTCTCCACCTTCAGGTCCGCGCGCTGGATCGCGTTCGATTCCCCGTAGGTCGAGACTACGTGATAGGTCCCCTCCGGCAGGCGGATCAGCTCGCCCGCCTTGACGCCGCTGCGGACGAGACGCCCCTCCGAATTGGTGCCGATGGGCACGAAGACCGAGAAGGCGAGGTCGGCCGGGGCGATCTTCATGTCACCGATGGCGCCCGAGAGCTTGAGCGCCCCTGCTGTGATCGTCAGGCGCTCGCTCAGCGCCGTCCCGGCCATTGTGATGCGCTTCGAGGCACTGGCGAACCCATAGGTCACCGTGGCGACATAGGCGCCCGGCGCCAGGGTGAAGCGCGGGTCCGCCGCGTCGGAGCGGGCGACGATGTTCGGCCGCACCCCGTCGGACCGGTCCTCGTAGATGCGCCAGGCGAGGCCCGATCGCACCGGCTGGTCGCTGCCCGCGAACAGGGCGGTGAGGGCGAGCGGGGCCTCGCCCTCGATGGGCGGGCTCGGCAATTGCGGCCCGACGATCGACGGGGTCGGCAGGCCCGGCCCGTTGCGGCCGCCGAACGGATCGCGGTCCTGTGCCCGCGCCGGCAACGCCGCCACCAGCACGGCTCCCGTCACCGCGAGCGTGCGCATCACCGGTCTCATCCGCCGTCTCCTTCGCGGGTCCGTCATGCGCGGGTCCGTCATGCACGTCGGCGATTGCCAAGGTGCGGACCGCACGCCATGTCTTCGTGATCGACAGGCCCCTGCCGAAAGCTGCTTCCCGCTTTGGCGCCGGACCGTGGCGGCTCCAAGGCCGACACCCTCCGAGCTCGAAGCCCTTTGCATCGGAATAGCCGCTCGCTGGCCGGGCGGCGACTCCCTCATTCCCTCATTCGCGCCGAACAGGTTCCATGGACAGCACATCCGACATATCCCGGAACGACACCCTCGAACTCCTGCGCGTCCGCCGTTCCGTCCCGCCGATCAACCTCGACGGGCCCGGCCCGAGCGCCGAGGAGCTCGAGGCGATCCTCACCATCGCCTCCCGCGTGCCCGACCACGGCAAGCTCAGCCCCTGGCGTTTCCTGGTGATCGAAGGCGATGCTCGCCTCCGCGTCGGCGACACCATCGCCGAGGCCTATGCCGCCGACAATCCGGAGGCCGACGCCAAGCGTCTCGACCTGGAGCGCCACCGCCTCGCCCACGCTCCCCTGGTGGTGGCCGTGGTCTCGAGCGCCGGGCCGCATGTCAAGATTCCGGAATGGGAGCAGATGCTCTCGGCCGGCGCCGTGTGCATGAATCTCGTCGTCGCGGCCAATGCCGCCGGCTTTGCGACCGCGTGGCTGACCGAGTGGTTCGCCTATGACCGCCGCATCCTCGACGCGCTCGGCCTCGACCCGCGCGAGAAACTGGCCGGCTTCATCCATCTCGGCCGTGCTCGCGAGGTTCCGAGCGACCGCCCGAGACCGACCCTCTCCGACATCGTCACACGGATCTGAGCGGCGCCATGCATTACGATTCCGAGAACCGCACCCTGCCGCACAACCCGCTGAAGGCCCTGGTGGCGCCGCGGCCCATCGGCTGGATCAGCGCGATGAACACGGCGGGCCAGGTCAACCTCTCCCCCTATTCGTACTTCAACGCCGTCGCCAGCGGCCCCGACATGGTGATGTTCTCCTCCTCCGGCCGCAAGGACGCGATGACCTTCGCGGAGGAGGGCGGAGAGTTCGTCTGCAACATCGCCACGTTCGGCCTGCGCGACGCGATGAACGCCACCTCGGCGCCCCTGGCCCGCGGCGACAGCGAGTTCGTGGCGGCCGGGCTGACACCGGTGCCGTCGCGCATGGTCCGCCCGCCGCGCGTGGCCGAGGCGCCCGCCGCGCTGGAATGCCGATGGCTCCAGACCGTGCCGCTGACGCCGCTGGACGGCAGCGAGGCTAGTCACTTCCTGGTGATCGGCCAGGTCGTGTCGATCTATATCGACGATGCCTTCATCAAGGATGGCCGTGTCGATACCGGCGCCATGCATCCGCTCCTGCGCGGAGGCTATTTCGATTATTTCAGCGTCACCGACGAGGCTCGTTTCGAGTTGAAGCGCCCGTCCGGCGCTGGTCAGTAGCCTCGGCTCGGGGAGCATCCCGAGAGCGGTCCAAGCTTGGCCTTGGGGAGACGTGGTGGAGGCTTGGCCTGTGCCAAAGAGGGAACCAAGACAGCGCCCGAAACCTTAATGGCCCGAGCCGCCGTTTGGAGGCCCCTTTCTGCGTACCGCCTGAGGGGGCGATCGCACAGGTCAAGTCATCATGATGCTCAAACTCGCCGCACCGCTCCTGCTCGTCGCCGGCCTCGCGACCCCCGCCCTGGCACAATCGACGACCCGTCCGCCGACCATGCTGATCCATGGCAATTACTGCGGACCCGGCAACAACGCCCCGCTTCCGCCCATCGACGCTCTCGACGCGGCCTGTGCCCGTCACGATGCCTGCACCCCGGATGGCGGATTGCCGACCAAGGCCTGCAACCTGCGCCTCCAGCGCGAGGCCGCTCTGGTCTCGCGCGATCCGCACCAGCCCGACGAACTCCGCTCGCTCGCCGGCCTGATCTCGGTGGGAGCCTCGATGATGATGGCGGATCGGGGTGCGAGCGCCGCTCCCGCCGTTGCTCCTGCCCCGACGGCGACCCCCGTCAGTCACGACGTCGCCTCGCCCGAGACGCAGCGCTGGTCCCCTGCGCCCGTCGAGGCTCCTTCCGTGCCGGCGGACGAGGATGGCGACGAATCCGACTGAGCCCAGCCTCGACGCGCCCGTCTCCCGACCTCGTCCGCCGACGCGTCAGGCGTCCGTGAGCGAGGCCGGGGAGCGGTCGTCGCCTGTCATGACCGATCGTACCTGATCCGCGTCGCGGACGAGCTTTCCCGCGAACCCGTCCCTCCGCGCCGCCTCGATCTCGCGTGCGAGGTGGCTCCCGGATGGGCCCCCGAGCGGGCATGCCGTGTCGATGGCGTCGATTCCCGCCGCCGCCGCCGTGAGCCGGACCAGGGAGCGGATCTGGGCGAGGGGAGGGATCAGTCCTCCGTCAGGACCATAAATGGCGGGCGCTGCGATCTCGGCCCTCGCCGCCTCGGCGTCCCAGGCGATGCCGGCGAGACGGTCGCTCGATCCGACGAGGGTCGGCAAAGCGAGCGCACCCTTCGCCGTCTCGATGAGGGCGAGAATCCGGGTCGCACCATCGGGAATTCCCCGCATCGCCTCCTCGACGGCGAGCCGTGCGCCGAGCCGCATGACGTCGCGGGCCCCCTCGCAACGGGTTAGGACGATGCCGTGCGGGGCCGCCTCCATCATCGCCGGAAGGTCGCGCTCGACATCGCGCGAGCGCAGGTAGAGCAGGGGGGCACCCTCCTGCCCCTTGGCGGGGAGACCAGGGGGGGCGAGATCCGTCACATCCACGATCAGCGCCTGCGCGCCGCTCGCCATGGCCGCCGCGACGGCCCGCGCCTCTCCGGGAACGATCAGGATCGCGCGCATGCCAGCCTTTTCCGATGCTCCGATGCGGAAAGCCGGACCGGCCCATTCTCTCATGGCACCGCTCCCGGGTCTCGGCCCATTCGCTCGGCGAGGAAATCCACCAGCACGCGGATGCGGGCCGGCATGGCCGGTCCGCCGACGAACACCGCATGGATCGCCTCGCGGTCCTGGGGATTATACGCCTCCAGGAGCGGCACGAGCCGGCCGGCGGCGAGATCCTCGGCGATGTGGAAGGTGCCGACGCGGGTGATGCCGACGCCCTGAACGGCGAGCTGCACCAGGGTCTCGCCATTGTTGGCGGCGACGTTGCCCCGCACCGCCAGGAGATGGTCGCGTCCCTCCTCGCGGAACGGCCAGCCCGGCTCGATCCGGCGGAAGTCGAAGTCGAGGCAATTGTGGCCGGCAAGGTCGGCCGGCACGCGCGGCATGCCGGCGCGGGCGAGATAGGCGGGCGCGGCCACCACCATCCGCCCGGTCTCGCCGAGGCGCCGGGCGGTGAGCGGGCTGTCGGGCAAAGGGCCGAACCGGATCGCGATGTCGGCCCGGCCGCCGAGCAGGTCGGCGACCTCGTCGCTGAGGTCGATCTCCACCACGATCCCCGGATGGCGGGCGACGAAATCGCCGATGAGGGGAACCACCACCCGCCGTCCATGGGCCATCGAGGCGCTGATGCGGACCCGGCCGCGCGGACAGCCCCGGTCGGCGATCTGCGCTTCGGTCTCGTCGAGATCGGCGAGGATGCGTCGCGCCGCCCGGCCGTAGGTCTCGCCCTCGGCGGTGAGGCGCAGGCTGCGCGTGGTGCGAACGAGGAGCCGGACGCCGAGCCGGGCTTCGATCCGCGCCACCACCCGGCTCACGGCGGAGGGCGTCAGGCCGAACCGGCGCGCGGCGGCCGACAGGCTCCCCTCCTGCGCCACGGCGACGAAGATGGCCATGTCGCCGGCCCGGTCGACCCTGTCGCGCAGCATTGATGCCTCCGGCGCACGGATGTTGGTCCCGTCGCGACACTACTGCGATGATGCGGTTTCCGCCATGTGCCTGTTCGGAACAGACGGAAAGCACGCGCATGACGATCAACCTTCCCTTGCTGGCGCTGGCGGCCGGTGCCTTCGGCATCGGCGTCACCGAGTTCACGCCGATGGGCATGCTGCCCCTGATCGCGACCGACCTGCATGTCTCGATTCCGGCGGCGGGCCTCCTCGTCAGCGCCTACGCGATGTGTGTGCTCATCGGCGCGCCGCTGATGACGCTGGCCTTCGCCCGGATGCCGCGCCGCCGGCTGCTGGTCGGCCTGATGGGCATCTTCACCCTCGGCAACCTGCTCTCGGCGATGGCCGACAGCTACGCGATGCTGATGGCCGCCCGCCTCGTCACCTCGCTGAACCACGGCGCGTTTTTCGGAATCGGCGCGGTGGTGGCGGCCGGCATCGTGCCGCCCGAGCGCCGCGCCGCCGCCGTGGCGGCGATGTTCTCCGGTCTCACCATCGCCACCATCGGCGGCGTGCCGCTGGCGGCCTGGATCGGCGAGATGCTCGGCTGGCGCGCGGCCTTCTGGGGCATCGCCGGAATCGGGGCCGTGGCCATGCTGGCGCTGCGCCTCGCCCTGCCGCCGCTCGCGGTCGAGGGCGGCGGCGACATGCGGGCCGAATTGCGCGTGCTCGCGCGCGGTCCGGTGCTCGCCGCCCTCGCGCTCACCGTGCTCGGGGCGAGCGCGATGTTCACGGTGTTCACCTACATCGTGCCGATCCTGCGGGTCGAGACCGGGGCGGCGACGCCGTTCGTGACGGCGATGCTGGTGCTCTACGGAATCGGCCTGACCCTGGGCAACTGGGTCGGCGGGCGCTTCGCCGACCGCTCGGTCGACGGCACGCTGTTCGCCTCGCTCGGCGGGCTCGTCGTGGTGCTGGCCCTGTTCGCCTGGGGCATGCGCTGGGAGGTGCCGGCGGCGGCCTTGATCGTCCTCTGGGGCATCGCGAGCTTCGCGCTGGTGCCGCCGCTGCAGATGCGGGTGATGGAGACGGCGCAGGGCGCGCCCAACCTCGCCTCGGCCATGAATATCGGCGCGTTCAACCTCGGCAACGCCATCGGTGCCGCCGTCGGCGGGGGCGTAATCGATGCCGGCCTCGGCTATCCGGCCGTTCCCCTCGCGGGCTCCGCCATGGCCGGCGCCGGGCTCGTGATGCTGGCGGCCCTGCGCCGGGGACGCCACGCCGCCGCCGCCGTCTCGTGCTGACGGTCCTTCGGGGTCGGGCAATTCTCCGGGGTCGGGCAGTTCTCCGGGATCGGGCGTTTCTCCAGCTTCGAGACGGTGTTCATGCTCCGTCCTTCAGTCTTTATTTACCATGACTGGAACAGGTTGACGCTCAGGCCGACACCTCCGGGTCCGCCTGCAGCCGGACGGCCATGTTCCTGTTCACCACGCCCCCCGCCAGCACCCGCGAGACCGGCCTCGGCCGGGACGCGGCCACGCGCGGCGGAGTCGCGACAGGGGCGGCGAGTTCGGGGACGGCGGCCGGATCGGCCTCGACGGGCGTGGTCGACGCGATCCGCAGCGGCGCACGCAGCACCGGCACCGAATTCGACTATCTCCTCGCCACGGCCAAGCGCGAATCCTCCCTCGACCCGTCGGCCAAGGCCGCCACCTCCTCGGCCACCGGGCTGTTCCAGTTCATCGAGCAGACCTGGCTCGGGACGATGAAGAATGCGGGGCCCAAGCTCGGCCTCTCGACCTATGCCGACGCGATCACGGCCAAGCCCGACGGCACCTACACGGTGCAGGATGCCTCCGCCCGCCAGACCATTCTCGACCTGCGCCGGGATCCCACGGTGGCCGCCACCATGGCCGGCGCCCTGACCCAGCGCAACGGCGAGTCCCTGAGCGCCGCGCTCGGGCGCGAGCCCACCGGTGGCGACCTCTACGCCGCCCATGTGCTCGGCGCGCGCGGAGCGGCGACGCTGATCAATACCGCGCAGGCGAGCCCGGCCCGCGCCGCCGCCCTCGACATGCCGGAAGCGGCCGCCTCCAACCGGAACCTGTTCTACGACAAGACCGGCCGGCCCCGCGGCGCGGCCGAACTCTACGCGCTCCTCTCCGCCAGCCAATCCGCGTCCCGGCCCGCACCGACGGCCCTGGCTGGGGCCGCCATCGACCCGGCCTCCACGACCGAGACCGTCTCCGCCTATGCCGCCATCGATGGCGGCGGCCTGCGGGCGCTGTTCCAGACCGACAAGCGCCAGGGCGCGATGTCCGAGGGAGTCGCCCGCCTGTGGCAGGGCAGGGCCACGACCGCCACCTCGACTTCGGCCATGTCGTCGGGCGCGCCGGAGCGCGTGCGGAGCGCGCCGACCTACTTCCCGCGCTCGGACGGGACGGGAGAGACGGCGTCGGTCACGGCCGCCGCTCCGACGGAACCGGCGAAGGTCGCGACGAGCGTGTCCACGCCATCCCATACGTCCGCCGCCCTCCTCAACGTGCCGCTGCCTCCGCGCCGGCCCGCCGAGTTCACCGCCGCCACCCGGCTGGCCAGGTCGGCCGACGCCAAACCCCTCGATCTCTCACTCTTCACGACCCGGAGCGGTCAATGATCATCCGCCAATTCCTGTCCTGGACCCGCGACGCCTCCATCGACCGCCGTGCGGAAGCCGCCGCGGCGCTGACGCAGGCCTACCTCTATGGCGGGCTCGACGCCGAGGCCGCGCGCGATGCGCGATCGGCGATCCTGGCGCTCCTCGACGATCCGGCCGCCGCCGTGCGCCGCGCCCTGGCCCAGGCCTGCGCCGGCTGCGCCACGGCGCCCCGGCCCCTGGTGGTGGCGCTGGCCGGCGATCAGCCCGACATCGCCGCCTTGGTGCTGCGGCGCTCGTCCGTCCTCACCGATGCGGACCTCGTCGACGGCATCGCCATCGGCTGCGAGATCACCCGCACCGCCATTGCCGGCCGGCTCGGCCTCTCCCACGCGGTGGCCGGCGCCATGGCCGAGATCGGCGGCGTCGTCTCCCTCACCGCCCTGGTGCGCAACCGCGGCGCCCACATCACCACCGGCAGCCTGATGCGCATGGTGGAGCGGCACGGCGACGATTCCGGCCTGCGGGACGCGCTGCTGGCACGGGCCGACCTGCCCCTCGAAGTGCGCCAGGTCATCACCGCCCGCGTGGCGGCGTCGCTCTCGGCCTTCGCCATCGCCTCGGGCTGGCTCACACCGGCCCGTGGCGAGCGGGCGAGCCGCGAGGCCATGGAGCGCAGCACCCTCGAAGTGAGCGCCGGCGCCGGCGCGAAGGATCTCGCGCGCCTCGTGAGCCATCTCCGGATCCAGGGCCAGCTCAATGCCGGCCTGATCCTGCGGGCGATCCTGTCGGGCCGGATGGCCTTCGCCGAAGCGGCGCTCGCCGATCTTACCGGGCTGAAAGGCGACCGCGTGGCCGGGCTGATGCACGACGCCTCCGCCTCGGGCTTCGCCGCCCTTCACCGCCGCGCCGGGCTGCCGCCCGTCCTGCTGCCCGCCTTCACCGCTGCTCTGTCGGCCTGGCGCGAGGCCGGAAGCAGCGCCGAGCCCGGCGACGCCACCCTGTCGCGCCGGATGATCGAGCGCGCGCTCACCGCCTGCGAGGGCATGCCGCTCGCCGAGGCGCAGAGCGTCATGGCCCTTCTCGCCCGCTACGAGGCCGAGGCCGCCCGCGAGGAGGCCCGCGTCGCGGCCAAGGCCAGGGACGAGGAAGCCCGCCAGCAGACCCGGACGCGGATGCAGATCCTCGATGCCGAATGGCGCGTGGCGCAGCTCCTCGTCGTCCACCAGTCGGCGCGGCCTGCCGCGATCGAGATCCGGTCTGTCGAGATCGAGACCATCGAAATCCGAGATGTCGGGATATCGGCCGGTGCGGTCGAACGGATCGAGGCCGAGCCGGTCGAGGCCGGAACGGTGGAGGCCGTGCTCGATTCGCTGTCCGACGGGCTGATGGCGAGTTTCCGCGCGGCGCGGGCGGAGATCCGCCCCCTCGACGCCGCGCCGATCGACTTGACCGGCCACGACCTCGTGACGATCGACGTGCAGCCCATCGCCGTCTCCCAGCCGGAATTCTGCGCCGGCACCCTGCCGGACCCGATGGAGATCGACATGGCCAAGGCGATGGCCGGCAGATCCATGATCAGCGAGTCCGCGGCCAGCGAGGCCGATGCGGTTCTGGACACGATCCCCGACGCCCTCATCGCCAGCTACCGCGCCGACCGCGCCCGGATGCGGCTGGCGGCATAGGGGCAACGGCGCGGATCGATCGTCGTCGATCGTTCGCGGCTCCATTCGTCCCGACGCTCCCTCCCGCCTTCGGCCCGATACGGCTAAGAGGGCGGCATGCAGGGAACCGACACCAGGACATTCTTCGCCGGCCTCGCCCCCGTGGCCGCTCTGGTGGGCTCGATCCTCTCCCTCGTGATCGGCACCTCCTTCGCCAAGCAGTTGTTCCCGGTCATCGGCGCGGAAGGCACCTCGGCCTATCGCGTCACCCTGGCGGCGCTCCTGCTGCTGGCCGTGTGGCGGCCCTGGCGCCGGCCGCTCGGCCGTCGCGATGCCGGCGTGGTGCTGCTCTACGGGCTCGTGCTCGGCTGCATGAACCTGCTGTTCTACCTCGCCCTGCGGACGATCCCGCTGGGGCTCGCCATCGCCATCGAGTTCGTCGGCCCGCTCACCGTGGCGGTGGCCTCATCCCGGCGCGCCATCGATCTCGTCTGGGTGGCGCTGGCCATTCTCGGGCTCGGCCTGCTGCTGCCGCTGGACCGGGCGAGCGCCGGGCTCGATCCCACCGGGGTCGCCTGCGCCCTCGGCGCCGCCCTGTGCTGGGCGCTCTACATCCTCGTCGGCCAGAAGGCGGGGCATCTGCCCGGCGGACAGGCCGTGGCGCTCGGCATGAGCGTGGCGGCCCTGGTGATCCTGCCCTTCGGCATCGCCGGGGCGGGCATGGCGCTGCTCTCGCCCTCCATCGTCGTGGCCGGGCTCGCCGTCGCGATCCTGTCGAGCGCGATCCCCTATTCCCTGGAGATGGTGGCCTTGCGCGGCCTGCCGCGCCACACCTTCGGCATCCTGCTGAGCCTCGAGCCGGTCTGCGGCGCGCTCGCCGGGTTCCTGATCCTCGGCGAGCGGCTCACCCCGCTGCAAGGTGGTGCCATCGCCTGCATCATGGCGGCGTCCATCGGCAGCACGATCGGGGCCTACCGGGCGAAGCGGAATATTCTTCGGATAGAATGCGAAAAGTCGCTGTAAAATAAAGGTTTGCGGCCGTTGGTTCAGGCGATGCATGATCGGCCTGAGTCACGCTCATCGAGACTTGGTATCAGCCGAACTGTTCGCGAAGTATCCGCTCGTCGAGGCTGTGGCCGGGATCGTGGAGGAGGGTGAGGTTGGTGGCGAGGTCGAGCCAGGTCTCCACGGTGCAGACCCGGCGGAACTCGGTGTGGTCTGCCACCGCCGCCACCGGCCGGTGCGCCGCGTCGAGCACTTCGATATGAATCCGGGCATGGTCCGGCAGCAGGGCGCCGTGCCAGCGCCGGGGGCGGAAGGCCGAGATCGGGGTCAGGGCCAGGAGCCGCGAATTGAGCGGCAGGATCGGCCCGCCCACCGAGAGATTGTAGGCGGTGGAGCCGGCGGGCGTCGCGCAGAGCACGCCGTCGGCGATGAGTTCCGGCAGGCGCACATGCCCGTCCACGGAGATCTTGAGCTTGGCGGTCTGGTGCGTCTGGCGCAGCATGTAGACTTCGTTGATGGCGCGCGCCGTGTGCCGGCGCCCCTCCACGTCCACCGCCTCCATGAGCAGCGGGTGGATGGTGCTGCGCTTGGTGCTCTCGAGCCGGTCGAGGAGGTTGTCCTCGCGGTACTCGTTCATGAGGAAGCCGACGGTGCCGCGGTTCATGCCGTAGATCGGCGTGCCCGCCAGCATGAAGCGGTGGAGCGCTTGCAGCATCAGCCCGTCGCCGCCGAGGGCCACGATCACGTCGGCCTCTTCGGGGGCGACGCTGTCGTAGCGCCGCATCAGCGTATCCGCGGCACCCCGTGCATCGCTGGTGGGGCTCGCGATGAAGGCGATCCGGTTGAAGCGCCGCGCCATGGATGATCGTCCGCTCGTGTTGACGCCGGGCCTCGCCGCGCGCCTCATTCCGGTCGGAACAGGCCGCAGACCCGGAGACCCATAGCATGGAGCGTCCGCTCCTCGTCTACACCACCTTTCCCGACGCCGAGACGGCGCTCGCCATCGGTGAGGAACTGGTGCGCGCGCGACTCGCCGCCTGCGTCAACGTGCTGCCGGGAATGCGCTCGGTCTATGCCTGGAAGGGCGCGGTGGAGCGGGGCGAGGAGGTCGTCGCCATCCTCAAGACGCGGGAGGGGGTGGCCGAGGCGCTCACCGAAGCGCTGAAGCGGCGCCATCCCTACGAGACGCCGATCCTCCTGCATCTGCCGACCTGCGGGGCGGATGCCGACACGGCGGCCTGGATCCTCGGGGAGACCGGCGTCTAGGTGCCCGGTCGTCTCGCCGTTCCCCGTGAGGCAACCGGGTCGCGGGAGGGTGTGTCAGCGATGGTTGCCGCCGGCCATGCCGGGCATCATCGGGAGCGGGTGATGGCCGTCGCCGAAGATGATGACGGACAGGGTCAGGCCCAGGGCCGCGACGTACAGCACGGCGAAGAGATCGCGGTTGGCGCCGGCCGTGGCGAGGACGAGGGCCGCGAACGGAATGCTCTGCAGGGCGATAATGGCTGCGAGGTTCATCACGGTCACTCCGGCGATCGCCGAGCAGAGTTGGAGATGACGGCAGACGGGGCAGGACGGGACGGCGGGGCGCGATGGCGCGCCGTTCGTCGAATTGGCTCGCCCCGCCTTTCGGGCGGGGCGAGCCGGGGGATCAGGCGTGGGCCAGGGCGCCGGCGGGGGCCACCGCGGCGTTGGCGAGGTGGTGGCGCTTGAGCATCGGCCGGAGGACGACGATGGCCAGGAAGGCGGCCACGAGATCCATGATCGCCACCGTGTACAGCACCGTCGCCCAGGTGCCCGTGGCCTGCATGATCAGGTTGCCCACCGGGACGAACAGGGCGGCGAAACCCTTGGCGCAGTAGAGCACGCCGTAGATCTTGCCGATGTGCTTGGAGCCGAAGGTGTCGGCGGCCGTGGCGCTGAACAGCGAGTAGACTTCGCCCCAGGCCAGGAACACGATGCCCGAGAGGATGACGAAGGCCCAGGGGTTCGAGCCGAAATAGCCCAGGGCCACGATGCCGATTCCCTCCATCGTGAAGGCGATGAACATCGTCTTCTCGCGCCCGATCCGGTCGGAGACGTAGCCGAAGAGCGGCCGCGAGATGCCGTTCATGATCCGGTCGAGCATCAGCGCGAAGGGCAGGGCCGCCATGGCGAAGAAGTACAGGTTGACCTGGAACTCCTTGACCCCGAGATCCTGCGCGATGACGCCGAGCTGGGCCACCGCCATCAGGCCGCCGGTCACCGTGCAGGTGAACATCAGCAGCATGACGTAGAAGACCGGGGTGCGCAGCGCTTCGCGAAGGGTGTAGTCGCGCCGGGTCTGCAGGACCTTGGTCGAGTAGGTGACCTCGCCCTTGGCCGGGCCACGCAGGCCGATCGAGGCCAGCATGATGATCGCGCCCTGGATCAGGCCGAAGATGAAGAAGGCCTGGGCGTAGCTGCCCTGCGAGATCATGCTGGCGATCGGCAGGATCGTGAGCGCCGAGCCGGCACCGTAGCCGCCCGCCGTCAGGCCGACCGCGAGACCGCGCTTGTCCGGGAACCATTTCAGGGCGTTGTTGATGCAGGTGGCGTAGACGCAGCCCACGCCGATGCCGCCGGCCACGGAGCCGAGATAGAAGCCGCTGAGCGAGGTGGCGTAGGAGTTGATGACCCAGGCGAGGCCGGTCATCAGGCCGCCGAACATCACCACGCGGCTCGGGCCGTACTTGTCGATGAAGTAGCCTTCGATCGGGGTCAGCCAGGTCTGCACCACGACGAAGATGGTGAAGGCGACCTGGATCGCGGCGCGATCCCAGCCGAAGGTCTTCTGGATTTCAGGGACGAACAGCGTCCAGGCGTATTGGATATTCGCCGCCGCGACCATGCAGGCCACGCCGAGGATCAGTTGGAGCCATCGGTTCGAAGTTTGCGCCGCTATGGGCGCGGTCACGGGCGTTGCCATGAGCTTTCTCCCTGATCATGGACATGGATACTTGAAGGCGTGGTGGGGAACGAATCCCGGCGCATCGGCCCCGGCGATTGCGACGCATGATCGTCGCACTCCGTGGCAGCGGCCTGGTATTTAGTATTTGGCATATCAAATGCGCTGGCAAGCACCATAGTGCATGTATTGTACGGAAATCTGCAGTAACTCGCGAGATTCTGCTTCATATTAGCCTACGTATGAGCAGAATTTTTCATCCCACACGATCGCAAAAATTCGTCTTTCGGCGTCGGCCGATGATCCGGCGCGCGGGTCGAGGGGGGGAAGTCATCGAATGTCCGGGATGTCGTCGACTGGCACGGTCAGGCAATGGCCAGATCCCCGTAGGGGCAGGCATGATCTTGCTGCGCAGACCCGAGTATTCGATCTGCATAAATTATAAAATCAAGAGTTTTTGATCTTTACGTCAAAAAAAACAAACACTTGGCCGGTCTTCGCCATCCGACGCGCGGAGCCGGCGAAGGCATCTGCCTCGCCGACCCGTATTTCGAAGAATTCGTGCGAGACGGTCGGACGGATTGCCTCGTCTTCACCCCGGCTTCCGACGGCGGCGGTGCGCGCGCCGGGGCTCCCCGATTCCCGTTCGCCGGTAACTGCGGGGGGCTGGCGGGCCTTCGCTCTACCGGGTCACATGCCCTTGACCGGATAGCTGCGCCCCTTCCACACCGCCGCGCCTGCGCGCCTCGGCGCCAGCAGGACGTTCCACTGGATCGCCAGCGCCACCGCCACGCCGAGCGGGTGGAGGAGGATGGTGATGGCCGGCTCGTCGGTGACGAGGGTGATCGCGGCGCGGGTGCCGAGCGACACGACGAGGGCGGCGAGGGCCACCAACCCCGCGCTGGGTGTCGCGAGGCCGAACGCGGCGGCGAGGACGAGGAGCAGCGGCAGGACGTGGCCGGCGAGCAGCAGCAGCGTCCAGACGGGGAGGGCGCGCGGCGTCGCCATGCCCTCATGGGCGTTCTTCGAGAACCCGGCCCAGGATTCGGCGAAGCTCGTGTACATCCGGCAGGTGGCGAGCGCGTGCCCGGCCACGAGGTCGGTGCGATGTCCGGCATGGCGCAGGATGCGCGGCAGGAACACGCCGTCATGCAGGCGTCCCCGGATGGCGCCGTGTCCGCCGGTCCGGCCATAGACGGAGCGATCGACGAGGACGAGCTGGCCGCAGGCGGCGCCGAGGGCGGGGCGGAGCGAGGCGCGCATCATCGGCACGGGCAGGTAGCCGACGAGGAGGAAGTTGATCATCGGCACGGTGAGCCGCTCGCCGACGCTACCCATGATCTGGCGCGGCACCGCGCTCACCAGGGCGGCCCCCGAGGCGCGGGCATGGGCGACGAGCCCGGACGCCGTGCCGGGCGAGAGGGTGACGTCGGCGTCGAGGAAGAGGAGATGGCCGCCCCTCGCCTCCCCGGCGAGGGCGGCGCAGGCATGGTTCTTCCCCGTCCAGCCCTCGGGCAGGGCGGGCACGGAGACGAGGCGGACCCGTGGATCGGCCTCCGCCAGGGCGCGGACGATGGCGGCCGTGGCGTCGGTGGAATGGTCGTCGCCCACCAGCACCTCCACGGCGATGCCGGTGCTCGCCAGCGCCGCTCGGACCGTGGCCGCGATGCTGCCCTCCTCGTTGCGGGCGGGGATCAGGATCGAGACCAATCCGTCCTGCGCGGCCTCCGGCTCGGGCGTGCGCAGGGCAATGAGGTTCGCGCAGGCCAGGAAGGCGGGAAGGAGGGCGAAGGCGAGGGCGACGAGCGCCAGGGCGAGGGTCACGGTGTCCTGTCTCCCTCGGAGCGATGGGCCGGGTCGAAGCGGCGGCCGGTGAGGACGGCCCGCATCCGGCGCCAGCCGTCGTAGATCCCGCCGACACCCTTGCCGCCGGCGGTCAGAATGGTGAAGCGCCCGGGCTCGCGGGCGATCACGTCGGCGGAGAGCCGGTCGAGGGTCGCGGTCAGGTCGGCCTCCATCCGCGCCAACCGTTCGGGCCGGGGCAGGGCGAGGAGATCGGCGCCCCGCACCGGCGTGCCGAACGCGGCGAAGGCCTCGGCGCCGCGCTCCTCCCAGAAGGCGTAATCCAGGGCCAGCGGCACGAACAGGGCGTCGGGCGCGATCTCGGGCAGCCGCGCGACGCCCCCGCGCAGGTCGAGCGGCCGGGTACGGACGTCGACGAAGCGCCCCTGCGCCGTGATCCAGAGCATCTGTCCGGGCGCGCCGAGGATGGCGCGGGACTGCCTGAGGAACTGCGCCGCGCCGCGGGCCGAGGCGAGGTCCACGGCAAACGCGCCGATGCGCGAGAACACCGCGTATTTCGCGAGGGCCTCCGCCTCGAACGGGGCGTGGCTCGTCCGGTCGGGAAACAGGCGGCCGGCCAGCAGGATCACCACCGCCGCATCCCACCAGGCCGGGTGGTTGAGCGTGACGACGATGGGGCCGGAATGCCCGGCGACGTCCGGAACGCCCCAGCGGGCGAGCCGGAGCGCGTTCATGTGCCGACGCAGGAAGCGGTCGAAATACGCGACCATGAACCGCCAGATCAGCGGCGAATGGCGCGGGGCCGGGGAAGCCGGCGGGCTCACGCGCTCTGCCGCACCTCGCCACGGGTGTCCCCGCCCTGCCGGGTGTCGGAATCGTGGGCGTCGGCGGCGATCCAGCCGGACATCATCACCATCGGCATGCCGGGGCCGGGATGGGCCGCGCCGCCGGCCAGGTACAGCCCGCGCACCTGCCGCGAGCGGTTGCCCGGCTTGAACGCGCCCATGAACTTGCCGTGCGAGGCGAGGCCGTAGATCGCGCCGTTCAGGACCTTGTAGCGGTCGTGGATGTCCTGCGGGGTGAGGTGACGCTCGACGACGATGCGCTCTTCGAGATCGGGCATGTGGCCGGTGCGCTTGAGCTTGTCGAGGATGACCTGGCGGTAGGCCGGGAACATCGTCCGCCAGTCGTGGTGCGGCCGGAGATAGGGTGTGTGGACGAGGACGTAGAGCGCCTCGCCCCCCTCGGGCGCCACCGACGGGTCGGTGGAGGAGGGGGCGGCGAGATAGGCGGTCGGGTCCGGGGCGGGCTCGCCCTTGTGGTAGATGTAGTCGAACTCCTCCTCGGGATCGCGCGAGAAGACGAAATCGTGGTGGTTCAGGTGCTCGTAGCGCTTGTTCAGACCGAGATAGAGCACCACGCCCGAACAGGCCGGCTCGAAGCTCTTCTTCTCGTAGGCCTTGCCGACATCCCCGCCGACGAGTTCGCGGTAGGTCCGCACCGAATCCATATTCGAGATCACCGCGTCGAACGGGGTGATGCCGGACACGGTCCGCACGCCCTTGACCGTGCCCTTCTCGATGGCGAGGCCGGTGACCTCCTCGTTCGGTCGCAGGGTCGCGCCGAGCTCGCCGGCGAGTTTCGTCAGCGCCTCCGCCACGGCGCGGGTGCCGCCCATCGGGTACCAGACCCCCTCGGCCGTCTGCATATGGGCGATGGCGCAGAGCACGGCCGGCGCGCCGTAGGGGGACGAGCCGACATATTGCACGAAATGGTCGAGCATCTGCGCGAGGCGGGCATCCTTCACCTTCGAGCGGATGGTGCCGGCCACCGAGGTCCCCATGCGCAGGGACAGCACGTCCCGCAGGGTGCCGGGATTCATGTTGGCGCGGATGTTGATCGTGTCGAACAGGTCCTCCACCGGCTTCCAGAAGAAGAACTTGTTCGAGACGTCGTGCAGGTGCTCGGAAATCTCGAGGAATTTCTTGTAGCCTTCGCCGGCCCCGGTATTGGGCGCGAAGCGCTCCATATCGGCGGCCATGGTCGGCACGTCGGCCATCAGGTCGAGACGGGTGTCGTCGTCGAAGAAGCAGCGCCATTGCGGGTCGAGGCGGCGAAGGTCGAGGTAGTCGTGGATGTCGCGCCCGGCCTCCTGGAAGATCCGCTCCAGCACCTTCGGCACGGTGAGGATGGTCGGACCCATGTCGAAGCGGAAACCGCCCTCGTGCAACACCGCCGCCTTGCCGCCGAGCCAGTCGTTCTTGTCGTAGACCGTCACCGCGTGGCCGCGCGCCGCGCTGACGCAGGCCGCCGCGAGACCGCCCAACCCTGCACCGACCACGGCGACCGAAGACCCGACCCGCATGTTCATCGTCACTCCCCGGGCACGGCCGATGCCGCGCCTCGGAGGTGAAGCTAGACCGGATCGCCCGGGGGTCAACGCGCTAACCGGTCGCGCCGGCACAGTTCTTCCCGGTTTTAGGAAACGGGGAGACCGCGATGGTTCCCTCCGGGTCGATGCCGAGAACGCGGTCGGTCGGGTCGGGCAGCGTTTCGAGGCGATCGAGCGCCCGTGCGAAACGATCGGATCGGGGGCGGGGATGGCCGGACCATCATGCGGCGGTCGCGAAGCGGGTCCGCTCACACCACCCGGCGCGCCACCAGCCCCACCGCCGCCACCAGCCCCAGGGCCGCGATCGTGATCATCACGCCCCAGGCCGGCAGGGCCGCCGCCCAGCCTTCGCCCAGAGCGGTCTGATAGGCCTCGATCGCCCAGGCGTTGGGGGTGAGCCAGCCGGCCTGCTGCAGCCAGGGCGGCATCAGGAAGCGGGGCACCATGCTGCCGCCCACGGCCGAGAGCAGGAGCACGCCGAAGGTGGAGGCGAGATGCGCCTGCTGGCGGGTGTTGGCGGCGGCGCAGGCCGCGAGCGCCAGCCCCGCGGCCATGGCCGAGACGAGGAGCGAGGTCACGATCCAGGCCGGCCAGTGCGGGCCGATCTCCACTCCGTAGATCAGGGCGGCGGCGGCGAAGATCAGGCCGGCCTGGACGATGCCCTGGATCACCAGGAACAGGAATTTGCCCAGCACCACCACGGCCAGCCCGCCGGGGCCGGCCATGAGCCGGTCGGCGAGGCCGGATTGCCGCTCCTCGACGAGAGACATCGCCCCCTGCATGGCGGCGAACAGCAGGAACACGGCGGTGATGGCGCCGGCGTAATAGCTCACCCGCTCGTTGGTGCGGCCCGAGGCGGTGCTCCGGCGCTCCACCAGGGAGGCGAAGGAGAACGGCTCCTTTCGGGCGCGCTGCTCGGCGAAGGCCGAGGTGAGGAAGGCGCGCTCGTCCGGCCCGATCTTGCCCGAGCGCTCGACGTCGGCGACGATCCGGGCGAGCACCACGTCGGGCAGGGCCTCGTTGAGGACGCGCTGCAACTGGCCGAGGGCGATCGGGGTGGCGAGCGCCCTCGCCGGGTTCTCGATCAGCACCACCGGCTGGCCGGCCTCCGGCGGGGCTCCGGTGGCCGGCGCGTCGAGATCGCCGCGCAGGACCAGGGCGACGTCGACCTCGCCGCGGCGGACCGCGCTCGTCGCCCCGGCGAGGTCGGTCGCGCTCAGGCGCTCGATGCGCAGGGACGGGTCGGCCTCCAGGGCCGCCATCAGCCGCTCGGTGGTCGCGGTGCGGGCGAGATCCGCAAGGCCCAGATGGATGCGGATGCGGTCGCCGATGGCGCCGGAGAAGATCGCGGCGAAGATCATGAAGATCACGGTCGGCAGGACGAAGGCCATGACCAGGGCGGCACGGTCGCGCCGCAGGCTGATCAGCATCACCCGGAAGGCGGCGGCGATCATGGCATGGCCCCGATCCGGCGGAGGTCGATCGGCCGGTCCGGCTCGGCGCGGTCCAGGGCCTCGCGGTAGATCGCCTCCAGGCCCGGCGCGCGGATGCGGATCTCGGCCACCGGCACGCCCTCCATCCTCAGGGTGCCGAGGAGCGCGGTTCCGTCGAGCCCCGCCCTGTGCGTGGCACGCCAGGTCAGGCCGGTATCGACCGGCGAGAACCCCGCCCGGCGCAGGGCCGCCTCGGCCGCGGGATCGGCGGGGCTCGCCAGCGCCACCTCGTGCTCGGGCACCTCCGCGCGGATGCGTTCCAGCAGGGCGGCGAGGCGGCCTTCATGGACGAGCCGCCCATCCGCCAGGATGGCGACCCGGTCGGCGAGGCGCTCGGCCTCGGCGAAATCGTGGGTGGCGATGAGGATGGCGGCCCCTTGCGCCCGCAGCCGCGCGAGCACCGCATGGATCGCGGCGCGGGCGTGCAGGTCCACCCCTTGCGTCGGCTCGTCGAGGAGGACGAGGCGCGGCCGCGCCATCAGGCTCGCGGCGATGTTGGCCCGGCGCTGGTAGCCGCCGGACAGATGGCCGACCGGGCGCCGCGCCACCTCGCCGAGATCGGCCAGATCCAGGGCGGCCTGCACCGCCGCCTTGCGCTCGCGCCGGCCGATTCCCGAGAGCTGGGCGAAGACCGAGAGGTTCTCGGCCACGGTGAGGCGGGGATAGAGGGCGATCTCCTGCGGCACCCAGCCGATGGCGCGCCGCGCCTCGCGCTCGCGGAACGGGTCGGCGCCGGCGATCCGCACGGTGCCGCTCTCCGGCGGCAAGCGTCCGGCCACGAGGCGCATGAGCGAGCTCTTGCCGGCGCCGTTGGGCCCGAGCAGCGCCAGGGTCTCGCCCGCCTCGATCCGGCAATCGATGCCTCGGAGCACGCGATGCCCGCGATAGGCGAGGGTGGCGCCCCGGATCGCGACCAGGGGCTCGCGTCCCGGATTCATCGGCGGCGGCGTCAGCGGGGTGGCAGGGCGCGGGTGAGGCGCACCCGCAAGGCGATGCCGGGCTCGCGCAGGACGAACCGCGCGCGCGCGAAATCCGGCCGGGCGCGTCCCATCTCGCCGGAAAAGCCATAGGGTTCGAGCGGCAGGCCGAGGCCGGTACGGTCGAGGCGGCGGTTGCCGTTGAGATCCTGGTAGGCCGCCACCGCATAGGCACCGGGTTCGATCCCGGTGAGGACCACCCGCTGGCTCCGGCCTGTGGCGGGAACGTCCTGGCCGTTGCGGCACTCGGCCTCCGACAGGCCGCCCTGGCACAGGGCGACGTAGACCGTGCCGGCGCCCGGCTCGATCCCGTCCACCACCACCTCGACGGTGGCCGCCCGCGCGGGGCCGAGGCCCAGGCCGAGGATCAGCGCCAGGCCGGTCGCGAAAAAACGCCTCACGAAGCCTCGCCCGACGTGGCGAGCGGCTGGGTGGTGGGGATGCCGGCGGCCTCCGCATTCACGCGCCCGGCGGAGAGCTCCTCGATCAGCAGGCGGGCGGTGATGCGCGCGCCCTCGTAGATCACCGGCAGGCCCGAACCCGGATGGGTGCCGCCGCCGACGAGGTAGAGCCCCGGCCCGAAGCGGTTGTGCGGGCGGAAATACAGCATCTGCATCAGGTCGTGGGCGAGGTTGAAGGTGGCGCCCTCGTGCACGAAGAAATCGTCGCGCCACTGCGTCGGGTCGACGATGCGCTCGTAGCGGATGCGGTCCTCGATATCGTCGAGCCCGAGCAGCTTCAGCCGGTCGAGGACGAGGCGGCGGTAGCTCTCGCGGGTGGCGGGCCAGTCGATCCCGGATCTCAGGTTCGGCACCGGCACCAGGACGTAGAGACTGGTATGGCCGGCCGGCGCCATGCCGCCATCGGTGTAGCCCGCGTGCTGGACGTAGAGCGAGGGCTGCATCGGCAGAGTGCCCTCGGTGATCTCGCGGATGTTGCGGGCGTATTCCTCCGACAGGAAGATGGTGTGGTGGCCCAGAGCCGCCGGCACCGTCCCTTCGATGCCGAGATACATCATGAAGGTCGAGCAGGAGAGGCGGGCCTTGTCGATCTTGGCGTCGCGCCAGCGCGGGCGATGACTCTGCGGCACCAGATCCTGGATGACCTTGGCGAAATCGCCGTTGATGACCACGGCGTCGGCCTTCAGGGTCTCGGCCCCGCAGACCACGCCGGTGGCCTTCTTGCCCTCGAAGATCACCCGGTCGACCGACGTGTCGAGGCGGATGTCCACGCCCATGCGGCGGGCGAGGCCGGCCATCGCCTCCGACACCGCGCCGCAGCCGCCGACGGGATGGTAGACCCCGTGCTCGTATTCGAGGAACGACAGGATCGTGAACAGGCTCGGGCACCGGAACGGCGACATGCCGAGGTATTTGGTCTGGAACGCGAAGGCGAGGCGGACCCGCGGGTCCTTGAAGTAGCGCTGAAGGTCCTTGTCGACGCTGCGGCCGGGATGGAGATAGGGCAGGGCCGCGAGCATCGCCGGCGAGGCCATGGCCCGCAGGGTGTGGAAGGCCTGTTCCAAAACCGGCTTGAAGAATTTCAGCTTGACCCGATTGTCGGCGAAGAACTTCCTGACGTTCTTGGCGTCATCCGGGGCGATGCGGGCGATCTCCGCCTCGAGGCGGTCCATGTCGCCGGTGGCGCGGATCTCGCCCGAGACCCCGTTCCGGCCCTCCGCGTCCTTGCCCTCGAAGACGAGATGGTATTGCGGGTCGAGCCGCTCCAGCTTGACGTGATCCTCGAGTCTCTCGCCGCATGTCTCGAAGATGTCGGCGAGGATCTGCGGATAGAGGAAGAAGGTCGGGCCGATGTCGAAGCGGTAGCCGCCGGGCGCCTCCACCGTCTTGGTCCGGCCGCCGACGGCCGGGTCCTTCTCGACGATCGTGACGTGGATGCCGGCGCGAGCGAGGAGCAGCGCCGTGGCCAATCCTCCGGGACCGGCGCCGACGACGATGACGCGGCGTCCGGACAAGGTCCGCATGCCATCCCGTGACTGAAGCAACGCGTTCAACTCCCTCGGCGACAGGCCCCGTGCGAAGGGGGGTCCCTCCGAAAGGAGGGCGCCTGCCGCAAGGGGTATCGATATTCACTCCAAGCTCAAGGTCGCCGCGTCGAAAATCTCCTCCGCACCGGCCTAGCTTGCCGCCTAATCTCGACCGGCATCACGGACGGGACAATGGGTGCGGATTGTCGCGTGCCTGCATCGCCAGGTGGTGCATCGCCAAGTGGTGCAGCGCCAGGGCCCCCGCCGTGGCCACGTTCAGCGAATCGAATCCCGGTGCCATGGGGATCCGCACGGTGCGCGTCCGCGCCATCAGGCCGTGCGACAGGCCCGGCCCCTCGGTGCCGAGCAGCAGCAGCGTGCGCGGCAGGGGCGGCAGGTCGGCGAGCACTTCCTCCCCGCGCGGGCTGAAGGCGAGGGGAACGAGGTCGTTCGCCCGGGCACAATGCAGCATGGCCTCCGCCTCCATCCGCGCGAACGGCACGATCAGCGCCGCGCCGGCCGAGACGCGGATCGCCTTGCGGTAGAGCGGGTCGCAGGTGGCCGGGTCGAGGAGCACGCCGTCGGCGCCGAACGCGGCGGCGTTGCGGAACAGGCCTCCGACATTGTCGTGGTTGGTCAGGCCGACGAGGCCGACCACCAGGGCGGGGGCCGGGGACGGCGGAAGGGCGAAGGGGACCTGCGCTCCGCGCAAGCCCACCGCCATTACGCCCCGGTGGATCGGGAAGCCGGCGATGGCGCTCATCACCGCCTTCGAGGCCGTGTAGACCGGCACCGAGGCGGGCAGGGCGGCGATCGCGTCGGCGAGGGGCGCCACGCGCTCATGACTGAGAAGCAGCGATTCCGGACGGAACCGCGCCATCTCCGAGAGCAGCACCCGCAGGGTCACCTCCCCCTCCACGATGAAGCGGCCCTCGCGCCCGATCAGGTCGCGCTCCCGCATGGCGGCATAGGCCGCGATGCGGGAATCGGAGGGGTCGTCGATGGGGATGGGCGGCATGCGGACGGAAGGCAGGGAATCGCGGGACGCGGGCATGGCCTCTCTCGCTGATGGAGAGAGGGCGTGATCGCCGCTCACGCCCCCGTGGGACGCCCGCCCATGCGCACCGCCAGCGGGTCGGCCTCTTCCTTGGTCGGCACCTTGACCAGGGCTTCGCCGTCGAGGACGACTTCTCCCGCCACCGAGCAGGTGCATTTCAGTCGGGCGCGGCGGCGCTCGGGGACGAGCTCGGCCACTTCCACGGTCACCTGGACGGTGTCGCCGATGCGCACGGGCGCGCGAAAGTTCAGGGTCTGGCTGATGTAGATGGCGCCGGGGCCGGGCAGCCGGGTGCCTAGCACGGCCGAGATCAGCCCGGCGGTGTAGAGGCCATGGGCGATGCGGGTGCCGAAGGGGGTGCGCGCCGCGAAGTGCTCGGACAGGTGGATCGGATTGCGGTCGCCGGTGATCTCGGCGAAGCCGACCACGTCGGAGGAGGCGATGACCTTGTTCAAGGTTTCGGACAGCCCGACTTCGAGATCCTCGAAATACAGGACGCGCAGCTCTGGCATCATCGGTCGGTCTCCCCCCGGTCTCACGTCGTACTCGCGGGACATGGTCCCGCATCCGACGTGTCGCGTCGCACAAGCGCTGCTGCAAATCCAGCGCAAGGACACCGAAAATCGTGGCTCGACAGGCCTGTCGTCGTCGGTCCAAGAGGCAAAGACTGTTTCGAGAGCCGATCCCGAGAGCCGATGAACGACGCGTCCGCACCGGCGATTCCCACCACCCTGCGCCCGGT
Source organism: Methylobacterium sp. 77 (assembly GCF_000372825.1). NCBI lineage: Bacteria > Pseudomonadati > Pseudomonadota > Alphaproteobacteria > Hyphomicrobiales > Methylobacteriaceae > Methylobacterium > Methylobacterium sp. 77. The sequence continues at coordinate 1,218,620 of NZ_KB910516.1, read as the reverse complement.
CGTCCTCCGGGTGGCGGGGCTGAACCTCGCCTATTTCACCGTCGAGATCGCCGTGGCGGTGTCGATCGGCTCCCTCGCGCTCATCGCCGACAGCCTGGATTTCCTGGAGGATGCGGCCCTCAACCTGCTGATCTTCGCCGGGATCGGCTGGAGCCTGCGCAACCGGGCCCGGCTCGGCATGGCGCTGGCCGGCATCCTGCTGCTGCCCGCTTTGGCCACCGCCTATGCCGCCTGGGAGAAGCTCTCGGACATGGCGCCCCCCGCCCCCCTGCCGCTGACGCTGGCCGGCCTCGGCGCCCTCGCCGTGAACCTCCTCTGCGCCACCATGCTGGCGCGCCACCGCGAGGGCGGGGGAAGCCTGACCCGCGCGGCCTACCTCTCGGCCCGCAACGACGCCTTCGCCAACCTCGCCATCATCGGCGCCGGCCTCGTCACCGCGCTGACGCTCTCGCCCTGGCCCGATCTCGTGGTGGCGGCCGGTATCGCCGTGCTCAACGCCGATTCGGCGGTGGACATCCTCAAGGCCGCCCGCGCCGAATGGCGCGCGGCCCATCCCGCTTCATGATGACCCGCCATCCGACGATTTCGCCGCTTGCCGGAGCGCGACCGTGCCGGGGCGCGGCATCGCCAACACGATGAGACCCTCAACGATGCGCCTGTTCCCGATCTCCGACCTGCATCTCGAGCGCCGGCGTCCGGAGACGATCGCGCGGCCGGCCGCGGCGTTCGACGTGCTGGTCTGTCCCGGCGACCTCTACGAAGGCCGGCCCGAACTCGGCCTCGCCGCCCTGCGGGAGATCGCGCAGGGCCGCCCCATCGTGCTCGTGCCGGGGAACCACGAGCATTATGCGCCGACCGGCGATGCCCGCACCGCGCCCGAACTGATCGCCGCGCTGGAGGCCGAGGTGGCGCGGGTCAATTCCTCGGGGGAGTGCGGCCCGGTCCACCTCCTCAACCATGGGCAAAGCGTCGTCCTCGACGGCATCCGCTTCGTCGGCACGACCCTGTGGAGCGACTGGTCGCTCGCCGGCCGCTGGCTCGACGAGACCGTCGCCGACCGCCCGGACGATCCCGTCGCCTTCGCCGCCGCGCGGATGACCGACCCGGTGACCGGGTCGCGCGAGTTCCGCGGCTCGATCCGCAACGGCGACGGCACGGTCTGGTCGCCGGCCGATGCGATGGCGGCGCATCTGGCGCAGAAGGCCGAGCTCGCCGCCGCCCTGGCGGTGCCGCATCCCGGCGCCACGGTGGTGGTGACCCATCATCCGGCGAGCCCGCTGGCGGCCGACGCCTTCCGAACCGTGCCCGGCGTGCCCTGGTGGGTGCCGGCCTTCTACGCCACCACCGCCCTCGACGACCTCCCCGAGGCGAGCCGCCCCGAACTCTGGATCTCCGGCCATTTCCACGCCGGCCACGACCTGCGGGTCGGCCGCACCCGCTGGATCGCCAACCCGGTGGAGGGCGCGACCTATTCGGCCGAGCGGTTCGTCGAGCTGGGATGAGGGTTCGGTGGCATCGCAGACCCGCATCCACGGTCGGCGCTTCGGAAGCGAGGCTCCGCCGCCGTCCGTGAAACAGGGCCGTTTTCGCGCACGAGACGGAAGCGCTCCCGCGAAACCGAACGCCTCCGCCCTACGTAAGGGCCGAGGGGCGCGGCCCCGCCTCGCATTGGAGCCCTTCATGAACACCTTCATCGCCGTCGTGCTCGTCTGCGCCAACGCGATCCCGATCGAATCCTGCTCGGACGACAAGGCGAGCGAGGTGCGCAAGGTCCGCGTCTCGAACGAGCTCGGCTGCACCAACGGCTGGCAGGAGATCATCTCCCGCACCGATCTGAGCGAGGAGATCGGCAAGACCGCCTATCTCAAGACCGAGTGCCGGAGGGTGAAGGAGCCGCAGTGATTCCTACTTGTCGTATTTGATGTAGGCGAAGCGCGCGTCTGTGGGCGTGCCTTCGAGGCCCTGCCCTTCCGTGCCCGGCTGCCAGCCGACGACCTCCTCGATCTTCCTGGCCAGCGCGAAATCCTTGTCGGTGATGCCCTTGGCGGCGTGGTTCATCAGCCGCACCTCGACCCAGGCATAGGAGGCGGTGAGGTCCGGATGGTGCCAGGCGGCTTCCGCGAGGTGGCCCACCGTGTTGATGACCATCAGCGTGCTCTTCCAGCTCGCCGTCTTGTAGGTCCGCCGGATCCAGCCCCCCTCGTAGGTCCAGGCCGGCAGCTCGGCGGCCAGGCGCTCCGCGATGGTGGCGTCGTCGATGACGTCTTCGCGCGATCCGGCCATGGCCTGCACTCCCGTTCAATGGTGATGATGTCGTGGTGGCGATATGGGGCGCCCCTGCATCGGACCCTGCCCCGAGCGGCGGGTCCGGGCAAGATCGCGCGGGCAGGTTTCCCGTCGTCGCGTGAATCCGCGCCCGGCGGGCACTGGACCGCAGGGGCGATCGGTGGACGGCAGGGATGGGAGACCCTATGAAATAAGAATAATGGCCGAACGGTCCCAGCCATGGGGCCGGAAAGCGGCTCGATCCGGCCCCATATCCGGTCCCAGGGAGACGATGCTCATGCTGTCACGGCGCGGATTGCTCGCGACGGCGGCGCTCTGGCCGATGGCGGGTACGGTCATGGCCGGCGCGGTCGTGCCGGCCGCGGCCGCAGCGGCGACCGTGCGCGTCGGCAGCCTGCCCTTCGGCACCGTGTCCTGGGAGGCGGCCGTCATCAAGGCGCGCGGCCTCGACACCGCCAACGGCTTCACCCTCGACGTGGTCAAGCTCGCCGGCAACGATGCCGCGCGGATCGCCTTCCTCGGCGGTCAGGTCGATACCATCCTCGGCGACCTGATCTGGGCGGCGCGCCTCGGCAACGAGGGCAGGGCGATGCGATTCATCCCCTATTCCACCACCGAAGGCTCACTGATGGTGCCGCCCGGCAGCGCCATCGGCGGCCTCAAGGATCTCGTCGGCAAGCGCCTCGGCATCGCCGGCGGCCCCCTCGACAAGAACTGGCTCCTGCTCAAGGCCCAGGCCAAGGATGCCGCCGGGATCGATCTCGAATCGCAGGCCCAGATCGCCTACGGCGCGCCGCCGCTCCTGGCGCTCAAGCTGGAACAGGGCGAGCTCGACGCCGCCTTGCTCTACTGGACCTACTGCGCCCGGCTCGAGCCCAAGGGCTTCCGCCGCCTCATCGGCTCCGACGACATCATGCGGGCCTTCGGGGCCACCGGCTCCATCGCCCTCCTCGGCTACCTGTTCGAGGGCAGCACGGTCTCGGGCAAGGCCGAGGCGATCGCCGGCTTCGCCCGTGCCTCGCGGACCGCCAAGGAGCTGCTCGCCACCGACCCCACAGCCTGGGACGTGGTGCGGCCGCTGATGTCGGCCGAGGACGAGGCGACCTTCGACGCCCTGAAGCGCGATTTCCTCGCCGGCATCCCGCGCCGGGCGATCGCCACGGAACGCGGAGACGGCGAGCGCCTGTTCGGCGTGCTGGCCAAGCTCGGCGGCGAGCGCCTGGTGGGAGTGGGAACGACTCTGCCCGCCGGCCTGTATTTCGACGGGGCCGGAAACGGTTGAGCCTCGCCCGCGTCTCCCATCGGCACGGCGACCGGTGATCCGGCGCGGCTCCAACGCCATGGGATTGGCGACCCGGCTCGTCTCCGTGCTGCTGCTGCTGGCGGCCTGGCAGGTGGCGGCGGGCCTGGCGGGATCGCGGCTGCTGCCGGCCCCGCTGGCGATCCTCGACTTCATCGTCAGCGAATCCGCCAGCGGCGACCTCTGGCGCAATGTCGGCATCACCCTCACGCGGGTGGGCGTGTCCTTCTTCATCGCCATGGGACTCGGCGTGCTGCTCGGCATCGCGCTGGGGCGGCTGAAGGGCCTGAACCTCGCCCTCGACACGCCGCTCCTCATCCTGCTCAACACGCCCGCCCTCGTCATCACGGTGCTGGCCTACATCTGGGTCGGCCTCAACGAAGGGGCCGCGGTGCTGGCGGTGGTGCTCAACAAGCTGCCCAACGTGGCGGTGATCGTGCGCGAGGGCGCGCGCGGCCTCGATCCGGGCCTGGAAGAGATGGCGCGCACCTACCGGTTCGACCGCCGCACCTGGATCGCCCACGTGCTGGTGCCGCAGCTCCAACCCTTCGTGGTGGCCGCGGCCCGGTCCGGCCTCTCGCTGGCCTGGAAGATCGTGCTGGTGATCGAGCTGCTCGGACGGCCGAACGGCGTCGGGTTCGCCATCAACTTCTACTTCGTCCAGAGCCTGAACGTCGCGGCCATCATCGGCTACAGCGTCGTCTTCATGAGTGTGATGATCGCCATCGACATCCTGATCCTCCAGCGTCTCGAAGCCCATGTCCGACGCTGGCGCTGAGATGACCGACGCATTGTCCGTCTCCATCCGCAGCAAGGTCTACGGGGCCGGCGGCCCGGAGCCGGTGGAGGCGGTGCGCGACCTCTCCTTCGCCGTCCGCCGCTCGGAGATCGCCTGCCTCATCGGCCCTTCGGGCGCCGGCAAGACCACCACCCTGCGCATCCTGCTGGGACTCGACGCCGCCTTTGACGGTACGGTCTCGCCGGATCCGGGCGAGGCCGGGATCGCCATGGTCTTCCAGGAGCCTCGCCTCCTGCCCTGGCGCACGGTCGAGCAGAATGTCCGTCTCGGCCTGCCCCGCCCCGAGCGGGGGCGCGACCTCGACGCCCTGTTCGAGTCCCTCGGGCTGACGCCGTGGCGCGGCCGCTACCCGGGCAAGCTCTCCCTAGGCATGGCGCGTCGCGTGGCCCTGGCCCGCGCGCTCGCCCTTCGCCCCCGCATCCTCGTCCTCGACGAGCCCTTCGTTTCCCTCGACGACACCGCCGCCGCCGCCCTGCGAGAGATCGTGGTGGAGGCCGTGGGACGCGAGGGGATGGGCGTGCTCATGGTGACCCACAACGTCGCCGAGGCCATCGAGATCGCGGATCGTCTGCTGCTCGTCTCGGCGCGTCCGGCGAGCCTGCTCGCCGATGTTGCGCTCGACCGGCCGAGGGGGGGACGAGACCGGGCCTGGGCCGAGGCGACCCGAAAGGATCTCGCGAATCGCTTTCCGGGCGTGATCGCCGCCTGAAAAGCCCCCTCCGGCAGCGGCAAAGGGCATAATTTCGCGGACGCGACATTATGCACATGGGTACGAGGCCCATGTTCCGACAGCGGACCACTGCGTAGCCGTGCGGCGAGACAACGCAGCGCTTGATCGAATCGTGCCCAATCGAAGCCGCCGGCCCGTTCCGACGGCGTAATACTTATGATGCAAGATTGCATTATAATGCTGTGTTGGGCGGCTCCAATTTGTCGCTGAACCGGACGGATTGATCGTTCTTTCGAACGTCGCCTGCCTATTCGTAGAGGGTCTGGCATATCAAGGCGCTCGCATGCGTGGCGCGCATAGAAAGGCTTGAGAGTTCCAAAAGCTTTTGTCTTCGGAATTTTGAATTTTGCAGCGCAACATTTCTATGTGCGACCGCTAACGAAATGGGCCGGCGAAGACATTCGTTCACCAGGACTTGATGGACCCCGGTCTCAAGCCTGCTCAATCGAGTTGACGCAGCCGCGATTTTTCTTAGAGTTCATTCAAGCTTCGGTTCCGAGGGGCGCCGCAAAGGGGTAGCGGCGACCGGGATAGGAGGCGGTGGTTTGGGCGAGAATATCGCGAGAACAACTGCCGACGAGACCCTATCGAAGTGATCTATCCCTGTCGCAAACAACAGGTCGCACAAAGGGCGCAGGTCATACTGCTTTCCAGCTGTGTAAAGACTTGTCGGAGGAATGCATGAGAGCGGTCCATCTTCTCGCACTCGGCGCTGGTCTGGTGGCTTCGGCCCCCGCCTTCGCCAATGACGACGTCCTGAAGCGCACGGCCGATCCGGCCCAGCAGGTTCTTCAGACGGTCGACTACGCCAACACGCGCTATTCGAAGCTCGACCAGATCAACGCCAGCAACGTGAAGCAGCTGCAGGTTGCCTGGACGTTCTCGACGGGCGTTCTTCGCGGCCACGAGGGTTCGCCTCTCGTCGTCGGCAACATGATGTACGTCCACACCCCCTTCCCGAACATCGTCTACGCCCTCGACCTCGACAAGGACGGCGTGATCGTCTGGAAGTACGAGCCCAAGCAGGACCCGTCGGTGATCCCGGTGATGTGCTGTGACACGGTGAACCGTGGCCTGGCCTATGCCGACGGCGCGATCATCCTGCACCAGGCCGACACGACCGTCGTCTCGCTCGACGCGAAGTCGGGCAAGGTGAACTGGTCCGTGGTGAACGGCGACCCCAAGAAGGGCGAGACCAACACCGCGACGGTTCTTCCGGTGAAGGACAAGATCATCGTCGGCATCTCGGGCGGCGAGTTCGGCGTGCAGTGCCACGTCACCGCCTACGACGCCAAGTCGGGCAAGAAGGTGTGGCGCGGCTACTCCATCGGCACCGACGAGCAGATGATCATGGATGGCGAGAAGACGACGTCTCTCGGCAAGCCGGTCGGCAAGGACTCCTCGCTGAAGACCTGGGAAGGCGATCAGTGGAAGACGGGCGGCGGCTGCACCTGGGGCTGGTTCTCCTACGATCCCAAGCTCGACCTGATGTATTACGGTTCGGGCAACCCCTCGACCTGGAACCCCAAGCAGCGTCCGGGCGACAACAAGTGGTCGATGACCATCTGGGCGCGTAACCCCGACACGGGTGCGGCCAAGTGGGTCTACCAGATGACCCCGCACGACGAGTGGGATTACGACGGCATCAACGAGATGATCCTCACGGATCAGAAGGTTGACGGCAAGGATCGTCCGCTCCTCACCCACTTCGACCGTAACGGCTTCGGCTACACCCTCGATCGCGCCACCGGCGAGCTCCTGGTCGCCGAGAAGTTCGATCCGGTGGTGAACTGGGCCTCCAAGGTCGACATGGACAAGGGCTCCAAGAACTACGGTCGCCCGCTGGTCCAGGCCAAGTACTCCACCGAGCAGAACGGTGAAGATACCAACTCCAAGGGTATCTGCCCCGCGGCCCTCGGCACCAAGGACCAGCAGCCTGCTGCGTTCTCGCCGAAGACCAACCTGTTCTACGTGCCCACCAACCACGTCTGCATGGACTACGAGCCGTTCCGGGTGTCCTACACCCCGGGTCAGCCCTACGTCGGTGCGACCCTCGCGATGTACCCCGCTCCGAACAGCCATGGCGGCATGGGTAACTTCATCGCTTGGGACGGCGTCGCAGGTAAGATCAAGTGGTCGAACGCCGAGCAGTTCTCGGTCTGGTCGGGCGCTCTCGCCACCGCCGGTGACGTGGTCTTCTACGGTACCCTCGAGGGCTACCTGAAGGCTGTCGATGCCAAGTCGGGTAAGGAACTCTACAAGTTCAAGACCCCGTCGGGCATCATCGGTAACGTGATGACCTACAGCCACAAGGGCAAGCAGTTCGTCGGCATCCTGTCGGGTGTCGGTGGCTGGGCCGGCATCGGCCTCGCGGCCGGCCTGACCGACCCGAACGCCGGTCTCGGCGCGGTGGGTGGTTACGCTGCCCTCTCGAACTACACCAACCTCGGTGGTCAGCTGACCGTCTTCGCTCTGCCGAACTAATCGGTCGCACGAAGCCTAGGTAGTTAGGGTGCCGGCGCGGGTTTCCGCGCCGGCATCTTTATGATTAGATCGTTATTAAGAACACTTCGACCGTTGCCCGCATGAGGTCGACGATCGCTCCAGGGAGAAACGTCGTTGCAGTACGAAAGCAAAGCCGCCATCCGTCCGCTTGTGGCCGCCCTCGTCTTGGCCCTTGCCTCCACCGTTGCCGTCCGGGCGGAAGACGCCAAGCCTGCTGCCGATCCTGCAGTGGCCAATCAGCTCGACCCGAATGCTCCTGAAAAGGACGCCAAGCTGATCGACAAGTATCAGGCGGTGAAGGTCGAAGACGGCAAGTATTTCGACAAGGATGGCGCCCCGACCTACCACATCACCAATGACGGGAAGAAGTTCGACTGGTATGCCTATTCCGGCTACCGCCGCTATCACGCCGAATGCCACGTCTGCCACGGCCCCGACGCCATGGGATCGACCTACGCGCCCGCTCTCAAGGACTCGCTCAAGCGCATCTCCTACGAGGAGTTCATCGGCATCATCGCCGGCGGCAAGCAGGACATCAGCTCGAGCGGCACCAACGTGATGCCCGCCTTCGGCGATAACAAGAACGTCATGTGCTACGCCGACGATCTCTACACCTATCTGAAGGCCCGTGCCTCCGGTGCGATGCCGCGCGTGCGCCCGACCGACAAGGAAGAGAAGCCCGAAGGGGCCAAGAAGTCCGAGAAGGAATGCCTGGGCGGCTGATGGCTCGCTCCGGTTCCTTCACCACGACGCTGTGCGCGCTCCTGCTGATCTCGGCAGGGGCGCGCCCCGCTTTGTCGCAATCGCTCCCCGATCTCGTCACCACGGACGTCCTGCGCGTCTGCGGAGATCCCGGCAACATGCCGTTCTCCGAGCGCAAGGAAGACGGGTTCGAGAACAAGATCGCCGCGATCATCGCCGATGAGCTGAAGGTCAAGGTCCGCTATTACTGGCTGACCCAAGGGCCCGGCTTCGTCCGCAACACCCTCGGCACCGGTCTGTGCGACATCATCATCGGCTCGGCCGCCGGCGGCGACCTCGTCCAGCACTCGAACCCCTATTACCGCTCGGCTTATACGCTGGTCACCCGGCAGGGCGAGTTCGACGGCGTGACCCGGATCGACGATCCCAGGCTCAAGGGCAAGGCGATCGGCGTCATCGGCGGCACGCCCCCGGTGAACCGGATGGGGGAGGTCGGCCTCGTCAGCACGATGAAGGCCTACGCGCCCTACCAGCTCGATCCGGCGCGCAAGCACCAGACCGTCTCGGCCGAAATCATCGCGGATCTCGCCGAGAAGCGCATCGACGCCGCGATCCTGTGGGGACCCGCCGCCGGCTGGCTCGCCAAGCAGAGCGGCGTGCCGATGAGCGTCGTGCCGCTGTTGCAGGAGCCTGACCGTCCCCCGCTCACCTTCCGCATCGCGCTCGGCGTGCGGATGGAGGAGAACGACTGGAAGCGCAGCCTCAATACGATCCTGCGCAAGCGCAAGGCCGATATCGAGAAGGTCCTCCGGGATTTCGACGTCCCGCTGCTCGAGGACGAGGGCAATACGCTGCTGGAGCCGTCGGCGCGTTAGGCGTGACGGCGAGTCGGGGACGAGCGGAGAGGGCGATGGGGCGACGACGGATCGGTCTCATCGTCGCGGCCCTCTTCGCAGCCGCCGCGATCGGCATCGTCGCCGTCGATCGCGCCCAGATCGGCCGCGTCGCCCCCGATCTCGTCGCCGAGACCGAGCGGGCCGACCGCGTCCTCGTGGAGAAATCCGCCCGGCGCCTGACCCTGCTGCGCGAGGGGCGCGTATTGGCGACCTATCCGGTCTCCCTCGGGTTCTCCCCCATCGGCCACAAGCAGCGGGAAGGGGACGGGCGCACGCCGGAGGGGCTCTACGCCATCGCCTACCGCAACCCTCTCAGCGTGGCCCATCTCTCCCTGAAAGTGTCCTACCCGAACGAGGCCGACGCGCGATCGGCCCGCGACGGCGGCTACGAGCCGGGCGGCGACATCATGATCCACGGGATCATGAACGGCTTCTCCTGGCTCGGCACCCTGCACCGGCTGAGGGACTGGACCAGCGGCTGCGTCGGTGTCGCCAATGGCGAGATGGACGACATCTACGCGCGGGTCGATGTGGGCACCCCGGTGGAGCTTCGCCCCTGAGGGGCCGACGTCAGTCCCGGACGATGCCGGCCGTATCAAGCTTCGACAGCGCCTGCGTCACGGTCTCCGGCCCGATCACCAGGTCCGGTGCGATCTCGGCCAGGGGAACCAGGACGAAGGCGCGCTCGCGCACGAAACGGTGCGGCAGGACGAGGCGCTCGTCGGAAATCGCCGCGCCTTCGTAGGAGAGCACGTCGATGTCGATGACGCGCGGCCCCCAGCGCCGCTCGCGCACCCGGCCCATGGCGGTCTCGATGGACAGGCCGGTCTCCAGCAGGTCGTGCGGCGTCAGGTCGGTATCGACGGCGACCGCCGCGTTGAGGAACCAATCCTGGTCGGTATCGCCCCAGGGCGGCGTGCGATAGTCGCTCGACCGGGCCGTGAGCCGGATGCCGGGACTCGCCGCGATCCGCCGGATAGCCTCGGCGATGGTCGCGGCCTTGTCGCCGATATTGCTGCCGAGACCGAGATAAGCCGTCGTCATCGCGAGGCTCCGGTACGGCTGCGCAGGATCGAGATGGCGACGCCGTCGATGACTGCCGGCACGGGGGCGCTCGGCTTGTCGACGCGCACGACGACGCTGTCCACGCCCTCGAACCGGTCGAGGATCTCGGCCGCGATGGCCTCGGCCAGGGCTTCGATCAGGGCGAAGCGCCGGGTGGTGGCGATGCGCACCGCGATCTCGGTGAGGTCGGCATAGCTCACCGTTCTGGCCATGTCGTCCGACAGGCCGGCGGGGCGCAGGTCGGTCCGGCAATCGAGGGAGATGTAGAAGCGCTGGCCGATCCGCGCTTCCTCCTCGAGGAGCCCGTGATAGGCGAAGACGGCGATGCGCTCGACGAGGATGCGGTCGGTCATGATGGGATCGGTCTCGAATCTGTCCGCATCACGGCATCGACCACGCGAAGGGCGTCCACATGGGGCGCCACGTCGTGGACGCGGACGATGTCGGCCCCCAAAGTCGCGGCGAGGACATGGCTCGAGAGCGAGCCGTACAGCCGATCCACCGGCCGCGTCTCGGCATCGTGCAGGCGCCCGAGCATCGATTTTCGCGAGACGCCGACGAGGATGGGAAAGCCGAGCGCCTTGAGTTCCGGCAGACGCCGCAGGGCTTCGAGATGCTGGGCCCAGCTTTTGCCGAAGCCGATTCCCGGATCGAGGACGATGTCCCCGTCCGGGATGCCGGCGCGGCGGGCGATGTCGAGGGAGCGCTCGAAGAAGCGCAGCATGTCGGCGACGATGTCGATGGCGGGGTCGATGACCTCGCGGTTATGCATCACCATGACCGGCGCGCCGTGGGCGGCGGCCACGCTGGCGATGTCGGGCTCGCGCTGCAGGCCCCAGACGTCGTTGACGATGCGGGCACCCGCCTTCAGCGCCACATCGGCGGTGGCGGCCTTGTAGGTGTCCACCGAGATCGGGACGGCGAGGCGTGGCGCGAGATCGCGGATGACGGGGAGGATGCGGCGCTGTTCCTCCTCGGCCGTCACCGGAGAATGGCCGGGCCGCGTCGATTCCCCGCCGATATCGACGAGGGCGGCCCCCTCCGCCACGAGGGCATGGCCTTGCGACAGGGCGGCCTCGACGCCCTCGAAACGCCCCCCATCCGAGAAGGAATCCGGGGTGACGTTGAGGATGCCCATCACGAGCACGCGCTGCCCGATTCCGGGCAGGAGGGTTTTCAGGATCGGGGGGGAGGACGGCACGGGGTCTCTTCGACGAAGGAATGATCGCGATGCTGTAGGCCGATGAGATCCGTTTCATCAACCTCGTCCTGAGGTGTCGCGACGGGGCTGTCGCTCCGCTTTCGCACCTCAGGGAAAAAGCCGGCCTCGATCGATGCCGCCGTTCACACACCGCCGCGATAGCAGCGGATCTCGGCCTCGGCCTGCGCACGGCGAAGGTCGGCGACCTTGTCGTCGAACACCTTGGTCGATTTGAACTCGTTCGAGCGGGCGCCGATGCCCTGGCGCATGGACAGGACGGTGCTCGCCTGGACGTATTTGTCGTATGTCAGGATCGAGGCGAGGGCATCGACGGAGCAGGAGCAGCGCGAGAGCGATTCCCGCGACTGCCCGTTGGCCGCCATGCAGCCGAAGATGTAATCCGCCCGCGCCTCGGTGGGGTAGTCGTTCTCGCTCTCCATGGCCGAGGCCGGGGCAGCCAGGCCCAGATTGAAGGCGGAGACCAGGGTGAGGGCGACGAGGCCGCCTTTAGCCAGCGTTCGGATCATAGTTCAGGTTCTCCTGGAGAAGCTCGCCGCCTTCCGCGTTCTTCGACTGCGCCTCGATGGAGAGCAGTTCGCCGGGCACGGCGGGCGATGTCACGAAGGTGTATTTCAGGTTCTCGAGGCCGCGCATGCGGTCCTTCATCTTGTCGTCGAGGAAGGGCTGCACCTCCACGCGCCAGGCATCCACCGTCTGGCCCTTCACGGTCGCCGTCGTGGCGGTCACCGTCGCGTTGTCGCGCAGGGCCTTGCGGATGCCGTTCTTGATGTAGCGCGGGTTGGCCGAGAGCACCTTGGCGAGATCGATGAGATGGTGCTCGAGGAAGAGCGTCATCACCGGGTTGCCGGGCATATCCTCGAACGGGCCGGCGGGGAAACGGTTGGCGCCCGAGAACATCTGCACGCGGATGTTGCGCTTCTCCGGCGCCGCGCCCGGCTCGATCGTGAGCTTGATCTGGTCGTCCATGGTCGGGCCGAACGGACCCTTGGAGATGCCGCTCCGGCGCAGATAGGAATAGGTCAGGGTCGAGCCCGGCGCCACGTTCTTCATCTGCGGCTCCTCGAACAGCAGGTCCGAGGCATTGGGCGGCGTGGCCGTGTTGGCCTTGGTGACGGCGGGGGCATCGGCCGGGGGCGTGCCCTGCGCCAGGGCGGGCAGGCCGGCGAGAGACGAGCCGGCGAGCGACAGGGCGAACGCGACGTGAACGGGCTTCACAGGGGAGCATCCTCTTTCAGGGGCGGCGGCGCGACGCGGTCCACGTTGCTGCCGATCGTCCGGTAGACATAGTCGGGCGGCGACTCGGCCGCTTCTTCCTTGGCCAGATCCCGTACCTTCGCATGGAGCGGGGAGAGCGAGCAGGCCGGGTCGGTGGCGGCGGCATCGCCGGCGAGGGCCAGGGCCTGGCAGCGGCAGCCGCCCCAATCCTTCTCGCGCCGGTCGCAGGAGCGGCAGGGCTCCTTCATCCAGTCCGTCCCGCGATAGGCGGTGAAGGCTGGAGAATTCGCCCAGATGTCGGCCAGCGAATGGTCGGCGACGTACCAGAATTCGAGATGCTTGATGGTCTCGGCGGCGTGGCAGGGCAGGACCTTGCCGGCCGGGGTGACGTTCATCAGCTTGCGTCCCCAGCCGCCGGCGCAGGCCTTGGGGTATTTCGCGTAGTAATCCGGCACGACGAGATCGATGACGAGCTGGCCCTTCAGCCGCTCGCGCGCCGCCTCGACGATCCTGATCGAGTGGTCGACCTGGGCCTTGTCCGGCATCAGCGCGGCGCGGTTCACGTAGGCCCAGCCGTAATACTGGGTGTGGGCGACCTCAAGGCGCTTGGCGCCGAGCTTCACCGCGAGATCGATGAAGCCCTCGACCTCGTGAATGTTGCCGCGATGGATCACCGAATTGAGGGTCAGCGGCAGGCCGAGCTGCGTCACCCGCTCGGCGAAGGCCAGTTTCTGCGGCTGTGCGTTCTTCAGCCCGCCGATCTTCTCGGCATTGGCCGCATCGACGCCCTGGACCGAGAGCTGCACGTGGTCGAGCCCGGCATCGTAGAGCGCGTCGAGCTTCTGCAACGCGCCGCCGACCCCGGAGGTGATGAGGTTCGAGTACAGGCCGAGATCCGCGCAGGTCTTCGTGATCTCGACGATGTCGTTGCGCGCTGTCGGCTCGCCGCCGGAGAGGTGGACATGCAGCACGCCGAGACCCGCCGCCTCCGTCAGCACGCGCTGCCACGTTGCCGTGTCGAGTTCGCCCGAGCGCCGGTCGAGTTCGAGCGGGTTCGAGCAATAGGGACAGCGCAGGGGGCAGCGATGGGTCAGCTCGGCGAGGAGCCCGACCGGAGCCGGCAGGGAGGGGGTATTCGGCGTGATGGCGTTCATCGCTCCAGAACCCGTTTCGTGGCGAGGTCGTTGAGCATCGCCAGGACGTCGGCCTCGATCACGTCCGGGTCGGCTGCGAAGGTCTCCGCGAGTGTCACCGCGATGTCGCGCACGCTGCGCGATCCGTCCACCAGCGACAGGACCGCCACGGCGTTGGCATCGAGGTCGAAGGTGCGCTCGGGCGCCAGCAGCACGTGCTGGCCGCGAACCTCGTCGTGGCGCAGGCGTACGCCGCGGGGCAGGCGGGGCACGTCGCCCGATCGGATCGTGCCGGTGCCGGCGGCCTGCGCCACCTCGGCGACGAGGCCGGTTCCGGGCGTCCAGGCATCCGGCGGGGTCATGCCCGGTGCGACGTAGGAGAAGTAGAGGGCGTCGAGCTGCGTCCAGAGCACGGTGCATTTGAAGGTCAGCGCGGCCATGGCCTGGCGCTGCAGCTCCGGCGTGGTGGCGTGCTGCTTGACGTAATCGATGGCGAATTCCGCATCGCGCGGCGCCTGGGTCAGGCGCTTCTCGAAATAGGCCAGCGTGTCCTTGGTGATGAAGTCGTAGTTCTTCAGCATCCCGGCCACGCGCTCGGAGATGATGGTCGGCGAGAACATCTCGGTGAGCGAGGAGGCGATGGCCTCGAGCAGCGAGCGCTCCTTCACGAAATGGACGTAGGCATCCACCGAGAAGCGCGTCGCCGACAGGATGCCCTGCGTCGATTCCACGTAGTCGCGGCGGAAGCCGACGCCTTCGGCGAGCTTGAGCCAGCGCTCGATGCCGCCGTCGCCGGGCGCGTCGCCGTCATGGTCGACGATGCGCTGGCGCCAGACGCGGCGCAGGGAGGCGTCCTCCATCCGGGCGAGGACGGCGGCGTCCTTCACCGGGATCATCGCCTGGTAATAGTAGCGGTTGAGCGCCCAGGCCCGGACCTGATCCTTGTTCAGCTTGCCGTCATGCAGCAGGCGGTGGAACGGATGCAGGTTGTGGTAGCGCCGCGCGCCGATGTCGCGAAGCGCCGCCTCGAGCTCGTCGGGGCTGAGCAGGCGCTGGGACTCGTCGGACTTGGGCGTCGGGAAAGGCGCGGTCATGGCGTGGCTCGGCATTTCGGCGAAGGGCGGCGGCTGGAACTTTTCTTATAGATGGCGACGATCCCCGTGAAGGCTACGGACAGGAATCGCGCAATCGCATTGGGCACAATATAAGCCGGCAGCATTAAAATGCCAGCCGGACCCGGGCCTTCGGCATCCACGCGGATGCCGTATCCGGGACGTCGGTCTACAGTGCCAGGGCCAACCCGTCATGGGCGACGGTCCAGCCCTCGGCTTCCACCTGTCGCCGTTCGGCGGAATCCTCCACCAGCACCGGGTTGGTGTTGTTGATGTGGACGAAGACCCGGCGGCCGATCTCCACGTCGGCGAGCGCCGCGATCGATCCGCCCTCGCCGGTCATCGGCACGTGGCCCATCCGCCATCCGGTCTTCACGCCGACCCCGGCGCGGATCATGTCGTCGTCGAGCAGCACGGTCCCGTCGAACAGAAGCGCATCGACGCCCGCGATGCGCTGCTTCAGCCCGTCGGTCACGCGGGCGCAGCCGGGAATGTAGGCGAGGCGATGCCCGCCCGCCTCGATCATCGCGCCGACCGTGGTCTCGGTCTCGGCGCCGATCTCCATGGTCTCGTCCTCGAGCCAAAGCGGCACCTTGCCCGGCACCGCGAACAGCGTGACCGTCAGGCCCGGCACTGGCTCGAAGGCGCGGTCCAGGGCGATCTTCTCGCGCGTGACCACGTCGGCCGCCATCACGTCGAAGACCCGGTTGGCGTTGACCGAATCGAGGATGCCGGATGTGGCGTAGAGCGTGTAGGGCTGGCCCTCGCGCAGGGTCAGCAGCCCGGCCACGTGGTCGACATCGCCGTTGGTGAGGAGAACGGCGTGGATCGGCGAATGGCGCAGGCCCTCGCGCGGATGCATCGCCGGATTGTCGAAGAGTTGCTGCCGGATGTCAGGCGACGCGTTCACCAGGAGCCAGCGTTCGCCATCGGGCGACACGGCGATGCTCGACTGGGTCCGCGGACGCACGCGGGACGAATCCTCGCGGGCGAGGGAGCAGATGGGGCAGCGGCAGTTCCACTGGGGAAGGCCGCCGCCCGCGGCCGAACCGAGAATCACGACATGCATGGCTGAACCGGCGCTGCCTCGATCCTCAAGTACGACACGACACCTCAGTTGAAGGTATCGATCTCAGCCGACTCGTAGCTGGTGACTTCCATGCCGACACAGATCTCGGAAACGACGGGGGCAGCCCAGGTCATGGTGTTTCTCCTAGAAGGTTTCTTGAACGTCAGCAGCATCCGGATCACGTTTTAAGAAGATCCTAAGACACTGACGGCGCAGTCATTTCTGTCGCGGGAGCTATATCGACAATTCCACCGGACTCTTCAAGCGATAAATTGCCGGATCGTCCCGAACCGCTCCCGGAATCGGTGCGACGATTAATGACGGAAATCTTGTCCGCGCAGGTCGAGCATGAAGCCCCGCCCGCGCACCGTGACGATGACGGGTCCGCCGAAGCGCACGAAATCGGACAGCTTGGTGCGCAGGTAACCCACGTAAACATCGACGACATTCAGCGAGAGGCCGCCCTGGCCCGCCCAGAGCTTGTCGAAGATGTCGCCGCGCGACACCGGCTGGTTGGCCTTGTCCATGAGCAGGGCCAGCAGTTCGGCCTCGCGCGGCGTGAGGCGCGCTGTCGCATCCCCGAGGGAGGCCTGCCGGATGTTGAGATCGAGGACGAGCTTGCCGGCGGTGACGATGGTGCGCGGCTGGTCCGATTCCTTGCGGCGCAGGAGATGCGTCTGCAGGCGGGCGAGGAGTTCGTCGAAGACGAAGGGCTTCACGATGTAATCGTCGGCCCCGAGCGCCAGTCCCTCGGCCCGGTCGCGGACCTCGTCGCGCGCCGAGAGGAACAGGATCGGGCCGGGATAGCCGCCCTCGCGCAGGGAGCGGCAGACATCGTGGCCGGAGCCGTCCGGCAGGGTGATGTCGAGGACGACGGCGCCCGGCGCATCGTCTCTTGCCGAGGTGAGGGCCTCGTCGACGCAGCCGGCCACGCCGACGGAGAACCCCTCCGCCTCCAGGCCCCGCGCCAGCATGGCGCGGATGTCGCTGTCATCCTCGACGATGAGCACTCGCGTCATGCGACGCCTTCCTTCCGCTTGGTGTCCTCTCGATCCCCGGAATCGAGGTCGAGCACCGGCAGGACGAGCGTCACGCGCGCACCCTTGCCGTCCTCGCCCGCACCGAGGCCGATGGTTCCATCATGGCGCTCCGTCACCCAGCGCGCCAGTGCCAGGCCGATGCCAAAGCCGGATTCCCCCGAATGGCCCTCCCTCCGGAAGCGTTCGAACAGGTCCGCGCCGGCCTCCGGGAAGCCGGCGCCGTCATCCGTCACCGTGATCGCGGCCGAACGCGCCTCGTCGACGGCGAGGGCCACGACCACCCGCGTCAGCCCGGTCGCGTGCCGCAGGGCGTTGTCGATGAGGCTCTCCACCACCTGCCGCAGCCATTCCCGGTCGGCCAGGAGCGTGACGTCGTGCCGGGCCGGTTCGAGGGTCAGGGTCACGCGCCGGCGCGCCGCCTCAGAGGCGGCGCTGTCCACCGCATCGGTGAGGATGGCGATGGCGCCGGTGGCGCGGCGGTCGAGCTCGATCTGGCCGGATTCGGAACGGGCGACCCGCAGAAGGTCCTCCACCCGGCGCTGCAGGCGGAGCGCCCGCTTGCGGATCGTGGCGAAGACCGGTGCGTAATCGACTCCCGTCCGCCCGGCCGAGCGGGCGGCGATGTCGCATTCGCCGAGGATGACCGTGAGCGGCGTGCGCAGCTCGTGGCTGACATCGGCGAAGAAGCGCCTGCGCGAGCGGTCCACCGCCTCCAGGCGCTCGTTGGCGCCGCGCAGGTCGGTGGTCCTCGCCTCCACCGTATCCTCGAGGGCGGCGCGGTCGGCGGCGAGACGCCCCTCGCGCCGGGCGAGCCGCGCGGCCATGCGGTTGAAGTTGGCGACCAGCAGGCCGAGCTCGTCGCGGGTCGCCACCGAGAGCCTGGTGTCGAGCTCGCCGCGCCCGACCGCCCCCGCCGCTTGGCGCACCGCCTCGATCCGCGCCAGGGTCGGCCGGGTCACCGCCCGGTACAGGACGAAGACCAGGGCCAGCGCCAGGATGACGGCGGCGACCGATGCGATCCGCAGGGTCGAGGACAGGTGGCGGGCCTCGTCCGAGCCCGCGATCATCGAGCGGCGCTCGACCTCGATCAGGAACGAGAGCGGCTGGCCGGTCATGGCGCCGAACCCGTTCAGCGCCCCGCGGATGGAGTTGCGCCGCTGGTCCTCCTCCGATTGACGCAGGACCTGGGAGACCTGCCGGTCGAGGATGGCGCGGGCCGAGCGGAGCTGGGCGAGGGGGCGCGTGCGCGCCGCATATTGCATCCGGTCGAGGGGATCGTCGCTGACGGCGATGCTCTTGCCTAGGGCCTCGTCGACGGCGACCAGCGCCCGGTCGACATTGGCGCGGGCGAGGGCGAGGCCTTCCGGCTGCGCTTCCGGATTGCTCACCGCCTCCAATGCCGCGAGCCCGTACTGGGTCATGCGGCCGGAGAGCTCCACCAGCATTTCGAGCCGGCCCTGCGCCGCCAGCGTCCGGTCGATGGTGCGTTCGGCGGCGCCGATGGAGCCCAGCACCCCGATCGCCGCCAGGACGACCAGAAGCGCGGCGCCGCCGAGCAACAGCGCGAACCTGACCTTCAGAGAGCGCATCGCGTCTTGCCGCCCGTGTCTCGCCGTTCCCTTAGAGGGCAGCGATAGCGCAATCCGCCACGGCGTCCAGACCCATCACCGACGGCTCATCCGTCGCGGGTCATGACACTCACAGATCTTTCGGCAGGCTCTCGCGCGTCGCGCAGCGCCAGCGCGTCACCTGCCATTCGGGGTGGGCCTCCTGCCAGGTGGCGAGCGCGCTCTGGGCGGTGCGCAGGCAGATGAACGGGTTCGTCGCCTCGTAGGACAGGGAGATCCTGTCCTCCCTGCACTGGGACGGCTGGGCCGCGAGACAGATGGAGAGCAGGATCAGCATGGGGCAAAGGCCTCGGCCGGCGCGGGACGATCCGGCAATGGTCGGCCAGACCCGAGGCGCGCACAAGACCCGAGCCGCGTACAAGATCAGAGCCGCCTCCCTCCCTCGTACGGGGACGGGAGGCGGCTTCTGTGGCCGGAGGATCAGGCCTTCTTGCGCGTGGCCGCCTTGGCCGCAGGCTTGGCGGTGCTCGCTTTCGCCGCCGTCGTCTTCGAGGCCGGGCTCTTGGCGGCGGCCGCCTTTTTCGCGGGCGCCTTGGTCGCCGCCGTCTTGGTCGCCGCCGTCTTGGCGGTCCCGGCCTTCGCCGCACTCTTCGTCGCGGTCTTGCCTGTCGCGGTCTTGCCCGTCGCGGTCTTGCGGGCCGGCGCGCGCTTCTTGGCGCCGCCTCCCGAGGCTTCGCGCGCCGCGATCAGTTCGAGCGCCTGGGGCAGGGCGATGTCCTCGGCGGCCAGGGTCTTGGGCAGCGTCGCGTTGGTGGTGCCGTCGGTGACGTAGGGGCCGTACTTGCCCGACTTCACCACGATGGCCTTGCCCGTCTCGGGGTGCGCGCCGAGCGAGCGGCCGGGGTCGGAGGCGGGTCCACGCCGTCCGCCGCCCTGCTCCTTGGCGACGATGAGGTCGATGGCGCGGTTGGCGCCGATCTCCAGCACGTCGTCGTCGCGGCCGAGATTGGCGTACATCTTCCCGTGCTGCACGTAGGGTCCGAACCGGCCGAGATTGGCCAGGATCGGCTCGCCGCTCTCGGGATGCTTCGCCACCTCACGGGGGAGGGCGAGCAGGCGCAGGGCCTTCTCCAGATCGACCGCGGAGGGGCTGAGCCCCTTCGGCAACGACGAGCGCTTGGGCTTCGGGGCCTCCTTGTCGGTGGAGGCCTCGCCGAGCTGCACGAACGGGCCGAAGCGTCCGTCGCGCAGGCTCACGGCCATGCCCGAGACCGGATCGGTGCCGAGCACGCGGGTGCCGGGCTGGCCTCCGTTCTCGGACGAGCCGTCGCCGTCGCCCTCGACGCCGGAGGCGGCGAGCTGGCGGGTGTACTTGCACTCGGGGTAGTTCGAGCAGCCGACGAAGGCGCCGAACTTGCCGAGCTTGAGCGAGAGCTGGCCGGAGCCGCAGGTCGGGCAGGTGCGCGGGTTCGAGCCGTCCGCCTTCTCGGGGAAGATATGCGCCCCGAGGAGGTCGTTCAGCGCATCGAGTACCTCGGTGACACGCAGTTCCTTGGTGCCGGCGATGGCGGCCGAGAAGTCCCGCCAGAAATCGCGCAGCACCTCGCGCCAGTCGATCTCGGCATTCGAGACCCGGTCGAGCTGGGTTTCGAGATCGGCGGTGAAATCGTACTCGACGTAGCGCTTGAAGAAGCTCTCGAGGAAGCCGGTGACGAGGCGGCCCTTGTCCTCGGCCACCAGCCGCTTCTTCTCGATCTTCACATATTCGCGGTCGCGCAGCGTCTGCAGCACGGCGGCGTAGGTTGAGGGCCGGCCGATGCCGAGCTCCTCCATCCGCTTGACGAGGCTGGCCTCGGAATAGCGCGGCGGCGGCTCGGTGAAGTGCTGGGTCGAGACGATGCGCTCGCGCTTCAGCGCGTCGCCGGCCTTCATCGGCGGCAGGCGCTTGCCGTCCTCGTCCTCCTCGTCGTCCTTGCCCTCCTGGTAGAGGGTGAGGAAGCCGTCGAACTTCACCACCTGGCCGGTGGCGCGCAGCTCGATCCTGCGCGGGCCGACGGAGGCGACGATGTCCACGGTGGTGCGTTCGAGCTCGGCCGATTCCATCTGGCTCGCCACCGTGCGGGTCCAGATTAGGTCGTAGAGCTTGGCCTGTTCGGCATCCACATAGCGGGCTACGGATTTCGGTAGCCGGCTCATGTCGGTCGGGCGGACGGCCTCGTGAGCCTCCTGCGCGTTCTTGGCCTTGGCGCTGTAGCGGCGCGGCGCGGCGGGGAGGTAGCGCTCGCCGTATTCCTTGCCGATGACGCGGCGCGCATCGGCGATGGCCTCCGGCGCCATGTCGACGCCGTCGGTTCGCATGTAGGTGATGAGACCCACGGTCTCGCCGCCGATCTCGACGCCCTCATAGAGCTTCTGCGCCGCCCGCATGGTCTGCGCCGGGGCGAGGCCGAGCTTGCGCGAGGCCTCCTGCTGCAGGGTGGAGGTGGTGAAGGGCGGGGCGGGATGGCGCTTGGCGGGCTTCGCCTCGACGCTGCCAACCTGGAACGTCGCGAGTTCGAGGTCGCGCTTGAACGCGGCCGCCTCCTCGCCGGTGCCGACATCGAGGCGCTGGATGCGCTTCCCGTCGGCGCCCACGAGGCGGGCCTCGAACACGGCGCCGTCCTGGGTCACCAGGGTCGCCACCAGGGACCAGTATTCGCGCGGCTTGAACGTCTCGATCTCGCGTTCGCGCTCGCAGACGAGGCGGAGCGCCACGGACTGGACGCGGCCGGCCGAGCGGGCGCCCGGCAGCTTGCGCCACAGGACCGGCGAGAGGTTGAAGCCGACGAGGTAATCCAGCGCCCGGCGCGCGAGATAGGCGTCGACCAGGGCCTGGTCGATCTGGCGCGGGTTGCGCATGGCGGTGTCCACCGCCGATTTGGTGATGGCGTTGAAGGTCACGCGCTCGATTGGCATGCCCTTGATCGCCTTGCGGGCGTTCAGCGCCTCGACCACGTGCCACGAGATGGCCTCGCCCTCGCGATCCGGATCGGTGGCGAGGATCAGGCCATCGGCGCCCTTCAGCGCCCTGACGATCTCCGAGACGCGCTTCGAGCCGCGGTCGTCGAGCTCCCACAGCATGCGGAAATCCGCTTCCGGGTCGACGGAACCGTCCTTGGCCGGAAGGTCGCGGATATGGCCGAACGAGGCGAGCACCTCGTAGTCGCGGCCGAGATACTTGTTGATCGTCTTGGCCTTGGCCGGCGACTCGACGACGACGACTTTCATGTGCGGATCAGCCTCTCGTCAACGCCCAAGCCGGCGCCGGGACTCGCAGCCGGCGGGCTTCCCACCCGCCGAGACTCACAAATTATGTGCAAGACTTAGAACGTGGCCTGACCTTGCGGCCGGCTCGGCGCTGGGCGGGGGACAAGTGGGTCAAGGGCGCGGGGTTGTCAAATCGGTGGGTCGCGGCACGGTTGCAGGCCGAGTCGTCTGTCAGATCCCCGCATACCATTCGTAGCCGCGATCCTCCCAGTAGCCGCCCTGGCCGTCGCCGATCCCGGACAGGCTGTCGACCACCTCGATCCGCATCACGTATTTGGCCTGCTTGTAGCCGAGCTGGCGCTCGATCCGCAGGCGCAGGGGGGCGCCGTTCGAGACGGGCAGGGCCTTGCCGTTCATGTCGTAGGCGACGATCGTCTGCGGGTGGAAGGCGTCAGCGAGGTCGATGCTCTCGTAATATCGGATCGGCCGGCCGCCCTGGCCGTCCTCGCCGGATTCGGCATCCGCCTCCTCGCCGCCTTCGAGGCCGCCGCCGGCCATCTCCATCGTATCGGCGCAGTGGAACACGACGTAGCGCGCATTCGGCTTCAGCCTCGCGCTGGTGAGGAGGGCGGCGAGAGGCACGCCCGTCCATTTGCCGATGGCGCTCCATCCCTCGACGCAATCGTGGCGGGTGATCTGGGTCCGCGCGGGCAGGGCGCGCAACTCGGCGAGGGAGAGTTCCTGCGGCTGCTCGACGTGGCCGTCGATCGTCAGTCTGAAGCTCGTGAAGCCGTCCTTCGCCAGCGCCTTGTAGCTCTTGTCCTGCGGGTCGATCGTGCCGTTCGGCTTGAACCAGGGCGAGATGTCGGCCTCGGAGAATTCATGGGCCAGCGAGGTCGGCGTCAGCAGCAGGCGCTGGACGAACAGGTTGGCGTCCTCGCCGAGCTTCAGCGTGCGCCGGCCCCAATCGGTGGTCGCGATGCGGTCGCAGCCGCCGAGGAAGGCGGCTCCCAGCAGGCCGGCCGCGCCGGTCAGGATTCCGCGACGGTTCGGACTGCGCCTCATCGGATGCTCCCCGGATCGTAGGTCCTGGTCTTGGTAGTCTCGATCACGAACCAGCCGGTGACCATGCCGCGCAGGTTGTTCCAGACGCCCGAGACCAGCACGAGCACGACGTGGACGAGGGTGAACAGCACGAGCAGGTTCATCACGACGAAATGGACACTGCGCGCCGATTGCCGGCCGCCGAACAAGGCGGGCAGGGGCAGCACGGCGTTGAACCCCGGCGACATGGCGAGGCCGGTGAGCAGCATCAGCGGCAGCAGGACGACGATGACGACGAAATAGGTCAGTTTCTGCAAGACGTTGTAGCGCTTGGCCTCCTCGCCGCGCGGAAATTTCAGCGTCAGGTGCTCGCGGATGGAGGCGCCGAGCCCCCTGATCTGGCTTCCCTCGGGGATGATCCGGCGACGCAGCTGGCCGCTCTCGATCCCGTAGACGAGATAGATCAGCCCGTTGATGACGAAGGCCCAGGCGAACAGGAAGTGCCAGCGGCGCCCAGTGGCGAGGTCCTGGTTCGCCGGCAGGGTGATCCAGGCGGGGAAGGCCCGGCCGGCCGCCTGGCCCTGCGCGGTGGAGAGGCCGAGCCAGCCGGTCGTGTCGAATGTCCGGCCGCCGATCGCGACGATTCCCCGCGGCCTTCCCTCCGCCGTCTCGTCGTTGGTGATGGCGAGAAGCGGGGCATCGAAGGTCGAGGCCGAACCCCAGTACAGGGCGGGATGGGCGTTGAAGATCTGCAGCCCGCTCATGAGCAGGACGCAGAGGCAGGCGAGGTTGATCCAATGCGCCGCCCGGATCACCAGCGGGTGGCGGAAGAACCAGCGGCGGCGGACCGTCTCGATCCGCTCCTGTGATCGTCTCGTCGTGCTGGCTGCCAAGGGGCGGACTCCAAAATCGCTCATCTGCCGGGGAGACTACGAGCCAGGGCACCGAAAAGTTACACGCCGCCGTCCGCCGGCGGGACGCCACCGGCCGACGGGCCCCGGCCTTCTTGCTGGCCTTCTTGCCGCTCCCCGTCCATCTCCCTATAGCCATGGTCCCAGAATGACCGTCGCATCCCCATCCTTTCCCCATCGCCATCTGCTCGGCATCGAGGGGTTGTCGCGCCCCGATATCGAGGCTCTCCTCGACCGGGCCGAGGATGCCGTCGCGCTTTCCCGACAGGTGGAGAAGAAGCGCACCACCCTGCGCGGCCGCACCCAGATCAACCTGTTCTTCGAGCCCTCGACGCGGACGCAGAGCTCGTTCGAGCTGGCGGGCAAGCGCCTCGGCGCCGACGTGATGAACATGTCGGTGGCCTCCTCCTCGGTGAAGAAGGGCGAGACCCTCATCGACACGGCGGCGACGCTCAATGCCATGCGGCCCGACATCATCGTCGTGCGCCACCACTCGGCCGGCGCCGTCCATCTCCTGGCCCGCAAGGTCGATTGCGCCGTGGTCAATGCCGGTGACGGCGCCCACGAGCATCCGACCCAGGCCCTCCTCGACGCGCTCACCATCCGCCGCAACAAGGGCCGGATCGAGGGTCTGCGGGTCGCGATCTGCGGCGACGTCCTGCATTCCCGCGTCGCCCGCTCCAACATCATCCTGCTTCAGGCGATGGGCGCCCGCGTGCGCGTCATCGGCCCCTCGACGCTGCTGCCCACCGGGATCGAGCGGTTCGGCGTCGAGGTCTTCACCGACATGCGCAAGGGCCTCGAGGGCTGCGACATCGTGATGATGCTGCGGCTCCAGCGCGAGCGCATGAACGGCTCCTTCGTGCCCTCGGTGAAGGAATATTTCCGCTATTTCGGCCTCGACGCCGAGAAGCTGGCACTCGCCAATCCCGGCGCCCTAGTGATGCATCCGGGGCCGATGAACCGGGGCGTCGAGATCTCGTCCGAGATCGCCGACGGGGCGCAATCCCTCATCCGCGAGCAGGTGGAGATGGGTGTCGCCGTGCGCATGGCGGTGCTCGAAGCCCTCGCGATCCATCTGCCCAACGCGTGATGGTCATGACCGGACACGTCCTCCTCACCCATGCCAGCCTCTGCGACCCGGCCACCGGCCGCGAAGGGCCGGGCCATATCCTCGTGCGCGACGGCCGCATCGCCGACATCGCCTGGGGCGCCGCGCCCGGCGCCCCCGAGGGCGCCGACGTCATCGAGTGCGGCGGCCATGTCCTCGCCCCCGGCCTGATCGACCTGCGCGCTTTCGTCGGCGAGCCCGGCGCGGAGCATCGCGAGACCCTGGCCTCCGCGAGCGCGGCGGCGGCCGCCGGCGGTGTCACCACGCTGGTCTGCATGCCCGACACCAACCCGGTCATCGACGGGCCGGCCATCGTCGATTTCGTGCTGCGCCGCGCCCGCGACACGGCCTGCGTCAACGTCCTGCCCGCCGCCGCCATCACCAAGGGGCTCGCCGGCCAGGAGATGACCGAGTTCGGCCTGCTGCAGGAGGCGGGTGCCGTCGCCTTCACCGATGGGCTGAAGGCGGTGCGGAACGCCCAGGTGATGCGCCGCGCGCTCACCTATGCCCGCGATTTCGGCGCCCTGCTGATGCAGCACGTGGAGGAGCCCGACCTCGTCGGCGAGGGCGTGATGAACGAGGGCGAGATGGCCTCGCGCCTCGGCCTCGTCGGGATTCCGCGGGAGGCCGAGACGGTGATGCTGGAGCGCGACATCCGCCTCGTCCGCCTCACCGGCGGCCGCTACCACGCCGCCATGATCTCATGCGCCGATTCGGTGGAGATCGTGCGGCGGGCGAAACACGACGGCCTGCCCGTGACCTGCGGCGCCTCGGTGAACAACCTCGTCCTCAACGAGGGCGACATCGGACATTATCGCACCTTCTGCCGGCTCTCGCCGCCGCTGCGTCACGAGACCGACCGCCTCGCCCTGGTGGAGGCCCTGAACGAGGGCGTGATCGACGCGATCGTCTCCGACCACAACCCGCAGGACGTCGAGACCAAGCGCCTGCCCTTCGCCGAGGCCGCCGACGGGGCGCTCGGGATCGAGACCCTGCTCGCGGCCGCCCTGCGCCTCGTCCATACCGGCGATGTGGCGCTGCCGCGCCTGCTCGAGGCCCTCACCGTCACTCCGGCGGCGATTCTCCGGCGCGAGACCGGACGTCTCGCCGTCGGCGCACCCGCCGATCTCGTGCTGATCGATCCCGACCTGCCCTACGTGCTCGACAAGCGGACCCTGAAGTCGCGCTCCAAGAACTCGCCCTTCGACGAGGCGCGGCTGCAGGGCGCGGCCCTGATCACCCTGGTCGGCGGCAAGGTCGTCTTCCGGGCGGCGCAGGGGGCGGCGGCGTGACTCCTCTTCTCGAGGCCGGCTGGCCGGTCCTGCTCGCGAGTCTCGTCGGCGGCTACCTCGCCGGCTCGATCCCGTTCGGCCTGATCTTCACGCGTTTGGCCGGCCTCGGCGACGTCCGCGCCATCGGCTCGGGCAATATCGGCGCGACCAACGTGCTGCGCACCGGCCGCAAGGGGCTCGCCGCCGCGACCCTGCTCGGCGATGCCCTGAAGGGCACGCTCGCTGTGCTGGTGGCCGCCCGTTTCGGCGAGGGGGCGGCCCTGGCGGCGGGGCTCGGTGCCTTCCTCGGTCATCTCTTCCCGGTCTGGCTCGGGTTCAAGGGCGGCAAGGGCGTCGCCACCTTCCTCGGCGTGCTCCTCGCCTTCAGCCCCATCGGGCTCGCCGCCTTCGCGGCGATCTGGCTCGGCCTTGCCTTCACCCTGAAATACTCGTCGCTGGCGGCGCTCGCCGCCTCGGCCGCGACACCCATCGTCCTGTGGGCGGCGGGACATCCTGCGGTTGCATTGCTGTTCCTCGTGCTCGCGCTGCTGCTATGGTGGAAGCACGCCCCCAACATCCGCCGGCTTCTCGACGGCTCAGAGGGGCGGATCGGGCAGAAGGGCTGACCTTCCGCCAAGACCGGCGAGGCAGGTGCGGGGCATGGGCATGGGCATGCAACTCAACCCCGCCCAGCGCCTCGACTGGCTCCGGCTGATCCGCACCGACGGCGTCGGCCCGCGCACCTTCCGCACCCTGATCAACCGGTTCGGCGGTGCCGGCCCGGCCCTGGAGGCCCTGCCGGGCATCACGGGGCGCGGAGCCAGGCGCGTCGTGCCGATCACGCGGGCGCAGGCGGAAGCCGAAATGGAGGCGGCGGCCCGGATCGGCGCCCGCCTCGTGGCGATGGGCGAGGACGATTACCCGACGCTGCTCCAGGCGGCCGATTCGGCGCCGCCCCTCATCGCGATCCGGGGACGGGCGGCGATCCTGTCCCGGCCGGCCATCGCCATCGTCGGGTCGCGCAACGCCTCCGCCGCCGGCCTCGGCTTCACCGAGAGGCTGGCGCGCGGCCTCGGGGAGGCGGGGCTCGTGGTCGTCTCGGGCCTCGCGCGCGGCATCGATGCCCGCGCCCACAAGGCGGCGCTGGTCTCGGGCACGGTGGCGGTGCTCGCCGGCGGCCACGACCGGATCTACCCGGCCAACCACGAGGCGCTGGTGGAGGCCATTCTCGCATCCGGCGGCGTGGTCCTGGCCGAGATGCCGATGGGCTGGGAGCCGCGCGGCCGGGACTTTCCCCGCCGCAACCGCATCATCTCGGGCCTCGCCTACGGCACCATCGTGGTGGAAGCCGCCCGCCGATCGGGCTCGCTCATCACCGCGCGCTTTGCCCTCGAACAGGGCAGGGAGGTCTTCGCCGTACCGGGATCGCCCCTCGACCCGCGCGCCGAGGGCACCAACGACCTCATCCGCCAGGGCGCCACCCTGGTCTCGGACGTGGAGCACGTCCTCTCCGCCATCGCGCCGCTGATCGGGCGGGGTGATTTCGAGCAGGGAACCGGGCGGCTCGCCCTCGACCGGCCCGACCTCGCCGACGCGCCGATCTTCTGGGACGAACTCGACGGGATCGGCGGAGCGGCACCCGACCCGGAGGAAGAGCTGGAGCCGGAGCCGCCGGAGCCCGCCGACGACCGCGCCCGCCTCATCGCCTATCTCAGCCCGACCCCGATCGGCACCGACGACCTCGCCCGCGCGGCGGGCCTCAGCGTGCGCATCGTCCAGACCACGCTGCTGGAACTCGAACTCGACGGCCGGATCGAGCGGAATGGCAGCGGGGCGGTGTCGCTGGTGGGGTAGGTCGGCCGACGACTCACACTCGCTTCAGCGGCTTCAGCGGCTTCAGCGGCTTCATCGTGATGAAGCGCGCCACGCGCCCGTCGGTCCCGAAATTCACCTGCTCGCCCATTGATGGGACGGAATGCAGGACCGAAAGCCCGTGAGCAACCCGGTCGCCACGGCAGCCGGTCGTTCTCAGAACGCCTCCCGCTCCTCCTCCTCGTCACCCAGCAGGCCCCGGATCTGATCGAGGCAGCCCTGGAGGATGTAGGCGGCGGCCAGCATGTCCACGACCTCGCCGCGCTTGGCCCGCGAGGCGTCCGCGGCGATCAGCGCGCGCGTCACCGCCGCCGTGGAGAGGCGCTCGTCGCAGAACAGCACCGGCAGGTCGAGCAGGGGCTTCATGTTGCGCACGAAGGAGCGCGTCGCCTGGACGCGCGGCCCTTCGCTGCCGTCCATGTTGAGCGGCAGGCCCATCACGAGGCCGCCGACCCGGTGCGTCTCGCACAGCACGCGCAGGCGGCCGACATCGGGCGTGAACTTCACCCGGCGGATGGTCTCCAGCGGCGACGCGATCTGCCGGCCCACATCCGACAGGGCGAGGCCGATGGTCTTGGTGCCGAGGTCGATCCCGATGAGGCGCTGGCCGCCCTGGGAGTTCGCGACGAAAGCCCGGATGTCGTCTTCCGTCACGAGGAGAGTCTCACGCCGGTATCGCCGAGGAAGCTGGAGGGCAGGGGCTCCGCGCCCATGCCGAGGATGCCGCGCACGGCGGGGCCCTGAAGCCGGCGCATGAGGTCGGAGAGGTCGGCGCCGCCGAACCGCACCGATTCGAGGTCGGCGCCCATCACCCAGATCTCGTATTCCCGGTGCCCGTCCTCATCCGTGCCGGGAACCACGTCCCAGAACAGGAACTCGCCGGCTTCGGTCTCGCCGAAGAAGCAGGCGCGCTCGACCACGCCCGGATCGTCGCCCTCGACCTCGAAGCGATGCCCCTCCCGCGTCTCGACCACGGAGGCGATGCTGTGCGCGATCAGTTCCGAGCGGGTGACGAGGTCCGCGCTCTCGTCCGCGCTCGGGATCGCGATGCGCACCGAACCGCCCGCGAGGCCGGCGCCGCAAGTGAGGCAGAAGCTGCGGTAGCTCTCCGGCAGGGGAAACCCAAATTCCGCCTCCGCACGGTCGATTCCGGCCTGGTCGGCCGTCGGCCCCGGCGCGAATTCGGTGAACACCGTCTGCCACATCATGTCTGTCCCCAGCCTGTCTTAACCATACCTCCGAAGGGGAATAGCCGCACACGGAGCGAATGCGCCATAAGTCCGTTAAGGATCTGTTAACGGTACGGGGGCAGCATGGACCGGTTCGGCCGCGTGGGGCGAGTGTTCGGCACAATTCGTAGGGCCGGAAGCGACGGCTCCGGTGCGCGCGAGATGCCGCTTCGGCACAAATTGATGCTCATCCTGGCCTTCGAGATCATGGCTTTGGGGTTCCGGCAGGCCGATCTCGGTCGCCACGACAAGGGAATCGTGGTCGAAGCGCCGGCCCATGCCGGCAACGCCATCGTCTGAGATGACGCGTCCCCCCGGCCCCGGCGTTGCGGGGCCGCGAAGCGCGGTGCTATAGCCCGGCCCCTGACGCGCGATCCGGCGCAGGTCCCGAGGTCCCAAGGCAGCATGTCGGTCGACGCAACTACAGTGAGGCGCATCGCGCATCTGGCGCGCATCGCGGTCAGCGACGAAGAGGTCGCGCCGCTTCAGGGTGAGCTCAACGCCATCCTCGCCTTCGTCGAGCAACTCTCCGAAGTCGATGTCGACGGCGTCGAGCCGATGACCTCGGTCACGCCGATGGCGATGAAGAAGCGCACCGACGTGGTGACCGATGGCGGCCACGCGCGCGACATCGTCTTCAACGCCCCCGAGACCGAGGACCATTATTTCCTCGTCCCCAAGGTGGTCGAGTAGCCCCGCCGATTTCGTGATGCATGCCCGTCGAGAGGGACCGCGCGGCGCCGGAGACGGGCGACGGGGTCCGGCGGGCTTTGAGGACAGGCGCCATGACCCAGATCAACGAACTCACCCTGGCCGAGGCCCGTGACGGGCTGAAGGCCAAGGACTTCTCCGCCAAGGACCTCGCCAAGGCGCATCTGTCCGCCATGGACGCCGCGCGCGGCCTCAACGCCTACCTGCTGGAGACGCCCGAGCGCGCCCTGCAGATGGCGGACGTGGCCGATGCCAAGATCGCCTCCGGCGAGGCCCGGCCCCTCGAAGGCCTGCCGCTCGGCGTCAAGGACCTGTTCTGCACCCACGGGGTCACCACCACGGCGGGCTCCAAGATCCTCGAAGGCTTCCAGCCGCATTACGAATCGGCCGTGACCCACAACCTGTGGCGCGACGGCGCCGTGATGCTGGGCAAGCTCAATCTCGACGAGTTCGCCATGGGCTCGTCCAACGAGACCTCCGCTTACGGCGACGTGGTCTCGCCGTGGCGCCGGAGCGGGTCCGAGACGAAGCTGGTGCCGGGCGGTTCGTCCGGCGGTTCGGCGGCGGCTGTCGCAGCCCATCTCTGCCTCGGCGCCACCGCCACCGATACCGGCGGCTCCATCCGCCAGCCCGCCGCCTTCACCGGCACGGTCGGCATCAAGCCGACCTACGGGCGCTGCTCGCGCTGGGGCACCGTGGCCTACGCCTCGTCGCTGGATCAGGCCGGCCCGATCGCCCGCACGGTGCGCGACTGCGCCATCCTGCTCGGTTCGATGTCCGGCGCGGATGCCCGCGACACCACCTGCGCCGACCTGCCCGTGCCGGATTTCGAAGCGGCGGTGGCGCGCGGCGTGAAGGGCCTCACCATCGGCATCCCGAAGGAGTACCGGGTCGAGGGCATGTCCGCCGAGATCCAGGCGCTCTGGGACAAGGGCGCCGAGATGCTGAAGGATGCGGGCGCCACGATCCGCGAGATCTCGCTGCCGCATACGCGCTACGCCCTGCCAGCCTATTACATCGTCGCGCCGGCCGAGGCCTCCTCGAACCTCGCCCGCTACGACGGCGTGCGCTACGGCCTGCGCGTGCCCGGCAAGGACATTGCCGGCATGTACGAGAACACCCGCGCGGCGGGCTTCGGTCGCGAGGTGAAGCGCCGCATCATGATCGGGACCTACGTGCTCTCGGCCGGATATTACGACGCCTATTACGTCCGCGCCCAGAAGATCCGCACCCTGATCAAGCGCGATTTCGAACAGGCCTACGCCTCCGGCATCGACGCGATCCTGACGCCCGCGACCCCCTCGGCCGCTTTCGGCATCGGCGAGAAGGGCTCGGGCGATCCCGTCGAGATGTACCTGCAGGACGTCTTCACCATCACGGTGAATATGGCCGGCCTGCCCGGCATCTCGGTGCCGGCCGGCCTCGACGCGCAAGGGTTGCCCCTCGGGCTCCAGCTCATCGGCCGGCCCTTCGACGAGGAGACGCTGTTCGCCGCCGCCCAGGTCATCGAGACCGCCGCCGGGCGGACCAAGCTGCCCGCCGCGTGGTGGGCATGAAGGCTCGGTCATGACCGTCCCGGTCTATCCCTTCGACGTCTGGATCTGGGCCGCCTTCGATCCGGTCCTGATCGCCATCGCGCTGGTCATGGGCTGGAAGTCGGACCAGTTCGTGAAGATCATCCTGGTGGCGCTGATGGCCTTCGCCATCTCGGTGCTGGTGTCGTGGTGCGTCACCGCGATCGGCATTCCCTGGCCGGCGCCGGTGAGCCACGATGGACCGACCTTCTTCCCTGTCCGCTGGATCGCCGCCTTCCTCTGGGGCGCCCTGGGCTTCCTGGCGCACCGACTCTATCGCCTGCGCGCTTGACCGCGCCGGCCGGCACTTCCACCATTCTGGCGCTCACCCGCGCCCCGCAGCACTGAATCTGGGCCATCATGACCGCAGCCGTGAACCCCAAGAAGCTCATCAAGGGCGGCCTGCACGACTGGGAGGTCGTGATCGGCATGGAGATCCATGCCCAGGTCACGAGCCGGTCGAAGCTGTTTTCCGGCGCGTCCACCGAATTCGGCGGTGAGCCCAACGACCACGTCTCCCTGGTCGACGCGGCGATGCCCGGCATGCTTCCCGTCATCAACGAGGAATGCGTGGCCCAGGCCGTGCGCACCGGCCTCGGCCTGAAGGCGCGGATCAACCACCGCTCGGTCTTCGACCGGAAGAACTACTTCTACCCGGACCTGCCGCAGGGCTACCAGATCAGCCAGTTCAAGGACCCGATCGTCGGCGAGGGCGAGGTGCTGGTGGATCTCGCCGACGGCGAGTCGATTACGGTGGGAATCGAGCGCCTGCATCTGGAGCAGGATGCCGGCAAGTCGCTGCACGACCAGAACCCGACCCAGAGCTTCGTCGACCTCAACCGCTCGGGCGTCGCCCTGATGGAGATCGTCTCGCGGCCGGACCTGCGCTCGTCCGAGGAGGCGCGCGCCTACGTGACCAAGCTGCGCACCATCCTGCGCTACCTCGGCACCTGCGACGGCGACATGGAGAAGGGGTCTCTCCGCGCCGACGTCAACGTCTCGGTGCGCCTGCCCGGCGCCCCCCTCGGCACCCGCTGCGAGATCAAGAACGTCAACTCGATCCGCTTCATCGGGCAGTCGATCGAGGTCGAGGCCCGGCGCCAGATCGCGATCATCGAGGATGGCGGCACCATCTCGCAGGAGACCCGCCTGTTCGATCCCGGCAAGGGCGAGACCCGCTCCATGCGCTCGAAGGAAGAGGCGCACGATTACCGCTACTTCCCCGACCCGGACCTGCTGCCGCTTGAATTCGACCAGGCTTACGTGGATGCCCTCGCCGAGGGGCTGCCGGAACTGCCGGACGCCAAGAAGGCGCGCTTCATCGAAGCCTACGGCCTCAGCGCCTACGATGCCGGCGTGCTCATCGCCGAGCGTTCCTCGGCAGATTATTTCGAGGCGGTGGCCAAGGGCCGCGACGGCAAGGCCGCGGCCAATTGGGTGATCAACGAGCTGTTCGGCCGCCTCAACAAGGAAGGCCACAGCATCGAGACGAGCCCGGTCTCGGCCGATCAGCTCGGAGCCATCGTCGACCTCATCGGCGAGGGCGTGATCTCCGGCAAGATCGCCAAGGACCTGTTCGAGATCGTCTGGTCGGAAGGCGGCGACCCGCGCGCGCTCGTCGAATCGCGCGGCATGAAGCAGGTCACCGATACCGGCGCCATCGAGGCGGCGGTGGACGAGATCATCGCCAAGAACCCCGACAAGGTTCAGCAGGCCAGGGAGAAGCCGACCCTGCTCGGCTGGTTCGTCGGCCAGACCATGAAGGCCACCGGCGGCAAGGCCAACCCGGCGGCGGTGAACGCGCTGCTGAAGACGAAGCTCGGGATCGAGTAGCGCCGGAGTTTCCAGGCGTCATGGCCCGATTGGTCGGCCGTCAGCGAAGGGGAGCATTCGGACGATGCCCCATGATGACCTGACCGCCCATACGCGGCGCGTGTTGTGGACGATCTGGGACCCGATCGGCGTCGCCGCCCTCGGCGCGCCGGAGGACGAATACGACGACTATGTGCCCGGCATCGTGGCGCTCGTGCTGGATACCCACGCCGATGGGCGGATCATTACGGATCATCTCACCCGAATCGTGCGGGACGAGATGTGCCTCGATGCGTCCATAACGGCGGCGCAAGGAACGGCACGCGCTCTCCTCGGACTACGTGAAGCTTATCGGAGGAATTCCGCTGGATTTGTCGATCAGATCCTGAGCCGTGATGGACGATATTGCGTGTGGATCTTCTGTCGTGAGGAACGTGTGTTCCACTACGAATATGCCACGTGGTGTGAGTACACCGATGTGAACGGAACATGCTCTTGGTGGTCCGGCCCCGAATGCGGGCGATCAGGGCTTTTCGAAACCGCGACTGCGGCTGAAAGCGAAGCGCGCGCGTCTCTCTGGTGGCTCCGTGATCGAGACCGGGCGTAACAAACCACCCATCGGGGAGGCGGCTTACGCCTGAAGGCAAGACGATATCAAAACGCCGCCGGACGATCCGGCGGCGGAAGCGGTCGAGGTGGGGCATTTTGCGCATTCGAAGTCGTGCCGTATCGGCCGCTTCTGCGCCCCGGAGACCGCCTCCGTCCCGTGATTCGTGTGTATGCTGCTCAGCGTCCGGTCCGAATTAGTGCCGGATGATCGTCACAGCGTGCTGCTGGGGTGGAGTCATTCCCGTCTCCTGCGGCTAAGTTGGTCGCGATCGAAAAACGATCGACGCCTCCTCGTTGCTTGAGATGTGCTTTGCATCGAGCACATGATCAAGGTGGGACGGGATCGATCCCGCGTCAAGTCCCTATCTCGTCTTTCCGGGAACTGTATTCATTCCCATTTTAACGGCTCGCAAAAACCTCCGACCGTTCAGGCGGTTGGCGGCCGAAAGGCCGACTCGAAGGCCGGTTTCAGGCGACGCGGCGACGACGGCGAAGCCGCGCCCGTGCTCGCCGGCCCTGGCCGCCTCGATCGTGGCGTTCAACGACAGCATCCAGATCGTCGCGCCGATCCCGTCGATGGCGGCGACGATCCGGCGCGCCTCGGCGGCCTTCGTGTCGATGCGCGTGCCGATCCGGGCGATCTCGGTGGTGATCTCGCGCATGGCCTCGCCGACCGCATCCACGAGTTCCCCACGCAGGCGCTCGGCCGTCCCCGCCGCGGTGTCGCGGCCGACGCTGCCGAGCGTCGCCGCCAGCGAACGGTCGACGCCGGTGCTCTGGCGACGGATCTCGCGGGTGAAGCTGCCGGCCTGGGCATTGGCCCGGGAGGCATGACGCATCAGGGTCGCGATGCCGGCGAGCGCGTCGGCGGCGCCGCCGACCGGCGTCGCGGTCGCGTCGTTCGGACGATCGTCGATGGATGTCGGCAGGTGATGTGATCCGGGCGAGAAGATGTCCGCAAGATCACCCCTAGTCTATTAAGTGCGGCTGAAGGTTCTTCTCCGACGGTGCTCAGCTTTTCACCATGACGGGGAAATTTTTCACCTCATCCCCCGGCGGGACGTACCCGACCGGGGGATGCGACGCATCGGGACGTGCCGCCGCCGCCTTCGCCCGTCAGGGTCAGGCGGCCGGGCGATAGCGCTCCGCCGCGTGGTCCTGGGCGAAATTGGGCAGCATCGCCGTTCTCGCCGCTTCGTAGCCGTCCCACTGCCCGGCCTCGGGAAGCGGGGGAATGGTCACGCTCTCGCGCCGGTCGAAGCCGAGGAGGGCGGCGTCGACCAGCTCTCCCGTCTCCATGACGCCGGACATCGTGTTCACGTCGGCACCGGAGCGCTGCCAGATCTCGGTGCGGGTCGCCGCCGGCAGCACCGCCTGGACGTAGACGCCCCTGGGCGCGAGTTCGAGATGGAGGCCCTGGCTCAGATACAGGACGAAGGCCTTGGTCGCTCCGTAGACCGTCATGCCGAATTCCGGCGCGAGTCCGACCACCGAGGCGATATTGACGATGGCGCCTTCACCGGAGGCGGCCAGGCGCGGCGCCACCGCGCCCGCGAGCCGGGTCAGGGCCGTGACGTTGAGGCCGATGAGGTCGGCCATCCGCTGAGGCGTCTGGTCGACGAAGCTTCCGAGGAGGGCGGCCCCGGCATTGTTGATCAGGATGCCGATCCGGCCATCCTCGCGCAGGCGGGTCTCGACGCTGGCGAGGTCGGCCGAGTTCGTCAGGTCGGCCTGGACGACGTCCACGGCGACCCCGGTCTCGCGGCGAAGACGCTCGGCGATCCTGTCCAGGCGGGTCGCGTCGCGCGCGACCAGGACGAGATCGTGGCCGCGGCTGGCGAAGCGCTCGGCATAGACGGTACCGATGCCCGAGGAGGCGCCGGTGACGAGGACGGTGGGCTTGCTGGACATCGGGAATTGCCTGTCTCTAAACATGATCATCATCATGCAAAATAAACATGACGATGATCATGTTTATCGTCAAGCCGGTCGAGCCGGCTGCGCGTGAGGTGCCGCACATGAAGGTCGGTCGCGAACAGGTGGCGGATGAATCGCCGCAGGATTCTCGACTCGGCCGGACGGCTGTTCCATCGCCGCGCTCGGTGCCACAGGATCCGGCAGCCGCCGCAGGCGAGGGCCACGATGACGGAGGGGCTGCGTCGATGCGCCGACGAACCGGCGGGCCGCCATCGGCGGCTGGGCCACCCTGGTCGGCGCCATGGTGCCGGCGCGGATGAGCGACGATCCCGACTTGTCCGGCGAGGTGCTCGCCGGGGCGCGCGCCTGGATCGGCCGGGCGGAGATCAGAGGGCGGAGGTCAGGGAGCGGGGAAGGTGCCCTGGCGGCGCGGCTCGGTGGAAGCGGGTCCGTCGGTCCCGGCGAAGCGGTCGCGCAAGCTCCGCCAGAGCGTGCCGCCATGGGCGCCGGGCTCGCCGACCGAGACGGTGGCGTTCATGCCGGCCACCAGCGTGACGCCCTTGGGAACCCGGTCGATGCGGATGCGCACGGGGATGCGCTGGGCGAGGCGCACCCAGGTATAGACCGGGTCGACATTGGGCAGCCCCTGCGTGCTCGGCGAGGCGTTGGCGTTGCTGATGCCCAGCGTGATGCTCTCCACCGTGCCGTCGATCAGGGGCGCGTAGCCGAGAAGCTCCGTCTTCGCCGTGTCGCCGACATGGATATGGGCCATCTTCGTCTCCTCGAAATAGCCGTCGATCCAGAACGAATCGGTGTCGATCACCGCGACGTTCACGGTGCCGGCGGTGGCGTAATCGCCGGCGCGCAGCAGCAGGTTGGTGACGCGCCCGTTCACCGGCGAGCGCACCTCGGTGCGCCGGCGGTTGACCTGGGCCTGGTTCAGCTGCGCCTTCGCCGAGGCGAGGGCGGCCTCCGCGATCTTGGCGGTGCCCGCATATTGCTGCTTCTCCTCCACCGAGGTCGAGAGGGTGGTCAGCGCCTCGCGCCGTGCCGCCTGGGTCCGCTTCACCTGGAGGTCGGCCTCGCGGTTCTCCAGTTCCGCCTGGGCGGTGGCGATGGCGATGTCGAAATCGACCGGGTCGATCACGTAGAGCACGTCGCCCTTGGCGACGTTCTGGTTGTCGGTGACGCGCAGCTCGACGATCTGGCCCGAGACCTGGGGCGCCACGCTCGCCACCTGCACGCGGACCCGTCCGTCGCGCGTCCACGGCGCCGTGACGTAGAATTGCCAGACCAGGGCGGCCGCCACTCCGGCGCAGGCCAGGATCACTACGGTCGCCAGCAGCCGCAGCACGCGCCACAGCCGGCGCCTGGCGAGGGAGGGCGAGCGTGCCTGGGACCGGGAGGTATCCTGGGATGGGGACGCATCCGAGAGGTCGTCGTCGGCCATATCAGCGGAAACTCTTGTCGGCGAAGAACCCGGTCACTGGAAAACTCCCCTCAGAGGAAGACGATGAGAAGCGCGAGGATGCAGACGAAGATCCCCGCCTCGGCGAGCGGCGGGTTGGCGACGTAGCGGCTGAAGCGGATGCGGCTGAAACCGAGGCGCAGTACCAGCATGATCGCCAAAGCCGCCGCCACGTAGGCGACGAAGGGCGAGATCAGGACGCCGCCGATATCGATGTCATGACGCATGGGATGCCGACCTCGGGCGGGACGCGATGGGTGCGAGACGCGCGTTGTGCCGAAACATCATGAGGACCGTGCCGGTCGCAGGATGCCGAGGCGACGCAGCAAGCGGCTCTGGCTTTCCATGACGGTGCTCGCCGTCACGAGGTCGCTGACGAGACGGGCGATGGCGAGGCGCGTCTCCGCGTTTTCGTTGCCGCCGTGCCGGAGCAGCGCGCGGGCGGAATCGGCGATCGCGGCGGCATCCGCGGCCTCCAGCCCGTCCCGTGCCCGTCTCGCATCGGCGCGCAGAGCGGGCTCGTCGGGGAGGCGGCACAGCTGGGCATGGGCGCGGGCCGCCGCGGATTCGAGGCGCGACAGATCGAAGGCGCGGTCCAGGCTCGCCGCGCGGACCGCGCCGCTGCCCGAACTCCATTGCGAGAATTGCAGCAGCCGGTCGCTGTTGAGGCTGGTGCGGGTGGTGGCGTCGCCGCCATCGCCGGCCAGCGCGTCCAGCACCGAGTCCCGCGCCGAATCGAGGGCGAAGGCGCGGCGCTGCGCGCTCGAGATCGGTAGCACGATCCGCACCGCGACGAACAGGAAGCCGGCCGCCATGGTGACCAGGAACGCGTTCGCGAGGAAGGTCTGCGCGTCGTAGGTCTGCGGGTTCGACGGCGATAGCAGCACCATGAAGAAGACGAGCAGGATGAAGCCGATTCCGAAGGTCGGCGGATTCAGGCTGAGGAAACAGGCGACGAAGATCACCGGGGCGATGGCGATGGCCAGCAGCGGGAAGCCCTGCTCGCCCGCCAGGACGCCGAAGAGCACGAATCCCGCGCACAGGGCGGCGAGGGGCATGCCGATGAGGACGCCGCGGGCGAAGGCCTTCGAATCCGGCGCGATGGCCGAGAGCGAGCAGGTCGCCGCCACCTGAACCAGGGCGAAGGAGGTCGCCGGCCAGCCGGTGGCGATGAGGAAGAGGGCGGTGGCGGCGAAGGCGATTCCCACGCGGGCCGCTCCCCGAAGGGCCACCGGCACATCGCGATGCGTCGGCAGGGCGACGTCGCGCCTCGGCCGGCAGCCCGTGGACAGGGCGTTCAACCCATCCTCGGCGAAGACCGCCGCGCGCGCGAAATCGAGGCCGCGCTGGAGCGCCAGGACCTCCGCCGGGTCGGTCGTCCCGCGCTGGATCGCCGCGTCGACCAGCGCGCCGAGGCGCCGGGCCGCTTCGTCGGCACCGGCGATGCCGGAATCCTCGCTCTCGGTGAGATCGAGGCAGATCCGTCGGGCCTCGGCGACGGCCTCGCTTGGGTGGTCCGGCATCCGGCTCGCGGCGGTGAAGGCCCGGCCCGCGGCCGCCATGGCGTAGAGCGCGGCGATGGTGCTGCGCGCGCCGGCCGCCCGGCGCGCCCCGTCGTCGAGCTCGCCGCCGATGGCGCTGGCATCGGCGCGCATCGCCGCGATCCGCCGGATCAGGGCCGCCGCCCGCTCCGATCCCGGATCGCCCTGCGACAGGGTCTCGCGGGCGAAGGCACGGGTTGCCGCCAGCGCCTCCGAGAGCGGCTTGCGCAAGGTGCGCCAGGTGCTCGGCGAGGCGAGCGCATCGTTGATGAAGGTGATGGCGACGATGCCGATGGTGATCGCGGCGACCCGGTCGATGGCGGCGTCGAACACCTCCTGCGGCGCATCGATATGGGCGACGGCGACGATCGCGACGGTGTAGCCCGCGAGCATCGCGCCATAGGCCCGCGTATCCTGCAGGAAATGGGCGACGAAGACGCAGAGGCCGAGCCAAGTCGCCACCGAGACGAGGAGGAGCACCCTGTCCTGCCCGAACAGGGCGATCAGCAGGATCGAGACCGCCGCGCCCGCGAGGGTGCCGAGGAAACGGTACAGGGCCTTGGACAGGGCCTGCCCGCGCTTGGGCTGGGCCAGGATCGCCACGCAGACGGCCGCCGACGATGCGCCGGACAGCTGAAGCCAGAAGGCGGCGTAGAGCGCCAGAACCATGGCGAGCCAGATCCGCAGGGCGAAGGCCCAGGCGGCGGGGGCCGGGACGACGCGCTCCGCGAGCGCGAGCGCACGGTCGATCGCGGAGGGGCGGGTTCCGGCGGACGCGCCGCTCACGGGGAGGGGGCGCCCGCCGCCGCAGCATCCGCGGCCCTGCTTGACGCTGCCGCATCCGCGGCTTGGCCGGCGACCCGCATCTGCCAGAGGCAGAGGAGCGGCGTCACCACCAGCTCCATCGCCAGGGCGCAGAGCATCACCGCCGAGGGCAGGCCGGTGAGATAGAGGCCGAGCAGCCTTGCCAGGCCGCCGAGCACGACGACGAGGGTGAGGAAGCGGAACAGGCGCGACTTGGCCTCGATTCCCGGAACGCAGCTCCAGAACAGGATGCCGATGCCCATCAGCAGGCCCGAGAGATAGCGGAAATGGCTGTCGGCGGAGATCTCGGCGAGGCTATTGCCGCCGAGTCCTCCGAGACCGAACAGGATTCCGAACAATCCCGAGGCGACCGGGATGATCGCGGCCACCGCCACCACGCGCTGCAGCGCCTCGCGCTCCCGCATCCGTCCGCTTCTCCGCTCCGGCGGGTCTCTCGCTTCGGCCCGTCGCCCGCCGAACTAGATCAGGCCTTGATCTCCTTCAAGCGCTTGACGCACTTACTGAAATATTGCGGCCATTTCGGCCCCTGGGCCGCCTTGTCGGTGACCGAGAGCGCGCGCCACTCGGCGCCGCACTTCTTCTGCCGCTCGCGGGCGGCGGTCTGCCCGACACTCGGCTCCTTGGCGCCGGCGGCAGGGGAGGTCGCCACGGCCTCCTTGGCCATGGCATCCTTGGCGAAAGCGGTGCCTGCGGCACTCAAGGCGATCGGTGCGACGATCGCCGCGGCCAGAAGGAAACGAAACCGCATGATTGCAACCCCAGATCGTCGGACTGCGCTCACGGCGTGGCGTCAGAACCGACCGTATCACAGCTAGAAGTCCGGCGGAGGGCAAGCCACTTCGCCGTGTCGTCTCACACCGTCCACCGTTCGATGTCGGCGTAGAACCTGCAACCATCCGGCCATCGCCCGGTTTGATCCGGCGATACGACGCGACCCTGACACGAGCGGAACGTTTGCCATGGCCGCCGCCACCGAGAAACCCATCGACGTCCACAGCTGGGGCACCCCCAACGGCTGGAAGATTCCCATCATGCTGGAGGAGTGCGGGCTGCCCTATCGGGTGGTGCCGGTGAACATCGGCAAGGGCGACCAGATGGCGCCGGATTTCCTGGCGATCTCGCCCAACAACAAGATTCCGGCCATCGTCGATCCGGACGGGCCCGGCGGGGAGCCGATCACGGTCTTCGAATCGGGAGCGATCCTGCAATATCTCGGACGCAAGACCGGCTGCCTCTATCCCGCCGACGAGCGCGCCCGCGTGGCGGTGGACGAGTGGCTGTTCTGGCAGGTCGGCGGCTTCGGGCCGATGCTCGGCCAGGCCCACCATTTCCGCATCTACGCGCAGGAGAAGATCCCCTACGCCATCGATCGGTTCACCGCCGAATCGCATCGGCTCTACGGCGTGCTCGACCGGCGTCTCGCCGGCCGGGATTTCCTGGCCGGCGACTATTCCATCGCCGACATCGCGATCCTGACCTGGGCCAAGCATTACGAAAAGCAGGGCATCGACCTGTCGGGCCTGCCGAACGTGCGTCGCTGGCTCGACCGGGTGCTGGCGAGGCCGGCGGTGAAGCGAGGCTTCGCCGCGATCTGACGGTCAGAATCGCCGGCATCGCCCTGTTGGAGCCGTCCCACTGATCGAGCCACGCCTGAGATGACCCGCGAAGACTACGTCAAGCAGCAGATCGCTGTCGCAGACCATACGTTTTGGCTGGCGGACAACTGCGAAGCTGAGCGCTTGCGATTTTTGGACCTTGCCCTGGAGACGGCCGATTTTCTGGCGTCATCGGGCGTCTATCCCTCTTGGTGGTTCAATCCTTCTCCCGACTCAGCACTCAATGCCCTCGCCATGCATGGGCCAACCCTAGCTGGCCAGGACAAGACCGCTTTGCCTGTGGCCTTGATCGAGAGGTGGAACTCTTGGAATTGGGAGTATCGAGATCTGTGCGAGCGCAGCCCCCGGCTTGCACTGCGGGATATGCTCAAGAGCATCAGCGAGAGCCACGATAGTGCATCTTGGCCGGTCGAGTACGAGCGGCTGATCTGGAGGTGGGTGGACGCAGGACTTGTGACGGCTGCACCACCCTTCGCCGATCGGCACGCCATTGCGACGACCGATTTTTTCGCACGACTGCGTGAGCTCAAGCTCCGGTCTGGCGGATGGCTTTATTGGAACGCCGACCTCAAGCAGGTGGTGTTCGCCTCAGAAGCCCAGTGGCAGCAGGTGATGATTGCGCAGGATCGCGCAGCGGAACGCGCCCGAGCGACCTTCGACGAAGGCATGGTGCGCCAAGACTCTTACATGCGAACAATGCCCAAGATCATCGCCATGGCTCAGGCCGATGCGCTGCTCTGGGAGTCGCTACGTCAGTGGCAGATTGAAAACACTGCAAAGAGGCGACCCGCGGAGCGTAAAACCAATTTGACGGGCGCTATCGCCATCGTCCGTCGTCGGGATGCGGCTACCATCGAAATGCCGGCTGACCTCA
Organism: Methylobacterium sp. 77; assembly: GCF_000372825.1. Taxonomy (NCBI): domain Bacteria; kingdom Pseudomonadati; phylum Pseudomonadota; class Alphaproteobacteria; order Hyphomicrobiales; family Methylobacteriaceae; genus Methylobacterium; species Methylobacterium sp. 77. The sequence goes on along the minus strand of NZ_KB910516.1, from coordinate 1,176,347 downwards.
TCGCCATCCTCGCGCCGCTCTTGGGGAATCTCGAAAGGGATGTAGGGCTGCTGTCGGATGGCGAGATCGCAATGTCGATTTTGGCCGCTGTCGTCCACGATCTCAGCCTTTCGCCGGAGCGCGGATCCACGTCAGGGCCGTAATTAACTCCAGCCCAGCCAAAACGGCTTGACTGGGACAACTTTTATTCTCACCCGAATCCGTTAGCAGTGCTGTCGGAACAGCACTGCTGGGATTGCTACGGGGCCGCAGGCAAAGCCTTCGCCTGAGACTTGGGAGCTGGCTTCACGGGAGCGGACTCCGGGGCGATGGCGGCCTGCTGGTTCACGTCGGGCACGCGGGTCCAGGTCTCGGAGCCGCACAGAACCTTGAGCAGGCATCCCGATACGCTGAGTTCCGAGCCGGATTCGCGCTCCAGGCTGACCTGATAGATCTTGCCCTCGTCGATATTGTAGATGTCGCCCGAGAACTTCTCCTCGTCGGGGGCGAGCCCCTCGATCAGCTGCAGTCCGATGACGGGGCGCGAGCGCTTCTTCGGGTCCGGGTTCTTGGCGTCGGTGCGCGGGGTGCCGGTCTCGGTGGTCGGAATCTTCAGCCAGACGACCTTGCCGCAGATGTTGGCGGTGTTCGTGCCGCAATGATCGATGCGGATCTTGGCGCGGCCGTCCTTCGTGAGCCAGGTGCCGGACGGATCTTTCGACGGGGCCGCCGAGGCGGCGACGAGTCCGGAGAGCAGGAAGGCGGAGGTCAGGGCAACGCGCATGGCTTTTGGTCTCCTGGTGCCTGTGAAGGGCTGCGGCGCGCCGGCGGGCGCGTCGCGAAGGGTCGTGAGCCTTGGGTCGAGATCGGTCTTGAGGACGAAGAGACCCCAGCAATCAGGCGATTTTCCGGCAGTGTTGCGCCGGAGCCATGGCCAAGCGGTTTCCGCTGTGGATGCGCGGCCTTCCTCCGTCGGGTTGAGGCGAGGGGACGTGCCCGCTATAAGCCGGCCGCCGAAGCCGTTTTCGGCCGAGCGAAAACAACCGGACTGATCATGGCCACCGAGCGCACTTTCTCCATCCTGAAGCCCGACGCGACCAAGCGGAACCTCACCGGCGCGGTGAATGCCGTGATCGAGAAGGCGGGCCTGCGCATCGTCGGCCAGCGCCGCATCCAGATGAGCCAGGCCCAGGCCGAGAAGTTCTACGAGATCCACAAGGAGCGCCCGTTCTTCGGCGAGCTCGTCTCCTTCATGACGTCGGGTCCCGTCGTCGTGCAGGTTCTCGAGGGCGAGAACGCCGTTGCCGCCTACCGCACCGTGATGGGCGCCACCAACCCGGCCAATGCCGACGCGGGCACCATCCGCAAGACCTTCTCCGAGTCGGTCGGCGAGAACACCGTGCACGGTTCGGACAGCGCCGAGAACGCCGCCCTCGAGATCGCGCAGTTCTTCCAGGATTCCGACATCGTCGGCTGAGCCCGTTCGCGTTCGCGTCCCAGTGTGGCGCGAACGCTCTTGCGCGCGAGTCGCGCGGGGCGTGAAAGGAATTCCCTTAACCGAATCCCTTTCACGGACCCCACATTCCATGCGCTCCATCGCTCCGCGCACCGGCCGGATCCTGCTCGCCGCCGGCCTCCTCTCCCTGCTCGCCGCCTGCAATGCGAACAAGGGTGGCCCCACCGCCGCGCTCGAAGGCTACACGCCCGATCCGGCGCTGAAGACCGCCTCCGCCGGCAACCTCACCGGCCGCGTGCGCCACGCCTGCACCGTGACCCAGTCGCGCCTGCAGAGCGTTCCCGAGGCCTCGCTCGCCCGCCCGTGCGGCTGCTACGCCAAGCAGACCCTGGCGAGCCTCGATCCGGTCGAGCTCGAATCCTACCGCGCCACCGGCTATTTCAACGATTCCGCCCGGGCCAAGGCCCTGTCCGCCCTGGACAGCTGCAAGCTGCCGCGCCCGGCGTAAGCCCGAACCATTGCCGATCTCGATGATTCGGGATCGGCAGCCTGATCTCAGCCCGCATTCGCCAGACTGAGTAGGGCACCCTCGGCCGCCGCGATGTCCTCGGCGAAGACCACGCGGCCATCCTCCAGCCGTGCCCGTCCGCCGGCGACCAGCGCCAGGGCGCGCGGGTAGAGGAGATGCTCCTGGACGAGGATGCGGGCGGCGAGGCTGTCGGCATCGTCGCCGGGCAGGACCGGGACGGCGGCCTGGGCCACGATCGGCCCCGCATCGAGTTCCGGCACCACGTAATGCACCGTGCAGCCGTGCAGGCGCACGCCCGCCGCCAGGGCCTGCTCGTGGGTGTGGACGCCGCGAAACAGCGGCAGCAGCGAGGGATGGATGTTGATCATCCGCCCGGCCCAGGCCTCGACGAAGCCGGCGGAGAAGATCCGCATGAAGCCGGCGAGCACGACGAGGTCGATCCCGGCGGCGGCGAGTTCCGCGTTCAGGGCGGCATCGAAGGCCGCCCTGTCGGGATAGGCGCGGTGATCGAGCGCCGTCGTCGCGATGCCGGCGGCCTCGGCATGGGCGAGTCCGCCCGCTTCCGGCCGGTTGGAGGCGACGAGGACGATCTCGGCGGGAAAATCGGGTGCGGTCGCCGCCTCGATCAGCGAGATCATGTTCGAGCCGCGACCCGAGATCAGGATCGCGACCCGCGTCTTGGCGCGTGCCGCCGTCACAGGGCGAGCCGGCCCTGGAAGGTCACGGGTTCGGGGCCGCGCTCGGTGATGATCCCGAGGCGGATCGGCGAGGCGCCCGCGGTATCGAGGGCGCGGGTCACCGCAGAGACGCTCTCGGGCGAGACCACCGCCACCATGCCGATGCCGCAGTTGAAGGTGCGCAGCATCTCGGATTCGGCGACGTTGCCCTCGCGGGCGAGCCAGCCGAAGACCGGGGGCGGCACGATCGTGTCGAGGTCGATCAGGATGCCGACGCCGTCGGGCAGGACGCGGGGCAGGTTGTCGGGAAAGCCGCCGCCGGTGATGTGGGCGAGCGCCTTGATCCCGTCCGTCGCCTTCAGTGCGGCCAGCAGCGGCTTCACGTAGATCCGGGTCGGCTCCAGCAGGGCGTCGCCGAGGGAGCGCGACGGCTCGAACGGGGCCGGGTCGTCGTAGGAGAGGCCCGTCGCCTCGACGATGCGGCGGACCAGGGAGAAGCCGTTGGAATGGACCCCGGAGGAGGGCAGGCCGAGAACCACGTCGCCGGGCGCGATGCCGGGACGCGGCAGCAGGCGCCCGCGCTCGGCGGCGCCGACGCTGAACCCGGCGAGGTCGTAATCCGCTCCGTCGTAGAGGCCTGGCATCTCGGCGGTCTCGCCGCCGATGAGCGCGCAGCCGGCGATGCGGCAGCCCGCCGCGATGCCGCGCACGATGTCGGTTCCGACACCCGGCACCAGCTTGCCGGTGGCGTAATAGTCGAGGAAGAACAGCGGCTCGGCGCCCTGGACGATGATGTCGTTCACGCACATCGCCACGAGGTCGACGCCGATCGTGTCGTGCCGGCCGGTCTCGATGGCGATCTTCACCTTGGTGCCGACGCCGTCATTGGCCGCCACCAGGATCGGGTCGGAGAAGCCGGCCGCCTTGAGGTCGAACAACCCGCCGAACCCGCCGATCTCGGCATCCGCTCCGGGCCGGCGGGTGGAGCGCACCAGCGGCTTGATCGTCTCGACCATGGCATTGCCCGCGTCGATGTCGACGCCGGCCTCGGCATAGGTCATTCCGCTCCGGCTCTCGCCGTTCTTGTTCTCGGCCGTCATCGGCACCTCGTCTCAACGTCCTGTCCCGGCTGCTCTAACGGGTCGCGACGGTCTCGGCGAGTCGTCGCGGACGAGTTCGGCACTCGGTGCCGGGCGCGGAAGCAGATTTCGATGGCCCCACGGTTCGACGAGGGCCGCACTTGGGCTCGCCGATCCCGCGCCCGCTTCGATGAACCGGACAGGCGACGCCTTGCGCGGATCGGAGCATCGTCCTCAGGCGGCGCGAAGCTGCGCCAGAAAACGGGTGACTTCAGCATCGAGATGGTCGGCATCGTGCGAGACCGAGGAGGCCACGGAAAGCACCCGCTCGGCCGCTCCGCCGGCCCTCTGCGCCGCGTCGGCGACGCCGCCGATATGAGACGTGACCTGACCGGTGCCATCGGCGGTCTGGTGGATGTTGCGAACGATCTCCCGGGTCGCTGCCCCCTGTTCCTCCACCGCGGCCGCGATCGCGCTCGAGATCCCGCTCAAGTCGTCGATGCGCCCAGCGATGGCGCCGATCGCCGTCACCGCCTCCCGGGTGACCGACTGGATGTCGCCGATCTGGGAGGCGATCTCCTCGGTGGCCCTGGCGGTCTGGGTGGCGAGTTCCTTGACCTCGGCCGCCACCACCGCGAAGCCGCGTCCCGCTTCGCCGGCACGCGCGGCCTCGATGGTGGCGTTGAGGGCGAGCAGGTTGGTCTGGCTGGCGATGCCGTTGATCATCGCCACCACGTCGCCGACACGAGTCGCCGCCCGGCTCAGATCCTGGACCAGACCGGCGGTGCGCCCGGCCTCCGTCGCGCTCGCCTGCGTCAGCGACGCCGAACTGTCGACCTGACGGCCGACCTCCGACACCGAGGCACTGAGTTGCTCCGCCGCTGCCGCTACGGCGGCGACGTTGGCCGAGGCCTCCTCCGCGGCACGGATCACCGCGCCGGAACGGTCGGCGGTGTCGCCGGCCATCTGCGACATCGCCTGCGCGGTGTCCTGCAGTTCGCCCACGGAGGTCGCCACGGCGCGGACGATGCCGCCGAAAGCCGCTTCGAAGGCCTGCGCCAAGATTTCGGTCTGAGCCCGGCGCGCGATCTCGCGCTGTCGGGTTTCTCCGGCATGACGCTCCGCCACGTCCCGGGCGAGGTTGGCCTTGAACGCTTCGAGGCCCCGGGCGAGGCTGCCGACCTCGTCCCGGCGATCCAGGCAGGGCACCGCGGCGGCGTAATCGCCCTCAGCGATCCGGCCCATGGCCAGGCCCACCGCGCCGTAGCCGCGGACCAGCGCCTCGTGGGCGAACCAGCCGAGGGCCAGGAAGGTGGCGACGGTGCCGACCAGCGTGCCGACGACGACGGCGAAGTAGAAGTGTGCCTGGGCTTCGTCCGCAGCGACGGCCGCGTCGGTGCGGGACTGCATCAGCCCGTAGAACGCGTCGAGCGGCTTCATGATCTGCGCCTTGAAACCGTGATAGGCCTCGGAATGGACGAGCCCGATCGCCCGATCGCGGTCTCGGGCCGGGTCCGGTTGTGCCAGGGGCTGGCCATCCTTGTCCTTGCCCTCGACGAGATTCATCGCCTCGACCTCGAGATGAACCAGCCCGTCCGAATTCCGGACGGATTCCGCCAGCATGTCGGTTTCCTGCCGGCTGAAGCCAAGACGCTTCATCAGGTCGTGCACCGACACGGTCTCGCCGTCGGGGCGCGGCTTCGCCACGCCGGCGGCGACGAAATCCCAGTAGATGCGATGATACTCCTCCGGGCGCGGCTTGCGGCCGGAGCGGATGTCGAGGATGTCCAAATATTGCTGCTTGTACGACGCTTGGCCGGTGACGACGTAGGTGCGGCCGAGCCGGGTGAGGTCGTCCGAACTTTGCCGGATCTCGTCGGCGAGGAGGATCGATTGCTGGCGGGTCGCGTAGGCCGCGCTCACCTGGTCGACAGCCCGTCCATAAAGGATGATGGGCCCGGCCAGCAGCAAGCTGGATACCAGCATAGCCGTGATCAGACCAATAAATCTGCGCGATAGACTCATTTTATCCCCCCGCTTTTGAGGGACAGTAAAGACTAGCTCGTTAAAAATCCGCTCTATAGAGGATGAAAGTCGTTCGAGCTCGTTCCCCTGTCGCGGGCCGTGCGGGGCTTTCGCGGGCGAGCCTTGACCCCGCCGCACCGCCTTCCCACTCTTGTGCGCGGGCGACGGGCGAGACGGAGGAGGGCCGATGCGCGGCAGGGCGGTGATCGGACTGGTGGGCCTCGGCATCGTCGTGCTGCTGCTTTACCTGCTCTCCGGCGTGATGCTGCCCTTCGTGGCGGGGCTGGCGCTCGCCTACCTGCTCGATCCCATGGCTGACCGTCTCCAGCGCTGGGGCCTCGGCCGCCTCTCCGCCTCGCTGCTGATCCTGGCGATGTTCGTCGTCGGGCTCGTAGTGCTGCTCTTGATCGTGGTGCCGCTGGCCGCCAACCAGATCTCGGCTCTGGTGACGACGCTGCCCGGCATGGTCTCGCGGCTCCAGGGCATCATCGTCGAGCGGGTCGGGCCGCTCATGACGCGGGTCGGCGGCGCCGACGTGCTCAACGATCTGCAATCCTCCGTCGGAACCCTAGTGGGGCAGGGTGGAACCTGGTTCCTGGCCTTCCTCAAGTCGCTATGGTCGGGCAGCCAGGCGCTGGTCTCCATCGCCTCGCTCCTGGTCGTCACCCCCGTCGTGGCCTTCTACCTGCTGGTCGACTGGGACCGGATGGTCGCCACCGTCGATGGCTGGACGCCGCCGCGCCATCGCACCACGGTGCGGCGCCTGGCCGGCGAGATCGACCGCGCGATCATCGGCTTCGTGCGCGGCCAGACCCTGGTCTGCCTTATCCTGGGCACGTTCTACGCCGTGGGCCTGTTCTTCGTCGGCCTGAATTTCGGCGTGCTGATCGGGATGATCGCGGGGTTCCTCACCTTCATCCCCTATGTCGGCACCCTCGTCGGGTTCCTGCTCTCCGTGGGCGTCGCCCTGGTCCAGTTCTGGCCGACCTCGGACTGGCTCCATATCGGGCTCACCATCGGCGTGTTCGTGATCGGCCAGTTCTTCGAGGGCAACGTCATCTCGCCCAAGCTCGTCGGTGACTCGGTCGGCCTGCACCCGGTCTGGCTGATGTTCGCGCTGCTGGCCTTCGGCTCCCTGTTCGGGTTCCTCGGGCTCCTCCTCGCGGTGCCGGTGGCGGCCTCCATCGGCGTCATCGTGCGGTTCGCGATCGCGCGCTATCTTCAGAGTCCGCTCTACTCTGCCGAACAACCGATCCTGATTCAGAAACGCGAGGGATGAAGACGCCGATGCGCGAGGCCGCGCCTCCGAGGCAGCTCGCCTTCGACCTGCCCCTCGACCCGCGCTACGGCCGCGAGGATTTCCTGGTGGGTCCGGCCAACGAGGCGGCCTATGGGCTGATCGAGGCCTGGCCGCGCTGGCCCGATACGGTCTGCCTCATCACCGGGCCGTCCGGCAGCGGCAAGAGCCATCTCGCCTCGATCTGGGCGACGCGCTCCCATGCCTGGACCGTCCCGGCCTCCGAAGTCACCGCCGATTCGGTGACGCATCTCGTCTCGAACGGCGCCCTGGTGGTCGAGGATATCGACCGTCCGGAAGGCCGCGAGGAGGCGGCCCTGTTCCATCTCCTCAATCTCGCCCGCGAGAACGGCAGCCCGGTCCTCGTCACGGCGGCCGCGCCCGTGGAGGCGCTCGGCCTCGTCACTGCCGATCTGCGCTCGCGCCTGAGGCTGGCCCCGGGCGCGACCATCCTGCCGCCCGACGACGCGCTGATGCGGGCGGTGCTGGTGAAGCTCTTCGTCGATCGCCAGCTCGTGGTCGATCTCAGCGTCGTCGAGGCCATCGCGCTGCGGATCGACCGCTCGCTCGCCCGCGCCCGGGCGGTGGTGGCCGAACTCGATCGCGACGCCCTTCGCCGCGGACGGCGCATCACCCGGCCGCTCGCCATGGCGGTGCTGGCGGCGCTCGGCCTGCCGGACGAGGAGGCGGGCGAGGACGAGGCGGACGAGGACGCGCCGGCCTGATCGCGGACACTTCCCGAAGACCCGTCCCGATTGTCATGGAATTGTCAGACGCGACGGCCCTGCCGCATGGTACGAGGCCGATCGTTTCGACAGAGTGAGGAGAAGACCCGTTGCCGGAAGTGGATTCGGACGCGATCGCCAAGGGCACGGATGCCGAGGAGAGGGAGGTGGCTCAGGCCGCCGACGATTCGCCCGGTGAGACCGGCTCCCGCGAGACCGACCGGGACGGCGCCACGGCGGAATCCGCGCCGGCCGCTCCCGGCACGCGTCCCGCTGCCCGGCGCCGCCCCCCCGTTCGGGCCCGGGCGGCGAAGGCTTCCCCGAAGGCTGCACCGAAGCCTCGATCCGCCGCGAGCCCGTCGTCGGCAGGCGCGGCCGCGATCGACGAGCCGGAGGCGGAATCCGACTCGATCCTGGTGGAGACGGTGATGGCGGATACCGTGCCCACACGGGCGAATGCAGAACCTCCGGCGCGCGAGACCGTGCTGGCGGCCGGCCGCGCCCTGCGCGAATCGCCCGAGCGCTTCGTGAACCGGGAATTGTCCTGGCTGCAGTTCAACCGGCGGGTGCTGGAAGAGGCCTCCAACACCACCCACCCGCTTCTCGAACAGCTGCGCTTCCTCTCGATCTCGGCCAACAACCTCGACGAGTTCTTCATGGTCCGCGTGGCGGGCCTGCACGATCAGGTGCGCGCCGGCCTGATCCAGCCGTCGCAGGATGGGCTGAGCCCGGCCGAACAGCTCGCCCGCATCGGCTCGGAAGTCTCGCGCCTCGCCCTCGACCAGCAGCAGCGCTGGCGCGAGCTGCGCCATGACCTGCACGGCGTCGGCATCGATCTCGTCGAGCCTGGCGACCTCACCCCCGAGCACAAATCCTGGCTGGAGGAGTATTTCCTCAGCCATGTCTTCCCGGTGCTGACGCCGCTCGCCATCGACCCGGCGCACCCGTTCCCGTTCCTGTCCAACCTCGGTTCCAGCATCGCCCTGATGATGGTCCGCCCGCGCGACGGACGCACCCTGCGCGCCCTCATCCGCCTGCCCTCGGTCCTCGGCCGCTTCGTGCGCCTGCCCGACATGGCCGGGGACGCCACCGCGCGCTTCATCGCCATTGAGCAGATGATCGTGCTGTTCACCGGCCGCCTGTTCCCGGGCTATTTCGTGAAGGGGCAGGGGACGTTCCGGGTGATCCGCGATTCCGACCTCGAGATCGAGGAGGAGGCCGAGGACCTCGTCCTGCATTTCGAGAGCGCGCTGAAGCAGCGCCGCCGCGGCGTCGTCATCCGGCTCGAAGTCGAGGCCGGGATGCCGGAGGATCTGCGCGCCTTCGTCGCCGACGAGCTCGAGATCGGCTACGACGCGATCTTCGTGGTGGAGGGCATGCTGGCCCTCAACGAACTGTCGCAGATCGTCGGGATCGAGCGTCCGGACCTGAAGTTCAAATCCTACAACGCCCGCTTCCCCGAGCGCATCCGCGAGAGCGGCGGCGACGTCTTCGCGGCCATCCGGCAGAAGGACTTCATCGTCCACCACCCCTACGAATCGTTCGATTCGGTGGTCCAGTTCCTGGCCCAGGCCGCCCGCGACCCGAACGTGGTCGCGATCAAGCAGACGCTCTACCGCACCTCGTCGAATTCGCCGATCGTGGCGGCCCTGGCCGAGGCGGCCGAACTCGGCAAGTCGGTCACCGCCCTGGTCGAGCTGAAGGCGCGGTTCGACGAGGAGGCCAACATCCGTTGGGCGCGCAACCTCGAGAAGGCCGGCGCGCAGGTGGTGTTCGGCTTCATCGAGCTGAAGACCCACGCCAAGCTGTCGATGGTGGTGCGCCGCGAGGGCGACAAGCTCGTCACCTATTGCCATGTCGGCACCGGCAATTATCACCCGATCACGGCGCGGGTGTATACCGACCTGTCGTTCTTCACCGCCGACCCGGCGGTGGCCCGCGACGTCAGCCGCATCTTCAACTACATCACAGGCTATGCCGAGCCGGCCGAACTCGAGCGGATGTCGGTCTCGCCGCTGACCCTGAAGCCGCGCCTGATCGAGAGCATCGAGGCCGAGGTCGCCCATGCCAAGGCGGGGCGCCCGGCCGCGATCTGGATCAAGTGCAACTCGCTCGTCGACGCCCAGATCATCGATGCGCTCTACGATGCGAGTGCGGCCGGCGTGCAGATCGATTGCGTGGTGCGCGGAATCTGCTGCCTCCGGCCCGGCATCCCCGGCCTGTCGGAGACGATCCGGGTCAAGTCCATCGTCGGGCGCTTCTTGGAGCACGGGCGGATCTACGCCTTCGGCAACGGATTCGGCCTGCCGCACCCCAAGGCCACGGTCTCGATCTCGTCGGCCGACCTGATGAGCCGCAACCTCGACCGCAGGGTCGAGGCGCTGCTGCCGATCACCAACCAGACGGTGCACCAGCAGGTGCTCGACCAGATCATGCTCGCCAACCTCCTCGACAACCAGCAGAGCTGGCGTGTACTGGCATCGGGTGCGGGCGAGCGGGTCCAGCCCTCCGAGGGCGAGGAGCCGTTCAACGCGCACAAGTACTTCATGACGAACCCGAGCCTGTCCGGCCGGGGCAAGTCCTCGAAGAAGTCGAGTCCGCGCGCGCTGAGCCGCAGAGCTCAGCGTCCGTGAGCGGACGAGCCCAGCAGGAGCCGGTCATGGGACTTCCTCGTGACGGCGGGGCCAGTATCGGCGGTGCAGGTATCGGCTTCACGACTCAAGGAGAGCGCGTCGTGCAGGATCGCGTGGAACCGGTGGCGATCATCGACATCGGGTCGAATTCCGTGCGTCTCGTGGCCTATGACGGCCTGAACCGCGCGCCGACGCCGCTCTACAACGAGAAGGTCCTGTGCGGCCTCGGCCGCAACGTGTTCAGCACGGGCCGGCTCAACGAGGAGGCGGTCCGGCGCGCCCTCAGCGCGCTCGCCCGCTTCCGCATCCTGTGCGAGACGATGAGGGTCGGCCGCGTCTTCGTGCTGGCCACCGCCGCCGCGCGCGACGCGCAGAACGGCCCGGAATTCCTCGCCGCCGCGGAGGCCGCCTGCGGCCACCCGATCGAGCTCCTGTCGGGGCGGCGCGAGGCGGAACTCTCGGCCCTCGGCGTGATCTCGGGCTTCCATACGCCGGACGGCGTCGTCGGCGATCTCGGCGGCGGCTCCCTCGAACTGGTGGACGTGCGCGGCGCCACGGTGGGGCAGGGCGTGACCATGCCGCTCGGCGGCCTCGCCCTCCAGGACCTCTCCGGCGGCTCCGTGAAGAAGGCCCTCAAGATCGCCCGCGAGAACCTCGCCAAGGCCGCGCCGCAGCTGGAGACCCTGCGCGGCCGCAGCTTCTACGCGGTCGGCGGCACCTGGCGGGCGCTGGCCCGCCTGCATCAGGCCGCGCGCGGATATCCGCTCCACGTCATGCACGGCTACAGCATCGAGCCGTCGGACGAGTTGAGCTTCCTCGAAGTGGTCGAACGCACCGACGCCGCCCTGCTGCAGGATGTGGAGGCTGTCTCCGAGGCACGCCGGCCCCTCCTCGCCTACGGCGCCGTGGTGCTGGAGGAGATCATCCGCGTCGGCCGCCCGCGCGAACTCGCCATCTCGGCGAGCGGCGTGCGCGAGGGATTGCTGTTCGAGCAGCTCGACCGCGACACCCGCCTGACCGACCCGCTCCTCGCGGCGGCGGCCGAACTCAATCGGCTCCGAGCCCGCTCGCCGGGCCACGGCAACGACCTCATCGCCTGGACCGACCGCTTCGTCGCCACCCTCGACGGGCCGGAGACCGCCGACGAGCGCCGTCTGCGCCACGCCGCCTGCCTCCTCTCGGATATCGGCTGGCGCGCCCATCCCGATTACCGGGGCGAGCAGAGCATCAACGTCATCACCCACGCCGCCTTCGTCGGCATCGACCATCCGGGCCGCGCCTATCTCGCCCTGGCGGTCTATTTCCGCCACGAGGGCGTCGCCGCCGAGAAGGCGAGCCCGATGCTGCGCAGCCTCGCCGGCCCGCGCCTGTTCGAGCGCGCCCGCCTCCTCGGCGCGCTCCTGCGCATCGCCTTCCCGGTCTCGGCGGGGATGGAGGGGGCGCTCACGCGCCTGCCCGTCCTCATGGAAGACGGCCGGGTGACGTTGACCCTGCCGTCGGATCTCGCCGCCTTGCCGGGCGACCGCCTCCTCAACCGCGTCCGCGGTCTCGGCCGCCTGCTGGGGCTGGAGGGGCGGATCGCGGTGGTGTGACGGGCGGGCCCCGGTCCACGCCGCCCGATCCCGATCTCACATCCCTGTCACGGCCTTGCCGTCCAGGCGCTCCTGGATCGCGAGATGCGTCATCGCCGTGGTCGCCGTCGCCCCGTGCCCGTGCTTCTCGTTCAGAGCGACCAGCCGCCATCGACCGCAATCGCCGCGCCGGTCACGAACGCGCCGAGATCCGAACACATCCACAGGACGGCTTCCGCGATTTCCTCGGGCTTGCCCAGCCGCCCGACCGGCTCGAGATCGATCGCCTTCTGGATATCGCCGCCCGTGAAGCGGTCCATCATCGGCGTCTCGATGTTCCCGGGCAGGACGGCGTTCACCCGGATGTTCGCCTTTGCGTAGTCGAGGGCGGCGGACTTGGTCAGGCCGATGAGGGCGTGCTTGGAGGCGGCGTAGCTCGCCCCGCCCGCCACGCCCCGGACGCCCGCTCCCGACGACGTGTTGACCACCACGCCGCTGCCCTGGCGCAGCATCTGAGCGATCTCGTGCTTCATGCAGACGAACGTGCCGCGCAGGTTGATGGCGAGGATACGGTCCCATTCGTCGAGGGCGATCTCATGGACGGGAGACGCCTTGTTCTCCACGCCCGCATTGTTGAAGGCGCAGTCGAGCCGGCCGAACCGCTCGACGGTTCGGGCCACCGCCGCTTCCACCTCCTCTGGAGCCGATACGTCGCAGCGGATCGCCAGCACCTCGCCGCCGCTCGCCTCGATCTCGGCGCGAAGCCGTTCCAGCGGTGCTTCCGCGCGGTCGGTGATCGCGACGCGCGCTCCCTCCGTCGCGAAGGCGATGGCGGCGGCGCGGCCGATGCCGCTGGCGGCACCCGTGATGAAGGCGACCTTTCCGATGAAACGGCTCATGTCTCGTTCTCTCCGCTGACCTCGATGTGGTCTCTTACGTAGAGGTCGCGCCGGCCGACGATCAGCCACTCCCGCCTCAACGGAACGATGAGCGACATTCATCGCCGGAGGGAGCGGCCCCTACGATCCGAGCGGTTCGACCTCGCGGATCAGGTCGATGAGGAGCCGCAACCCGGTCGGCAACTGGCGGCGTCCGGGATAGTAGAGGTGGAAGCCCGCCCCCGTGGAAGCCCAGTCCGGCAGCACGACGCGCAGCTCGCCGCGGGCGACCGCAGGAGCGACGCACGGCTCGGGCAGATAGGCGAGCCCGCCGCCTGCCACCGCCAGGGACAGGCCGAATTGCGTGTTGTTGATCGTCACCGCACCGGGAACGTCGAGCGCGATCGGCTCGCCCGGTCGCTCGAACTCCCATCGGTAGAGGCTGTCGTCGCCGAGGCGGATGCGCAGGCATCGGTGAGCCGCAAGGTCGTGGGGATGATCGGGCGTCCCATGCCGGTCGAGATAGACCGGAGCGCCGACCACCACCCAGCGAAGATCGGCCGACAGGCGCTGCGCCACCATGTCTTGAGGGATCGTTCCGCCATACCGGATGCCCGCGTCGGCTCCGGCTTCCACCACATCGAGCAGGTCGTTGGACACCCGGACGTCGATCTCCACCAGCGGATGACGGTCATGGAAGAGCGGCAGCACCGGAGCGAGCAGCAGCGTGCTGGCATGTTCGAGCACGTTGAGACGGATCCGCCCGGTGGCCCGGCTCGGCTCCCGGTGCCGGTTGAGCACGTCGAGCGCGGCGTCGATTGCCGCGAACGGAGCGTCCAGCGAAGCGAGCAGATCGTCCCCGGCCGCCGTGAGCGTGACGCTGCGGCTGGTGCGGTTGACGAGACGCAGGCCGAGGCGCGCCTCCATGGCTTTCAGCGCGTGGCTGAGCGCCGAAGGGCTGACGCCGAGCTCCAGTCCGGCTCGCCGGAAGCTGCGATGGCGCGCGAGGGCGAGGAACGTGCCGAGATCGGCCAGTTCGTGTCGATTGATCCGCATCGAGGCAGTGAAATGACTGCTCGCGGGAAAGCAATATGGACCGGCCCGTGACCGGATGCGGAACGTCCGCTTCGGGACCGGATGCCACGGTGCGTTCCCCACTCCCCGGACGTTCAGGGAAGGGGTCCGGGCGACCGGATGTCGGCCCTTCGATGCAGCTCGGCCCCTTACGCAGGCCGCTCCGAGAAGATCGCCTTCTTGACGATGGCGTGGACGCCCCAATTGCCGTCCACCACCTGGGTGATGCCGAAATCGACGGCGATCGACATGAGCGAGATCGCCTCGTCCTCGGTGAGTCCCTTCGCCTGCATCAGGAACTGCCGCATCTTGCGGAAGGCGTCGCGCATGGCGAGGTCGATGGAGGATTTGGCGAAGATCTCGCTCTGCGCCTCGGGGCCGAGATCGGCGAGGTAGTTCGGGTAGCTGAACCCGGAGAGAACCCAGTCCTCCGCCGTCTCGATCATCGGGAAGTCGAGGGATTCGAGCGCCGTGCCAGCGAGATCCGCCTTCTTGTGCAGGACGAACTGGAAGGTGCCGGTGAGCGAACACTCGATGGCGGTACCGCAGAGTTCGGAATCGCCCTGGCTCGCATGCGGGTCGCCCACCGAGAACAGGGCGCCTGGCACCGCCACGGGGTAGTACATCGTCGCGCCCTTGCCGATGCGCCAATTGTCGATGTTGCCGCCAGTGTAGCTCGGGGGAATCGAGTTCACCATGTCGGCCTCCTTGGGCGCGAGGCCCATCGTGCCGAAATGCGGACGGATCGGCACGCGCACGCCCTTGAGCACGTCGAAATTGCGGCTCGTCTTGGTGTGGTCGACGGGGATGCCCGGATAATCGATGGTCGGATGCGCCACGCCGAACGGATCGGTCACCCCGGGCCAGCGGAAATTGTAGACCGCCTTCGCCCAGTCGCGGGCGCCGGTGGCGTCGACCTCGTAGATGGTGATGACCTCGCGCGGCCGGTCGCCGGTGATCATGTCCTTGTAATGATAGCCCCACCAGGCGGCGGCGTTGCTGCCGAAGCTGCGGCCCTTGAAGGCGGGGTTGGCGCAGGGGCGCGGCGCCACGTCGAGGATGCGCACCTCCAGCACGTCGCCGGGTTCGGCACCCCGGATCGCCACCGGGCCGGTGCAGATATGGACGCCGAGCCCGCCGCCCGGTCCGAGCGGGCCGGTCTCCGGTCCGGCCCCGCGGCGGGCCACGCCCTTCTTCTCTCTGGTCCAAAGGAACACGCTCTCGGCGCCGGGATCGCCCGTCACCATGCGCTCGGCATCGTCGTTGGCGTGGTGGGTCAGGGTCTCGATGGTGACGTAGTCGCCGGATTCGATCTCGACCTGGGGCTTCAGCAGTTTCGAGAAATATCCCCAATGCACGGTCTCGGCGGTGGCCTGAAGGTGGTAATGCGCCGTCCGCTCGATGCCCTTGCCGCTCGCCTGCGCCAAGGCGGGACCGACGAGGGACAGGCCGCCCGCCGCGAGCGCCGCGGCACCCCCGGTGGCGACGAAGCCGCTCTTGAGGAAGGCGCGCCGCTCGGGCGCGAGGTCGCCGAGGAACCGGCGCCGATGCTCGGCGAAATGCGCGCAGTTCGGGTCGTCACCGAGGCACATCGAACTCTCCCGTCGCACCATCCGGCCCGAATTCCGCCATCTGGTTTGAATCCTGTATGCAATCCGGCGGCCAAGGCATGGGGGGAGTGAACCGTGGACAGGCTCGAGAACCAGGGGTGCCGGCACCGCGTCCGTGACCCGCAGGTCGCATCGCGCGCCCCCGCAGAGAGTGGTCTCCCTCGTTGACGGCGGGCTTCGACCGATCCCAGCTCCACCAGATCGTCGCCGGCCTCACCGAGGGCGTCATCCTCATCGAGCCCGACGAGACCATCGCCTGGGCGAACGCGGCGGCCCTGGCCCTGCATGGCGTCGAGACCCTCCACGATCTCGGGGCGACCATCGGCGCCTATCGCGAGAGGTTCGTCCTCCGCTCCCGCAACAACCACGTCGTCGCGCGCACGCCGATGGAGCGCGTGGTGGCGGGCGAAGCCTTCGACGACGTGGTCGTCACCGTGCGTCGACCGGACAGGCCGGATTTCGAGGCCACGCACCGCATCCGCAGCCTCGTGATCACCGATGCCGCCGGTGCGCCGGATTGCCTCGCCCTCGTTCTCGCCGACGTCACGCCGCAATGCGAGGCGGAGGAGCGTTTCGAGCGGACCTTCGCCGCCAACCCCGCGCCCGCCCTGATCTGCCGCCTCTCGGACCAGCGCCATGTGAAGGTCAATCTCGGCTTCCTCGCGATGACGGGCTACCGGCGCGAGGATGTCCTCGGGCGCAGCATCGGCGAGGTCGACGTGCTCAACGAGGCCCGCAGCCGCGACCTCGCCCTCTCGCGGCTGAGCCGGGGCGAGACCATTCCGCAGATGGAGGCCTGTCTTCGCCTGCCCGATGGCGGGACCCGCTTCGTCATCGTGGCCGGCCAGCCGATCGAGCTCGGCGACGAGCCGTGCATGCTCTTCACCTTCGCCGATCTCGAATTGCGCAAGAAGGCCGAGGCCGCCCTGCGCCACAGCGAGGAGCGCTTCGCCGCCGCCTTCCGGCTCACCCCCGTGCCGACCGTCCTGTGCCGCGCCGACGGCTTCGCCATCATCGGCGTCAACGAGGCGATGACCCGCGTCTTCGGCGATGGAGACACCGTCCTCGCCGAGGACGGCATCGAACAGCGCGAACCGGATCCTCGTGAACCGGATTTTCGCGATTCGGATCTGCGCACGCTCTGGGTCGACCCGGCGGAAGGCGCGCGCTTCGCGCGGGACCTGACCGAGCATGGCCACGTGCTCGGCCTGGAGACCTGTCTTCGCGTGAGGGATTTCGCGCCGCGCGACTGTCTGGTCTCGGCCGAACGCGTCACCATCGCCGACGAGGCCTGCATCCTCGCGGTTCTCCAGGACATCACCGACCGGAAACGCTCGGAGCGGGACCTGTACTCGGCAATCGAGGCGGTGATGGCGGATACGTCGTGGTTCAGCCGCGGCATCATCGAGCGCCTGGGGCGCCTGCGCCGCGCCTCGGCCAAGCCGGCCGGAGGTCCGGTCATCGACCTCACCCGGCGCGAGCGCGAGGTGCTCGGGCTCATCTGCCAGGGGTTGGCCGATGCCGCCATCGGCAAGCGGCTCGGGCTCACGCCCAACACGGTGCGGAACCACGTCGCTTCGCTCTACCGCAAGCTCGGCATCCATCGCCGGGCCGAGGCCATCGTCTGGGGTCGCGAGAACGGATTCACCGGCTGAGACCGTAGCTCGCTGAGCGTGGCCCGTCGGGCTCCGCCCGCGCGGCGGCGCGGCGGCCTTCGTCCGGCGGACCCCGGTGAGACGCACCGAGACCGGGTCAGAGTCCGGTGCGGGAGGCCGCCAAGCATTCGCGGACCGGCGGAGCGTCCTCAGCCGACTAGCCAAAACAAATTGGTGACCTGGTCGATTTGTCCCGGATCGTCCGAACGATTCCGAGGGATGCACGTTGACGGGCGCTGCATCCCGGGACCTTCGCGGCCCGGGAGGCGAAATCACGGTTCAGGAGATCGACGACACGAACGGCTTGTCCGCCCCGGCACGGTCCGGCGGAGGACGGGAGGCGTCCGTGCGCGCGATCGCCGGCGCCTTCATCGTCATCGTATTCAGGAATTCGCCCTTGGCCCTCTCACCGACCCTCACCCCCGCCGTCTCGACGGCGCCCTCGCTGGAGACCCGTACGATCCTGCTCCATCAGGTTTCGTGGGGCGCCATCTTCGCCGGCGCCGTCGCCGCCCTCGTCGTCCAGATGATCGTCAACATGGTCGGTCTCGGCATCGGCCTCGCCACCCTGAACCCCACCGGCACCGACACGCCCAGCGCCGCCAGCCTGTCCACCGGCGCCGGCCTCTGGTGGGTCGGCTCCGGCATCGTCGCCTCGCTGATCGGCGGGTTCCTGGCCGGTCGCCTCTCCGGCAAGCCGTCCGCCGGCACGGCGGGCTATCACGGCCTGGTGTCCTGGGCGGTGACCACCCTCGTGATCGTCTACCTGCTCACCTCGGCGGCCGGCGGCCTCATCGGTGGCGCGTTCGGCGGCATTTCGAGCGTGATCGGCGGGGCCGGATCGGCCATCGGCGGCGCGGCCCAGACGGCGGCCCAGGCTGCGGCCCCCTCGCTCACCAAGCTGACGAACCCCCTCGACGGCATCGAGAACCAGGTCCGCCAGTCCACGGGCGGCCAGGACCCGGCGGCCCTGCGTGATGCGGCGGCCCAGGCCGTGCGCGCCTACCTGACGGGCGATGCCGCCCAGCAGGCCCAGGCCGAGACCCGCGCCGCCGATGCGCTCGCCAAGGCTCAGGGCATCACCCCGGATCAGGCCAAGGCCGAGATCCAGGATTACCGCAAGCAGTACGAGCAGACCGTGGCCGACGCCAAGAAGAAGGCCCAGGCCGCCGCCGAGGCCACCCGTAGCGCCGCCGCCCAGGGCGCCCTCTACGGCGCTCTCGCCCTGGTGCTGGGGGCCCTGGCCGCCTTCCTCGGCGGTCGTTTCGGCACCGTGAGCCCGGCCCTCGCCTATGGCGAACGCCGCGCCTGATCCGACCCTTCCGAGAGGTCGAGGATGAAAAAAAGGCCCCCGAACCGTCCGGTTCGGGGGCCTTTTTCGGGTGATGTCGGCGCGCCGGGCGTGTCCGGCAGTTCGCGTTACTCGGAAAGCGGTGTCGCCCCCGGTTCGGCTTCGACGGCCGTCGGATGGACGGACATGGCCTGCGCCTCCACCACCGCCGCGGCGGTGACGTTGACGATGCCGCGGGCGGTCACCGACGGCGACAGGATGTGGGCGGGTTTCGCCGGCCCGATCAGCAGGGGACCCACCGGGAGGGCGTCGGCGAGAACCTTCGAGAACTGGAAGGCGATGTTGGCCGCATCGAGGTTGGGGAAGATCAGCACGTTGGCCGCGCCCTTGAGAGGCGAGCCCGGCAGCACCCGGTCGCGGATGATCTCGGACAGGGCGGTGTCGGCCTGCATCTCGCCATCGACCTGAAGCGTCGGGGCGCGGGACCGGATCAGGCCCAGGGCCGAGCGCATCTTCATGGCCGAACGGGAATCCGACTGGCCGAAATCCGAGTGGCTGAGCAGGGCGATCTTCGGGGTCAGGCCGAAGCGCGAGACGTGGCCGGCGCAGGCCACCGCGACGTCGGCGATCTCCTCGGCGGTCGGGTCGGGGCGGACATGGGTATCGGCGAGGAAGTAGGCCCCTTCCTTGGTGACGATCAGGCTCATGGCGGCGAAATCGAGCACGCCCGGCGCGAGGCCGATGACGTCGCGGATCACCCGCAGGCGCGTCTCGAACCGGCCCTCCAGGCCGCAGATCAGCGCGTCCGCCTCGCCCCGGCGCACGGCGACGGCGCCGATCACCGTATTGTTAGTGCGCACCAGCGTGCGGGCGGCATCCGGGGTGATGCCGCGCCGGCCGGCGGCCTCGAGATAGGTCGCGACGTAGTCGCGGTAGCGCGGATCGTCCTCGGGATCGATCAGGTCGAAATGCTCGCCCTGCTTGATCGACAGGCCGAAGCGCTTGATCCGGGTCTCGATCACCCGCGGGCGTCCGACCAGGATCGGGCGCGCCACGTGATCCTCGACGATGGCCTGCGCGGCGCGCAGCACGCGCTCGTCCTCGCCCTCGGTGTAGATGACCCGCTTGGGGTTCTCCTTCGCCTTGGAGAAGATCGGCTTCATGATGAAGCCCGAGCGGTGGACGAAGCGGTCGAGGCTGTCGGTATAGGCCTGGACGTTCTCCAGCGGCCGGCCGGCGACGCCGGAATCCATTGCGGCCTGGGCCACGGCGGGGGCGATGCGCAGGATCAGGCGCGGGTCGAACGGGCTCGGGATCAGCGAGCGCGGGCCGAACGGCCGGGCCTCGCCGCCATAGGCGCGGGCGACCACGTCGGAGGGGGTCTCGCGGGCGAGCGCCGCGATCGCCTTCACGGCGGCCTGCTTCATCTCCTCGTTGATCGAGGTGGCGCCGACATCGAGGGCGCCCCGGAAGATGTAGGGGAAGCACAGGACGTTGTTGACCTGGTTCGGG
The DNA here is from genome assembly GCF_000372825.1 of Methylobacterium sp. 77. NCBI lineage: Bacteria > Pseudomonadati > Pseudomonadota > Alphaproteobacteria > Hyphomicrobiales > Methylobacteriaceae > Methylobacterium > Methylobacterium sp. 77. Next base: position 1,156,356 of record NZ_KB910516.1, on the reverse strand, counting down.
AAGTCGGACCGCCCGGTGCAGATCATCGCGTCGGGGCGCTTCGCCTGCGCCAGATCCGGCATGATCTCGGGATAGGGGTTGGCCAGCGCCATGATCAGCGGGTTCTCGGCCATCTTCTCGAGGTATTCGGGCTTGAGCACCCCGCCGGCCGAGAGGCCGATGAACACGTCGGCGCCGGGGATGACCTCCGCGAGGGTGCGCGCCTCGGTCTCCTGGGCGTAGATGTCCTTCCAGCGGTCCATCAGTTCGGTGCGGCCCTTATGGACCACGCCCTTGATGTCGGTGACCGTGATGTTCTCGACGCGGGCGCCGAGCGACACCAGCAGGTTGAGGCAGGCCAGCGCCGCCGCGCCGGCACCCGAGGTGACGATGCGGACGTCGGAGAGCTGCTTGCCGGCGAGTTCGAGGGCGTTGAGCACCGCCGCCGCGACGATGATCGCGGTGCCGTGCTGGTCGTCGTGGAAGACGGGGATGTTCATCCGCGCCCGGCACTGCTCCTCGACCTCGAAACACTCGGGGGCCTTGATGTCCTCGAGGTTGATGCCGCCGAAGGTCGGCTCCAGGGCGCAGACCACGTCGACGAGCTTCGACACGTCGTTCTGGTCGACCTCGATGTCGAACACGTCGATGCCGGCGAACTTCTTGAAGAGGACGGCCTTGCCCTCCATCACCGGCTTCGAGGCCAGGGGCCCGATATTGCCCAATCCGAGCACCGCGGTGCCGTTGGTGAGCACGGCGACCAGGTTCTGGCGGATGGTGAGGTTGGCGGCTTCCTGCGGATCCTCGTAGATCGCCATGCAGGCCGCGGCGACGCCGGGCGAATAGGCCAGCGCCAGGTCGCGCTGGTTGCCCAGCGGCTTCGTCGCCTGGATCTCGAGCTTTCCGGGCCGGGGCAAGCGGTGATAGACGAGGGCTCCGGATTTGAGATCGTCGGACATGTTGTCGCCCATGAGCCTCACTCCCTCAATGGCGGGCCTTTGCGGCGCCGCTGATCTATCCCGCCGGATGCCGGGATGCTTTGGTTGACGTCCCTGTTGCACCGCCTGCGGAGTGGGCGCAACCCGCACAACGAGACCCGTCTCCACCTCGCGAAACTGGTGAGAAAGTACGGTTTCTCCATCGGGAACTACTCCTACGGCCGCCCGAAAGTCCGTTTCGCGGAAGCTGGGCAGCACCTTACGATCGGCCGGTATTGTTCCATCGCCGACAAGGTCGAGATCCTTCTCGGCGGGGGGCACCGCCTCGACTGGGTGACGACCTATCCCTTCGCGGCCATGGCCGGGCTGTGGCCGGGGGTGGAGGCGGCGGCCGACGACCACGCCACCCGCGGCGGCGTCACCATCGGCAGCGACGTCTGGCTCGGATCGGGCTGCCTGATCCTGTCCGGCGTCACCATCGGCCATGGCGCGGTGGTGGGCGCTCATGCCGTCGTCGCCCGCGACGTGCCGCCCTACGCGGTGGTTGCCGGCAACCCGGCGCGGCTGGTCCGATCCCGCTTCGCCCCGGAGCTGGTGGCGGGCCTGCTGGAGACGGCGTGGTGGGAGCTCGATCCCGGGGCAATCCGCCCCCTCGTGCCGCTGCTCCAGAGCGGCCAAGTCACCGACCTGATCGCGGCGGTGCGCACCGTGCGCGGGGCCGGCGTTGCGGGCGGCGCCTGAATCCCTTACCCGGACAGCTGACGCTCACACAGACGATCGCCTTCAGACCGATCGCCTTCCAAGGCAGAGACGATGTCCGACACGCCTCCCGACCGCCTCGCGGTGAACCCCAACAGCCCGTTCTACAACGAGGCCATCCTGGAGCGCGGCATCGGCATCCGCTTCAAGGGCGTCGAGAAGACCAATGTCGAGGAATACTGCGTCAGCGAGGGCTGGGTCCGCCTCTCGGCCGGCAAGACCCTCGACCGGGCCGGAAACCCGATGACGGTGAAGCTCAAGGGCCCGGTGGAACCCTATTTTCGCGATGATGCCGCGGACGCCTGAGACGGCTCAGCCCGGCGCCCTCTCCAGGGGGAACGGCGTCGGCTCCCAATAGGGCTCGATCTTCGTGCCCCGGATGTTGCCGGCCTCCCAGCCATGGAGGATCGCCGCGAGGGCAGGGCGGTCGCCGGCCAGAAGCGGGTCGGCGACGGCGAGGATCTTGGTGCGGGTGGCTTGGTATGACGCCGAGCTCGGGCTGGCCTCCTTGAAGCGCGGAAGCAGGTCCCGCACGATCCGTTGGGCGCCTTCGAGATGGCCGAGGGCGATGTCGATGATCAGCCGGTCCTCCGGCGCTCCGATCCGAGCGATCTCGAAATTCTCACGATAGAACGCGGCGAATGTTTCCAGCCTGTCCGCCGAGCGCAAGAGCGGCAGAGCCTCGGTTTCGATCGCGGATATCGCATCGCCGACCGTCGACGGATCGGACCAGCGCCAGACCGCGTATGGCGACGCACCCGTTCGACCGAGTTTGCCCGAACACCAGCCGATGCTGCCGAACAGGCCGTCGAGCGGCGTGAAGAGGTCGAGCATCGACCATTTCAGGTAGAATGCATCGGGATTGGATGTGCCGTCGATCATGACGCGCAATGCGACGTGGCGCACGGGCCTGATCCAGAGGTCGCGGCTGCCGACATGGACGAGGTCGGCATGACGATCCAGCAAGGGACGAAAGATCGCTGTGATCCGGCTCGCGCGCGTCACCGACGAGGCCTCATTTCCACGACAATGAAACGCTTTGCGGTAGGAAAATTCTTGCGTGCAAGCGCCGCAAAATCAACAGCCCGTGCTGGATCGAGACCAGCATCCCCTGTCTTGTGATCATAAATGCAGACAGTATCTGTGGGAGGTTTTTCAAGTATGTCGAGCCGTATGGAATTCCGCTCGCCATATCTGGTTGGTAAATAGCTGATTTTTCTGTAAGATATTTCTGCAACGAAATTGGGGTCATTAAAAGTTTTTACCTCCTCCGACATCAGGAAATGAACTTTATTTCCAATGGCTTGAGGGCTGCTATAGAGTCCGGAAGACCGGACGAGGGCGGTCGTTGTATCAAGCATCTCCTGCACCACGCCGTAGCGAGGGCAGGCTAGATCCAAGCTTCTTTGGGCGACCTGCCCGACCCAGAATACAGGAAACTGAGGATCGTCGCTCAGTCCATATTCGCTCGCGGGGGCCACGAAAATCGCGGAACCGTTAGAGCCGTTTCGTTGAGACAGCACCGTCAGCAGCGTTGCGGCCGCCTCGATCGCCGCAGCGATCCTCAAAGGACCGCGCATCGGAGCCCGCGCGTCCTGAACGAACGCTTCCGGCTCCGCCCGATCGCCGTTCAAGGTACTGCGGGAGAGGATATCGCCGGTCTCGCCATCGCGGATCGTCTGGGTGCGGCCGGACATCTCGAAGACGGTCCGCGTGCCGTCCGGCGCCGTGACGGTGTGCTGCTCGTCCCAATCCTGGGAAGGATGACTGCGGATGCGAAGAGACAGGACGTGCGAGCCGTCCTCGGTCACGGCCTGCTCGGCGCCCGGTGGATCGTCCGAGCCTAGCGCGCCCGTGGCCGTCGGGTCTGATGGGCCGCCGCTTCCCGATGCCCAGCGTCCGCCGCCGGACTGGCCGGCCGGCTCGCGGGGCTGATCGGGACTGTATTTGCGGACGAGGACGCGCTCGACGCGGATCAGTTCGACCTCGACGGCGAGCTCAGCGAGATCGGCACGGATCGCAGCGATACGATTTTCGCGGGTCGTCGGTCGCGACATCAGTGACGCTTTCAGCGCAAGTGGCAGAGCTCATTGGCTAGCATAACAATCCGATGTTAGCAATAAAAACCTATATCGAGAGCTTGCATCGTCCGCGTCGCGACGGTCGTTTCGGCATGAGCGACGACGTCGCAATGGTTCGAGGCGGGCGGGCTTAGCCCTCTCGCTTCCGGCACTCGCCCGCGAAAGTCCGCACGGCTCCCTCCACCAGGGCGTCGACCTGGGCCGCCGTCTTCGGCTGGCGGATGACGAGGCTCGTCACGGCATCCGGGTGGTTCGCGCGCTGCTTCGGCGTCCTGGCATGGTTCGAGACGCGCAGGGCGAAGGGGTTGCCCTCCGGCTTGAGATAGACGCTGTCGCCGCGCGTGTTGCGGGCGACGACGGTAAAGCCGTGCGCCGCGACGCCGGCCACGGCGCGCGCCAGGGCCTCCTTCGGGGCGAGCAGGCTCACAGGAGCCCTTCCTGCGCCAACGCCGTGCGGCCGCGCAGGGCGGCGAGGGCGCCCGCGGCCGAGCCGGCATAGCGCTCCACCAGCGGCTGGCGGAAGCTCAGGGAGGCCAGGGCCGCCTTCGGGGCGTTGACGGCGAGCATCTTCGGGCTCGGGTCGGGGAGGCCGTATTTGCGCGAGACGTAGGCCCGCGACCAGGCCTGGTGCCAGCGCGTCCGGAAGACCCGGCCCGGTTCCGGCTTCGACGAGCGCCCGCGCCCGTGCAGGGCGACCGCGCCGTGGACATGGACTAGGGCGCGGCCGGCATCGGCGACGCGGCGGCAGAGGTCGTCATCCTCGTAGAACAGGAAGATGTTCGGATCGAACCCGCCGAGGTCGAGGAACAGGTCGCGCCGGATCATCAGGCAGGCGCCCGAGAGGAACGGTGCGCAGGCATCGCCCTCGGGCAGGGTGAGGGTGCCTTGCGGATTGGTGAGGTAGGGCGCGAGCAGCGAGCGCGGCTGGTAGAAGAAGCGCCCGTCCGGCTCCATCAGGCGCGGCGCCAGCAGGCCCGCATCGGGAGAGGCGGCGGCCGCGCGCAGCAGCGCATCGGCGGCGCCCGGCTGCAGCACGATGTCGGGGTTGAGGATCAGCACGTGCTCGGCCCGCTCGGCGGCCCGGATTCCGAGGGTGTTGGCCCGGCCATAGCCCTCGTTGCGAGGGTTGCGGATCACCCTCGCCCCCACCGCCTCGGCGATGCTGACCGACGCGTCGCGGCTCGCATTGTCGACCACGACGGCCGGCACGTGCTCCGCCGCCAGGGCCGCGAGGCAGGACGGCAGCGCATGGGCGCTGTCATGGGCGACGACGATAGCGACGAGGGAGGGCATCGTGACCGACCGCGCCGAGGCTCCGCCTCAGCCCTGCTTCTCCGGCAGGTTCAGCCGGATGTGGAGCTCGCGGAGCTGCTTCGGGGTCGCCTCGGCGGGGGCGCCCATCATCAGGTCCTCGGCGCGCTGGTTCATCGGGAACAGCACCACCTCGCGCAGGTTCTGCTCGCCGCAGAGCAGCATGACGATGCGGTCGATCCCCGGCGCGATGCCGCCGTGCGGCGGGGCGCCGAGCTTCAGCGCGTTGAGCATGCCGCCGAACTTCTCCTCCAGCACGTCCTGGCCGTAGCCGGCCAGACCGAAGGCCTTCTCCATCACCTCGGGGCGATGGTTCCGGATCGCGCCCGACGAGAGTTCGGTGCCGTTGCAGACGATGTCGTACTGGAACGCCTTGATGCCGAGGATCTTCTCGGACTCGCTCGGGTCCAGGGCCAGGAATTCCTCCCGGTCGAAATTCGGCATCGAGAACGGGTTGTGGGAGAAGTCGATCCGCTTGTCGTCCTCGTTCCACTCGTACATCGGGAAGTCGGTGATCCAGCAGAACGCGAACTGGTCCTTGTCCGAGAGGTTCAGCTCGTCCGCGATGCGGATGCGGGCCTTGCCGGCCAGCGCCGCGGCCTTGGCCTCGGTACCGGCGGAGAAGAACACCGCGTCGCCGGCCTTCGTCCCGGTCTTGTCCGCGATCCGGGCCTGAACCTCGGCCGGGATGAACTTGGCGATCGGGCCCTTGCCCGTGAGCACCCCGTCGACCTCCTCGAAGACGATGTAGCCGAGGCCGGGCGCGCCCTCGGAGCGGGCGAAGTCGTTGAGCTTGTCGAAGAACGAGCGCGATTGCGTCGCCGCCCCCGTCGCCGGGATCGCGCGGACCACGCCGCCCGACTTGATCACGCCCTTGAACGCCTTGAACTCGACCTCGTCGCGGGCGAATTCGTCGGTCACGTCGGCGATGATCAGCGGGTTGCGCAGGTCCGGCTTGTCGACGCCGTATTTCAGCATCGCCTCGGCATAGGGGATGCGCGGGAAGGTCTCGGTGACGCGCTTGCCCTCGGCGAATTCCTTGAAGACGTCCCGCAGCACCGGCTCCACCGACTGGAACACGTCCTCCTGCGTGACGAAGCTCATCTCGATGTCGAGCTGGTAGAACTCGCCGGGCGAGCGGTCGGCCCGCGCATCCTCGTCGCGAAAACACGGCGCGATCTGGAAGTAGCGGTCGAAGCCGGCGATCATCGTCAGCTGCTTGAACTGCTGCGGCGCCTGCGGCAGCGCGTAGAATTTTCCGGGGTGGACGCGGGACGGCACGAGGTAGTCGCGCGCACCCTCCGGCGAGGAGGCGGTGAGGATCGGCGTCTGGAACTCGAAGAAGCCGCCGTCCCGCATGCGGCGACGGAGCGAATCGATGATCGCGCCGCGCTTCATGATGTTGGCGTGGAGCTTGTCGCGGCGGAGATCCAGGAAGCGGTACTTGAGCCGCGTCTCCTCCGGATAGTCCTGGTCGCCGAAGACCGGCACCGGCAATTCGCCGGCGGGGCCGAGCACTTCGATCTCGTCGATATAGACCTCGACCGTGCCGGTGGGCAGGTCGAGGTTCTCGGTGCCGGCGGGGCGGGTGCGGACGCGGCCGTCGATGCGGATCACCCATTCCGAGCGGGCGAGATTGGCGGTCTTGAACGCCTTCGAATCGGAATCGACCACGCATTGGGTGCGCCCGTAATGGTCGCGCAGGTCGATGAAGAGCACGCCGCCATGGTCGCGGATGCGATGGCACCAGCCGGAAAGGCGAACGGTCTCGCCGACGTCGGACGGGCGGAGCGCCCCGCAGGTATGGGTACGATAACGGTGCATGACGGGCTCTTGAGATTGAGCGGCGCACCATTCACGCGAGGGCGGGCAAGTCAAGGCAGGCGGGCAAGACCGGCGGGCAAGGCAGGCAGGCCGGGCGAGGCGATCCCGATCGCGCCGGAGTGTATTCGCGGAGTGTCGCACGAGGCCGCGCCGATGCGGGTGAGGGGCTCTGAGGCCTTTCGGAAACGGGGCGGAATCCCCATATCAATCCCATGAATTCGAACGCTTTTTTCGACATTCTGAACGAGGCCGCCAGCGCTTCCGCGCGAGCTGGGGCCGCCGCTGACCGGGGCGAGAGCCGGGACGGCGCATGGCGGGCCCTGCCGCTCGCAGGCCGGTTCGAGATCGTCTACGAGGATTCCCGTGGCGTCTGGAGCACCCGCTTCCTCGACGCGCGGGAATTGAGGCTCGGGCCGGGCCGGACGCTGCTGGGCGGCATCGCCCTCGGCGGGGACCCTGCGCGCCGCGGCGGCTATCGCGGCTTCCGGGTCGACCGCATCCGCCGCCTCGCGGAGGAGGGCGGGCCGCGGATGAAGGCCGGCATCCTCGACTGGCTACTCGCCCGTGCCGAAGCGCAGAGGCGCGAGCGCGCCGCCCTGGTGCGCGACCTCGCTCGACGGAACCGGCCCCGGACGCGCGCCGCCTGACGAGGAATTCGGAACGGGGATTCGGGGCAGGGATTCGGGGATAGTCGCGCGCGGCTGCCGGATACGATCTCGCCTGACGCGTCAACCTCCGATATAGCCGGCTGTCATGGAACTCATCGCTACCACGCCGGCCCTCGCCGAGGCCTGCAGCCGTTTCGCCGCGCAGCCCTTCGTCACCGTCGACACGGAGTTCATGCGCGAGACGACCTACTACCCCAAGCTCTGCCTCATCCAGATGGCGGGGCCGGACGGGTCGGGCGTGCTCGTCGACCCGCTCGCGCCCGAGATCGACCTCGCGCCGTTCTTCGCGCTGATGGCCGATGAAGGCGTGGTCAAGGTGTTCCACTCGGCGCGCCAGGATCTCGAGATCATCTGGCTGCTCGGCGGCCTGCTGCCGCACCCCTTCTTCGACACGCAGGTCGCCGCCATGGTCTGCGGCTACGGCGATTCGGTCTCCTACGAGCAATTGGTCAACGACGTCGCCAAGGCCAAGATCGACAAGTCCTCGCGCTTCACCGACTGGTCGCGCCGCCCGCTCTCCGATGCGCAGTCGAGCTATGCGCTCTCGGACGTGACCCATCTCGTGACGATCTACGAGGTTCTGGCCGGCAAGCTGCTCTCCACCGATCGCGGCGAATGGCTCGACGAGGAGATGAGCGTCCTGACCTCGCCGGACACCTACAAGGCCGACCCGGCCGAGGCGTGGCGCCGGTTGTCCGGCCGCATGCGCAAGCCGCGCGAGATCGCGGTGCTGATGGAGGTGGCAGCCTGGCGCGAGCGCGAGGCGCAGAACCGCAACGTGCCGCGCGGGCGCATCCTCAAGGACGAGGCAGTGATCGACATCGCCACCTCGGCCCCCCGCAACGTCGAGGCCCTGGGCCGCCTGCGCTCGATCCCCGCCGGATTCGAGCGCTCACGCACGGGCGCCGACATCCTCGCGGCGGTCGAGCGCGGTTTCGCGCGCGATTCCTCCGATATCGCCCTGCCCGAGCGCAGCCGGGGCCGGGGTGGCAACGGCGCCGTGGTGGAACTGCTGAAGGTGCTGCTGAAGGCGGTCTGCGAGGCCGAGCGCGTGGCGCCCAAGATCGTCGCCACCATGGACGATCTGGAGGCCATCGCCGAGGATGACGAGGCCGACATCGCCGTCCTGCACGGCTGGCGCCGGACCCTGTTCGGCGAGAAGGCCCTCGCCCTCAAGGCCGGCCGCCTCGCCCTGTCGGCCGAGAATGGCCGGGTCGTGGTGCGCGCGCTGGATTGATCCGGGCACCAAGCGGGTCGGCCTCACCCTTACGGTGGGGAGCGATCCGCTCATGCTCCGGTCTGGTTGAGGAGTGCGCTCCGGCGGTGCGACCCGCGGTACTCTCAATTCGCCTTCGCGCTCACGTCCAGCCGGTCGAGCACGGCGCCCGGCGTCGGCGCCGCGCTGAATTCGAGCATGCCGATTCCCCCGGCATTCTTCGCCTTGGCGCTCACGACGAGGGTGCCGGGCTTGGTCACGAACTGCCCCATGGCCGTGCCGATGGCCTTGGCGCCCGCCGAATTGCCGAGGATCGCCGGCACCCCGAACGTGGTCGCCGTCACGTATTCCTGGGTCAGTTCCTCCGGCTTGAGGCTCAGGCTCTTCGATTGCGAGGCGATGAAGCGCTCGAACAGGCCGGTATTCTCGATCCGCAGGTCGAGGGCCTTGGCCGTCGCGCCCAGCATGGCGAAGGTCGAGACGCTCGGATCGGGATCGAACACGGCCGGGCCGATGCCTCCGAGCGTGCCGTTGATCCTCACGCTGCCCATGTCCTTGCCCGACACCGAGACCTCGCTGACGGAGAGTTCCTTGGCGGCCTCGTTCCAGGCGGTGTCGGCCACCACGTCGAGGTCGAGGTCGCGGTAGCCATAGGCACCGAGCGAGCCGAGCCCGGGAATCCCGGCCACCACCGAGGCGGGGAGGGTGAGACCCGAGAGGTTGGCCCGGCCGGTGGTGGGCACGCCGTCGCGGAGCGGCCCGAAGGCGAGGGCGCCGTCGCGCAGGCCGATATGCAGGGGGGCCGTCGCGGCCGTCGGCGCAAGCGGATCGCGCGGTGCCGCCAGCGGCCGGGCGCCGGGCCTGTCGGTGCCGGCCGGCTTCTCGTCCGGCGGCAGGGCGAGGCTCAGATCCTTGAAGGCCAGCGTGCCGAGCACCGGCGTCATCCGCCGGAGATCCTGCTCGGACGGGTCGCCGGGCTGCACAGACAGCTTGCGCAGGGCCGCCACGGTGGGAGCGAGCGAGAAGCCCGAGAGGCTCAGGCGGGCGAGCTTCGCGCTGGTCTCGCCCACATGGAATCCGAGATCCTCCATGCTGAGGCCGCCGGAGGAGAGCGCCAGTCGCCCCATCGCGATCGAGACGGGCTCGCCGTCCTTGGTCTGGCTGATGGTGAGGCCGCTGGCCTGGAACGAGCCGATGGAGAAGCCGTCGAACAGGTCGGCCAGCACGCCGAGGATCCGCGCCTTGTCGGCGGGGTCGGCATGGGCCGGGTCCGTCTGGGTCACCGCGTCGAGCGCGCCGGTCCAGGTCGCCGGAATCTGGCGGCCGCTGAGGTCGGTGCCCTCGATGCGCGCCAGCTTCACCACGGTGCCGTCGGCCTCCATCAGGGTGTCGGAGACCGAGAACGCGCCGTAGAGGCGCATCATCGGGCTCTTGGCGTCCCCCGCCTCGCCGTAGAGGCGCGCCATCGCGGCGAGATCGACGTCCCGCATCTCCATGCGGCCGTAGCTGGCGCTGCGCCTGGCCTCGCCGCCCGCCTCGGCCGCCGTCGCTCCGGCGGCGGTCGCCTGAGCGATGCGGCCGCCCCGCACGTCCTTGGCGGTGACGTCGCGATAGGTCGCGGTCTGGGCCTTGGTACCGATCCGGGTCTCGGAGCGCAGTTCGGGAATGACGATGCTCGCGGCATCGAATTTGGAGAGCCGCGCGGCGAGGGGCTCGGGGCCGCCCTTCAGCAGGGCGAGGAGGTCGTCCTTGGTCAGCCGCGTGCCGCTGACGATGATCTGGGGCGCGGTGAGGACCGTGCCGCCCACCGTCATCGTCACGTTCTGGAGCGTGACGTCCTGCACGGCCGAGGCCGCTTCCTGCGCCGTGGCCGGCAGGGGGGCGAGCGGGCCGCCGCCCCCGAGGACGAGGAGGGCGCAGACCGACAGGCCAGCCGCCCGCACGAGGAAAGGACGGCCGTGTGGGACGATCATGAGCGGATCCGGGGCGCTACGAAAAAAGGCGCTTCGTGCAACGGTGCCGCGCCGAACCGCATCCGTGCCGCAGTTTCCGCGGCGAGGCAATCGTGGGCCGGACGCCGCATCGCTGCGACCGGATCGAGATGACCGCGACCGGCGCAAGACGGTTCAAAGCGAGAACGACGTGCCGCAGCCGCAGGAGGAGGTCACCTGCGGGTTCTCGATCTTGAAGGCTTGGCCGATCAGGTCGTTGGCGAAATCGATCGTCGATCCGCTCATGTATTCGAGCGAGACGGGGTCGACGAGGACGGTGGCGCCGTCCCGCTCGATCACCAGATCGTCTTCGGCGCGCGCGCGCGTGATGTCGAAGGCGTAGGAAAAGCCCGAGCAGCCGCCGCCGTTTACGCTGATCCGAAGGGAGGCGCCGGGAGGCTCCGTCCCCATGATCTCGTTGATGCGCTTGGCCGCGCGGGGCGTCAGAATGATGTCGGCCATCGTGGTGCTCTCGGGGTTCTCGTCGATTGCCAGACGCGCTAGCCCAAACAAGATATGCGCCGTAGAGACGCGCTGCAACGCGGCAAGCGTTCGGTGTGAGCATGACACGCATCTGGCACGAGGACAGCGGTCGGGATGACGGGTTCGGGAGGTGACGTGCGGCACAGGGGCGAACGTTGGCGGGCCCGCTACGCCACCGATCCGGCGGCCACGCGCGGGCGGCTGATCCCGGAGGCGATCTCGCCGACGCGCAGCGATTTCCAGCGCGACCGCGACCGGATCATCCATTCGGCCGCTTTCCGCCGCCTCAAGCACAAGACCCAGGTCTTCGTGCATCACGAGGGCGACCATTACCGCACCCGGCTGACCCACACCCTCGAAGTCAGCCAGATCGCCCGCGCGCTCGCCCGCGCCCTCGGTCTCGACGAGGATCTCGCCGAGGCGCTGGCGCTGTCCCACGACCTCGGCCACACCTGTTTCGGGCATACCGGCGAGGACGCGCTCGATGCCCTGATGAATCGCCATGGCGGGTTCGACCACAATGCCCAGGCCCTGCGGATCGTGACCCGTCTCGAGCGGCGCTACGCCGGGTTCGACGGGCTGAACCTCGCCTGGGAGACGCTCGAGGGCCTCGTCAAGCATAACGGCCCGCTGCTCACGGCGGAGGGGTATCCGACCCCGCGCTGGGCCGGGCGCGGCATTCCCGCCGCCATCCTCGAATACGACGCGCAGAACGCCCTCGACCTCGCCCGTTTCGCCGGACCGGAGGCGCAGGCGGCGGCGCTGGCCGACGACATCGCCTATGACAGCCACGACCTCGATGACGGCCTGCGGGCCGGGCTGTTCGAACTCTCCGATCTCGACGAAGTCCCGTTCCTCAGGGATATCCTCGACGAGATCGACGCGCTGCACCCGAACCTCGAGGAATCGCGAAAGATCCACGAACTGGCGCGGCGCGTGATCACCCGCTTCGTCGAGGACGTGATCGCCGAGAGCACCCGGCGGATCGCGGCCCTTGCGCCGGAGAGCGTCGCCGACATCCGCGCCGCCGCCGCACCGGTCATCGCCTTCTCGCCGGCCCTGGAGGAGGCGGATGCGACGACCAAGCGCTTCCTCTACGCGCGGATGTACCGCCATCCGAGCGTGCTGGCAGTGAGGGCGAAGGCCGACATCATCGTGGCGGACCTGTTCGACGCCTTCACCCGCGATCCCGCGACGATGCCCGAGGAATGGCGAGCCGGGCTCGACCGCGCCGAGGAAGGCCGCATCGCCCGCCGGGTCGCCGACTACATCGCCGGCATGACGGATACCTACGCCGTGCTCGCCCACAAGCGCCTGTTTCCGACGACGCCGGACCTGCACTGGAGCCCTGAGAGCCGGGGTCTGCCGCTGGCGGAGGGGTAGGGCGGAAGCACCCCAACCGTGACTCCCCCGCCCGCCCTTGCTATGCCGCGCGCTTGAGACCGGAAGGCCCCGGTGCCGGCCGGCGCAGCGGAATTTTTGAAACGCACATGAACATCTTCGCCACCTTCGAGGCGCGCGTGCGCGAGGCGCTCGAGAGCCTGATCCGGTCCGGGACGCTGCCCGAGGGGCTCGATCTCTCGCGCGTGGTGGTCGAGCCGCCGCGCGACGCGTCCCATGGCGATCTCGCCACCAACGCCGCCCTGGTCCTCGCCAAGGACGCGAAGACCAATCCGAAGGCACTCGGCGAGGCCCTGGCGGCGGAGCTCCGGCAGGATCCCCGCGTGGTCGAGGCGAGCGTCGCCGGCCCCGGCTTCATCAACCTTCGCCTGACACCCGCGATCTATCACGAGGTCGTGCGCGCGGCGTTAGCCGAGGGCGCCGAGTACGGCCGCGCCCGCATGCCCGGCGGCAAGGTCAATATCGAGTACGTCTCGGCCAACCCCACCGGGCCGATGCATGTGGGCCATGGCCGCGGAGCCGTGTTCGGCGATGCCCTCGCCAACCTGCTCGTGGCGGGCGGGCGGGACGTGACCCGCGAATACTACATCAACGATGCCGGCGCGCAGGTGGATGTCCTCGCCCGCTCCGCCTATCGGCGCTACCGCGAGGCGCTCGGCGAAGAGGTGGGCCCGGTCCCCGAAGGCCTCTATCCCGGCGATTACCTCGTGCCGGTGGGCCGGTCCCTGGCCGAGCGGCACGGCCGCGCCCTCCTCGGCAAGCCCGAGGCCGAGTGGCTCGCGACGGTGCGGAGCGAGGCGATCGCCGCGATGATGGACCTGATCCGGGGCGACCTCGCCCGGCTCGGCATCCATCACGACGTGTTCTTCTCCGAGGCCACGCTGAAGGACGCGGTGCCCGTCCTCCTGGCGGAACTCCGCGCCAAGGGCCTCGTCTACGAGGGCCGGCTGCCGCCGCCGAAGGGCCAGCTGCCCGAGGATTGGGAAGACCGCGAGCAGACCCTGTTCCGCACGGTGGAGTTCGGCGACGACGTCGACCGGCCGCTGCTGAAATCGGACGGCTCGTTCACCTACTTCGCCTCCGACATCGCCTATCACCGCGACAAGATCGCCCGCGGCGCCACCGACCTCATCGACGTGCTCGGCGCCGATCACGGCGGCTACGTCAAGCGCATGCAGGCGGCGGTGAAGGCGGTGAGCGGGGGGCAAGCCACCCTCGACGTGAAGCTGTGCCAGCTGGTGCGGCTGCTGCGTGCCGGCGAGCCGGTGAAGATGTCGAAGCGCGCCGGCGAGTTCATCACGCTGGCCGAGGTGGTCGACGAGGTCGGCCGCGACGCGATCCGCTTCATGATGCTGTACCGCAAGAACGACGCGACCCTGGATTTCGACCTCGCCAAGGTGGTCGAGCAATCCAAGGACAACCCCGTCTTCTACGTGCAATACGCCCATGCCCGCTGCGCCTCGGTGTTCCGGCAGGCGCGCGAGGCCATGCCGGGCGAGGACTTCTCCGTCGCCGGCCTCGCCGACGACGACCTGACGCTGCTCGCGGATTCCGCGGAGATCGAGATCATGCGCCTCATCGCCCAATACCCGCGGGTGATCGAAGCGGCGGCCTCGGCGCACGAGCCACACCGTGTGGCATTCTACCTCTACGAACTCGCAAGTTCCCTCCATGGTTTCTGGAACAAAGGCAAAGACTTGCCGCAATTACGGTTTATTAATCTAAACGACCGAAACTCGACACGGGCAAGACTGGCCCTCGTGGAGGCTTTGAGAGGCGTCGTCGCCTCCGGCCTCGCGGTCTTGGGTGTCACCGCGCCGGATGAAATGCGGTGAGGTGATCTCGGCGTGAAGAGGAATGCTGCCATGACGACGAACGCTTCGCGAGCGCATGTCGATTTCGACGCCTTCGCGCGTGAGTTGCAGCCCACGCCGGTTCCCCAGCCGCAGGCTCAGCCGACGGTGAAACCCGACCCCCTGGCCGAGCTCGCCCGCATCGTCGGCCAGGATGATCCCTTCCGCGCGCTGCTCGAGGCGCGGGATTCCCGCGCCGCCCCCGAGCCGCAGAATCAGGGCGGGCAGATTCAGGCAGGACACGTTCAGGCAGGACGCAGGGAGCCGAGTTTCTACGAGGAGGCCCCGGCGCCCGCTCCGCAGGCCTACGCCGCCGCGCCCTCGGTCTATGCCCAGCATCCCCAGCATCAGATGGCGCCGGACCCGCATGCTCCGCTCTCGGCCCATCCGGCGGATGCGTTCGACCAGTATCTCGCCTCCGTCGATCACGGCGCCTATGCCGATGCGGCCCACGATCCTCACGGCTCCGAGGCCTTCGCGCCGGAGCAGGAGGACCGCCTCAACCGTGCGGCCGAGCGTCCGCGCCAGCGCAGCCGCCTCGTCTCCGTGGGTGCCGGCCTCGGCGTGCTGGCGGTCTGTGTCACCGGCGCCCTGACATGGCGGACCCTGCATTCGGGCGCGAGCGACGGCACCGTGCCGACGATCATGGCCGACAAGGCCCCGCTGAAGATCGCGCCCCAGAAGGCGGACGGCGTCGAGATTCCCGATCAGAACAAGCAGATCTACGACCGCAACGCCAAGGACGGCCAGATTCGCATCGTCAACCGCGAGGAGCAGCCGGTCGACGTGGCGCAGGCCGCCCGGTCGGCCCAGCGCGCCGGGGAGGGGGGAGCCACCCCCGCGACGGGGCAGGCCGGCAATACCGGCCCTCTCACCGACACGTTCGGCGAGCCGCGCCGGGTGCGCACCGTGTCGGTGAAGCCCGATACCCCGCCGCCGCCGCCGCAGCGCGAGGCCACCGCTCCCCAATCCGTGATCCCGACCATGACCCTGCCGGGCGATACCGGCGGCTCCACCAACGGATCGATGCATCCCCGCGTCGGCAAGCTGCCCGCGTCGACCCCCGCTCCCGTCGTCGAGGCCTCGGCGCCGGAGCCGACCGTGCCCGCTCCCGCACCGGCCCCTCGCGTGAAGGCTCCGCAGCGCGTCGCCGCCGTCGCCCCCGACGCGACCTCCGCTCTGCCCGCGCCGACGCCGACCGTCACCGCCTCGACGGCGCCGGTCAGCGGCTACTCGGTCCAGCTCGGCGTGCGCACCAGCGAGGCCGAGGCGCAATCCGCGTTCAAGCAGATGCAGGGCAAGTTCAGTCAGCTCTCCGGCAAGCCCGCCCTGATCCGTCAGGCCGAAGTCAGCGGCAAGACGATCTACCGCGTCCGCGTCGGACCCCTGGCCAAGGCCGAGGCCACCACCCTCTGCACCGAGTTGCAGGGCGCCGGCGGCCAGTGCTTCGTCGCCAAGAATTGAGTGCGCGAACCGAAACCCCGAGAATCGAGCGTGCGACTCCAAGCCCATTGAGCGCGCGAACCAGATCCGCTTGAGCGAAGCGACGGCCTCCACGGAGGTCGTCGCCGTATCCAACGTCCCTGACGCCGTCGTCGAGGCCGCCCGTGTGGGAGTCTTCGAGGAAGCGGGGCGAGCAGGGCGTCCGTCACGTCGAGCCGAGCATCGCCCCGAATCGAGCATCACGCCCATGACCACTCGCGCCCTGATCCTTGGCTGTGCCGGACGGACCCTCTCGGACGAGGAAGCCGCGTTCTTCCGCGACGCGCAGCCCTGGGGCTTCATCCTGTTCAAGCGCAATATCGGCTCGCCGGACGAGGTGAGGGCGCTCACCGATGCGCTGCGCGCCACGGTCGGCCGCGCCGATGCGCCGATCCTGATCGACCAGGAGGGCGGACGGGTCCAGCGCATGGGCCCGCCGCATTGGCCGTCCTACCCGGCCGGCGCCCGTTTCGGCCGCCTCAACGGGTCGGGCGAGGCCATGGCCCGCCTCGGCGCGCGGCTGATGGCGCACGATCTCGCCTCCGTCGGCATCAACGTCGATTGCGCGCCCGTCCTCGACGTGCCGGTGGCGGGAGCCCACGACATCATCGGCGACCGCGCCTACGGCACCGATCCGCAGACCGTCATCGCCCTCGGGCGCGCGGTGGCCGAGGGGCTGATGGAGGGCGGCGTCCTCCCCGTGATCAAGCACATTCCCGGGCACGGTCGCGCCGCCTGCGACAGCCACATGGACCTGCCGGTGGTGGAGGCCGAGGGCGTCAGTCTCGCCGCCCACGACTTCGTCCCCTTCCGGGCGCTCGCCGACCTGCCGATGGCGATGAGCGCGCATGTGGTCTACGCCGCCCTCGATCCGCATCACCCCGCCACCCAGTCGAGCGTGGTGATCGGCCAGGTGATCCGCGGCCTGATCGGCTTCGACGGCCTGCTGATGACCGACGACCTCTCGATGAAGGCCCTCGACGGCACCTTCCGCGAGAAGGCCGAGAAGGCCTTCGCCGCCGGCATCGACGTCGCGCTCCATTGCAACGGCGACGCGGAGGAGATGCGCGCCGTCGTCGCGGGCTCCCCGGTCCTGGCCGGCGAAGCGCTGCGCCGGGCAGAGGCCGCTCTCGCCCGGCTCGCCCCGCACGCCGAGTTCGACGTGGCCGAGGCGCGCTCGCGCTTCGAGGCGGCACTCTCCGCGCACGCCTAAAGCATCATCCCGAAAAGGGGGGCGGTTTTCGGAAACGAAGCCGGAGAGTTGTGGCGGGCGCTCTCCCGTGACGGTCTTCCGCCACGCCCATGGTGCACAGCACAATTGTCTCATCGGGCTCAAATGCCATGAGGCGATGTCGCGCAGTTCTTGTGTTCGACCCCCGCCATCCTTAGGTTCCCGGCAATCTCTCGGAAGTGGCGTCGCTGGGCGAAGCGACCGCGTGAGCGCAGGAGTTTGCCATGGGCAGCATGAGTATCTGGCACTGGATCATCGTCGCGGGCATCGTGATGCTGCTGTTCGGGCGCGGCAAGATCTCGGACCTGATGGGCGACGTCGCCAAGGGCATCAAGGCCTTCAAGAAGGGCATGGCCGAGGACGAGACCCCCGCCGGACAGGCCGCCCCCGCCGTTCCGCCGCCGAGCAACGGCGAGCCGGTGCGCACGCTGCCCCACCAGGGCGAGCCCGCCACGGCGAGCCATGTGGCGACCGACCGCAAGGTCGTCTGAGGGAAACCGTCCGGACAGGCATCGGCCTTGCGCAAACTTATGCTAGGCCGCCGGCCGTGACGAGGCACAGGCCATCGGCCGCGGGACGAGCGACGCCATGTTCGACATGAGTTGGGGCGAGGTGATGCTGATCGGCGGCGTCGCCCTCATCGTCATCGGCCCGAAGGACCTGCCCAAGGCCCTGCGCACGGTCGGCCAGATCACGGGCAAGATGCGCCGCATGGCCGGCGAGTTCCACGCGCAGTTCAACGAGGCGATCCGCGAGGCCGAGTTCGACGAGGTCCGTCGCGAGGTCGACGGCATCAAGCGCTCCGCGAGCACGATGGGACCGAGCTTCAACCCGGTCCAGACCATCCGCGACGAGATCCGCGGCGCCGTGGACGGCCGCGCCCAGCCGAGCACGCAGCCCCTGGCCAACGTGGCCGCCAAGCTCGCCGAGGACGATCCGCCGGCCACGTCCGAACCAGTCTCACCGGACGCGGTCTCGCCCGAGCCGCCGCCGCCGCCGGTCCATGCCCTGCCGGACCTTCCGCCTCGTGCTCCCGCGCCGCCTGCCGAAGCCTCCTCCGCGCCCTTGCTGAAGCCGGAAGACGCTAAGCCGACCGAAACCAAGCTTCCCGAGCCCGGCGCCACCTCATGATCGATCCGGTCGACGAATCCGAGGTCGAGGCGTCGCGCGCGCCGCTCCTCGATCACCTGATCGAATTGCGCTCGCGGCTGATCAAGTCGCTCGCGGCGTTCGTGGTGATGTTCTTCGCGTGCTTCTTCGTCTCGCGGCACATCTACAACATCCTGCTCCATCCCTACGTCTCGGTGGTCGGGCCGGAGAAGGCGCAGCTCATCGCGACGCATTTCCTCGAGCAGGTCTTCACCAACATCAAGCTCAGCGTGTTCGGCGCGGCCTTCCTCGCCTTCCCGGTCATCGCGACGCAGATCTACGCCTTCGTGGCGCCGGGCCTCTACCGCAACGAGCGTCAGGCCTTCCTGCCCTACCTCGTCGCCACGCCGATCTTCTTCGTGCTCGGCGCGCTGGTGGTGTTCTTCCTGGCGATGCCGCTGCTGATCCAGTTCTCGGTGAGCCTGCAGCAGGTCGGCCAACCGGGGGAGGCGACGATCTCGCTGCTGCCAAAGGTGGACGAGTATCTCTCGCTCATCATGACGCTGATCTTCGCCTTTGGCCTGGCGTTCCAGCTGCCGGTGATCCTCACCCTGCTCGGCCAGATCGGCGTGATCGACACCGCCTTCCTGCGCGAGAAGCGCCGCTACGCCATCGTCCTCGTCTTCGTGGCCGCGGCGATTCTGACCCCGCCCGACGTGATCTCGCAGCTCTCGCTGGCCCTGCCGATGCTCCTGCTCTACGAGGCCTCGATCTTCTCGGTCGCCCGCGTCGAGCGCCGCCGCAAGGCCATGCGCGCGGCCGAAGGGCTGGAACCGTAGTCGCTCCATAAGCCCCACCCGCATGCCTCATCCTGAGGTGCCGCGTGAGCGGCCTCGAAGGAGGCTTCCAGTCCGCTCCGTGGTCTCTGGGGGCCTCCTTCGAGGCCTTCGCCGGTGCTTCGGCATCTCAGGATGAGGTGGTGGGCTGGGCGGAGGCCATATCGGCCCGGCCTTGTCGGGGGTGCCCCGATGCTGCAAAGCGTCCGCGAGTCACAGCGAACCGAGCCGCCCATGCACGACATCCGCGCCATCCGCGAGAACCCGCACGCCTTCGACGAGGCCCTGCGCCGTCGCGGCCTCGGCGCGCTCTCGGACGAGCTGATCGCCCTCGACGACGCGCGCAAATCCGCGACCTCGGCGGCGCAGGCGAATCAGGAGCGGCGCAACGCTCTCGCCAAGGAGATCGGCGGCGCCAAGAAGGCGAAGGACGAGGCGCGGGCCGCCGAGCTCATGGCGGAAGTCGCGCGCCTGAAGGAGGAGGGGCCTGCCCTGGAGGCGGCCCAGGCGGAAGCCGGCAAGGTCCTCGACGACCGCCTCGCCGCGATCCCGAACCGCCCCAACCCGGACGTGCCGGACGGCGCCGACGAGCACGGCAATGTCGAGCACCGCGCCTTCTCTGCGAGCCGCACCAGGCTCGCCACCGGCCGCCAGCATTTCGAGCTCGGCGAGGCCTTCGGCCTGATGGATTTCGAGGCGGCCTCGCGCATGTCCGGCGCCCGCTTCGTGGTGCTGAAGGGCCAGCTGGCGCGTCTGGAGCGGGCGCTCGGCCAGTTCATGCTCGACCTGCATACGGGCGAGCACGGCTACACCGAAGTGGCGCCGCCGATCCTGGTGCGCGACGAGGCGATGTTCGGCACGGCGCAGCTGCCGAAGTTCCGCGACGACCAGTTCCGGGCCGGTGAGGAGCACTGGCTCATCCCCACGGCGGAAGTCCCCCTCACCAACCTCGTGCGCGAGAGCATCCTCTCCGAGGACGAGCTTCCCTTACGCTTCACCGCGCTGACCCCGTGCTTCCGGGCCGAGGCCGGCTCGGCCGGGCGCGATACGCGCGGCATGCTGCGCCAGCACCAGTTCAACAAGGTCGAGCTCGTCTCGATCACCACGCCAGAGCAATCGGCGAACGAGCACGAGCGCATGCTCGGTTCGGCGGAAGCCGTGCTGAAGAAGCTCGACCTGACCTACCGGGTGATGACGCTCTGCACCGGCGACATGGGCTTCGCCAGCCAGAAGACCTACGACATCGAGGTCTGGATGCCGGGGCAGGAGACCTTCCGCGAGATCTCGTCCTGCTCGGTCTGCGGCGACTTCCAGGCGCGGCGGATGAACGCGCGCTACCGTCCCAAGGAGGGCAAGGGCGCACAATTCGTGCATACGCTCAACGGATCCGGCGTCGCCGTGGGCCGTGCCCTCATCGCCGTGATGGAAAATTACCAGAACCCGGACGGCAGCGTCACCATCCCGTCGGTTCTCAAGCCCTACATGGGCGGCATCGAGAAGATCGAAGGGCTGAAGAGCTGATGCGCATCCTGGTCACCAACGACGACGGCATCCACGCGCCGGGGCTCGAGACCCTGGAGGGCATCGCCCGGACCCTGTCCGACGACGTCTGGGTCGTGGCCCCCGAGAGCGACCAGTCCGGCGTCTCGCACTCGCTGTCGCTCAACGATCCCCTGCGCCTGCGCCAGATCTCCGAGAAGCGCTTCGCGGTGAAGGGCACGCCCTCCGATTGCGTGATCATGGGCGTGCGCCACATCCTCAAGGACCATGGGCCGGACCTCGTCCTGTCCGGCGTCAACCGGGGCCAGAACGTCGCCGAGGACGTGACCTATTCGGGCACGATCGCGGCGGCGATGGAGGGGACCATCCTCAACGTGCGCTCCATCGCCATGAGCCAGGCCTATGGCGCGGGCGGGCGCGGGGCGATCAAGTGGTCCTGCGCCGCCCATCACGGGCCGGGCGTGGTCCGGAAGATCCTGGAGATCGGGATCGAGCCCGGCATCGTCGTCAACGTCAACTTCCCCGATTGCGAGCCCGAGGAGGTCGCCGGCACCTCGGTGGCCGCGCAGGGCATGCGCAACCAGGCGCTGCTCGCCATCGACGCGCGCCAGGACGGGCGCGGCAACCCGTATTTCTGGCTTGCCTTCGCCAAGGCCCGGTTCGAGCCGGGCCACGGCACCGACCTGAAGGCCATCGCCGAGAACCGCATCTCGGTGACGCCCCTGCGCCTCGACCTCACCGACGAGCCGAGCCTGACCCGCTTCGCGCAGGCCTTCGCCGAGTGAGACGCTCCGGTCTTCGCGCAGCGCAGGCGCGACCGCGCGTCGGCGCCGATGCGCCGGATTGCGGACGTTCCGGCAACCGGAACGTCCGCACACAGCCATGACGCGCAGCTCGTGACGATGGAGGGCTCGGTCGAGGATGCCGCCTTCGTCATGGCCCTGCGCGGCCTCGGCGTGCGCGATACCGATACGCTGCGCGCCATGGAACGGGTGCCGCGCGCCCGCTTCGCGCCGCGTGAGCATCGGGAGCTCGCCCGGCGCGACATCGCCCTGCCGCTGCCCTGCGGCCAGACCATGTCGGCGCCGACGACGGTGGCGGCCATGCTCACCGCGCTGAAGGTGAAGCCCAGAGCCCGCATCCTCGAGATCGGCACCGGCTCAGGCTATGTCACCACCCTGCTGATCCGACTCGGCGCCGCCGCGATCCTGAGCGTCGAGCGCTACGCGACGCTGGCCGAGGACGCCGTCGCCGCCCTCGACCCCGAAGACCGGGTGATCGCCTGCGTGGAGATGGGCGACGGGCTCGATCCCGCCTTGGCCGGGGAGGGCGCCTTCGACCGCATCCTCGTCAACGGGACCCTGCCCGCTTTGCCGGACCATCTCGTCGCCGCCCTGGCGCCCGGCGGCCGTCTCGTCGGCGCCCTCGGTCACGGAACCGACAGCCGCCTCGCCGTGGTCGACCGGGATCGCGACGGGCGGATCAGCGAGGCGGTCGGCGATCGCTCGAGGCTGGCGCCTCTCACCCCGGGCAGGGCCACGATTCTCTGACATGTCCGTGTCCGCCGAGGATGCGACGGGCCAACCCGTTGTTCGGCCATGATGTTATCGCCGGTCGAGGCATTTCGAGCCGTCGGCGACCGAGAGCGCCCCGATCCCGGAAAGTTCCGTCAGCACCGAAAACGTGGTGAACGGGAACGGTTGTTTAACCTGAATCCCGTTTGAATGACGTCATCAAGTTGCGTCAGGCTAACAGGTGCGTCGATGCGGGTTCGCGGGACTGGTCTAGGGTTGAGGACGCTGTCGCGTTTCGCGCTCATCGGTGTGATCGGCGGCGGTGCGGCCGGTTGTTCATCCGATGCGTCGCGTCTGGGGGACCCCTTCGGGAACCCCTTCGCGTCCAACATTTCGAGTGAGCCGAACGCCACGGGCAGCCTGCCCGACGAGGGCGGGCTGGCGCCGGCACCGGTGGTGCGGACGTCGCGGATTCAGTCGCAGTCGCTCGGTGCGCCGATGTCGCCGCGTCCGCTGGCGGCCGCTCCGCCGATGGCCACCGGCCGCGTCGCCTCCACCGAGCCGGGCTCCGGCATGGTCTCGGGCATGAACCCCTCGGGCATGAATCCCGATGCCGGCCGCGGCATGGCCGCCCCGGCGGTGACGCCGCGTGCGGTGCCCGTGGCACCCCAGCCGCGCCTCCCGTTCAATGCCGGCGCCAAGGCTGCCGAGTCCAGGGCTGCGGAATCCAGGGCGGCAGAGGCCAAGGCCATGGAAGCCAAGGCCCGTGCCGAGGCTGCCCGCACCGAAGCCGCCCGTCAGGAAGCAGTCCGTCACGAAGCCGCCCGCAAGGATGGCGAGGCCAGGAAGCTCGCCGAGGCCAGGAAGCTGGTCGAGGCGAACAAGCTGGTCGACGCCAAGAAGCTCGCGGACGCCAAGAAGATCGCGGAGGCCAAGAAGGCCGCCGAGGTGAAGAAAGTCGCCGAGGTGAAGAAGCCCGTCGAGGTCGCCAAGGTCGAAGCGCCGAAGGTCGATCCCGCCAAGGCGAAGGCCGAGGCCGCCCGCAAGTCCGCCGAATCCGAGGCCAAGCTCGCCAAGGCCGAAGCCGCCAAGGACGCCGCGAAGAAGGCCGCCGAAGCCAAGCTCGCCGAAGCCGCGGCCGCGAAAGCCAAGGCCGCTCCGGTCAAGGTCGCATCCCTGGCGCCGCCCGAGAAGGTCGAGCCCGCCAGCACCGGCTCCGTCGCTCCCCCGGCTCCCGCCGAGGCCGACCAGTCGTTCCGCTGGCCCGCCAAGGGCCGGGTGATCTCGGGCTACGGCACCAGCGGCAACGAGGGCATCAACATCGCGGTGCCCGAGGGCACCGCCGTCAAGGCCGCCGAAGACGGCACGGTCGCCTATGCCGGTTCGGACGTGAAGGGCTACGGCAAGCTCGTCCTCGTCCGCCACACCAACGGCTACGTCTCGGCCTACGCCCATAACGGCGAACTCGACGTCCGCCCCGGCGAGAAGGTCAAGCGCGGCCAGACCATCGCCAAGTCCGGCGCTTCGGGCAACGTGACCTCGCCCCAGCTCCACTTCGAGATCCGCAAGGGCGCGACCCCGGTCGACCCGATGCCGCACCTCGCCAGCAACTGAGCGATTTCAAAGACTCCGACGAAAACGGCGGCTCTCACGAGCCGCCGTTTTCGTTCGTGGCCGGGGCCGATCCGCCGGATCGTGGCGAACGGTTCTTCAATCGAGCCGCTGCCCGAGCCGTCCCGCCAGGTCCTGGATGAACTGGAACGCGGTGCGGCCCGAGCGCGAGCCGCGGGTGGTGGCCCATTCCAGGGCCTCGGCCCGCACCGTCTCGGGATCGGCCTGCAGGCCGTGGCGCTCGACATAGGCGCGGATCATGGCGAGGTACTCGTCCTGGCTGCATTTGTGGAAGCCGAGCCAGAGGCCGAACCGGTCGGAGAGCGAGACCTTCTCCTCCACCGCCTCGCCGGGGTTGATCGCGGTGGAGCGCTCGTTCTCCACCATCTCGCGGGCGAGCAGGTGGCGCCGGTTCGAGGTGGCGTAGAACAGTACGTTCTCCGGCCGTCCCTCGATGCCGCCGTCGAGCGCGGTCTTCAGGGACTTGTACGAGGTGTCGTCGCCGTCGAAGGACAGGTCGTCGCAGAACACGATCCAGCGGTGCGGGTCGGCCCGCAGGGTGGCCATCAGGTCGGGCAGGGCCTCGATGTCCTCGCGGTGGATCTCCACCAGCTTCATCGGCGGCGCGGTCTCCGCCCGCTCCGCGTTGATGCGAGCATGGACCGCCTTCACCAGCGACGACTTGCCCATGCCCCGCGCCCCCCAGAGCAGGGCGTTGTTGGCCGGCAGCCCCCTGGCGAAGCGCGTGGTGTTGTCGACGAGGATATCGCGGGCCCGGTCGATGCCGGTGAGGAGGTCGATCTCCACCCGGTTGACCTTCGGCACCGGGATCAGGCGGCGATCCGCGCCCCAGAGGAAGGCGTCGGCCGCCTTCAGGTCCACGGCGGGCCTCGCGGCCGGCGCGGAACGCTCCAGTGCGGCGGCGATCCGTTCGAGGACGGGGAGGATCGCGTCGAGCATCTCCCGGTCGGCAGGTTGGGTCGCGGTCATGGTGTCACGATGCTCCTCGGATACGCGGCTGCGTGCGTCCATAAGGACATCGGGACCGAAAATCACGGGTGCGGCATCGGGCGCCCGAGCGCCGACCCGCGCCCGGTTCAGACGCGCCGTTGCTTTCACCTAGTGCATGGCTATAGTCCGCGCGCTTTTAGACCGGTCTCGACGCGCCCTCATCCGCCTGTGCGCGACCGACCAGGACCGGTTCAGCCCAAGGAGTCATCCGCTTGATTACCCCCGCCTTCGCGCAAGGGGCCACCTCGGCCGCTGGCGGAGCGGACATCGCCTTGCAGGTGGTGCCGTTCGTCCTCATCTTCGTCATCATGTACTTCCTGATCCTCCGCCCGCAGCAGCGCCGCGTGAAGGAGCATCAGGCCCTCGTGAAGAACGTGCGCCGGGACGACACCATCGTCACCACCGGCGGGCTCGTCGGGCGCGTCACCAAGGTGACCGACGAATCTCCCGAGATCGAGGTCGAGATCGCCCCGAACGTGCGGGTGCGGATCGTCCGGACGATGGTCTCGGAAGTGCGCGTCAAGGGCGGGCCGGTCAAGGCGGCGTGAGGCGAGGTGCCGTGAGGCGTGGCGTGGCCAGCATGGGCCGCGCACGCTCTCATGGCATGAGGCTCCGCTTGAAGATGCCGATGCAAACATCGGCATCATAAGAAGAAACGGGACGGGCGGATGCTGCGCTTTTCGAGAACCAAGATCATCGCGACGCTGGCCGTCATTCTCATCGGCCTGAGCCTCGCCGTGCCGAGCTTCTTCTCGGCCGATCAGCGCAAGGGCTTCATGGCGTCGCTGCCGGGCTGGTTCCCGAGCTGGATCGTGCCTCAACGCGCCATCGTGCTGGGCCTCGACCTGCAGGGCGGCTCGCAGATCCTCCTCGAAATCGACCAGGCCGACCTGATCCGCTCGCAGACGACGGCCCTGCGCGACGACGTGCGGCGCTCGCTGCGCGAGGCCGGAGTCACCCCCGAGGGCGGCATCCAGGTGATCCCGCGCGGCGTCCAGGTCCGCATCCCCGATCCGGCCGCCCGCGCCAAGGCCCTGCCCAAGCTGCGCGAACTGTCCCAGCCGGTCTCCAACGCCCTGGTCAGTCAGGCAGGCGGCCAGACCCTGAACCTGTCCGAGACGCCCGAGGGCCTCATCCAGCTGACGCTGACCGATGCCGGCCTCACCGACCGCACCCGCCGGGCCGTGACCCAGGCGATCGAGGTCATCCGCCGCCGCATCGATTTCGGCGGCACCAAGGAGCCCTCGATCCAGCAGCAGGGCGCCGACCGCGTGCTGGTGCAGGTGCCGGGCCTGCAGGATCCGCAGCTTCTCGAGGAGCAGCTCGGCAAGACCGCCAAACTCGAGTTCCGCATGCTCGCCGATTCGCCGTCCGGCGACGTCGACATGCTCCCCTCCAAGGACGAGGGCGGCGCCAAGGTGCCGGTCGAGCGCCGTATCATGGCCGATGGCGGCGACCTCACCGACGCCCAGCCGGCCTTCGACCAGCAGAGCCACGAGCCGATGGTGAGCTTCAAGTTCAACCTGAAGGGCGCCCAGCGCTTCGGTCAGGCGACCTCGGAGAATGTCGGCCGCCGCATGGCCATCGTCCTCGACAACGAAGTGGTCTCGGCGCCCCGCATCAACACGCCGATCACCGGCGGCTCGGGCCAGATCACCGGCAACTTCACCGTCAAGCAGGCCAACGACCTCTCGGTCCTGCTGCGCGCCGGTGCATTGCCCGCCAAGCTCACCGTGGTCGAGCGCCGCGTCGTCGGCCCCGGCCTCGGCCGCGACTCGATCAAGGCCGGCCAGAATGCCACCATGGTGGCGGGCGCCCTCGTCATCATCTTCATGTTCGCCACCTACGGCGTGTTCGGCTTCTTCGCCAACATCGCCCTCATCGTCCATGTCGGCCTCATCCTCGGCCTGATGTCGGTGCTGGAGGCGACCATGACCCTGCCCGGCATCGCCGGCATCGTGCTCACCATCGGCACGGCGGTGGATTCGAACGTGCTGATCTACGAGCGCGTGCGCGAGGAGGTGAGGGCGGGCCGCTCCATCGTCTCGGCCCTGCAGGCCGGCTTCGACAAGGCCTTCGCCACCATCATCGATTCGAACTCGACCATGGCCATCGCCGCCATCATTC
Source organism: Methylobacterium sp. 77 (assembly GCF_000372825.1). Taxonomy (NCBI): domain Bacteria; kingdom Pseudomonadati; phylum Pseudomonadota; class Alphaproteobacteria; order Hyphomicrobiales; family Methylobacteriaceae; genus Methylobacterium; species Methylobacterium sp. 77. The sequence continues at coordinate 1,129,451 of NZ_KB910516.1, read as the reverse complement.
TGTTCTTCCTCGGCTCCGGCCCGGTGAAGGGCTTCGCGGTGGTGTTCATCCTCGGCATCCTCACCACCGTCATCACGGCGGTGACGCTGACCCGCATGATGATCGCGCTGTGGTACACCTACGCGCGGCCCAAGGCCCTGCCGTTCTGAGATTGCCGTCAACCCGTATTCCGACTCCAGGAAGAGGACGCCCCGCTTCTCGAATGATCCGACCGACCGGCCCTGCGCCGCGTCCTCACGGGCTCGCCTCCGGCGCCCGGGAACGACGCGGCGGGCGAAGCCGATACGATCTTGTCGAAACCGGGTATCGTCCACGAAAGACCGAGACCGATCATGCGTCTGCTCCGCCTCTGGCCCGATGAGTCGCACGTCGACTTCATGCGCTTCCGGCGCTTCACCTTCCCGCTCTCGGCGCTGCTGTCGGTGGGGACGGTGATCCTGTTCCTGACGGTCGGCCTCAATTTCGGCATCGACTTCAAGGGCGGCACCCTGGTCGAACTCCAGGCCAAATCCGGCACCGCCGATGTCGGCTCCGTGCGCCACACCGCCAACGGCTTCGGCTTCGGCGAGACCGAGGTGCAGGAGCTCGGCGGCTCGGGCCAGATCCTGGTGCGCTTCCCGCTCCAGCCCGGCGAGCAGGGCCAGACCGCGGTCATGCAGAAGGCGCACGGCGCCTTCGATTCCGAGTACGAGTTCCGCCGCACCGAGACGGTGGGTCCGCGCGTCTCCGGCGAGCTCGTCCAGTCCGGCACGATCGGCGTCGTGCTCTCTGTGCTCGCCGTGCTGTTCTACCTCTGGTTCCGCTTCGAGCGCGAACTGGCGCTGGGCGCCATCGTCGGCACCCTGCACGACATCGTGCTCACCATCGGCATCTTCGTGATCAGCCGGATCGAGTTCAACATGACCTCGATCGCCGCGATCCTCACCATCGTCGGCTACTCGCTGAACGAGACCGTGGTGGTGTTCGACCGGACCCGCGAATTGATGCGGCGCTACAAGACGATTCCCACGGTGGAACTCCTCAACCTGTCGATCAACTCCACCATGTCGCGCACGGTGATGACGGCGACCTCCGCCTTCCTCTCGCTGCTCGCCCTGGTGCTGTTCGGCGGCGAGGCGATCCAGGGCTTCGCGGTGGTGATGCTCGCGGGCGTGGTGATCTGTACCTATTCGGCGATCTTCGTCTCGACCCCGGTGCTGATCTATCTCGGCCTGATGCTGTCGGGCGTGAAGGCGCAGGCCCGTCCCACCGGCGGCCGCGTGCCCCAGGCGGCGGAGTAGACATGGCGGTGGGCAGCCTGCACGACGGGTTCGTTCCGGGGCGCCATCTCATCGACGCCTACGGCAATGGCGGCTTCCGCTTCGCCGACATGTCGCATCGCGGCTCGGTCCTGGTGACGCCGGGCGGCATCAGGGCCTGGGACGTCACCGAGGCGAAGGCCATCGACCGCAACGCCCTGCGCCCCATCGTGGCCGAGGCGGGGGCGGTCGAACTGCTCCTCATCGGCACCGGTCTCGACATCGCGCCGTTTCCCGACACCCTGCGGCGCTGGCTCAAGGAGAACGGCATCGGCCTCGACGTGATGCAGACGGGGGCCGCGGCGCGGACCTACAACATCCTGATGGCGGAGAACCGCAAGGTCGCCGCCGCGCTGATCGCGGTCGCGTGACGAAGACCGAAACCAGTCCCACCACGGCGGAGCCCCTGGCCTTCGCCTTCGCGCATTGCGAGGCCCTGGTGCGGGAGGGCGATCCGGACCGCTATTTCGCGACCCTGTTCGCGCCGGCCGCGTTCCGACCGCATCTCTTCGCGCTCAGCGCCTTCAGCCTCACCATCGCCCGCGTGCGCGATGCCGCCACCAACCCGATGGCCGGCGAGATCCGCCTGCAATGGTGGCGCGATGCGCTCCAGGGGGAGGCGAGGGGGGACGTGAAGGCCAATCCCGTCGCCGCCGCTCTCGACGACGCCATCGTCAAGCGCCGGCTCGGGCGCCAGCCCTTCGTCGATCTCGTCGATGCCCGCGTCTTCGACCTCTATGACGATCCGATGCCGCGGATCAACGATCTCGAAGGCTATTGCGGCGAGACCGCCTCCTCCCTGATCCGCCTCGGCGGCCTCGTCCTCGCGGACGGCGCCGAGCCCGGCGGCGCGGCGGCGGCGGGCCATGCGGGCGTCGCCTACGGGGTCGCCGGCCTCCTGCGGGCGTTGCCCTGGCATGCTCGCAACGGACAGGTCTACCTGCCCGCCGACATCCTCAAGGATCACGGCGTCACCCGCGAGGACATCGTCACCGGGCGCGGCGGCCCCGGTCTCCTCGGGGCGACGGCCGATCTGCGGGCTCTCGCCCGCCGGCATCTCAAGGCCTTCGAGGAGGCGCGCGCGACCGTCGCTCCCGCAGCCCTGCCCGCCTTTCTCCCCACCGCCCTGGTGGAGCCGAGCCTCGCGCGGATGGAGCGGCCGGGCTACGACCCCCTCAACACCCACATCGCGCTGCCGCGCTGGCGCCGGTTGTGGTGGCTCTGGCGCGGGTCGCGGAAGGGCTGAGCGCGTCGCGACGCATCCATTCTCCGCCAACGAAGCAACGCCTCCCGATCGCCCGGATCGGGAGGCGTTGTCGTTTCAGCGCGCCTTCTTCGTCAGCTTCTTGGCGATCTCGAACATCTCTTCCGGCGCGTAATCTGGCGTAAAGGCCGAGGGGACGCCGGTGAGCTGGTGGATCTTGCCGCCTTCCGGCATGCCTTCCACGACGCTGAGCTCACCCGGCGGGTCGCCCGGAAGCGCCACCTCGCCATTGCCCCAGATGCCGGCCATCTCGGTATAGTCGCCGGGGCTGAACGTGTAGAGCCGGCGATGCGAGCCCTCCTGCAGGTACTTCTGACATTCGGGGATCTTGTCGAGGTTGATGTTCGGCGTCGGCAGGAACTTCTCGATCTCGACACCGGTGATCTTCTTCAGCGCCAGGGCATAGGCGTGAGCGTGGACCGAGCCGCGCACCAGCAGGTAGCCGCAGACCTCGCGGCCCGTCGGGTCGGTCAGCGTCTCGTAGACCCGGAGCTTGTGCAGCCGGGCGCCGCATTCGAGATGGAAATTGTGGAGCAGGTCGACGACGACGTTGCCCGTCGTGGTGATGAAATCGTTGTTCCAGGACGCGCCGTTGCTGCTGACCGGGGTCACGCCGCCGCCATTCGACAGGAACGCGGCCGCGAGGCGGATGTCCTTCATGTCCTCGAACGGCGCCTTGGAGATGTCGCCGCCATCCGTCTTGTCGCCGTCATTGTCCGGACCGTTGTTCAGCATCGCGACGCCGTTGCTGACGAGCTCGACATGGCCCAGTTCCTCGGCCGTGATGGCGGCAACTAGGCTATAGAATGGCTTCAGTTTGGACTTGCTGCGGAAGTTGAAGCTCTGGAACATGTAGTTCCCCAGCGTCGACATCTCACCATACTTTCCACCCAACAGTTCTTGCAGGGCAGCGGCCGCGTTGGGATCTTTCCTTTTCGGTGCAGGAAGCTCGGCTTGCAGCTTGTCGACGCGCATAAACATAGGTTTATCTCCGTATCTCCGACCTGACGACTATGATCGGCAACGGGCGCCCGACCCTCATGTTCCGAAGCTTCGACAGGTCGTTCGGGCCGTTCCGCCGGCGTTTCGCAGCGTCGCCGCCGCGCGGGGGGAGGAAACCGAAGCACGGGCGCAACATAATCTGAATACAAGATTCTTCGCGTTGAGCCGGCTCCACTGCTCTGCTAGCAACGATGTCAAGGCCCCGGCGTGAGATCGGGTCCACCGAGGAGCACGACGCCCGTGAATACGTGGAATCAGGTCTACGATCCCTTTGGGAGCCCTTGGCTCTCGACGCTCGCGGCGTCCCTGCCGGTCATCGCGCTGCTCGGCATGATCGCCAGCGGCAAGGTCCAGGCGCATATCGCGGCCGTCCTGTCCCTGGTCCTCGCCTTCTGCGTCGCCGTCTTCCTGTTCGGCATGCCGGCGGATCTCGCCACCCGCGCCTCCGGCTACGGTATCGCGCTCGGCCTGTTCCCCATCGGCTGGATCATCCTCAACGTCATCTTCCTCTACCGCCTGACGGTGGAGAAGGGCTGGTTCGCCACCCTGCAGCAATCGGTGGCCGGCATCACCACCGACCGGCGGCTCCAGCTGCTGCTGGTCGCCTTCGCCTTCGGCGCGTTCTTCGAGGGCGCGGGCGGCTTCGGCACCCCGGTGGCCGTCACCGGCGCCATCCTGATCGGCCTCGGCTTCTCGCCGCTCGCCGCATCGGGCCTCTCGCTCATCGCCAACACCGCCCCGGTGGCCTACGGTGCCCTCGGCGCCCCCATCGCCGGCCTCGCCTCGGTGACCGGCTACGACCCCTACATCCTCGGCGCGATGATCGGCCGCCAGCTGCCGTTCTTCTCGGTGCTGGTGCCGTTCTGGCTGATCTGCGTGTTCGCGGGCTTCCGCGGCATGCTGCAGATCTGGCCGGCGATCCTCGTCTGCGGCGGCTCCTTCGCCCTCGCCCAGTTCGGCATCTCGAACTACGTCAACCCGTGGATCGTCGATATCGGCGCCGCCCTGGTCTCCATGGGGGCCCTGGTGCTGTTCCTGCGCTTCTGGCGCCCGGCCGTGATCTGGACCTCGCCGGCCCTGCGCGGCAACGATCCCTCCATCGGTTACGTCACCGCCACGGGCGGCGCCAAGCTGGCTCCCACGGGCGCCGATGCCCGCACCGCCTCCTCCTCCGAGATCCTGATGGCCTGGGTCCCGTGGATCATCCTCTCGGTGATCGTGGCGATCTGGGGCACGAAGTTCTTCAAGGACATCGTCGATCCGATCTTCATCTGGAACTACCCGGTGCCGGGCCTGCACAACATGATCATGAAGGTGCCGCCGGTGGTGGCGACAGCCCATCCAGAAGCGGCCGTCTTCAAGTTCGCCTACATGTCCTATACCGGCACCGGCGTGCTGTTCGCGGCTATCCTGTCCGGCCTGCTCATGCGCTTCTCGCCCTGGCGCCTGGTGACGGCCTATCTCGAGACGATCTGGGTGCTGCGCTACTCGCTCATCACCATCTCGGCGATGCTCGCTCTCGGCGTGCTCACCCGCTACGCCGGCGTCGATGCCACCCTGGGTCTGGCCTTCGCCGGAACCGGCATCCTCTACCCGTTCTTCGGCACCCTGCTCGGCTGGCTCGGCGTCGCCCTGACCGGCTCCGACACCGCCTCGAACGTGCTCTTCGGCGGATTGCAGAAGATCACCTCGGAGCAGCTCGGCTTGTCGGGCATCCTGATGGCCTCGGCGAACTCGTCGGGCGGCGTCATGGGCAAGATGATCGACGCCCAGTCGATCGTCGTCGCCTCCACCGCCACCGGCTATTTCGGCCAGGAGAGCAAGATCCTGCGCTTCGTGTTCTGGCACTCGATCGTGCTGGCCTGCCTCGTCGGCTGCCTGGTGATGCTCCAGGCCTACGTCTACCCGTTCAACGCGATGGTCATCCATCCGTAGGATCGGCCGACCGGACCACCGAGCGACCGACCCGTCCCGGCCATGCCGGGGCGGGTTTCATTTTTGTCGCGCTCCTCGACCGAACGTCCTCTCCGCAAACGACGCGTCTTGCCCTCGGCGCGGCGCTGCCCCACCTCGAAGGCCATGTTCTTTCGCACGCTCGCCTCGCGCTACTCCCTGTCGAACCTGCCCGCGCATGCGACGCCCCGCCTGCGGCTCGCGCCGCTGGTCCAGGCGGATGCGGAGGCGGTCCAGGCGCTGACCGCCGATCCGGCCATCACCGGCGTGGTGGATTTCCTGCCCGAGCCCTTCACCCTCGACCATGCCCGCCGTCTCATTGGCCGGCGCAAGCCGCGGAAGGATTGCTTCCTCGGCGCCAAGGCCGACGGGGTTCTCGTGGCGGTGATCGGCCTCCACCTGCGCGGAGAGCACGCGGTCGAGATCGGCTACTGGGTCGGCGGCGCCGCCCGCGGCCGGGGCTACGGCACCGAGGCGGTGAGCGGCGCCGTCGCGATCCTGCGCAAGCGCTTCCCCCACCGCTTCATCGTCGCCGAGTGCCGGCCCGAGAACACGGCCTCGCGCGGGCTCCTCATCAAGGCCGGCTTTCGCGACACCGGCGACGAGGGCCACCGGCCCGGCCGGAGGATCTTTTCGCTCGATCCGGCCTGAACGAAGGGCGCGGCGACGGCGGGTGATCGGCGGCACGCCCATCACGATGAGCCTGCTCCGCGCGATCGAGGGCACTGGCCCGAACGAGAGGGTCGGGCGTACCTCTACTCCGCCGCCGCCTGCACCGCGCCGGTCCCCATCCAGGCGGCGAGATCGGCCCGCCCCCGGTCGGTGAGGGCCTTCTTCTTGGCGACGGCCTTTTCCGGCCCCTTCAGGCGCTTGCCGCCCTCTCCCTTCGGGGCATGGTCGAGGGGCGGGAACAGGCCGAAATTCACGTTCATCGGCTGGAACGAGCGCGGGCTCCCGGCCTCCTCCGCCGCGATGTGACCGCCGGTGATGTGGCCGATGAGGGCGCCGAGCGCCGTGGTGGCGGGCAGCGGCGCCAGGCTCTCGCCGCGCGCCTCGGCGACGGCGAAGCGGCCCGCCATGAGGCCGATGGCGGCGCTCTCGACATAGCCCTCGCAGCCGGTGATCTGGCCAGCGAAGCGCAGGGACGGCCGCGCCTTCAGGCGCAGGGTCGCGTCGAGGAGGCGGGGGCTGTCGAGATAGGTGTTGCGGTGCAGGCCGCCGAGCCGCGCGAATTCGGCGTTTTCCAGGCCCGGAATCGTGCGGAACACCCGCACCTGCTCGGAATAGGTCAGCTTCGTCTGGAAGCCGACCATGTTGTAGAGGGTGCCGAGCGCGTTGTCCTGGCGCAGCTGGACGATGCCGCAGGCCTTCACGGTAGGGTCGTGCGGGTTGGTGAGGCCGACGGGCTTCATCGGCCCGTGGCGCAGGGTCTCGGGTCCGCGCTCGGCCATCACCTCGATCGGCAGGCAGCCGTCGAAATAGGGGGTGGTCGCCTCCCATTCCTTGAACCCGATCTTGTCGCCCTCGATCAGCGCCCGGATGAAGCCGTCGTACTGCTCGCGGTTCATCGGGCAGTTGATGTAATCCGCACCCGTGCCGCCGGGTCCGACCTTGTCGTAGCGCGACTGGAACCACGCCTTGTCCATGTCGATCGAGTCGCGGTGGACGATGGGCGCGATGGCGTCGAAGAAGGCGAGGGCCTCGGCCCCGGTTAGCGTGCGGATCGCCTCCGCCAGGGCCGGCGAGGTGAGGGGGCCGGTGGCGATGATGGTCCGGCCCCAATCCTCCGGCGGCAGCCCCTCGACCTCCTCGCGGAAGATGGTGACGAGGGGATGCGCCTCGAGAGCGGCGGTGACGGCGGCGGCGAACCCGTCGCGGTCCACGGCCAGCGCGCCCCCGGCCGGGACCTGGTTGGCATCGGCCGCGCGCAGGATCAGCGATCCGAGCGTGCGCATCTCCTGGTGCAGCAGGCCGACGGCGTTGCCGTTGGCGTCGTCCGAGCGGAACGAGTTCGAACAGACGAGCTCGGCGAGGTCCTGGCTCTTATGCGCCTCGGTGCCGCGAGTGGGGCGCATCTCGTGCAGGATGACGGGATAGCCGCTCTCGGCGATCTGCCAGGCGGCCTCCGACCCGGCGAGGCCGCCGCCGACGATGTGGATGGGGGAGGGATCTGCTCGGTCGGTCATGGCCACGGGATAGACCCGTGACCCGCCCCGATCAATGCAGCTGCGGCGAGACCAGGAAGCGCTCGCGGTCGCTCGACGTCACGGTGACCTTGATCGGGCGCCCGTCGCGCTCGATCGTCAGCGGCACCCGCACGCCGGCCTCGCCCAGCGCCCAGATCTGGCGGAAGAACCCGACGAGATCCTCCACCGGCTCGCCCGCCACCGCCGAGAGCACGTCGCCGACGCGCAGGTCGGCGCTCTCGGCCGGGCCGTCATCGGCGAGGCCCATCACCACCACCATGCCGTCGCTGTCGCTGGCATAGAGGCCGAGCCAGGGCCGGGTCGGGCGATCCGCCCGCCCGCGATTGGTGAGGTCGTCGAGGATCGGCGGCAGGAGATCGATGGGCACGACGAGGTTGATCGCCTTCGGGCCGTCGGTCCCGCCCTGCTGCAGTTGCAGCGAGCCGATGCCGAGCAGGTCGCCCGCCGGGCCGATCAGGGCCGTGCCGCCCCAATGCGGATGCGAGGGCGCGGTGAACAGGGCTTCGTCGAGGACGTATTCCCAGTAGCCGGCGAATTCCTGGCGCGCGATCAGCTTGGCGGCGACGCTGCGCGTGCGGCCCCCGGCTCCGGCCACCACCGCCTTGTCGCCGATCTTCAGGCTGTCCGAACGCCCGATCGGAAGCGGCGGCAGCTTCAGGTCGCCCAGGGCCTGGACGAGGCCGAACCCGGTCACGGCGTCGAAGCCGACCACGTGGCCGGGGACCGAGCGTCCGTCATGCGTCGTCATCCAGACGCTCTCGGCCTCGGTCACGAGGTAGCCGATGGTGAGGACGAGGCCGTCGTCGCGGATCACCACGCCGTTGCCGGCGCGCTCCGTGCCCAGGGTCTCGGCGGTGAACGCCTCCGGCGGGATGCGCGTGGAGAGCGACACGATCGCCGACAGCGCCCGGTCGAGGTCGTAGGCGTAGTCGCCGGCCTTGGGCTGCACGGCGGCGGGAATTTTCCAGTCTCCGTGCGACGTCATCGATCCCGCTTCCTTGTCCTTCGTCCAGGAGCGCCGCCTCTCGAAGCGCGGTCTCCGGAAGACCCGTGGCTCCGCATCCTCGAAGGATCGCCGGGCTCCGTCCAGAGATAGGTCGCCGGCTCGCCGTCGAACACCCACGCAGGCGCAACCGTGCGAACGCTTTCAGTCATGTGCTTGCACTCATGAGCACCCCTTCATGCGCCTCTCGATGCTCCCTTGCGCGGGCCGGACCGGAGAGAGGCGCGTCGATCCACATCGATTGCGCGCCATGCGGTAGCCTGCGCGCCGTCGCTCGATTAAGACTCGTCGGTAACGTTCCCGACAGATCGAACGGCTTCACCATGTCGCGCACAGAGGACGCCCCGACCCTTGCGTGACGATGTGGCACTGGCGCGCCTGATCTCGGCGGTCGCATCCGGCAACGAGCAGGCTCTGCGAGCGCTCTACGATCTCACCGCCCCGAAACTTTTCGGCATCGTGCTCCGTATCCAGCGGGATCGTGGCATGGCCGAAGATGTGCTTCAGGATGTCTACCTCCGGATCTGGCAAAATGCCGGCTCGTTCTCTCCGGAGGCGGGCCGCCCGTTGCCCTGGCTCTGTACCATCGCCCGAAACCGGGCGATCGACGGGGTTCGCCGCAAGGGAGAGGTTCAGGGGCCGGTGACCGAGGACGGAGTGGACTGGGTGGAGCGGCTGGCCGATCCCCACGACAATGAAGGTGCGATCCTGGGGCGCGACGCCCTGCGCACCTGCCTGTCCCGCCTCGACGCGACGCAGCGCGACTGCGTCGTGCTCGCCTATTGCGAGGGATTCTCGCGGGAGGAACTGGCCGAGCGGTTCGAGCGGCCGGTCAACACCATCAAGACCTGGCTGCATCGCGGGCTCGCGGCCCTCCGCGGCTGCCTGGAGGGGCCGGCATGACCGAGGACCCCGCCGAGCGCGATCTGCGCGCCGCCGAATACGTGATCGGCACGCTCGACGCCGACGCGCGTGCTGCGATGGATCTCGAACTCGCCGTCGACCCGGCGGCGCGCGCCGCCGTGCGGGATTGGGAGCGCCGTCTGGCGCCCCTCGCCGACATCGTGCCCGAGAGCGAGCCGGGTCCGGGCGTCTGGCCGGCGATCCTGCGCGCGCTGCCGGCCCGGACCTCGCCGTCTCCGGCCGCGAACGACAATCGCGTGGCCTCCCTGTCGCGAAAGCTCGGCCTGTGGCGCGCCGCCACGGCCGGTGCCGCCGCGCTGGCGGCCGGGCTCGCTCTGTTCATCGCCGTCGGTCCACGCCCCGGCGGAGTCGGAGAGCCAGGTCCCGGCGAGGCGCGCTACGTCGCCGTGGTCAGCAGCGGCGGCGAGGCTCCGGCCCTCATCGTCAGCATCGATACGGCGGCGGGGACGGTGCGGGTGCGCCCGGTCGGCGCCGAGGCCCCGGCGGGGCACAGCCTCGAACTCTGGTATGTGGGGGCGGACAAGACGCCGAAATCGCTGGGCCTGATCGGCAAGGATGCGGCCCGCCTGACCCTGCCCGCCGGCTCGGAGGCGGCCCGGCGCGGCGAGGGCGTCTTCGCGGTCTCGGTCGAGCCGCCGAACGGCTCGGCAACCGGCCTGCCGACCGGCCCCGTGGTCTATACGGGCAAGCTCATCCGGGATTGAGCTCCGCCGAGTTCGAGACGGATCGAGATCGAGGCCCGCCATGCCGCGCTTTGCCGCGAACCTGACCCTGCTCTTCACCGAGCACGCCTTCCTCGACCGGTTCGAGGCCGCCGCCCGTGCCGGCTTCACCGCCGTCGAGATGCTGTTTCCCTACGACCACCCGCCGGCGGCGATCGCCCGGCGCCTCGCCGCCAGCGGGCTCGACCTCGTCCTGTTCAACATGCCGCCGGGCGACTGGGCAGCCGGGGAGCGCGGGCTCGCCGCCTTGCCCGGCCGGTTCGACGCAGTGGCCGAGGGGATCGAGACGGCGCTCGCCTATGCGCTGGCCACCGGCTGCCCGCGCCTGCACATGATGGCGGGCATCGCCGAGTGGCGCGACGCGCGCGCCATGGATGCCTATCGCCGCTCCCTGCTTCACGCCGCCGGTCGCCTCGCCGAGCACGGGCTCGATCTCCTGATCGAGCCGATCAACCGCCGCTCCATGCCCGGCTACTTCCTCGACGATGTCGATGCCGCCGCCGCCCTCGTCGCGGCGCTGCGCGCGGAAGGGGCCACCAATCTCAAGCTCCAGTTCGACGTCTTCCATTGCCAGATCCTGCACGGCGACGTGACCACGCGACTGGCGCACCTGCTGCCGCTGATCGGCCATGTCCAGATCGCAAGCGTGCCGGCGCGGCACGAACCGGGGACGGGCGAGGTGAACGACGCCTTCGTCTTCGCCGAACTCGACCGGCTCGGCTATGCCGGGAGCGTGGGCTGCGAATACAATCCGCGCGGGGCGACCGGGGACGGGCTGGGGTGGTTGGACGCCCATGCGTCCGGGCCGACGCGGCTCTAGCGCGACTGCGCCGGGCCTGTTTCAGACCTCGTCAACCACGTCTCGCCCGAAGCCGGCACGAATCGAGGGCGGCCGGCCTCGTCGATTGTTCGCGACAGGGCACCGTGCTTAGAGACCGGCGCGGCCGGATCAGACGGCCGCGACCGCGATCACCCTCAGGACAGACCGCCTCATGGCCGACCTCTACAGACCTGTCGCCCTGACGGGGAATGCCGTGGTGGACAGTCTCATCCTCGACGGCGCCTGGAACGCCACGACCTTGACCTATGGGTTCAAGTCGCAGGACATCGACGCCAACGGGATCAACGATTTCGACGAGGGCGACTGGAAGGCGTTCTACAAGGAGATCTACGACGGCGTCAGCAGCGTCGCGAATCTCGACTTCGTCGAAGGCGATGCGGCTCAGGCCCAACTCGTCCAGCGTCTCGATGTCGGCGGCGGCGGCGAATCCGGTACGCCCTCTCCCGGTATCACCTCGCTGGAAACCGCCGTGGGCATCGATCCGGAGAGTGTCGAGGCCGCCGCCGACGTGATCCGCCTCGGCACCTATTCCGAAACCTGGATCCACGAGATCGGCCACAGCCTCGGCCTCGGCCATCCGCATGACGGCGAGAACGGCAGGCTGCCGGGCGTTGTCGAGCCGGGCGATGTCGGCACCGGCAACCTCAATTCCCAGATCTACACGGTGATGGGCTACATCTCTCCGTTCTGGGGCGAGGACAACCCGTTCACGCCCGAACGCGACGAGAATACCGCGCTCAACGCCCAGCCGGGCTCCTTCGGCGCCATCGACATCGCGGCGCTGCAGCACCTCTACGGCGCGCGCGCCCACAACACCGGCAACGACGTCTATCGCTTCGGCGACGATGTCGACGCCAACCACGGTTACACCACGATCTGGGATACCGGCGGCTCCGATACGATCGTCTATGACGGCGCGAGTTCGGCCAAGATCGACCTGCGCGCTGCGACCCTGAAGGCCGAGATCGGCGGGGGCGGCTGGCTCTCCACCTCAGAGACCCTGACCGGCGGCTTCACCATCGCCAACGGCGTCGCCATCGAGAAGGCGAAGGGCGGTTCCGGCGACGACATCCTCATCGGCAACGACGGCGCCAACCGGCTCGACGGTGCGGGGGGAGCCGACCGCCTGAGCGGCGGCCTCGGCAACGATACCTACGTCACCGACGGCCTCGACATCATCGAGGAGGCCGCGGGAGCGGGGGCGGACCGGGTTCTGAGCACGGTGAGCTACCGGCTCGGAACTTCCATCGAGAACCTCAAGCTCCTCGGCACCGAGGCTCTCGACGGCTTCGGCAATGCCCGAGCCAACGTCATCACCGGCAATGGCGGCGCCAATACGCTGACGGGAGGGGGCGGCAACGACGTCCTGACGGGGGGCGCGGGGGACGACACCTTCCTGTTCCGGACCAGGCCCGGCACCGGCAATGTCGATCACATCCGCGATTTCTCCCTCACCGACGATGTCGTCGCGCTCTCGGCCAAGATCTTCACCGCCCTCGGCGGCGGCACGCTCGCCGAATCCGTGTTCAAGGATGTCGCGTCGGGCGCGGTCGATGCGGATGATCGCGTTCTCTACGACCACGAGACCGGCATCCTCGCCTACGATGCCGATGGAAGCGGAGCGGGCCGAGCCCTCACCATCGCGGTGCTCGACACGAAGGTGGCGCTGACCTTCGCGGACCTGCTGGTGGTCTAGGCTGGCTTCGTCAGGTTCGAGGCGAGGTCGCGACAGGTGCTCGAACTTCGAAGGCGGGCCCGCGACAGGCTGCGGAACTCCGCTCCGATGGTGCGGAATTGTCCGCGACGATCCGAGATCCGAAACTTTTCCGCGGCCTCGTCCGTAGCGTCCCGAAAACGGGGAATGCCGTCCGCGATTTCGGAGGCACGCATGCGATGGATCTTGGGATTGTTGGCGGTGGCAGGCGTCTTGTCATCGCCCTGCCGCGCAGAGCCGGGACAGAACCCGCCGAGCGTCACGGCTCAGCAACGACGGGCGGTCAGCGATGAGAGGGCCGCCGAAATCAAGGCCGCCATCGCCGAGGCGCGAAAGCGCCAGGATGGAATCGACCGGCAGAACACCAGCCTCTGGCTGCGCTGGACCTATGCGGTCTGCATCGGTTGCGGCCCGATCCCGAATGGGTTCCGCACGGTCCGCACCCACCCGCTCCGTGTGCTCAGCGGTATTCCGGCGGCCATGGACGATGCGCGCGAGAGGCGCCGCCTCCGCCCGATCTGAGCCGGATCGCGGCGAGACTCGGCGATCGGCTCAGCGCCCCGCGATCCGGCCTTGAACCCCCGCAATCCGGCCTCCGGCGCCCCACGATCGGGCGTCTCGCGCGCCTCAATCCAGCAGTTTGTCGAGGGTGATCGGGATCTCCCGCACCCGTATGCCGGTAGCATGCCAGATGGCGTTGGCGATGGCCCCGGCCGTCCCGACGATACCGAGTTCGCCCACGCCCTTGATCCCGAGAGCGTTCACGTGCGGGTCGTGCTCCTCCACCAGGATCGCCTCCACGAACGGAATGTCGGCGTTCACCGGCACATGATAATCGGCGAGGTTCGCGTTCATGATCCGGCCCGAACGGCGATCCATCACCGCATGTTCGTGGAGGGCGAGGGAGACCCCCCAGATCATGCCGCCGTAATACTGGCTGCGCACGAGGCGCGGGTTGACGACGCGCCCGGCCGCGAAGGCGCCGACGAGGCGGGTCACCCGGATCTGGCCCAGATCGGGATCGACCTTCACTTCGGCATAAACTGCCCCATGTGCATGCATCGCATAGGTTTTTTGCGCTGCCGGGTCGCCGGCGCCCTGTCCCTTGGCGACGACGGAATCCCGGCCGGCGCGCGCCAGAATCTCCGCGAAGCTCTCCGACCGGGCCGGGTCGTCGGCGCGGGCGATGCGTCCGTCCGAGGCGATCACGCCGGCATTGCCGGCCCCGTAGAGGGGGGAGGCGGGATCGCTGGTGGCCAGCTCGGAGAGCTGCGCGATCGCCGCCTTCGCCGCGTTGTGGACCGCCATGCCGGAGGTCGCCGTGCCGGTGGAGCCGCCGGCGAGCCCGCCATTGGGCAGGTCGGATTCTCCGATCCGCAGGTCGATCCGCTCCATCGGCAGACCGGTGCCGTCGGCGGCGATCTGGGCGAGCACGGTCCAGGCGCCCTGGCCCATATCGTGGGCCGCGGTCTCGATCAGTGCGCTGCCGTCGGCCCGGATCGTCGCCCGCGCCTCACCCTGGAACATGCTGGCCGGATAGGTCGCGGTGCCGAGCCCCCAGCCGACGAGAAGGCCGTCCGCATCCCGCATCCGCCGCGGCGCCAGAGGGCGCCCGTCCCAGCCGAACCGCTCTGCTCCCTGGGCGTAGCATTCGCGCAAGGCCTTCGAAGAAAACGGCTTTCCGGTGATCGGCTCGACCTCGGCGTAGTTCTTGAGGCGCAGCTCCAGCGGGTCGATCCCGAGCGTATGGGCAAGCTCGTCGAGGGCGCTCTCCACCGCGACGCTGCCCGAGGCCTCGCCCGGCGCGCGCATGAAGATCGGCGTGCCGATATCGCCGCGCACGCCTTCATGCGTCGTCGCGATGGCGGGCGAGGCATAGAGGTGGCGCGAGATGATGCCGGACGGTTCGAAGAAATCGTCATAGGCGCTGGTCTGGGTCAGGGTGTGGTGATGGTAGGCGGTCAGCGAGCCGTCGCGCTTCGCCCCGAGGGTCAGGGTTTGGCGCGTCTCTGCGCGATGGCCGACCGGACCGAACATCTGCTCACGCCGGGTGACGAGCTTCACCGGCCTGCCCACGAGCTTTGCCGCCATGATCCCGAGAATCTGCGGCGCGGACAGGAAGCCCTTCGAGCCGAAGCCGCCGCCGAGATAGTGGCTGACGATGTGGATATTCTCCGGCGGAATGCCGAGCAGCCCCGCGATGCGACCCTTGGCGACCCAGAGCGCCTGAGTCGGAGTGTAGAGAACTAGTTTGTCGCCGTCCCATCGCGCCACCGTGGAATGCGGCTCCAGGGCGTTGTGATACTGCGCCGCCGTCTCGTAGGTGGCGACGAGGCGGGCCTCGGCCGCCTCCATGCCGGCCTCGACGTCGCCGATCCCCTCCGAGGTCGCCGAACCGGCGCCGATGGTTCCCGGCACGAAGGGTTCACTCGCATCGAGGCCCACATGCGGGGTCTCGGCGGCGTAGCGCGGCGCCAGCAGGACGGCCCCCTCGGTGGCGGCCTCCAGCGTCGTGGCGATCACCACCGCGATCGGCTGGTGCGCGTAGCGAACCTCGTGGTTCTGCAGCAGGTTGAGCCGGAAGCTGAAGGGATTGTCCTTCTCGTCCGGGGATTTAGCGAGCGCCGGCGCGTTGTCGGGGGTCATCACCGCCTTAACGCCGGGATGGGCTTTCGCCGCCTCCATGTCGAGATGCGTGACCCGGCCCTTGGCGATGGTGCTCACCGCCATGACGGCATGGAGCATCCCGTCCGGCTTGAAATCGGCGGTGTAACGGGCGGCGCCCGTCACCTTGGCCTCGCCGTCCCTGCGGGTCGCCGGCTGGCCGATGGAGGCGCCGTGGCGCATGCGGTTTGAGGTTTCGCGCTCAGGAATCATGGGTCGCTCCCGAGAAGGGGCTGGCGGGCAGAGCGGGGACACGATCGGGCGTTCCGGCCAGGGCAAGGGCGAGCGCACGCCGCACGACGCGCCGCGCGAGTTCGACCTTGGCCGCATTGTCACCGGACGGCTTCGCGTCGGCGAGGGCGATGTCGGCCGCCTCGGCGAACAGGTCCGGGGTCGGTTCACGGCCAGCGAGAAGGCTCTCCGCCTCGCGGGCCCGCCAGGGCTTGAGGGCGACGCTACCGAGTGCGATCCGCGCATCCGCGATGCGGCCCGCCTGGATCCGCAGGGCGGCGGCGACCGACACCAGCGCGAAGGCGTAGGACGTCCGCTCCCGCAGCTTGAGATAGCGCGAATGGGTCGCGAGGGAGGACGCCTCGGGAGGCAGCCTGATGGCGACGACGAGTTCGCCCGGAGCCAATTCGGTCTCCCGCTCGGGCTGCTCGCCCGGGAGGCGATGAAAACTCTCCAGCGGCATCTCGCGAGCGCCATTCGGTCCTTCGATCTCCACCACCGCGTCGAGGGCGACCAGCGGTACGCAGAGATCGGACGGGTGGGTGGCGATGCAATGCTCGCTCCAGCCGAGGATGGCGTGGGTCCGCGTTTCGCCGCCGATCGCTTCGCAGCCGGCCCCCGGCGCGCGCTTGTTGCAGGCGCTGGCGGGGTCGTAGAAATACTGGCAGCGCGTCCGCTGGAGGACGTTGCCCGCCGTCGTCGCGGCGTTGCGCAACTGCGCCGAGGCACCCGAGAGCAGGGCTTCGGCCACGGCGGGATAGGATTGGGCGAAGGTCGGATCGTGGGCCAGGGCGCTGTTGCGCACCAGAGCGCCGATGCGGGTCGCCCCATCGGGAAGGCGCACGACGGCGTCGAGTCCCGGCACACGGCTGATGTCGACGATGCGCTCCGGACGGGTGATTCCGCCCTTCATTAGGTCGAGGAGGTTGGTGCCTGACGCGAGATATTGCGTGCCCGGACCGAAGGCGGCGACCGCGTCGGCCACCGACGAGGCGCGAACGTAATCGAACCGGTTCACGCCGCATCCTCCTGAACGTAGCCGCCGGGCAGAACGTCCGGGCCGGTCATGACCCCGTGGGCTGCAAGCACCGCCTCGGTGATGCCGGCATAGGCGCCGCATCGACACAAGTTGCCGCTCATGCCTTCGCGTATGCGCTCGGGATCGTCACCCGCGTGACCCTCCTGGATCAGGCCCACCGCGCTCATGACCTGCCCCGGCGTGCAGAAGCCGCACTGGAACCCGTCATGGGTGAGGAAGGCCGCCTGGACCGGGTGCAACCCATCGGGCCCGGCCAGACCTTCGATCGTGGTGATCGAGCAACCGTCATGGCTCACCGCCAGAGCGAGGCAGGAATTCACCCGCATTCCATCGAGGAGGATGGTGCAGGCACCGCATTGCCCTCGGTCGCAGCCCTTCTTCGAGCCGGTGAGGTCGAGCCGCTCCCGCAAAAGATCGAGCAGGGTCACCCGCGCATCTTCGATGACGAGGCTGCGGGCGATGCCGTTGACGGTCAGAGTGATAGGAATGCTCATCCTCGAGTCGCCTCCTGCCGGCACTGAGTGATCAGTCTGGAGGCGTTCCAGATAGCTCTGCTCGCAGGGGGGACCAGGGGGCGTGCGGCCAAGTGACCTGCCGGAGACCCGCCGGCGATGGGGCCTGTTCAGGCGAGGGGCGGAGACCTCACTTCTTCGCAGGATCGGTGCGCTTCAGGATGGCTTCCATCTGCGCGATCTCGCTCTCCTGCGCCTTGACGATGGCTTCCGCCAAGGTGCGGACTTCGGGATCCTTCGAATGCTGGAGCGCGATCTTCGCCATCGCCAGGGCACCCTTGTGATGCGGGATCATGCCGGCGGCGAAATCGCGGTCGACATCTCCGGAATAGCGGATGTCCATGTCGCCGTGCATGCGCATGCTCGCCTCTTTGAAGGCGCGCGTCGCAGGCGTGTCGGCGGCCTTGCCCTTCGCGGGAGTGCGGGGGGCGTGGTCATGGCTGTCGGTATGGGTGGTGCCGTCCTCGTGGCGGTGTTCGGCACCGATCGCGGGGAGGTTGAGGAGCGGATTGGAGAGGCTCAAAGCCAGGATGGCGGCGAGTTTCATCGGTGTCATGGGAGTTTCCTGTCGTCAGAAGGTTGCGGGCGGGGAGGGCGTGGCTCCGGCCGGGGCGGGGGCCTCATCGTCGGGCGCTTCGCGCAGGCGTCCGAAGGCGGGGCCGCCGAAGCGCAGCATCAGGACCGGCGTCAGTACCGCGTCGAGCAGCGTCGCACTGATGAGTCCTCCGAAGATCGTCACCGCGACCGGGTGCAGGATCTCCTTGCCCGGGGCCGTCCCGTCCACGAGGAGCGGCACCAGGGCGATGCCGGCGGCGAGTGCCGTCATCAGCACGGGCACGAGGCGCTCGTTGCTCGCGCGCAGGACCAGGGCGGGGCCGAAGGGTAGCCCCTCGTTGAGGCCGAGATTCAGGACGTGGCTGATCTTCAGGATGCCGTTGCGGGCGACGATGCCGGTGAGCGTCACGAAGCCGATCATCGAGGCCACCGAGAGCGGCAGGCCGGCGATGGTGAGGGCGACGACGCTGCCGATCAGGGCGAGCGGCACGTTGCCCATGACGATGAGGGCCAGCACGCCCGAGCGGTAGCGGCTCGCCAGGAGCGCGAAGACCAGCGCGAAGGAGACGAGGCCGAGGAGGCCGATCCGGCGGGTGGCCTCCCCTTGTGCCTCGAACGCGCCTTCGAGGCGCGCACTGATCCCCTCCGGCAACGTCGTCCGCGCCAGGGCTCGCTCGATATCGGCGGCGACCTTCGACCCGTCCGAGCCCGGCTCGGTGTTGGCCTGGACCACGATGCGGCGGCGGCCGTTCTCGCGCAGGATCTGGTTGGGGCCGTCGCGCTCGGCGATATCGGCGAGGGCGTGGGCGGGCACCCAGCCCGACGGCGTCTCGATGAGGAGCTCGCGCAGGGCGGCCATGGAGCGGCCGCTCTCGGGCAGCCGTAGGACCACGTCGAAGCGGCGCAGGCCGTCCACCAGGGTCGAGACCACGCGGCCATTGGCGAGCTGCCCCACCGTATCCACCACCGTCGCCGGCGAGATGCCGTAGAGGGCGGCCTTGGCCGGGTCGACGCGCACCTCGATCTGGGGAACGCGCACCTGCCGCTCGACCTGAAGGTCGGCGACGCCCGGAATGGCGGACAGGGTTTCGCGCAGGGATTCGGCGGTGCGGCGCAGCGCGTCGAGATCCTCGCCGAACAGTTTGAGGGCGATCTCGGCCCGAACGCCGGAGAGCATGTGGTCGAGCCGGTGCGAGATCGGCTGGCCGACATTCACCGTGACCGGCAGAACGGCGAGCCGTCCCCTGATATCGGCGACGATGGCGTCACGCTCGCGCCCGCCGGGCTTCAGGCGGATTTCGAGGTCGGTGGAATGGACCCCCTCGGCATGCTCGTCGAGTTCGGCGCGCCCCGTGCGGCGCCCGACCTTGTCGACCTCCGGGATGTCCATCAGCAGGCGCTCGGCGATGGCGCCGACGCGGGCGGATTCGGCGAGCGAGATGCCGGGCGTGAAGGTGGTGGTGACCGTGAACGAGCCCTCGTTGAAGGTCGGCAGGAAGGCGCGTGGCAACAGCCCCGCGCCGTAGCCGGCGGCGGCGACCGCGAGGATCGCACAGGCCATGGCGAGGCGCTGATGGGCGAAGGCCGTCTCGACGAGACGGCCGTTGGCTCGCTTGAGGCTGCGGATCAGCCGGCTCTCGGGATGATCGAGGCTCTTGAGGCCGGGAAGCAGCCACGAGGAGAGGGCGGGCGTCAGGGTCAGCGAGACGACGAGACTCGACAGGATGGCGATGATGTAGGCTTGGCCCAGGGGCGCGAAGAGCCGGCCCTCGATGCCCGAAAGGGCGAAGAGCGGCACGAAGACGAGGCAGATGATGATGGTGGCGTAGACGATGCCGGAGCGCACTTCGTTCGAGGCATCGACGATGACCGCGAAGGAGGTGCGCGGCGAACCGTCGGCCCTGTTGTCGCGCAGGCGCCGCAGGATGTTCTCCACGTCGACCACGGCGTCGTCCACCAACTCGCCGATGGCGATGGCGAGGCCGCCGAGCGTCATCGTGTTGATGGAGAGGCCGAGCAGCGAGAACACCGTGGCGGTGGCGAGAATCGAGACGGGAATGGCGGCGAGGGAGATCAGGGTGGTCCTGACATTCATCAGGAAGACGAACAGCACCACCGCCACCACGGCCACGGCCTCGATCAGCACCGTGACGACGTTGCGAAGCGACGTCTCGATGAAATCCGCCTGCCGGAACAGGACGCTACCAGCCTCGATGCCGTGGGGCAGGGAGGGGCCGATCTCCTTGAGCGCGGCCTCGACCTCGCGGGTCAGGCGCACGGTGTCGATGCCCGGCTGCTTCTCGATGGAAATCACCACGGCGGGATTGCCCATGAAGCCGCCGTCGCCGCGCTTCGGGCGAGCTCCGAAGCCGATATCGGCGACCTGCCGCAGGTAGATCGGCCCGCCCGGCGTCGTGACGACGAGATTGCGCAGGTCGTCGAGATCGGTGGTACGGCCGAGCGCCCGGATCAGGACCTCGCGACCTCCGGCTTCGGAATAACCGCCGCCGGCATTGCCGCCGTAATTCTGAAGCGCGCGGGCGAGGGCCTCATCGGTGACGCCGAGCGCTCGCATGGCGCTGGGGTTCGGCGCGACCCGGAACTGGCGCACCTCGCCGCCGATGGGGATCACCTGCGCTACGCCAGGGATCGAGAGCAGGCGCGGGCGCAAGGTGAAATCGGCGGTCTCGCGCATCTGCATCGGCGTCGCCGATTTCGACGTCACCGCCACGAGCAGGATGCCGCCCATGATCGAGGAGACCGGCCCCATCTGCGGGATCACGTTCGGCGGCAGTTCCGAGCGCGCGAGCGCCAGCCGCTCATTCACGAATTGCCGGTCGCGGAACAGGTCGGTGTCCCAATCGAACTCCACGGTGACGATGGAGAGGCCGATACCGGAGACCGAGCGGACCCGGCTGACGCCGGGAAGGCCGTTCATGCGGGTCTCGATCGGGTAGGTCACCCGCTGCTCGACTTCAGAGGGAGCGAGCCCTTCGGCCTCGGTCAGGATGGTGACGGTGGGCCGGTTGAGATCGGGAAGGACGTCGACGGGCAGGCGCGCGAGGGAAAGAGCGCCGGTGAGGACCAGGGCGAAGGCGAGGGCCAGCACGAGCAGGCGGTTGCGCAGCGACTGCGCGACGATGAGGCCGAACATGGGGCTTTCTCCTCAGCGGATCTGGTCGAGGAGTTCGGCGCCCTGGACGACGACGCGACGTCCCGGCTCCAGACCGTCGGCGATGAGCGTCCGGTCGGCATCGAGGGAATCCGTGCGGACGGCGCGCGCCACGAAGCGCTCCGCACCGACATGCTCGTAGACGACGCTGCCGCCCTCGGCGCGCAGGACGCCGGAGCGCGGCACCGCGAGACCGGACCGCTCCCCCGTCAGTGCAGCGTGGACGGTGAGGAACTGCCCGAGCCGCAAGCCGGCCGGGTCACCGGTCACCGCGAACTGCACCGGCACGGCCTGATTGCGGTCGGCGAGGCCGGCCCCGCGATAGGTCAGCGCCAGGGTGCGCCCGTCTCCGAGGCGGGCGGTCGCCGCGCCTTCGGGCGCCAGCGCCTCGAAGCTCAAGGCCTCGACCCAGAGCTTCGCCGGATCGACGATGCGGAAGACGATAGTGCCGGGGGCCGCCATGGCGCCTGCGGTGGCGCTGGCCTCGGCGATGACCCCATCCACGGGCGCGACCAGCGCCTCGGGCGATCCACGCACGGCGTCGAGGGCCGCACGGCGGTCCTTGAGCCCGTCTCGCTCGGAGCGGGCATCGTCGAGCTGGGTCTGGGCCACGGCCCCCGTCCCCGCCAGCCGCTCGAACCGGGTCACGCGCCGATCGAGGATCGCGATCTGCTGGTCGAGTTCGCCCTGGCGCTGGCGCATGTCCGAGACGTCCACCGCCTGGACCGGAGGCGTGACGGTGGCCAGGATCTCACCGCGTTTCACCCGGGTTCCGAGGCGTGGGAAACCCCTCTCCGGAGGGGCCAGACGGCCGCCGACGGAGGATTGCACCACGCCGCTGGCATTGGGATCGGCGATGACCCGGCCGGGCAGGGCCACGGTGCGGGCGACGGTTTCCGTCGCCGTCATGGCGGTGCGCAGGATGAGGAGCCGCTGCAGGGATTTCGGCACGAAGATCGATCCGTCCGTGAGACGCTTGGCCCGGTCGGTGCTGCCCGCGGCCGGGGCCGCCATCATCCCGCCCTCCGCCGGCGCGGAATCGTGGCCCTCATGCGCGAGTGCGGCGCTGCCCAGCACGATCGTCGCCGTGACGGCAAGGACGACGACGATGGGGATCGTGCGGCGGCGCCGGAACAGGACGACGGCGCCGAGGCCGAGGAGGAAGCCGCCGGCTGCGGTGACGGAGGGCGGCTGGTGCTTCAGACGGTCGGCCCAGGAGGCCGTGGCTGAGATCTCGGGCTTGGCCGCCGGGCTTTTGGCGAGCGGACGGTCGAGATCGAGGGAGAGGATGTCGGTGCTGCCCTCCACCGTCACCGCGACGATGAGATCGTGATGGTCGGTTTCCTCGAGCCAGGGCGCCGAGAGCCGGTAGGTGCCATCGGTTTGAATCTCGGCCGTTCTGCGCCCGTTCGGCGTCGAGAGGGCGAGGATGGCGTCGGTGACCGGCGCGTTGGTCTCGAACGCGTCGAGGTAGAAGACGAGGTCGTTGCCCTGCACCGTGGTGACGAGCTCGTAGCGCTCCGATCGGGCTTCCGCCCGCGGTGCCGCTGCCGTGACGGGCAGGAGAGGGGCCTCGTCGCCGTGGGAATGCCCCTCATGGGAGAGGACCGGTCCGGACAGGCCTGCCCATGCGATGGCGCACGCTGCGACGACGCGCAGGGCGACCGGAAAAACGAAGGACATGATGCGAGAACCTTAACGCCGCTGAAGCTGGAAACGGCTTTCCACGCGAGGCCGGCAGGCAGCCGGGCGGGAAGGCCGTCGTTACATCAGGCGAAGGATCTCGGCGGTTCGGACAGGGAATCCGGGGCGACATCCGTCCGGGCAGCGACAGCGCCCGTGGGAACAGGGTCGGTCAGGCCGGGAGCGGAGGCGACATCCCCATCGGCCGGTGCCAAGCCGATGGCGCAGCAGCAGGCGGCTCCGCAGCCGCCGGTGCAGCAGGGACCGGTGCAGCCGAAATGGGGTTCGGCCCGTAGGACGGACACCGCTACATCCGATACCACGGCGGGCATGCCGATCTCGGCTATTGCCGCCAGGACCGCTTTCGCATCGTGAGCGATCGGAGGCTGGACCCGCTCGACATGAGCGCCGCCATCGTGGCCGTGGCCGGTATGGGCACTCGCGGGCGACGACATGCAGAAGCCGGCGATCGTGACGATCACCGCCATCAGCCAGAGCGCGAGGCCCCGGTCCAGATTGGGCCGGTCAAGTTTCATGTCGACGCCGAGCCTAGCATAGGGCATGCGCCCGCGACAGAGCCGATCGCAGGGCGATCGCATGTCGGGAGGCTTCACACGTGAGACAGATCCTCGTGATCGGCATCGGCACCGGAAATCCGGAGCACGTCACGATCCAGGCGATCCGCGCCTTGAACACGGTGGATGTGATCTTCGTCCTCGACAAGGGAGGAGAGAAAGCCGACCTCATCGATCTGCGCCGCGATATCTGCGAGCGCTACATCGAAGGGCGGCCCTACCGCATCGTCGAGGCCCAGGACCCGGCACGCGACCGCAACCCTGCCGATTACGGCGTTGCCGTCGAGGATTGGCACAGCGCCCGTGCCGCCCTCTACGAGGCGATGATCACGCGCGAATTGGGTGAGGACGGGTGCGGTGCCTTCCTGGTCTGGGGCGACCCGTCGCTCTACGACAGCACCCTGCGCATCATCGACCGGATCGTGGCACGAGGCCGCCTCGTCTTCGACTATCGGGTGATCCCCGGCATCACCAGCGTCCAGGCGCTCGCGGCGAGCCACCGCATCGCCCTCAACCGCATCGGCGCGCCGGTGCAGATCACCACCGGGCGCCAGATCGCCGGAGGCCTCTCCGCGGATGCCGACACCACCGTGGTGATGCTCGATGGCGATCCGACCTTCGCCCATCTCGATCCGGACCTGACGATCTATTGGGGCGCCTATCTCGGGAGCGACGACGAAATCATCCTCTCCGGCCGACTCGGCGATGTCGCCGCCGAGATCCGGCGCGTCCGTGCAGAGGCGCGGGCACGCCACGGCTGGATCATGGACATCTACCTCCTGCGAAAACGCGCGGAATAGGTAGCCCGCCGCATCCTCAATGGCTGCGCCGTCGCTCACCTCTCCCGAGATGATCGGCAAGGGTGAAGCCGATTTCCCGCATCAGCGTATCGAGAAGCGAGACAAGCCTCGGCTGCTGAAGGCTGGCGGCGAGACCATGAAGGGCAATGGCGTGTTCCGCCATGCGGTTCACCGCCTGTTCGGCGTCTCGACCAGATGGGCTCAGGCCGACCCTCTCCTCGGTGTGGTCGATGACGATTCCGAGACCCCTGACCCACTGACCGGTTTCGTCCCGGTCGATCCGCCCGCGCAGGCTGAGCCGGCGTTCGCCGCGAATCGTCCTGAAGGCGATATCGAACGATCCTCCGCCCTCGCTGGCGGCATGCAGGGTGTTCTCCACGCGAAGCCGATCTTCGTCGAGGATCGTCGCTAGGAAGGCTTCCAGCGGCAGGCCCGTCGACGCCCCGTCCGGGGCGAGGCCGAGCACCCCCGCGAGGGCGGCGGAGACTGCGATCCGGTCCGTCCAGACGTCATGGGTCCAGACGCCGATGACGCCCGATGCATCGAGCGCGGCCTGTATGTCGTCGCTATCGTCGGGGAGGGGGCTCGTGCGCCGAGGCATGGATCTCCTGAGCCGCCGGGACGGGTCGTTGACGACGAGACGTGTGAAGGCGGATCGACGGAAAAGGGCGAGATCTCGGCGATTGGAAAATTACTTGAAGTTGAATTCCGGTTTATCCAACCTCGATCAATACCGTATCTTAGTGGTAAAATTGGCCGTTTGGAAGAGGCGGACACGCTGTGCGGGAATGAATAGCAACTTGAAATTGATTTATGGTGCCGCCGGGACGGGCGAGTTCGCGAGTGCGGATGACGGCGTCTGATCCTTGGATCACGGCATCGGGCGATACCCGGACAGGGTTTTAACCCTTGATTAACCATGATCGGCCAAACACCGGGGTCAGGGCATCCTGGTGTCACGGGGCGAATTCAAGCGCGTCAGGTGATCAACCGAGGCATGTGGCTCGATGAGCCGCCCAGCGCGGCAGGACATGACATCTCAGGACGAGAAAAGGGCGCCAGGATGAAAGCCATCACCTTCGTCACCCAAAAAGGGGGCAGCGGGAAGAGCACGTTGTGCATCTCCTTGGCCGTCGCGGCGCAGGAACGCGGCCTGTCTGTCTGCATCCTGGAGATGGATCGCCAGGCGACGATCAGCGACTGGCTCGATCACCGTACGGTGGACGGTCCCGAGGTCGCCCAGATCGATGCGACGCAGATCGAGGCCGTGATGGCCCAGCTCCGCCAATCGGCCTACGATTACGTCTTCATCGATACGCCGGGCGTGGATTCCACCGGCACCCTTTCCGCCATTCGCGCGGCCGACCTCTGCATCATCCCCTGCCGCCCCACCCCGGCCGACCTGCGCGCCTTCAAGCCGACGCTGGCCGCGGTCTACCGGCTGGAGAAGAAGTTCGCCTTCGTGCTGAACCAGACCCCGCCGCGGTCTTACCGTATCCGCGACGCGGCCGACGGCCTCGCCGTGCTGGGTATCCTGCCCGACGTGAACATCGTCGCGCGCACCGATCACCAGGATGCGATCGGCGTCGGTCAGGGCGTCACCGAATTCAATCCCAAGGGACAGGCCGCGGCGGAAGTGCGCAAGCTCTGGACTTGGATCGAGAAGCGGATGCAGGTCGTCAAGCATGCCAAAGCCGCCTAGGCCGAACCTCGCCTCCATCGTCGCTGGAGCCGCCCCCCCGGCCAGGACCGCCGACATCGTCAAGCTCGATACGGGACACGCGCCACCCCGAAAGACGCCGAGTACCCTGAAGGAGCGTGCCCGGCAGATGTCGGTCTACCTGGAGCCGCCGGTCTACGATCAGCTGCGCGACCTCGCCCATACCGAGCGCACCAAGATGCATGCGCTCATGCTCGAAGCCCTCGACCTGCTGTTCAAACAGCGCGGTACGATCTCGATCGATGGACTCAACGACCGTAACCAGCATTGACCTCGCTTCCCCTGTCGCGGCCGACCGGCGACAGGGGAAAGATAGATAGATAGATGAGCAACTTGGGCTTCGATGCTCAGGTGCCACATTCGCTTCTGACGCGCCTTTTCGGCTTGCCGGAGGAGCGTTTCTTCAGCTGATATGCACAGCGATCAATCCGCCTTTTTCAACGGCATGACAGAGCGATAGCGCCGTCTTCGCACGTGACCGATGAGCAAGGGACGCCTTTGCGCGGCTGTCTCCCTTCATCGTTCAGGGTTCCTTTACGTCAACCCGACAATTGTCTGTGCAATCGAGGGTCGCCTGTTCACGGCGGCATTCGGCGGCCGGACCGGATCGCTCTTCCGCTCCCCAGCCAGTGTGGCGTTTGAGAGCGAGAGTGCTGGGCGGTTGGGTATGGCGCGTTCGACGAAAGCCGGATCGGCTCAACCGGCGGGGCTTCCCCTGGTACGCCTCCTCGCCGTGTCCGTAGTGGCATTGACCACCGCGAATTGCGCGCAGAACACCCAGAAGCTCGCTGGTCCGGCAGGATCCTCCTCATCGTCCTACGATCCGAAATACGGCGTGAAGGCCAGCCCGCGCCTCTATCAGGAGGGCGACGCCATTCCCAAAGGCGGCGGCCGCCGCTTCTCGGGAAAGCCCTATGTGGTGGCGGGGCGCACCTACGTGCCGCGTGACGATGCCAAGGGCTATGTCCGGGAGGGCCTTGCCTCCTGGTACGGCAGCGCCTTTCACGGGCGAATGACGGCCAATGGCGAGGTGTTCGATCGGCACTCCATCGCGGCCGCTCACCCGACCCTGCCTTTGCCGAGCTACGTCCGAGTGACCAACCTGGCGAACCGCCATTCGATGATCGTGCGCGTCAACGATCGCGGACCGTACCATGCCAACCGCGTGATGGACGTGTCGGAGGAGGTGGCTCAGGCTCTGGAATTCCATCGCAGCGGCACCGCGAAGGTGCGGGTAGAATATGTCGGGAAGGCCTCCACCGCCGGCAGCGACGACCGCAAGCTGATGGCGACGCTGCGCACCGATGGCGCGCCTGCCAATGTCGGCGGCCGCTCACCGGTCATGATGGCCGATCTCGGACCCGATGCCGAGCCGGAGCGGTTCGAGCGCGCGCAGCGTCCTGCCCTGGCCTTCAAGCCGGCCGTGGAGGAGGAAGACGCCGCGCCCACTCCGCGTCCTGCCCGGTCCGCGCCGGTGCTGGTGGCGGGTGGTTCCCACGTCGCCGTGCCGGCGGCCCTGCAGCCCACGACCGCCCGGTCGAATGGGTTCCAGCCGACCGTCCCCATGCGTTCGGCGCCCGTCATGCAGATGGCCCATGCCGCTCCGAAGGCGAGAGAATCCGCACCGCTCGACATCGCACCACCGTCGATGCGCCTCGCCTCCTTTGCCGCCCCTGCGAATGGCTCCTCGTCGAAGCGCGGCGTCGCATCGACTGCCGAGGCCAAGATGCCTGAGGCCAAAATGCTGCATGCGAAGCTGGCGACCTCGGGTCCGAAGACCAAGGTCGCTCAGATGGCAATTCCGGCAGCACCGCAGCGGATGGCCGTTGCGGCTCCGTCGCGTGGTACTGCCCTCACAATGGCCGGCCGCACCGGCCCGCTCGTGAAAACGGCGCTCGCCACGCCGCCCGCCCGCCCCGGGACGGCATATGTGCCGGTCGCAGGCCTGCGACCCGCTCCGCTTCCTTCGAGCCCGTTGGCGACGGCCAAGGCCGGGATCGCCAAGCTTTCCGTGCCGCCCGCCGGCTCTCAGCTTGCTAATTCGCAGCTTGGTAATTCGCAGCTTGCCAACTCCCAATTTGGACGTGGCAAGTCGTCCTCCCCGGCCATCGCCACCGCTGCTGCGAAACCAGCCCCGTCGCGCCGCTCTCGCATCGCCGAGGTCAATTAGTTCGAAGCGGCTTAAAAGAAATCGTTGTTTCTTCGTAGTTGGTTGGCGCAGTTTTCTCGCTCCACGGTTATGGAGTGGCCGTCACGATGGTGGGCCAGCGCCGCTCTCGCGAAGGACCTCTCGATGTGGCGGCATTCTGCCTTCCACCGCGTTGCGATATCATCGGCGACGGTGCGTTCAATTTCGTCGGGAATCCGCTATACCATCTCGCACGGGCGAGAACGGACCGGGCTTTTCTGCCGAGCCTCGGGGCCGATGGGCATGAGGCGAGTGATGCGTGCGACAAGATCCCGGAACAAAATGGCCGACGGCTTTCGCGCCGGATTCGTCGGCTTCAGCCTCTCGGCCATCGGCTGGTTCGCCGCCATACCGGCCTTGGCGCAGGGCTTTCAGACTGCGGCTCCGCACGCGATCCTGATCGATGCCGATTCCGGCTCCGTGCTGTTCGAGAAGGCGGCCGACGAGCTGTTTTCCCCGGCTAGCATGGCCAAGCTGATGACCACGGAGATCGTCTTCAACGAGATCCGGCAGGGCCGGCTCAGCATGGACAGCGAGTTCCAGATCACCGAGGACGCCTGGCGCCGGGGCGGTGCCGGCGGCGGCGGCTCATCGATGTTCGCCCAGCTCAACAGCCGCATCAAGCTGTCCGACCTGCTGCGCGGACTGATCGTCCAATCGGGCAACGACGCGGCCATCGCCATCGGCGAGGGCATTGCCGGCTCGGAGGAGAATTTCGGGCGTATGATGACCACGCGGGCCAAGGAAATCGGCCTGACTCGCTCCACCTTCCGCAACGCCACCGGCTATTCCGCGCCGGACCAGAAGGTGACCGCGCGCGACCTCGCCAAGCTGGCGACCCATATCATCGACACCTATCCCGACCTCTATAAGATCTTCGCCGAACGCGAATTCACCTGGAACAAGATCAAGCAGCAGAACCGCAATCCGCTCCTTACCCTCGATATCGGGGCGGACGGACTCAAGACCGGCTATCTTGAGGAATCCGGTTACGGCCTTACCGGTTCGGCGGTGCAGAACGGCCAGCGGCTCGTGATGGTGGTGAGCGGCCTCAAGACGGCGCGCGACCGTGCCGCCGAATCGCGAAAGCTTGTGGAATGGGGCTTCCGCGCCTTCGAGCCACGTCAGATCTTCGCCAGCGGCGAGACCGTGGCCGACGCCTCCGTCTTCGGGGGCGCACAGGGCAGCGTTCCGCTGGTGGCCAAGAAGCCGGTGCGGGTACTCCTTCCGCGCGGCAACGGCGACCGTATCACCGCCCGCGTCGTCTACCAGGGCCCACTGACCGCGCCGGTGGAGCAGGGCAGGGAAGTCGGCCGACTGCGCATCACCCGGGGCGATACCCAGGCCCTCGACCTGCCGGTCTATGCCGGGGAAGACGTGGCGGCCGGCACCATCCCGCAGCGCGCCCTCGATGCGGCCTGGGAGGTCGGGACCGGACTGTTCCGCCGCGCCTTCGACAAGGTCGGCGCACCCGATAAGGCCGGCGCCAAATCGTGACCGAACGCGGCGGGATGCAGGCGCGGCGGAGCGGAGCATTCATCACCTTCGAGGGCGGGGAGGGGGCCGGCAAGTCGACGCAGATCGGTCGGCTCGCGGTTCGGCTGCGCGGCGCTTCCTCTATTCCGGTCGTGACGACACGGGAGCCCGGCGGTTCGGCGAAGGCCGAGGCGATCCGAGAGGCCCTGCTCGCCGGCACGGTGAAGCGGCACGGTCCCTTCGCCGAGGCGCTGCTGTTTTCCGCGGCCCGCATCGACCATCTCGACACGATGATCCGTCCGGCCCTCGCCCGCGGCGAGACCGTCCTGTGCGACCGCTTCGCGGATTCGACGCGCGCCTACCAGGGGGCGGCGGGGGGGCTCGATCCCGCTTTGCTCTCCGCCCTGGAACGGGTCGTCATCGGCAATACGAGGCCCGACCTCACGCTGATCCTCGACCTCGATCCCGCCATCGGCCTCGGCAGGGCGAAGGCGCGGGCCGGGGAGGGAGGAGGGGGCGCCGACCGTTTCGAGGCCGAGGCGCTCGGCTTCCACACCCGCCTGAGGGAGGCGTTCCTTGCCATCGCCGCGTCAGAGCCGGAGCGCTGCGTCGTGATCGATGCCGGCCTCTCCGTCGATGCCGTGGAGGAGGCGATCGCAGCCGCCATCATCGCCCGCCTGCCCCACCATCTCACCGGCGCGGAGGCAACCGACGATGCGGCCTGAACGTGCGCCCGAGGATGTCGAGCCCGGCGACCTCGCCGACATTCCCCGCCCGCGCGAGCAGGCCGATCTCGTCGGCCATGAAGAGGCCGAGGCTGCCTTCATCGAGGGGATCGGCTCGGGCCGGCTGCACCATGCCTGGCTCATCGGCGGCCCGCGCGGGATCGGCAAGGCGACGCTGGCCTATCGTGTGGCGCGCTGGCTCATCGCCAACGCGGGTGCTGTGCACGTCCCGGACACCCTCGCCGTCGATCCCTCCCATCCGGCCGCCCGGCAGGTGGCGGCCCTGTCGCATCCCAACCTCGTGGCTCTGCGCCGGACACGGCCGCCCAATGCCAAGACGCTCGCGACCAAGATCTCGGTGGATGCCGCCCGCCACGCCCTCGACCTGTTCGGCTCGACCGCGGGCAACGACGGCTACCGCATCTGCATCGTCGACAGTGCCGAGGATCTCAACGCCAACAGCGCCAACGCGCTGCTGAAGATGGTGGAGGAGCCGCCTCCGCGCTGCCTGTTCCTCATCGTCAGCCATGCACCGGGCCGCCTCCTGCCGACGATCCGCTCGCGCTGCCGCGCCCTCAACCTGCGGCCCCTGAGAGAGGGGGAGGTGGCCAAGGTCCTGGGGAGCTTCCCTCCCCCCTCCGTGCGGCCGGAACCGGAGGCGCTGGCTCGCGCCGCCGCGCTCTCCGAGGGCTCGGTGGCGCAAGGCTTCGCCATGCTCGATCCGGCGACGTCCGGCTTCGTCGGTGAAGTCGAGATCCTGCTCTCGCGCCTCGACCATCCCGATTGGCGCCGCATCATGGCGCTCGCCGAAAAGCTTTCGGGACGGGATGCGGACGAGCATTTCGCAGCGTGCCTCGAGGCGGTGTTCCGCTTCGTCTCCGCCGAAATCGACAGACGCCGCCATGAGCCTCCCGCTCGCCTTGCGGCACTGGTGGAGGTGTGTGACAAGATCGCCCGCGCCGCCCGGGAGGCCGCGACCTACAACCTCGACCGCCGGCCGCTGATCCTCTCGCTGTTCGGCGACCTCTCAGGGACGGTGCGCTGAGGCGGGCGGGCCGGGTCGTCCCGTGTTCCGGGGCCGTCCTGTGAGCCTATGAACCCTGTATCCGGGGATACCGTTACACGATGGCCAACGATTCAGGCCCCACCCTTTCCGATGCCAACACCTTCGGCATCAGCACGGCGATCTCGTATCCCAACGGCGCGCCCCATATCGGCCACGCCTACGAGGTGATCGCCACCGACGCGATTGCCCGGTTCAAGCGCCTCGACGGCTACGACGTGCTGTTCTCCACCGGCACAGACGAGCACGGGCTCAAGATCCAGCAGACGGCCTCCAGGGCGGGCATCAGCACGAGAGAGCTGGTCGACGACATGGCGGCGCGCTTCAAGGCCATGGCAGAAGCGCTGAACTGCAGCCACGACCGCTTCATCCGCACCACGGAGCCGGACCATTATGCCGCCGCCCAGGAACTCTGGCGGCGCATGGAGGCGAACGGCGACATCTACCTGTCGAAATATGCCGGCTGGTACTCGGTGCGCGACGAGGCCTATTACAACGAGGACGAGACCGAGATCGGCCCCGACGGCGAGCGACGGGCGACGGAGACCGGCACGACCGTGACCTGGATGGAGGAAGAGAACTTCCTCTTCCGCCTCTCCGCCTACCAGGACCGGCTTCTGGCTCTTTACCAGTCCCAGCCCGATTTCATCGGCCCCGAAACCCGGCGCAACGAGGTCGCGAGCTTCGTCCGCTCCGGCCTCAAGGACTTGTCCGTGAGCCGCACCAATTTCAATTGGGGCGTGCCGGTGCCAGGCCATCCCGACCACGTCATGTATGTCTGGGTCGATGCGCTCACCAACTACCTGACCGTCACCGGCTTTCCCGAGGAGACCGATGCGCGCAAAAAATTCTGGCCGATGGACCTGCACATCATCGGCAAGGACATCGTGCGCTTCCATGCGGTCTACTGGCCGGCCTTCCTGATGTCGGCGGGCTTGGCCCTGCCCAAGCGCGTCTTCGGCCACGGCTTCCTGCTCTCCAAGGGCGAGAAGATGTCGAAGTCGCTCGGCAACGTGGTCGATCCGATGGACCTCATCGCGACCTACGGCGTCGATGCGGTGCGTCAGTTCGTGCTGCGCGAAGTGCCCTTCGGCGGTGACGGCAATTACAGCCACGAGGCCATCATCGCGCGTTATACGGCGGACCTCTCCAACGGTCTCGGCAACCTCGCCCAGCGCTCGCTCTCGATGATCGCCAAGAATTGCGGTGGCCTGGTCCCCGAGCATGGCGAATTCACGCAGGACGACCGGGCGCTCCTGGCGCTCGCCGACGCCCTTCCCGGCACGGTGAGGGTGGCGATGGACAAGCTCGCCCTTCACACCGCGCTCGCCGACATCTGGGCGGTGGTGACGGCCTCCGACCGTTATTTCGATGCGCAGAAGCCCTGGGTGCTGCGCAAGACCGATCCGGTCCGCATGGCCGCCTCGCTCTATGTGGTGGCCGAGACCCTGCGGGCCATCGGCATCCTGGTGCAGCCGTTCATGCCGGACTCGGGTGCCAAGCTCCTCGACCTCCTGGCCGTGCCGGCCGACAGGCGGCAACTGGCCGATATAGGGGAGGGCGCTCGGCTCGTGCCCGGCACCGCCCTGCCGTCGCCCGTCGGGCTGTTCCCGCGCTTCGTCGAGCCGGACATTCCGGGCGCCTGAAGGCCCGAGCCCACCATCGCATTCATGCCGAGTTCCTTCATGCTGGTCGACAGCCACTGCCATCTCGACTTCCCGAACTTCGCCGACGATCTCCCCGGTGTGATCGCGCGCGCCGAGGCGGCGGGCGTCACGGGGATGCTCACGATCTCGACGCGGGTTGCCAAGGCGCGGACCTACGAGGCCCTGTCCGAGGCGCATCCGCAGATCTGGCACACGGTGGGGACTCATCCCAACGGGGCAGGGGACGAGCCCGACATCCCGACGGAGGAGATCGTCGCCCTCACCCATCATCCGCGCTGCATCGGCATCGGCGAGGCCGGGCTCGATTTCCATTACGAGGATGCAGCCCCCGAGACGGTGCAGGAGCGAGTGTTCCGCCGGCACATCGCGGCCTCCCGCGAGACCGGCCTCCCCCTCGTCATCCATGCGCGCGACGCCGACGAGCAGATGGAATCGGTGCTCGTCGACGAGATGAAGCGAGGCGCGTTCAAGGCGGTGCTGCACTGCTTCTCTTCGGGCAGGCGCTTGGCGGAAGTCGGGATCGAGCTCGGGCTCTCGATCTCGTTCTCGGGCATCGTCACCTTCCGGCGCTCGCACGAGCTTCGCGACATTGCCGGATTCGTGCCGCGCGACCGCATCATGGTGGAGACCGATGCGCCGTTCCTGGCGCCCGAGCCGCATCGCGGGCGCAGCAACGAGCCGGCCTATACCGCGGACACCGCCCGGTCCCTCGCCCTGACCCTGGGGTTAGAGTTCGAGGATTTCGCCGCGCTCACCACGGCCAATTTCCACCGCCTCTTCGACAAGGCGACCCCATCCGGCGGCCGGGGGGCGTGACAGCCGCCCGCGCGCTCCGATACCAACGGACCGGGAGGTGCGGATGGGTTCTCTGACGTTGACGATCCTCGGCTGCGGCTCGTCCGGCGGCGTTCCGCGCGTCGGCTATGGCTGGGGCGCATGTGATCCGGCCGATTCGAGGAACCGGCGCCGCCGCTGCTCGATTCTGGTGGAGCGGCGAGGGGAACCGGATGGGGCAGTGGGAAGCGAGGCGGGGTCCACCACCCTCCTCGTCGATACCTCCCCGGATCTGCGCGAGCAGCTCCTCGCGGCGCGGGTCCAGCGCCTCGACGCCGTGCTGTTCACCCATGCCCATGCGGACCATACCCACGGGATCGACGATGTGCGGCCGCTGGTGATCCACATGCACCGGCGCATCCCGGTTTATGCCGATGTCGAGACCCGTGCCCTTTTGACCGCGCGCTTCGGCTATTGCTTCGAGACCCCGCCCGGCAGCGCCTATCCGCCGATCCTCGACCTGAACGATCTCGTGGCCGGGGAGCCCGTCTCGATCCGGGGCGAGGGCGGTGCGATCGAGGCTCTCGCTTTTGGAATGGAGCACGGCACCGAGACCGCACACGGTTTCCGCTTCGGCCCCGCGGCCT
Organism: Methylobacterium sp. 77; assembly: GCF_000372825.1. Lineage (NCBI taxonomy): Bacteria > Pseudomonadati > Pseudomonadota > Alphaproteobacteria > Hyphomicrobiales > Methylobacteriaceae > Methylobacterium > Methylobacterium sp. 77. The sequence continues at coordinate 1,095,032 of NZ_KB910516.1, read as the reverse complement.
ACGCGCCGGATGTGAGCCTGATGCCGGAGGCGAGCAAGGCGCGCCTCCGCGGCCTCGATCTCCTCATCATCGACGCCCTACGCGACACCCCTCACCCGACCCATTACTCGGTCTCGGATGCGCTCGCGCTGATCGAGGAGGTGCGCCCGCGGCGCGCGATCCTCACCAACCTTCACACCGACCTCGACTACGCCACCCTCGCGGCCAAGCTGCCGCAGGGCGTGATGCCGGCCTATGACGGGCTGTCGGTGAGCGTGGATCTCTGACGAGAAGGGCCTGGTGCCTCAGTTACGAAGTGGGTCCGCCGGAACCAGGCCGGCATTGACCAGGATCTGCGCTGTGGCTGCCTTGGCGAGGCGGTCATAGCCCGCATCGGTCATATGCAGCCCGTCCGGACCGATCATCTGCGCCTGGCTCAGGAGGCCGCTGGCGGCCCAGGTCCGCATCAGGGCGTGGCGACGGATCACCGGCACGTCGAGTTCGGCGGCGAGGCTGTGCAGCGCCTCCCCGTAGCGCTCGGCGCCATTGGTCGTGGTCAGGCGGCGGCACCATTGCTGGTCCATCAGGATCACGTCAGAGCCGGCGGCGCGCATCGCTGCGATGCCCTGGCGCGTCAGTTCCGTGAACCGCTCCACCGTGACGCCGGTCATCGGGTCGTTGCTGCCGGTCTGCCAGATCACGAGGTCGGGCCGCTCGGACAGCACGTCACGGTCGAGGCGCCGAGCCATGGCCTCGGCATCGTCCCCGCCCTTGCCACGGTTCAGAACCGTGACGGTGGAGTGATTCGTGCCCGCGACGTCGAGGCGTCCTTGCAGGTCTTCCTGCAACTGAGCGGGGTAGGCGGCAGCCGGCGAAGAAGCGCCCGACCCTTCCGTGGATGACGATCCGAAGGCGACGATGCGGATGTCCGATCCCGCTTTCACCAAAGCTGCCAGATGGGAGAGCTTCGCAAGCGCTCTCGCTGCGATCGCCGGCTTCTGCGCCACCGGCTCCGCCCATGCCGGACCGCCGAGACCGAGTGCCACGAGGGCAAGGCCGAGAATCGGAGCAGCGCAGGGTTTGAGCACGGTCAGCATCGGATCCGCTTCGAGAACGAGAGGGGCGGGCGGTCATGGCGACCGTTGCCGCGCCGCGATGGGTTAGACACGCGGTTTGAGATAGGATTGTGACAATTGCCCTAGAAACTGGCGGATCGTTTAAGGGATGTGGTGAGCAAGGCGTGAACCGGCCATCTCTCGGCGAGACATGATGGAATGGTGTATTCCAAGTTTCTGCAGAGAGCCACCCTCACCCCGTATCCAGGGCAGATAAGTTCCATAATATATCTTATGCGAATGGTGGATCCGGGTGGAAATCCGGGACCGGCATCGGCTCGAACTGCACTCCGGCAGGATACTCCTACGATGCCCGCGCCGTATCCGGCGCCCTGCCCTCGCCAGTGGTGAACCGGCCGTAGCGCAGGGCCAGGGTCGGCAGGATCATGAGGTTCAGGATCGTCGAGGTCACGAGACCGCCAAGGATGACGATGGCCATCGGGCCTTCGATCTCGCGGCCTGGCTCGCCTGCACCCAGCGCCAGGGGCAACAGCCCGAGGCCCGTGACCAGGGACGTCATCAGGATCGGGACCAGGCGGTCGGCTGCGCCCTCCACCGCCGTGTCGCGATCCCATCGCCGGCCCTCGACGGCGACGAGGTGCTCGTAATGCGAGATCATCATGATGGTGTTGCGCAGGCTGATGCCGAACAGCGTCACGAAGCCGACGATGGAGCCCAGCGACAGCACGGCCCCCGTGGCGAAGACCGCGAGCACACCGCCGACGAAGGCGAAGGGCAGGTTGACCAGCACCAGCATGAGGTTTCGAACGCTACCGGTGACGACGGCGAGCAACAGCACGATGCCGAGGCCGGCGAGCCCTGAGAACAGCAGGAGGTCGCGCTTGGCCCGAGCCTGTGCTTCGGCCGAGCCGGCGAAGCTTACGTAGACGCCGGTCGGCAGCGCCACCTCCTTTGCGATCTTGCGTCGCGCGGCCTCGACGAAGGAGGCGACGTCGCGCCCCGTGACGTTGGCGGTGATCGCCTGGACGCGCTGTGCACCCTGGTGCTGGACCTGGTAGCGCGCCGACGTCTCGTAGATATCCGCCACCTGGGCGAGGCGGATGAAGCGGCCGTTCGATGAGCGCAAGGGGAGGTCGCCCAGAGCCGTGAGACGCCCCCTCGCCCCAGAATCGAGGATCACGAGGACGTTGAAGACCGCATTGCCCTCGTAGGTCTGGCCGACGACGTCGCCCTGGTAGGCGGTCCGTACAACCTCCATCACCTCCACCGCCGAGAGGCCCCAATGGCGCAGGTCGTTGGGCCTCAGGCCGACATTGATCTGCGGCAGGCCGGCGGGAGAGGCCTGCTGGATATCCGTCGCTCCCCGCACCTCGGCGAGTTCACGGGCGATGTCGCGCGCGGCCGCCTCGATCCGTGCGAGGTCGTTGCCGAAGACGTTGACGACGACGGGCGCGGTATAGCCGGAGACGGTCTCCTCGATGCGCTCGGTGAGGAAGGTCTTGAGCGAGAAGGCGGCGCCCGGAAACCCCGCCATCAGCGTGCGGATCTCGGCCTCGGCCCTGCCCTGTCCGGCGCCGTCGAGCCCCTGATCGAGGTCGATATGGATTTCGCTGTAATGGGTTCCGGCCGTGTCCTGGCCGGCCTCGGCGCGGCCGATCTGCGAGGCGACCGCGCGGATGCCCGGGATCTTCAGGAGTTCTGTCGTGATGCGGCCGCCGAGCCGCATGGATTCTCCGAGCGAGGTGCCGGGCGCTGCCGCCATGTGCAGGATCAGGTGGCCCTCCTTCAGGTCGGGCAGGAAAGTGCTGCCGAAGAAGGGCGTCGCCGCAACACCCGCCAGCGTCGCCAGGATACCGCAGGCGATGACGACGCGCGGCGCGCGGTTGATCCGCTGCAAGAGCCGGGTGTAGCCGCCGCGCGTCCAGCGCATGACCGGTGGGTCGTGCAAATCCGTCTCGCGCCGCCCGGTGAGGAGCATCATCGACAGTGCCGGGGTAACGGTGAGCGCCACGGCCAGCGAGGCCACCACCGCGAGGATGTAGGCGAGGGCGAGCGGAGCGAACAGCTTGCCGGCGATGCCCGACAGGACCAGCACCGGCAGGAACACCAAGAGCACGGCGAAGGTGGCATAGGCGACCGCCGTGCGGACTTCGAGGATGGCATCGATGACCACCCTCCCCTCGGAGACGGGTGCGGCGAGGCGCCGGTTGTCGCGCAGGCGCCGGACCACGTTCTCGACGCCGATGACGGCATCGTCCACCACCTCGCCGATGGCGATGGCGAGGCCTCCCAGCGTCATGGTGTTGAGGCTCTCGCCCATGGCCTGGAGCGCCACCACGGCGGCGATGAGCGAGAGCGGGATCGCCACCGACGAGATCACGCAGGTGCGCCAATCGTAGAGGAAGGCGAACAGCACGACGACGACGAGAATGCCGCCGAGCCCGAGAGCCTGAAGCACGTTGGCATTGGCGATGGTGATGAAGTTCGCCGGCCGGAACAGGTCCGCTCTCAACGCCACGCCCTCTCGGTCGAGGGCGGGGCGCAGGTCTTCCAGGGCGGCCTCGACGCGGGCCGTGACCTCGCGGGTGTTGGCGCCGTATTGCGCGCCGACCATCAGGAGCACGCCGCGCCTGCCATCCACCAAAGCGGCGCTGATCGGCGGCTCGCCGGCCGCGACCACGGTGGCGACATCGCCGAGGGTCACACTCGCCCCGCCCTCGTTGATGAGCACTGTGCGGCCCAGTTCCTCGGGGGTAAGCGACTGCCCCTCGGTCTGGAGGGTGACGCGCTGGTTGATCGTGTCGACGAAGCCCGCCCCGCGCACGCCGGTGGCCTTGCGGGCGGCGGCGAGGACGTCGTTCATGCCGATGTTGTAGCGGATCAGGTCCGCCGGGCGGATCTGGACCTGGAGCGAGCGCACAGCGCCGCCATAAACCGAGACCTGACTGACGCCGGGCACCGCCAGCAGCCGAAGGCGCACGGTCCAGTCCGCGATGGTGCGCAGGTCGAGATCCGAGCGCCGCTCCGAGGTGAGGCCGACGAGGAGCACGGTGCTGGTGGCCGAGGTGAGCGCCGTCATCGCCGGAGGCAGCACGCCCTGGGGCAGGCGGCCGGCGAGCGCCGTCAGCCGCTCCGTCACGAGCTGACGGACGCGGTAGACGTCGCTGCCGGTACCGAAGGTGACGGTGATGACCGACAGGCCCTGGATCGAGCTTGACCGCAGGGATTCGATACCCGGCAAGCCGTTCACCGCCACTTCGATCGGCTGGGTGACCAGCACCTCCACCTGTTCGGGGTTGAGGCCGGGTGCCTCGGTCTGGACGACCACGGAGGGCGGCGCGAATTCGGGAAACACATCGTATTTGGCATCGGCCAGCACTGCGAAGCCATAGCCGGCGAGCGCCAGGCTGAGCGCCAGGACGATGCCGCGGAAGCGGACAGCGAAGGCGACGAGGGCCGCCTGGGGACCGTTCGGAGTGTCGCTCACGTCAATCGTCGTCCACGCCGCCGGAGACCGAAAGCAGGCTCTTCATCTCCTCCGACAGGAGAGCCTGCGCACCGGTGAGCACGATCTCGGTCTCGCCGGGCAGATCCTCCACCACATAGGCGTCCGCCGACATCGGCGGGTCGGACTTGAGGGCGTGGCGGGCGAAGGCGTTGGGCGCCACCGCCCGGTAGATCCAGGTGCCGCCCTGCCAATGCACCACGGCATCCTCCGGCACACTAATGCCGGTGACGGTCCGGTCCGAAGCGAGGAAGGCGAGCATGCTCATGCCGGGCAGGAAGCCGCTGTCGCCGGGCACCGTATAGAAGAAGCTCAGGCCCTGGATGCGCTGGTCGGTGCGGGTGGCCGGAGAGATGTAGCGCAGCGCGATGCGCACGCTTTGCGGCGGCACCTCGGCGAAGGCGGCGGAGGGCTGTCCCTTGATGCTCTCGCCCGGCGGCAGCGTCACTTGGACCAGGAAATCGACGCGTTCGATCAGACGAGTGATCGCAGGCGAGCGCTCGACGATGGCCCGGCCGATCACCGGACCCCATTCCTGCTGAGCGGTGGCCGCGAGGGTACGGACCTGCGATTCGGCCGCCGCCAGCGCGGCTTGATCGGTCTGGAAGGTGCCCTCGGTGGTCTCGACCTGAACCGTGGTGGCGTAGGGGCCGAGGTTCTTCGCGCGTTGGAACGCATTACGCGAGACCTCGACGCGGGCCTGGGCGGTCTGCAGCTGCGCCCTGGCGCTGGCATAGGAATTGGTCAGGTCGGTGACCCTGGCGACGTCGAGGACGCTGCCATAGGCCTGGAGCTCTTCGCGGTGGGCAGCGGAGGTGCGAACCTGCGTCGCGATGCCGAGCCGTTCGCGCTCCTCCGGCTTCAACCGGACTACGGTTCGCCCGTCCTCGATCGCGGTACGCTGGGCCGGGAGATGGCGATGGGCCGGCGTTCCGGGCACGATCCGCTCACGCAATTCGGCGATCAGGGCCGTGCCGGTTTCGCTCGCCGCGTAGACGCCGATGCCGGCCACCACGCCGGCAAACAAGAGAACGCGCACCCACGACACCAGAACCGCCCTCCCCGGCCTCGCGGTCGAAGGCCGCATGTTCTCAGGAACGGATATAGTGCCGCTCGGCAACTCGATACTGGCCGTGCCGAATTATCCAGTCCTGGCTGATGGTGTCCTATGGTCCATCGGGAAGCCCGCGGCTTCCCAGCCCCGGGCCGGCAAGGGCTCCAGGCTCGCGATTTCTGGGGAGGCCGAAGCTCATCGTGAACCGCACCATCTCCTTGCCCTACCTACCACCCTACGATTGGCCCGCGACCCTGGCCTATTTCGGCGGCCGGGCCATTCCCGGTGTCGAGGTCGTGACGGGTGAAACCTATGCGCGGACCGTCTTCCTCTCCGGCCGGTGCGGCACGTTCTCCCTGGCTCCGGGGCAGGGCGATGTCCTCGTGGCCGCGATCGATCATCCCGATCCGGCCATCGTGCCGCAGATTCTCGCCCGGCTGAGGCCGATGTTCGATCTCGATGCCGATCCGGTCGTCATCGCGGCCGCGCTCTCGCGCGATCCCGACCTCGCACGCCTCGTCGCCGAACGACCGGGCCTACGGGTTCCGGGCGCCTGGAACGGATTCGAGCTCGCGGTTCGCGCCATCCTCGGGCAACAGGTCTCGGTGAATGCCGCCACCCGCCTCGCCGGCCGCCTGGTTTCCGCCTTCGGTGAACCTTTGGCGCCGGAGCGGGCCGTCGCGGGCCTGACCCATCTGTTCCCGACGCCGGGTCAATTGCGCGAGGCCGAGGTAGCCGCGACCCTCGGCATGCCGGGCGCACGCGGCAGGGCGATCAACGCGCTCGCCGCAGAGGCCCAGGCGAACCCTCGGCTGTTCGACGGGGGAAGGGGACTCGACGCAGCGGTGGCTGCCCTCAAAACCTTGAGCGGCATCGGCGAGTGGACGGCGCAATACATCGCCCTGCGAGCCTTGCGCGAGCCGGATGCGCTGCCGGCGGCCGACCTCGCGTTGCTCAGGTCCCTCGATACCGGCACGGGGCGTCCGACATCGGTGCAACTGCTCGCTCGGGCCGAAGCCTGGCGCCCGTGGCGGGGCTATGCCGCCATGCACCTTTGGGCGAGCGACGCAGCGCGGATCGCGGCCGCCCTCCCCCCCGCCGCCAGAAGCGGCCCTCCCCGCCCGGCATGATTGCGGGCACTGCGATGCGCAGACCTGTGGTCCGCGGCCTTGCTCATCCTTGCCTTGGCGGGACAGAAGAACGCCGGGGCTACCGCATGCGAGACAACACCGCGAAGGCATCATGACCTCTCCGTCCGCCATACCCGGCCCGGCCATCGAGACCCGCGCTGCCGCTGCCGCCTACCCGCTCCTCCTGTTCACGACGCTGCTCTGGGGCGGCAACGTGGTCGCGGGCAAATGGGCCGTCGGGGAGGTCTCGCCCCAGGTGCTCACCTGCCTGCGCTGGGCCTTCGCCTGCCTCGCGCTGGCTTGGCCCGCCTGGCGCGGAATCGTGGCCGAGCGCCACCTGATCGCGCGGCACTGGCGCTACGTCCTGCTGATGGGGGCCTGCGGCTACACTGCCTATGCGAGCCTGTTCTACGCAGCCGGCATCTACACGACCGGCGTCAACGTCGCCCTGTTCCAGGGTGCGATCCCGGTCCTCGTCATCCTGCTGAATTACATCGTGCACCGCGTCGCCGTCACCGGAGCGCAGGGTCTCGGCGTCGTCATCACCCTCGGCGGCGCAGGCGTGGCGGCGACGCATGGGGACTGGCACATCCTGTCGACGCTGTCCTTCAACGTCGGCGACATGCTGATGCTCGGAGCCTGCCTGCTCTATGCCGGCTACACCGTCGCCCTCGCCGACCGGCCCAAGATGTCCGGCCTGACCTTCTTCTCGGCGATGGCTTTGGCCGCCTTCGTGACCTCCCTCCCCGCGCTCGTCGTCGAGCAGGCCGCCGGCCACCTGATCTGGCCGACGACGCAGGGCTGGGCCATCGTCGCCTTCGTGGCGCTCGGGCCATCCCTCATCGCCCAACTCTCGTTCATGCGGGGTGTCGAGCTGATCGGGCCGAATCGGGCCGGGGTGTTCGTGAACCTCGTGCCGATCTTCGGCTCCGGCCTCGCCATCCTCGTCGTCGGCGAACCCTTCCAATGGTATCAGGCCCTGGCCCTCGGCCTGGTGCTCGGTGGCATCGTCATCGCCGAGCGCTTCGGTCGCCGCGAACGTCCCGGCGGGGTGGGGGCCAAGTGAGGGCGGATGCCCGGTCGGCCTCAGCCGGCGGCCGCGTTTTCCAGCGTGGCGATGTCGAGCTTCACCATGTCCTGCATGGCGGAGAAAACGCGGCGCGCCACGGCGGGATCGGGATCCGCCAGGAGCCGCGGCAGGATTGTCGGGACAATCTGCCAGGGCACTCCCCACTTGTCCCGGAGCCAGCCGCACATGATCTCGGACCCGCCATCCGCGGTGAGGCCCGTCCATAGCCGGTCGACCTCGACCTGATCAGCGCAAGCCACCGAGATGGAGGCCGCCATCCCGTAATCGGCTTGGGCGCCTCCGTTCAGCGCCTGGAAGCTCTGCCCGCCGAGGGTAAAGGCGACCAGTAGCGCATCACCCGTCTCCCCACCCGGCCACGGCCCCGGTGAGCGCTGGACGTGGTCGATCCGCGAATCGGGTACGAGAGAGACGTAGAGGCCGACGGCCGCCTCGATGTCCTTCCCGAACCACAAACAGGTGCTGACCTTCGACATCGTCGACGCCTCCCGCGAAACCGAGCTTGCGGAAGGATATCAAATGCCCAGACCCGATCCCACTAGATGATGAGCCCTCGTCGCAGGGCGATGGCGACGGCCTGAGTGCGGTTGGCGGTGCCGAGCTTGGCGCGGGCCGAGCGCAGATGAAAATCGACGCCGTGGGTCGAGATGCCCATCACCTCGCCGATCTCCCAGTCGGTCTTGCCCTCCGCCGCCCATTGCAGCGCCTCGCGCTCGCGTGGGGCGAGGCGCGCGGTCGCCGCCGGGCTCTGGCCATTCAGCAGCAGAAGGTGACCGAACGCGTAGGTGGCGATCAACTGGAGCATGCCCCGGTCGGCCGGATCGATGGCGAGGCGCTCGCCCGAAACGCTGAACCCGGCGGTCTCGCCGTCCAGGGTCATCAACGGGATGGTCAGGCCGTCGCACAGACGAAAATCCGCCGCCTCGTCCATCACCTTGCGTGCCAGCGGATCATCGGCATGCTGTTCGGTGGCGTCACTCCAGGCGAAGGGCGCCGTCGAGTGGCCGAGACGCCGGACCGTGGGATCGTGAAAGGCATAGCCGCGCATCATGTAGCGCCGGCCCCATTCCATCGGGAAGGTGTTGAGGAGGACGTGGCCGCGCTGTTGGCGAGCGGGCGTGCCCTGGGCCGGCACGGTGGCCGCCATGATATGGGCGACGCCGAGATCCGCCAGTTCTGCGAGCAGAACTCTGGCGACGTCCTCGCCGCTCGCGGTCCGGTCGAGGGAGCGCAGGAAACCGAGAGTCTGATCGAGGGATTTGCGCGTCAACCGCGTTCTCGCCGGGAGAGGCCGATCACTTGGCCGTGACCGAACAGCATGTGAGCGAGCGAACTCTAGATTGTCAATCAATTCTCCAGGAGTGATCGATTTTGCACGATCGGGTTTGTGGACCCCGTCATCCGAACAGGTCGATCACCGCGAACCCTCTCGCTTCCAGCCTTTCGGCCAGGACACGGCGGTGGCACCGCTCCGGGTCACGCTCGAAACACAGGAGGCAGGTAGGCGCCCGCGACGCGAGTTCGCGCAGGGCGTCCAGGGCGAGGCCGCCATCGGCGGTGTCGAGCACCTCCTCGCAGTAGATCCGGCGCATCAAGGCCGCGTCATGGGCGCGGGCCGCCTCGCGCCCGGCCTTGGGCGTGCCGAGTTCCCTTGCATGCGCATAGGTGAGCCCCGCCTCTTCCAGGCTGGTCTTCAGGGCATTCTTCGAGAAACCCCGCTTGCGCGAGTTCGCGACCGCGCGGATGTCGGCCAGTGTCGCCACGCCGGCATCCTTCAGGGTCGTGACGAAACGCTCGGAATCGAGCCCTTCGTAGCCGATGGTGAACAAAACCTTGCCCAGTCTCCCCTCCCCTCGAAACGGCATATCCGCTCGTAACTTAGCATCGAACGCAAACCTGCGGCGAAAGCGCCGGAATGCACGCTATGTGGCTCTCGCGCAACGACTTACGGAATTCCGCCGCATTGCCGTCAAAGCTCTGTTAACCGCACGGGGGTCATCCCTTAGCCATTAGCGTAGCGCGTGAGAGACGGTGGGCCGGGTATCGATGTCGCTGAAGAACGGAATCGACCCGACAAACCTGACCGCGACGCCACGGGGCACGGCGATGCGCTGGGCAAAGCGTTCGCTGACCGCTGCGCTGCTGGCGACTCTCGCCGCATGTGCCGGAAACAACAGTGACTTCTACCCGACGAAGGGTGACGTGAAGCCCCATCCGGGTGTCGCGCGCGCCAAGCAGCATCCGATCCAGGGCATCGACATCTCGAAATGGCAGGGCCCGATCGATTGGGCCTCGGTGCGGGGAGCCGGCACACAGTTCGCTTTCATCAAGGCGACGGAAGGCGGCGACCACGTGGACGAGCGGTTCCGCGCCAACTGGGACGGGGCCGCCAAGGCGGGCGTGCCGCGCGGGGCCTACCATTTCGTGTTCTGGTGCCGCTCGGCCCAGGACCAGATGGAGTGGTTCAAGAAGAACGTGCCCAACGATCCGACGGCCCTGCCCCCCGTCCTCGACGTGGAGTGGAACGGCCATTCGCAGCTCTGCCCGAAGAAGCTGCCGAAGGCCCAGGCGCTGGCGATGATGCGCTACATGCTCGACGAGATGGAGCGCTACACCGGCAAGCGTCCGATCATCTATACCGACATCACCTTCCATAAGGACGTGCTCGAGGACGAGCTGCCCGACTACCCGCACTGGGTCCGGTCGACGGCGGCCGAGCCGGAGCAGCGTTTCGCCAAGCGCCGGTGGATGCTGTGGCAGTTCACCTCGACGGGCCGGGTTCCGGGCGTGCGCGGCGATGTCGATCGGAACGCCTTCTATGGCTCGACGGCCGAATGGGCCTCGTTCCTCTCCACCGATTGCGACCCGCGCGACCACACCCGCCTCGCCGGACAGGGGCTCTGCACCGAGAAGTGAACGGAGCGCGGGTCTATCGGCCCGCGTCGATGACGCTGGTGAGGACGGTGCCGTAATGGCAGGCCGTCGCGGCCAGGACGAAGGCGTGCCAGATGGCGTTCTGGTAAGGCAGGCTGCGCCAGACGTGGAAGACGACGCCGGCCGAGTAGAGCACGCCGCCGATCGCGAGCAGCCAGAGGGCCTCGGTATTGAGGGCTCCGATGACCGATTCGTAAGTGGCGACGCCACTCCAGCCGAGCAGCAGGTAGAGGCCGATCGCGGCCCGGTCGAAGCGTCCGGGCATGAGGAGCTTCAGGGCGATACCGATGCCCGCCAGCACCCAGATCACAGCAAGTAGGATCCAGGCCGTCGATCCGCGTCCGACGAGGGCGACGAGGGGCGTATAGGTGCCAGCGATCATAAGGTAGATGATGGCGTGGTCGGCCCGGCGCAGGATCCACTTCCGACGTCCGACCGGCCACATGTTGTAGGTGGCCGAGACCCCGAGCATCGAGACCAGTGCGGCGGCATAGACCACCACCGCAGCGCGCTCGGTCCAGTTCAGCGGCGCCATTGCCGCGAGCATCACGATGGCGATGGCGCCCGCGACACCGAATGCGACGCCGGCATAATGGATGGCGGCGTCCGCCATTAGCTCTTTTCGAGTGTAGTTCCAGGTCAGTCCGATGGGTCTACCGTCCTCAGCCAGAAACATCGCTGACTCCGAACTTGTCTGTCGAAGCTTAAGCGACGAAAGCCGGAGTCGTTCCGTGTTTGGACTGCGTAGGCTGCGCAAGCGCCGGGCGTGGTGAATCGACGCTTGTCGGTGACCCTTCACGTCCTCGGTACGCGCCGGTCCTCAAAATGAAAAGCTCGTGAAACGACTCGCCAGAACGACGGCCCATGCCGCGCCGAGAAGGCCGGTGAGACCGAAGACGACCCGGCGCGTCCGCCGATCGCGCTTACCCTCCGCGCGCAACGAATCGACGAGCGTCTGTTGGCGCATACCGTCGCGCTCCACGGATACCTGCTCTTCCGACACGAGGCGTTGGTCGTGCATATGGAGGTGGCCTTTCGGTTCTGGTTGGACGATGCCGGGCAACGCATGCGCGCCGCGCTCGACATGCCGGTAACGGTTCAAACCCAAGCTTGGTTTCGCTGCGGTGCAGCGAAACATGGTCGGAGGGCGAATCGTCGATGGTTGTCGGAGCGTCGCAAGCCGTCGGCCAACCTGCGCCGGCCTTCGTGCATCGCAGTGAGGCAAGCCATGCAGGCGGTCGTCTAGGCGCTTCGACCGGTCAGGCCTTCGAACCCGAAAGCGGCGGTGACAGCCGTGTGCGATGACTCCGTTTGCAGGGGTGTGCCGCGACTGAGCCGTGCATGGACGGTCGCCATCATCAGGACCGCCATCGCGAAGACCTGATGCGCCAGCCCCGCCCAGAGCGGCACTGCCAGCAGAAGGGTGACGATGCCCAGTCCAGCCTGCGCCAGGGTCAGGCCTGCGATACCGGCCGCGCGACGCGCTGTCCCGCTTGCCGGCAGTTGCCTGCGTGCGTCGATGGCATGGAAGAGGGCGAAGGCGATGAGACAATAAGCCATCAGGCGGTGGTTGAACTGAACCAGTGTGACGTTGTCGACGAAGTTCTCGATCCACGGGCTAACGGCGAAGAGTTCGGAGGCTCCAGGCACGAGGACGCCATCCATGTCCGGCCATGTGTTGTGCACGAGCCCGGCTTTCGACCCGGCGACGAGGCCTCCGAGGGCGATCTGGAGCAGGACGAGGATCGGTAGCAGGCCTGCCGTCAACCTCAGCCGCCCTGGTGCAGGCTCGGATGACCCGGCCCGTAAGCCGGCGGCCAGCCAGACGAGTCCGGCCAGGATCAAACTCGCGGTGGTGAGATGGAGGGCGAGCTTCAGTGGCGCCACAGCCGTCATGCCGGGCTGGAGGCCGGAAGCGACCATGATCCAGCCGATCGTCCCCTGAAGGCCGCCGAGGGCGCCGAGGCCGAGGAGGCCGTATCCGAGGCGCCGGTCGATGAGGCCACGCCGCCAGAACACGAGGAGGGGCACGAAGAAGGCGAGGCCGAGGACGCGTCCGAGCAGGCGGTGGCTCCACTCCCAGGCGTAGATCACCTTGAAGTCCGACAACCCCATGCCCTGGTTGAGGATCCGGTATTGCGGCGTGTCCTTGTACTTGTCGAATTCCGCGGCCCAGGCCTGTTCGGAGACCGGGGGCACCACGCCGGTCACCGGGCGCCATTCGGTGATCGACAGCCCCGATCCCGTGAGGCGGGTGGCCCCCCCGACGGCGACCATTGCGACGACGAGGACGGCCAGCGTGTAGAGCCAGATGCGGACCGGGCGCTTGGAGCGGCTCGGTGCGGTGGTGATGATATCGCGTGAAGGCATCGCGGTGGGGCTCGCGTGGCGTGTCGGGGCAAGGTGAGGTTCCCCTGCGATACGCATGAAGGGCGCACGGGAGCAACGTCCCTCACGGCCGCAGAGGGGCAGGATGCGGCGCGAGCGGCAATTGCCTTGCCTGGGCCGTCGGCCTAACCCCGGCGGCGACTTCCCCGTCGGGAAGTAGGCCTTTTCCAGGAGAGCGCCCATGCGCCGCCGCACCCGCACGCTGCTCGGCACGATCGGCATGCTCGCCTTCGTCGCGCTCTATGCGCCGCTCGCCATGGCACTGGCCGACAGCCGCATCTCGCAGACGCCGCCGGTGGTGCAGGCGATCTTATACGCCTTCCTCGGCATCGCCTGGATCTTCCCGCTGATGCCCCTGATCCGCTGGATGGAGCGAAAGGACGTCGACGGGGGGACCTGAGACCGGGATTTTCCCTGACGCCGGGATTTCGCCGCACTCGGCCGTCACTGGCTTGGCTGCGTTTCGATATTCCGTCAGATCCAGGCCGAGATCCGCCGACCCATGAACCGATTGCTCGCGTCCTTCCTGCTCGTAGGCCTCGGCTGCACCGTCATCCCGGTCCTCGTCGCCCCGGCCTCGGCGCAGGGCGCGCCGCGCTCGATGTCCGAATGCGAGCGCCTCAAGAACGATCTCGCCTATAACCAGTGCCTCGCGATGTTCGGGCCGGCCGCCAAGAATGTCGGCGGCGGCGGAGAGGGCAGCGGCGGATCGGCATCCTCCTCCGTGGCGACGGCTCTGGCCGCCATCCCGCCCGGCAGCGCCGAGGCTATGCCCATGGCCGAGGAGCCTGCGCAGGAGGCCGGTAGGGGGCAGCGCGGCAGGCGCGGGCGCTACACCCGTCACGGTCGCCAGAGCGCCAGTTTCAGTGTCGGTGCGAGCGAAACCCGCTCCTATCGCCGTCGCAGGCGGCACTGACCGCTCCGTTGGGGAAGCGGCAGCCAGTCCGAGGTGGGCTCACACCACGTTGAGGCGTCGACCGCGATTCCAGGCGAGGAACGGAACACCCGACAGCAGTGCGCCGAGCGCCGCCCTCGATTGATGGAGCCCATTTGCCGAGACCCGCGGCAGGGCATGAAGATGGTCGACATGACCAGGGAACAGGTGACCAGGCCGGGTGGTCACGGCCGTGTCGAAACCGAGTTCGCGGGCGATTCCGAATTCCCGTCCACCGGCCGAGGTCGGATCGCCAACGGGATAGGATAGGTGCCGGACCGGCCGCCCGATTATCTGCTCGATCCGCGCCCTGCCCTCCCCGATCTCCCAGCGCACGCGGTCCTCATCGTACTTCGCCAGCATCGGATGGGCGATGGTATGGGCGCCGATCGTCAGGTCCGGATCGGCGGCGAGGCTGCGCAGCTCTTGCCGGGTCAGGCAGAGTTCGTCCGCCACCCGCCCTGCCCCGATGCCGGCCTCGTCGCAAAGTTCGGCGATGGTGGCGAGCAGGCGCTCCTCCGGTCCGGTGCGCAGGCGTCGATAGAGCGTGGCGAAGGCGGCCGTCTTCTCATCCGCTGTGGCGGCGGGCAGATCGAGGGAGACGGCTCCATCCAGGGTCACCCTCACCCGGTCGAGGCGACCGATCGCGCGTTCGAGTTCGATCCACCACAATCGCCCCCGCCCCTCGGTGAAGTCGCTCGTGACGAACAGGGTCCAGGGGACGCGGTGCCGCCTCAGGATGGGGACGGCATATCGTGCGTTGTCGCGGTAGCCGTCGTCGAAAGTCAGGACGGCGAAGGGCTTATCGCTGGTGGGGCGGGCAAGCCTCTCCGGCACGGAATCGAGGCCGACGACGTCGAATCCCTTCGCTTCCAGTGTGAGCAGCACCTCGTCGAGGAAGTCCGGCGTGATCGTGAGGATGGCGTTGGGCGCGTAGGCTTTCGCAGGTTCCGGATCGACATGGTGGAATGTCAGGATGAGTCCGCTCCCTCGCGCGATCCCCTTCAGCCAGCGATCGGCACCCGAGCCGGCGATGGCGCGGAAGCCCGCATCGAACAGGCGGTGACGGAGATCGGGCGAAGGCATGGACCTGACTGGAGAAGGGCGAGATCGAATCAACTTCGATCATCAACCTGCAAGGTTTCGTTACCCACACCGCGAGATGATGTCTTGCCGTTCCCCATCGTCACCGGCGCTTAAGGAGCTGAAGCGCTAGGTGCTGACGAGAGAGGCTCGTGCCTTGCGCTCGCGCGGGCCGATGCCAGAGGAGGCGGTGATGGCGGTTCTTGCTCACGATCTCACCGGAGCGGGCATGATCCAGGAGCGTGTCCGGGGGCAGCTGTTTCCGGAGGTGTTCCGCGATCTGGCGAGCGTCGAGGCACTCTGGCGTAGCGTGGAGAGCGACCCTGCCGCGTTGGCGACCCCCTATCAGCGGTTCGACTGGGCCTCGGCCTTCGTGGCGGCGAAGCTCGGCTGCACGGCGTCGGAACAGGACAAGTCCCTGCGTATCGTCGTCCTGCGCGATGCGGGAGGACGCCCGCGCGTGATTCTCCCCCTTCAGGTCGCACGGGAGCGCGGCGTCCGGGTCGCGCGGGTGATCGGCTGCAAACATGCGAATTACCACATGCCGATGTTCGCCTCCCGTGAGGCGGCGTCCATGCGTGCCGAGGACCTCGTCGAGATCCTGCGCCGCATCGGTCGGGAGGCCGGCATCGATGTCTACCTGCTCGGGCATCAGCCGCGGTTCTGGGATGGGGCCGCCAACCCCCTGAGCCTTCGTGCCGCGCCCGCGGCCAGCGACGCCTACGGCCTGATTCTCGGTCCCGACCCGGATACCACCGCCAAACGCGTCTTCAGCGCCGACGCGCGCAAGAAAATGCGTTCGAAGGAGAAGAAGCTGATCGAGGCCTTCGGCCCGGTGGAGTATCGCGTCGCCTCCACTGTCGAGGAGGTGACGTCCTATCTCTCCGCGTTCTTCGCGCAGAAGGCCTCGCGGTTCGCGGCCATGGACATCGCCAATCCCTATGCCGACGAGGCGATCCGCCGCTTCATCGCTGCCGGCGCTTGCCGGCATGACGACCCGAGCGAAGTCCGCGGTGCCGCGATCGAGGTCTCCGCCCTCGTGGCATGCAACAGCGGTCGCGTGTTCGCGACCTTCGCCGGAGCCGTGAGCGATGTGCGCTACAGCGGCATGATGACCTCCTTCGACCAGGATCCCGTCGTCGGTCGGTCGAGCCCCGGCGACATCCTGCTGCATCACCTCATCCGCGACCAGACCGAACGCGGCCGTCGCAGCTTCGATCTCGGCGTCGGGGAAGCCCGCTACAAGGCGAATATCTGCGACGAGACGATCCAGCTCGGCGAGGTGACCATCGCCGTCACTCTGCGCGGCCATCTCTTCGCCATTCCGGCCATCGCCGCCACCCGGCTCAAGCGCCGGATCAAGCGCAGCGAGCGATTGGCACGCCTCGCGAAGGCGGTTCAGAAAGCGGTTCGACGCTCGACCCGGCAAGGGCAGACGGCCGGCGAGATCAAGATCTAGCGGTACCGCCGGCGCAAGGCATCCAGGCAAGGCATCCAGGGGCGGGCGTAGCCAACTCGGCTGTGCCCGCAAGGAAGTTATCTTCGTACGTTCATAAAATGCATCTGGATCAGAGGCTTAGGTCGTCTATCTTCCTCGACGCATGAGCCTTGGGGCGAGAAAAGCGCCGTCACGTCACGCCGCCGAAAGCCTGAGACCCGTCTCCGAAGTTTTTTCCGCAATGTCTTCGACGGCGATGGATGCCTGCTCGCCGGCGACGAGAACGGAAGCGACACCCGCCTGCTCGGCGAAGGTGTAGAGCATGACGAGTTCGGCATCGTCGGGCGCCTTGTCCGACGCAATGACGACGGCTTTCATCCGGCCCGCCATCGCTGCCAGCAGGTCGCGCGCCTCAGGTGAATGGGCCTCGCCCAGGCGATAGACGACCCAGTCGTAGCTCTGGGCCAGGGCATCGAGGGCGATGGCCAAGGCCTCGGGCTCTTCCGTGAGGATATCGCAATCGACGAAGCCGCGCGGGATGACGTGGAGTCGGCGAACCGAGGATACCGACCGGATCACGTCGAGGAAGGCCGCCTCGCCCGCGACAAGGTCGGTGAGGCCGGCATCGTCCGAAGCGCAGGCCGGGCCATTGACGTCCACGAACAGGATACGCCCGTTCGCGGCCAGAGCCTCCGCCAGGACCATGGCGAGTTGCCGGTCGGCGGCCATGTCGGTCTCCGCCACCAGGATGCTTCCGCCATTGCGGCCGTTGCGCTCGCGCAAACGCCGGATCAGCGCCTGGAGGTCGTGGTTGGACGCGCCCGTCCGGCTCGGGCCGTCCGTTGTCGTCTCCGCATCTTCCGTCTCCACGTCCGCCTGCGCCGAAGGCGGCGCGACGTCCGGCATCGAAACAGAGGCGAGCGGGGTGCCGACGGGAGAGACGACGACGCTCGCGGTCAGCGGAGCCTCGTAGACAGAGGCGGCCGTGCTGGTCCGCGACATGGCCACGGATGCTTCCGGGAAGGTGAAGGGAGCAGGCTCAGTGGTCTGCTCATCAGGGCCGGTGCGGCGCCTGCGGCGGGTGTTGTCGGGATCGCTGAGGAGATGGCGCGCCACCACCCCGCCCATGGCGAGCAGCATCGTCATCACCATGGCGAGCGCCACGATGGGCAGCTTCTTCGGGAAGGACGGGACCTGGGGCACCACGGCGCGCGAGACCACGCGGGCATCGGCGGGCGCCGCGCTCTCGGCGTCGCGTGCCGAGGCCTCGCGGTAGCGCGAGAGATAGGATTCGAGCTGGTCGCGCTGGGCTTTCGCCTCGCGCTCGAGGGCACGCAACTGGACCTCGCTGGAATTGCCCTTCGAGACGATGTCGCGCTGCGCGTCGACGGCGGCGGTGAGGCTGTCGACCCGGGCCTCGGCGATGCGGGCATCGTTCTCCATCGTCCGCACCACCCGGTCGGCGGTGGCCTTGATCTGCGCGTCGAGGTCCGAGATCTGCGCCGTCAACTCCTTGATGCGGGGATGGGCCGGCATCAGCGTGCGCGATTCGAGGGCGAGCTGTCCGCGCATGGTGATGCGCTGCTCGACCGTACGCCGGATGACCTCGTTGTTGGCGACATCCGGAATCTCGAAGGCGCGACCGTCCTTGATCATCTCGCGGATGAGCTTGGCCCGGCTGGTCAGGTCGGCCTTGACGGTTCGGGCCTGCGAGAGCTGGCTCGATAATTCGCTGAGCTGCTGGGTGCCGAGAGGCTGGCTGGTGCTGCCGCCGGCGCCGATCAATCCGTTGCGGGCGCGGAAGGTCTCGACCTTCGCCTCGGCCTCCGACACGCGGGTGCGGAGGGTATCGATGTTGCCGCCGAGCCAGGTCGAGGCATAGCGGGCGGTGTCCACCTTCGCCGATTCCAGCGAGGCGATGTAGAGTTCCGCGATGGTGTTCGCGGCCTTGGCGGCCAGTTCGGGATCACGCGATCGGAACTCGACGGTCAGGATGCGGGACTTGCCGGCCGGGTAGACCAGGAGGCGGTCGAAATAGGTGTCGAGCACCCGGTCTTCGGGGGGGCGCTCCATCGGGTTCTTGCCGAGACCGATCATCATCAGGACGCGCTGGACCGGGCCGATGCCGTCGACCTCGGGATCGAATTCGGCATTGCCGACGAGTTTCAGCCGGCGGATCGCCTCCCGTGCGATATCACGGGACATCACCACCTGGACCTGGCTCGCCACCGCCTGATCGTCGATGGCCAGGGGCTGATCGCTGCGTTCCTGTGCGGAGCGGGTGAAGGCCGCATCGCGGCTTTCCAGCAGGATCTTCGCCTCGCCGGTGTAGCGGGGCGGCACGACCTGCACGAAAACGATGGCCCCGATCCCCGCCGCCACTGTCGGAACGACGATCCAGCGCCAAGAGCGCGCCAGGAGCCCGAACAGTTGGGACAGGCCGAGGCCCTCGTCCCGCTGCGGGATCGGCTCGAAGGGGGACATGGTCTGCTGCGAGCGGGGCATGAGACGATCTTTACGCAAGGCAGGACAGCGCATCGAGCGCCTGCCGAAAGACTAGAACTCGTTAAGATTGATCGTCGGTTAAGATCGACCGCAGAACAGCGCATTCCTTTCGGGGCATCAGCTTTCGTTAACCATATGATCCTACGACGAAGGGCAGAAACTTGCTCTTAGCGGCTTGGAAGATGAAACGGCGCTCCTTTCTCCTCGCTCTGACCTCCACACTGGCACTGGGCGGCTGCCTGCGTCCCGATTTCAGGACCGCACAGCTCGACGCCACCGGTACCGGATCGATCGGGGGACGCTACACGCTCTCGACCGGCGACCGGCTCCGCGTCATCGTCTTCGGCCAGGACAACCTCTCCAACATCTATGCCATCGACGGCGCCGGCGGCATCGCCATGCCGCTCATCGGCCTCGTGAAGGTCGGGGGGCAGTCGACCGCCCAGGCCGCCCGGACGATCGAAGCCAAGCTCGCCTCGGGTTTCGTGCGAGAGCCGCATGTCACGGTGGAGGTGGACGCCTATCGTCCGTTCTACATCCTCGGCGAAGTCACGACCTCGGGGCAGTACCCTTACGTGAACGGCATGGCCGTCGAGACGGCGGTGGCGATCGCGGCGGGGTTCGGGCCGCGGGCGGCGCGCGACTATGCCGTCCTCACCCGCGAAGGCCCGAACGGCCTCGTCTCCGGCATCGTCCCGATGACCTACCCGGTGAGACCGGGCGACACGATCGTGGTCAAGGAGCGCTTCTTCTAGGAACGCCAACTCGCAGCCAATTCGACACAGGCATTTTCTCCTGTGCAAGTCGTTCGATGCCGAGCATCCCGCGCGTGTCCTCAGGCATCGTTCCGGTCCGGACAGCCAACCCGATGAGGTCGCGACGGATCATGCTCGACTCGTCGACAATGGTTCGCTTTTTCGCTTTTCCTTTAGGGGTTGCCTAACCGCGTAGGAGGGTTTTCCCCTTTCGATGACGCGGGAAGCCGATACGGCGCACCGTTTTAACGATCGCACCACCTCTGGAGACCAGTCTCCGCCGACGTCGAACCCCCTCTCGGTTCGAAAGGTCGTCGCGTGGAGTTCCTATCGTGAGTGCGTCCGCCTCCGTCCTGTCCGTCGGTGCCTCCCTCAACGAGGGCAAGAAGGTCCATCGCATCCTGCACGTGTTCCGCGCGCCGGTCGGAGGGCTGTTCCGTCATGTCTGTGACCTCGCGAGGCTTCAGGCTGCGGCCGGTCACAAGGTCGGGCTGATCTGCGATTCGTCGACCGGCGGCGAGCGCGCGATCGAGGCGTTGAACGATCTCCTGCCGCATCTCGAGCTCGGTATCGTCAGGCTACCGATGCGGCGTAATCCGCATGGATCGGATATCGTGGTGGTGCGCGCGGTCGCCAGACGAGCGCGCGGTATCGGCGCCACGATTCTGCACGGCCACGGCGCGAAGGGTGGCGCCTATGCGCGCCTCGCTGGCATGCCGTCGAATCTGCCTTCGCTCATCCGCGCCTACACTCCCCATGGTGGAAGCTATAATTACAAGCCGGGAACGCTGCGGCACCGGATATATATGGGCGTCGAGCGCCTGCTCGCGACGCGCACCGACGTGTTCCTGTTCGAGAGCGAGTATGTCGCCGGCCGGCACAGACGCTTCGTGGGCGGCCGGCCCCGCACCGTGAGGATCGTCCATAACGGCATCGACGAGGCGGAATTCGTGCCGGTGCAGCACAAGGCGGACGCCTACGATCTCGTTTATGTGGGCGAGCTTCGGGAGGCGAAGGGCATTCCGGTTCTGCTCGACGCCTTGGTGGGGCTGCATGCCGAGGGACGTCCCACGCGACTGCTCATGGTGGGCTCGGGGCCGGATGCCGATCAACTGGCGGAGCGCGCGCGCCAGCTCGGCCTGTCCGGTTCTGTGGCGTTCGAGCCGCCCCAGCCTATTCGTGCGGCGCTGGCGAAGGGGCGGATCATGGTGGTTCCGTCTCTGGCGGAATCCCTCCCCTACGTGGTGCTCGAAGCCGCTGCCGCCCAGCAACCCCTCGTCTCGACCAATGTGGGCGGCATTCCCGAGATCTTCGGGGCGGCTGCGACCGATCTCGTCGGTGCCGGAGATCCTTTCGCCCTCAAGCGCGCCATCGTCCGCCTGCTCGACGAAGACCCCGCCCAGGGCTCGGCGCGGTCGCGGGCACTCGGCGAATTCGTCCAGACACGGTTCTCGATGAAACGGATGGGGGCGGATGTCCTGTCCGGTTACGCTGCCGCTCTGCGGGTGCGGGCGGCATCCATCGTCAGGACGCCGCTTTCGACGCTGAAGCAATTGCCGAAGTCGAGCTGACGACAGACGGCTCCCCTCCCCGGCTCGCCCCTGTTTCCGCGCTGTCGGTCGTCATGTCTTCGTTAAACGTTCCGTGACCTCGATATGGCACCGTCGGCCATCTCACCGACGGTAAGCTTGAACGAGTGCAGACGATGAGTGCCTTCGACGTCCGCGACCTTCTGAAAGCGGCGGGACACCCCGGCCAGCTGAATGCCGCCGATGCGGGCCTTTACGGCCCTGTCGTGTCCACGATTCCCCCGGCCGAGGTCGGCGCCCCCCGCGATCATGGCGGTGCGGTATCTCCCGTCGTGCTGGCAGGCAGCGTGCGGCTCGCGGACCTGTTTCTCGTCACTGTCCTCGGCTTTGCCATTCACCGGGTTCAACTCGCCGACATGGTCGCCTTGGGATGGAGCTATCCCACGGCGATCCTGTCCGTCGCCGGACTGGCGGTGGCCTTGTTCCAGATTTTCGGCAGTTATCGGATCGCCGCCTTCCGCAGCTTCTTTAAGCCCGCTCTCCGCCTGACCGCCGCCTGGTCGCTGACCTTCCTGGTCGTCGCCACGGTGATGGTCTTCGCCAAGGTCGCGGACCATTACTCCCGCATCTGGCTGGCGACGTTCTTTGCCTTGGGGCTTTCCCTGCTCCTCGCCGAGCGTTTCATCCTGCTCCGCTTCGTCACGGCCCGCATGCGGCGGGGACAGTTCGATCGCCGCACGGCCATCGTCGGAGGTGGTCCACTGGCGGAAGAGCTCATCCGCGCCCTCGAGGCCGAGACCGAATCCGGTATCCGCATCGTCGGCGTGTTCGATGATCGTGGGGACATGCGGTCGTCGTCGGTGGTCGCGGGCTATCCGAAGCTCGGCACCGTCAGCGACCTCGTGGATTATGCGCGCTCGACCCGGCTCGACCTCGTGGTGTTCACGCTGCCGATCGCGGCCGAGGATCGTCTGCTGCAGATGCTGGCCAAGCTCTGGGTGCTGCCGATCGACATCCGGCTCTCCGCCAAGGCGACGAAGCTCAAGCTGCGGCCGAGGGCCTATTCGTATCTCGGGTCCGTTCCCGTCCTCGACGTGTTCGACAAGCCGATGGCCGATTGGGACATCGTCGCCAAGGCCATCTTCGATCGCGTCGTCGGCGCGGCCATGCTGGTGGTCCTGGCACCGGTCATGATCGGTCTGGCGATCGCCGTTCGTCTGACCTCGCCGGGTCCGATCCTGTTCCGGCAGAAGCGTCTCGGCTTCAACAACGAGACGATCGAGGTCTACAAGTTCCGATCCATGTATGCGGACCAATCCGATTACACGGCTTCAAAGCAGGTCACGCGGGGCGACCCGCGCGTCACGCCCTTCGGTCGGTTCATCCGCAGGACGTCGCTGGACGAGCTTCCGCAGCTCTTCAACGTCATGAAGGGAGAATTGTCCCTGGTCGGGCCGCGCCCTCATGCCGTTCAGGCCAAGACCAGCACGACCCTCTACGATCAGGTGGTCGACGGCTACTTCGCCCGGCACAAGGTCAAGCCAGGCATCACCGGCTGGGCCCAGGTCAACGGCTGGCGCGGCGAAACCGATACCGACGAGAAGATCCAGCGCCGCGTCGACCACGACCTCTACTACATCGAGAACTGGTCGATCCTGTTCGACATCCAGATCATGCTCGCGACCCCCCTCTCCCTCGTGACCACCAAGAACGCCTACTGATCCGGCATCCTCACGGATGCACCCGACGAAGAAAGGCCGCCCTCGCATCGCGAAGGGCGGCCTTTCTCGTCTTTGCGCCGAAAGCCGGCGCGGCAGGACTGTTCCGTTACGGCAGGGAGCCCGCCGCCTTCTTGGCCTCGGTCATCGTGTCCTCGCAGCCCTTGGCATCGCCCGCCGCATCCTGCTTGCGCGCCTGCTCGATCAGGTGACGGGCGTGGTCGACACTCTTGGCGTTGGGGGTGGTCGAGGGATCGGTGGGCTTGCCGCCGGGAGGCGCATCGAGCCCCATCGACGGATTGGCCGCGACCTTGCCGTCGGCCGAGGCGGTGCCGGTGACCGACACGGCACCGGAACTGTTGAGGCGCCGCTCGATCGTGGCGATCTGGTCGGAGCAGGCCGAGGCGAAGGCCGGACCGGCGATGGCGGTGAAGACGAGGACGGGCACGAGGAGGCGGATCGACGGCGAGGCCGTGGTCGGCGAATGCGCCTTGGCCGAGGACGTCCTGGCCTCGCTGGGGGCCTTGGTCATGTGATGCTTTCCGGTAATGTCGAACATGGCACGCCAACGCTCGAGTCACCCGGCATGTTGCTGCGACATCGTCGAACCCGCGATGCACCCTCCCCCTGTGGAGGCCATCCGCCGCATGCGGCGACCAACAAAAAAGGCCACCGCCCCGTTGCCGGAGCGGTGGCCCTTCGAAGGGGCGTCAGGGAGCGGCTACCAGAAGATGCGCATGCCGCCATAGGCCGCGATCGGCGCGCCCGGTGCCAGGCTCCGGTTGGAGCTGGCATTCGGCAATGCCAGGATCGGAACCTCGCCGACGGGCGAGAAGGTACCGAAGGTGGCATATTTCGCGTTCAGCGCGTTCTCGACGTAGCCGTAGACCTCGAAATGCTCGCTCACACGGTAGCTCGTGTTGAACCCGATGACCGCATAATTGCCCGTGGTCTTGTTCAGGTTCGACTCGTCGCCGACGAGGTACTTGCCGGTGGCGACGCGGGCCAGCACGCCGACCTTCCATTCCGGCGTGACCATGTACTGGACGCCGATCTTGACCTGGTGCGGGGCGACGCCGGGAAGCTTGTCGCCGCGCTTCACGAAGATCTGGTTGGCCTCCGAATTGTCCGGTTGGGCCGGGTTCGGAGTAGCGAACGGGTTGCCGCCCGATGCCAGGGTCAGCGGCGACTGGAAGGTCGCGTCGACGAAGGCGTAGTCGACGAAGGCGTTCCAGACCGGGGTCGTGATGCTGAGGCTCGCCTCGACGCCCTGGCGGCGGGTCGAGCCGACATTCTGGAAGTAGGCCCGGCCGATGGTGATGTCGGAGGGCACGAAGGTGATGTCATCCTCGTTGCGGGCACGGAACACGCCGGCCTTCCAGCTCAGGACACCGAGTTCGATCGGCGAGGGCAGCTTGCCGCGGAAGCCGGCCTCGACGGTGCGGGAGATCACCTGCTTCAGCGGCGGATCGCCGACGAAGAAGTTGGTCAGCGAACACGGGGCGAGCGGATCGGCGCAGGAGAGCTCGGCCGGGGTCGGAGCGCGGTTCGCCTCGACATAGCCGCCATACGCCGTGAGGAACTCGGGAACGATCTTGTAGCTCAAGCCGGCGCCCGGGTTGAACCGCTCGAAATAATGGTCGCCGTTCAGCGCCGTTCCGATCTGATCCCGCAGCACGATCTTGGCCATGTTGTACCGGCCCTGCAGCGTCAGCGTCAGGCGGTCGGTCAGATCGGTGTTGTTCGACAGGTAGATGCCGCCGTAATCGTTGCTCGACTTCACGCTGACGGGGGTGATCGAGTTGTCGTCGCTGCGCACGACGACGCCGGGGCCGAAGAAGCCGCGATCGAAGGTCAGGCCGCCGATGGCGTTGTCGGCGGTGAAGGCGGTACGGCCGCCATCGTAGGAGCCGCCGAGGACGAAGCGGTTGGGCAGGCCGAACAGCGTCTCGCGCACGTTGGTCTGGACCGAGACGCCGAAGTTCTCGGTGCTCGTCTTTGTGGAGTTGAGGAAGGCATAGGGGCCGCCCTCGTCGAACCGATCGGCGAAGGCCGGCAGCCGGGCGAAGTTCGCCGTCCTGATGTTGCTCGCCTGGACACGCCGGTTCAGCCGGTCGCGCAGGAAGAACTGCTCCTCGTTGGCGCCTTCCGAGCAGAGGAAGCGCTCGTTCGCCTCGCAGCGCTCCACCTCGGCGGCGTCGCCGTTGGCGGTGTTCTGCTCGAACTGCCCGTAATAGGCGTTGCCGGAGATGTTGACGGTGGGCGTGATGTCGTAGGTGCCCGAGAGCCCGATGCGTCCGAACGAATTCAGCGTCTTGTCGGGGTAGGTGAAGACCTGGTCGCGCTGGGCCGCCAGCAGGTCGACGGGCAGGGTGCCGTTGCCGGTAAGGCTGTTGATCGCGCCCATGAAGTTCAGGTGGAACTCACCCTTCTCCGCCTGGACGCCGAGATCGCCGTAGAACTGGCGCAGCCGCGACGGCGAGTGCGCGCGCCAGCCGTTCTCCGAAAGCGCGGTGCCGGCGACGTAGAGGCCGACATTGTCCGAGCGCTGGCCGTGCTGGAACGAGCCGCCGAAACGGCCGAACGAGCCACCGGAGAGGTTCAGCTCGGTCCCCTGGTAGGTGAAGCCGTTCTTGAGCTGCACGCTCAACGCACCGCCGAGGGCGTTGAGGCCGTAGGCCGGGTTCGAGCCTTCGAGCTCGATGCGGTCGACGGCGATGTCGGGGATGAGGTCCCACTGCACCGTGTCGCCGAAGGAGGTGTTGAAGCGGTTGCCGTTCACGTAGACGGCCACGCCCTGCGGACTTCCGCCGAGCGGCGAGGCTTCGAAGCCGCGATAGGTGATGGTCGGCTGGAAGGGGTTGCCTTGCGCGTTGTTGATGCTGATCGAGCCGATCCGCTCGTCGAGGGCGCGCAGCACGCTCGGGGTGCCGACCCGGTTGACGTCGGCCGAGGTCAGGACGCTGGTGTTCTGGGGAAGCTTGTCGCGGTCCTGGCCGAGCAGGACGCCCTGCGCATTGCGCAGGTTGGCCGTCGGCGTGGTGGCGACGACATCGAGTTCCTGCAGCGTTACGGCCTGCTGGCCACCCACGACTACCGCCTGTGCGTAGGCGACGCCCGGCAGCAACGCTACCGACACGAGGAGGCTGCTCCGCAGCGTCCGCTTCTTCATGTCCCGAGACCCTTCGATTTCTTTTACCGGCGTGGCCGGGTTTTTTCCGGCTCGTTGCTCATTGTTGCGGGGCGTATCGGGCTCGGACAATCCAGTGGTGAGGGGATCCACCCATTCTCATAGGGATCCTGTCGAGATGGCGCCGGCGCGTGATCTCCGAGCAACACGATTTGCCAGATATTACAAAGACTTCGGGATCAATAGGAACGCAGCGCGGGACGATTTGGCAATCGATGCTGCCGGAATAATTTCCGCCATCGAGCGGATTAATGAGGACTTCCGGACGTGGTGGATCGTTGCGGAAGTCGCGCGAATCGAACGTGAGCGATCGCTCACGGGGGAGGCCAGTAAAAAGGCCCGCCGGAGGGACCGGCGGGCCTGAACGAGCGACTGCGATGCGTCGACGTATCGAGATGTCGGATCAGAGGCGTGCCTGAATCTTGCGGGCGACCTCGCCGAGGCGCTGTTCCAGCAGGGTCGGTACTTCGCAGACATAGCTCAGGGACTGGCTGCGTTCTTGGAAGATGCGCCGGTCCCAGGCGAACTTCGTCTCCAGATCCGAGGCTTCCTTGGGCATCTCGCGGGCGTCGTTGGCGCCGGGGCCGTCCTTCACCGAACTGATCTGATCGGCCTCCTGCCGGATGCGCTCGGCCATCCGCCGCTGACCCTGGGCATAGCGCGCGATCCCGCCGATGACCCGGCCGCGCTCGTTGTTCACCACCTCGAACACGCCGGCGAAAACGCGGGTCAGGCGCTTGGCCTTCTCGTCACCGGCCTTGGCGACGAACGCGTCGAGCAGGGGGTCGACTTCGCTCAACTCGGTGCGTCGCGAGGCGATTTTCTGAGCGAGCGATGCCGCCTCGAAATCGTCGCCCCAGGGGCCGGCCTCGGCGAGATCCGGGCCGGTCCAGACCGTGCCCGGGCTCAGGGTCGAGACCTTGCGCTGAACGCAGGGCCAGTCCGGGTCCGCCTTGGGCTGGGCGAGGGCGTGTCCCGACATCAGGCCGGTGGCCGTGAGGGCGAGCAGCAGGGTGCGTGATAGGGTCATGAATTGTCTCCGGCCGGTCCGCCGCGCCGGGCCATGATGCCGCGGCCGGGATCGTAGGCGATCACGGCGAGGGTGAAGAAGGCGATGGTGGTGCCTACGACGACGGCGCAGGCCATGGGCTCGAACTGCCCGTAGAGGGCGAAGCGCACGAGTTGGACGGCATGGCTGAACGGGTTGGCCATGCAGATCATGTAGAGCGTCTCGCTCGATTCGCGGATCCGCCAGAGCGGGTAGAGTGCCGAGGAAGCGAAGAACATCGGAAAGATCACGAAGTTCATGACGCTGGCGAAGTTCTCGAGCTGCTTGACCATGGAGGACAGCAGCAGGCCGATGGAGCCGAGCATCAGCCCCGAGGCGATGAAGGCCGGCAGCGCCGCGACGTAGCCGATGGCGGGGATGTCGAGTTCCCAGAACCAAGCGATGGCGAGGAACGCATAGGCCTGCACCACCGAGACGGTGACACCGGCGATCAGCTTGGCGAGCAACAGCAGCCAGCGTGGATAAGGGCTCGTCAGCAGCACCTTCATCGAGCCGACTTCGCGGTCGTAGACCATCGAGAGCGAGGATTGCATGCCGTTGAAGAGCTGGATCATCACGGCGAGGCCCGGCACCACGTAGACCTCGTAGAGGACGTAGGTCTGGTAGGGCGGCTCGATCGAGACCCCGAGCGTGTTGCGGAAGCCCGCCGCGAAGATGAACAGCCAGACGAGCGGCCGCACCAGGGCGGAGAAGAACCGCTCCTTCTGATTGAAGAAGCGCAGAAGCTCGCGGCGGACGATGCCGCCGAGGCAGATGAGATAGCCGACCGCATCGAGGCGGCCGAGATGAGGAACGGGCGTCTCCACGCTGGCTTGCGTCGGATCTGTTCGGGAAAGCGTCATGCGGCCTGCTTCGACGGTTCGGCGACGAGGCGGCGGAAGGCGGTTTCCAGAGTTTCGTCCCCTTGGGCGATGGAGCCGGCAGTCCCGCGCGCGACGATGCGCCCGCGATGGAGCACGACGGCATCGTCGGCTCCGTCGATCTCCTCGAAGATATGGGTCGCCCAGAGGACCGACAGCCCTTCTTCTCGCACCAGGGCGCGGACGATGGCGACGATATCGGCGCGTGATTCGAGATCGAGACCCACGGTGGGCTCGTCCAGCAGCAGGAGCTTGGGCTCATGCACCAGCGAGCGCGCGATCTCGATGCGCCTCGACTGGCCGCCGGACAGCGTGCGGACCTTGTCGTCGCGCCGGTCGCTGAGACCGACGCGGGCGAGCAGCACCGCGATGCGAGCCTTGGCCGCCCGGCGCGCGATGCCATGCAGGCTGGCATGATAGAGGAGGTTCTGCTCGACGGTGAGGTCGGTATCGAGCGTCCGGGCCTGGAACACCACGCCGAGCCGGGCCAATGCGCGGGACGGCTCGCGGTCGAGGCCGTGGCCGAAGATCGAGACCCGCCCGTCCTGGTTGGCGTAAAGGCGGGTAATCACCGAGAACAACGTGGTCTTGCCGGCGCCGTTAGGGCCGAGCAGAGCCATGAAACGCCCCCGCTCCACTCGGATCGACACATCGGACAAAGCCGCGCGTGCTCCGAAGCGATGGCTCACGCCCGCCACGTCGAGGGCCGCGCTGGCGCCCGCTTCGTCGCTCACGGCTTCATCGCCCGCTTGGCGTCGCCGACGGCGTCGAGGCACTCGTCGAACTCGCCCTCGCCCTGCTCGCGCTCGGCCACGCGCAGGGCCTTCTTCAGCTTCGGCGCGGCCGCCTCCGACGGGCCCTTGGCGATGGCGTCCTTGATCATGGCGACGCCCTCGGCACAGGCGGCCTTGTCATCGGCCAAGGCCGGGCCGGTGGCGAGGAGGAGGGCGATCGTGGGGATGAGAAGACGCATGCTGGTGCCCTGCCCTGGTTCGATACGGACTTACTTGACGATGAACTTGCCGGTCATGCCCTTGGACTCGAGTCCATGGATCGACCAGGGATATTCGCCCGGCTTGATCGTGACGAACTCGATCGCGATCTCGCCCGGATCGTCGAATTCGAGATGGTCCGGCGGACCGCTGCCGTGGATCTCGAGATGCTGGATCACGATCTGGTTGAACCAGATGTTGCGGAAGAACTCGGTGGCATAGAACTTATATTCCTGCCGGCCCTTGGCGACGATGCGCAGGCGATAGGCCTTGCCGGATTCGAGCTCGATCTCCTTGTTCTCGACCACGAAATCGTTGCCCTCCTCGTTGCCGAGGACGAGGTCGGGCAGGTTGGAGCGCTTCTTCGTGAGGTCGAGGGCGCCGGCCGGCCCGGCGCCGAGCAGGACCGCCAGGGCGAGGGCACTCGCCCACATCGTCCGCTTCATGTTGTCGTCCTCCCTTTCGCCGCCTTGAGGCGGTCGCTGATTGTCTCGACGCATTCGGACTCGGGCCGTGCCGCTTCCGGGGCTCGCCTGCAGCGTCCCGGAATGCCGGCCCCGTTCGACGACACGGTCAGTTCGGCGAGACCGCCACGCCCCAGGGCAGCAACCCGACCGGGATGCTCTTGATGACCTTGTTCGCCTCCACATCCACCACCGAGACGTCGTTGGACGAGCCATTGGTGGAGAACAGGTACTTCTGGTCCGGAGTGAAGGCGAGCTGCCACACGCGCTGGCCCACGGGCAGGTATTTCTCGACCTCGTAGGTCTTGGTATCGATCACCGCGATGCGGTTGGCCGGGCCGAGGGCCGCGAAGGCCTTCGTGCCGTCCTTGGTGATGCGGATGCCCACCGGCTGGATCGCCTCGTCGTTCACGCCCGGGATCTTGAAGGTGATCTTCTTGATCACCCGCCGCGCGGCGACGTCGATGATGCTGATCGTGCCGCCGACCTCGGCCGAAACCCAGAGGAACTTCCCATCCGCGGTAAACTCGGCGAAGCGCGGCCGCGCATCCACCAGCACGTTGTCGATCACCTGGAACGTGGTGGTGTCGATGAAATGCGCCATGTTGGTGGTCTCGGAGGTGTTCACCAGGATCTTGCCGTCCGGCGACAGGCCCATTCCCTCCGGCTCCACACCGACGGGCACTTCGGCGAGAACCTTGTTCTTCTCGATGTCGATGACCGTGACCTGGCTGTCATCCTCGTTGGCGACGTAGAGCGGGTTGCCGCCCGGTCCCAGGATGAACTGCTCCGGATCGGGGCCGGAACGGAGCGAGCGCACCACCTTGCCGGTGGCGGTATCGAGCACGTCGATGCGGTCGTCGTCGCTGGCGCAGACGAACAGCTCCTTGCCGTCCTTGCTGGTCGTTACCCCGCGCGGGCGACGTCCGACCTTCCAGGTCCCGGTCACGGCCATGGTCGTCGTGTCGATGACGCTGACGGTGTTGCCCTTCTCGTTGGTCACGTAGACCGTGTAGGCCTGCGCGGAGGCGCTCACACCCACCGTCGCACCGACGAGGGCGACCACACACACGCCTGCCTTGAAGCCGAGGCTCATTCCGTCTTCTCCCTGGGGCATCGCTTCTTCGCGCGATTGACCGTGATTATAGTGCAGTTTGTCCGCACGGGGAGCGCATGCCTGCACGGGGAAGGCAAGCGTCTTGCCGCAGGACGATCAGGAAAACCGGCAGATCGTCAAAACTCGAACGTCGTCAGAACTTGCACGTCGTCTCGGGCAGATCGACGCCGAGCGTATCGAGGGGCGTGCGCTGGTGGGTGAATCCCTGTTCGGGCGCTACGGTGACCATGGCTTTGGGCTGAACCACGATGATCGGCTGGCGTAGCTGATGATCCCAGGGCCGGTAGTTCAGCGAGACGCCCTTGTAGGCCGGCAGGCTGAAGGCAGGGTCGGCGAAATAGGCCGAGAGAACGGCCGGGTCGGCGGTCTTCTTCTGTGTCGCCGCCTCGCCCACCGAGCGCACGGCCGCCCAGACCTGATAGTCGAGCGGGCGCATCAACCGGCCCGAAAGGCGCCGGAATCGGTTCTGTGCCTGCGCCGCGCCCCAGGTCTCCAGGGTTGGATGCCAGGTGGCGGCGATGAGACCTTGGGTCCCCGCGACGGGACGGGGGTCCACCGTGCGGAAAGGAACGTAGTCGCCCCAATCATTGGCCTCGTCGGCGACGATGGCGAGGTCGTAATCGACGCCGCGGGTGAAGACCATCGCCTCCGAGCGGGTCGGCGTGTCCCCGCGCGCCTTGGCGAGCGGCCCGAAGGTCCAGGGCTTCTCGGCCGTGATCTTCAGCGAGAACTTCTTCGCCGAGGCCCTGAACGCATCGGCATAGAGCTTGTCGTTGTCCTGGGGGCCGATGATCAGGAACATCTTGCGCCAGCGCATCAGCGTGAAGAACTGCGCCAGCGCATCGGTCTGCATCGCCCGGCTGGGGATGACGTGGAAGACGTTCTTCCGGCAATCGGCTCCGCGCAGGCGGTCGTCGGGGGCGGCCGTGTTGAAGATCGTCACGCCCTCCCCCTTGATCGCGTCGGCGACAGCCAGGACCTCGTCGGCCGGCAGCGCCAGGACGAGATAGCGGATCCCCTTGCCCACGAGATCGCGGGCGGCATCGATCGCGCTTTTCCCGTCCGTGAGGGCGACCTCGTCGAGGGCGTAGGTCTGCTTGGTGAAGCGCCCCGTCGTGTTGTTGTCCTTGATCGCCATGCGAGCGCCCGCGACGCCCTCATCCTCCGGCGCGGCTTCCGCATCGTAGGAGGAGGGCGCGATTTCCGGCCGGTAGATCAGACCGATATGGGTATCGCCCGAGGGCGCGTCCGCCGCTTGCGCGGAGGCCGGAGGTTCCTGCGCCGATGCAGGGCCTGCGAGGGACACCGTGCCGCCGAGGCCGAGCGTGAGGGCGAGGGCGGTGGATCGGGAAAAGAGCAATGCGTTCATGAGGTCGGCACGCTAACAACATTGCGCGCATGCGCTCAATCACGGAAGCATAAGGGAATGCTAAGGCTCGGCGCCGCGTCGCCCACCCGCCGGGGCGCGATCCGATCCATTCAGGACCGAGGCGCGGATCTCCGATTTGCACGCCTTGCCAAATCCGGGCACTGCTCGACTTTCAAGGCATGGGCGCGGTGTTCGCCGCAGGCCGCATCGATCGTGACACAGGTTCGCCATGTCCTTAATCCGCTCTGGACGCGCCACGTCCCTCGCCACGTCCCTCGCCGCCGCGCTCGCCCTCGTCCCGGCTCTGGCAGGGCCGGCAGCGGCAGCGCCGGACAAAGCCGCGATCTTCGGGATCGAGCTCAACGATCCGGGCGTCGTCGGCGGTCGCAAGGCCCGGCCGGACGAGGTTCGCCGCCTCGCGCTGGTCACGGAGGAGTTGCGCAAGGCGCTCGTCGCCGGCGGGGCCGTGGAGGATGTGGACGTGTCGCCGCAGGCCGTCGAGATCACCAAGCAGGCGCCCCTGTTCAAGTGCGAGGGATGCGCCGCCACCATCGCCAAGACCCTGGGCGCCAATCTCGCCGTGAACGGTTACGTCGAGAAGGGGTCCAACCAGATCTTCAATCTCTATGTCCTGATCTCGGATACCGCGACCGGAAAGGTCGTGCGCGGCGGACAGGTCGTGATCCGGGCCGATACCGACGACACATGGGCCCATGCGATGCGATGGGTGGTCAAGAACCGTCTTCTGGCCGAACCCTTGCCCAACCGATCCTGAATCTCCGTTGCCGAAGTTTGTGCTCGAGAAGTCCACGTTGAAACCGATGTCACCGCAAGCAAACCCGCGTCCCCGCCTTCTCGTCAGCGTCCGCGATGCGGGCGAAGCCGCGATGGCCATGGCGGCGGGCGCCGACCTGGTCGACGCCAAGGATCCCGAACGCGGCGCTCTCGGCGCCCTGCCGACGGAGACGGTCCGAGCCATCGTCGCGGCCATCGCGGGCAAGGCCGTCAGCAGCGCCGTTGCCGGCGAGCCGATGGACGCTTCCTCGCTGGCCACCGACGTGGCGGCGATGGCGGCGACCGGGATCGGCTACGTCAAGGTTGCGGTCAGGCCTGACTTCGACGCCGCCGCCCTCGCCGCCGCCGCGCAGGCGGCTCCCGGTCGGCTGATCGCGGTCCTCTTCGCCGAAGTGCCGATCCCGGAGGATCTGGTCGCCCGTCTCGCCGAGGCCGGATTCGCCGGGGTGATGATCGATACCGCGGGCAAGGATGGCCGGCGCCTCACCGATCTCCTGCCCGCCTCTCGCCTCTCCGCCTTCGCCCGAAAGGCGCGCGATCACGGCCTGCTCTCCGGCCTCGCGGGATCGCTGGCCATTGCCGACATCGCGATCCTCGCGGCGCACGGACCGGATTATCTCGGTTTTCGCGGCGGCCTCTGCGACCGGAGCGACCGCACGCGCGGCCTCGATCCCGAGCGCGTGGCCCTGGCCGTTCGCGCTCTTCGCGAGCTCGACCGGCGGGACGCCGCATGATGGGCGCGCGCGCCGATGTGGTGAAGCTCGGCGGCAGCCTGCTGTCGGAGCCCGAGCGCTTGAGGAGCGTCCTCGCCGACTTGCGGAATGGGAAAGAGGGCCCCTGTGTCATCGTCCCGGGCGGTGGCCCGTTCGCCGATGCGGTGCGGCTGGTCCAGGGGCGACTTGCGTTGTCTGACGCCCTCGCCCATCGCCTCGCCCTCGAGGCCATGGGTCGGATGGCGGAGGTGTTCCGCGAGATCGAGCCGCGCTTGTCCATCGTGCGCAGCGTGGCCGAGGCCAGCTCGGCCGAAGCACCCTGCATCTGGGACCCGGTCGCGCTGAAGGCCGGCCATCGGGCCATTGCCGAGAGCTGGAACGTCAGTTCGGACAGCCTCGCCCTCTGGCTCGCCACCGAGCTCCAGGCGCCTCGCTGCATCCTGGTGAAATCCATCGACCGGCCGGCGGGGGCAAGCCTGTCCGATCTCGCTCGGTCGGGGCTGGTGGATGCGGCCTTTCCCGACTTCGCCGCTTCCTACGCTGGCGAGATCGTGATCCGCGGCCCCGGCTTCGGCATCGTAAAGGCCGCCGCGTGAGCGCGTCCGAGCACCTCGTCTTCATTACCGGCCGGATGGCGAAGGCGCGCCTGGAGAAGGTCGCGTCCACTCTGCCGACCGAGCGTTTCACCTGGAGCATCGCCGATGCCGGGGTGAAGGTCGCCGCCCTGATGACCGAGGAGATCATCCGACGTCGCGTGACGATCCCCGAGGGCGCGACCCGCATCGTCCTGCCCGGCCGTTGCCGCGCCAACCCGGAGGCGCTGTCCGTGCATTTCGGGCTGCCGGTGGAGCGAGGCCCGGACGAGGTGGTCGACCTGCCGGCCTATCTCGGTCTCGCCGGACGAAAACCGGACCTGTCGCGCCACGACCTGCGCATCTTCTCCGAGATCGTCGACGCCTCGAAGATGACGCCCGACCAGATCCTGGAGAAAGGACTCGATCTGGCCCGCAGGGGCGCCGACGTGATCGATCTCGGTGGTCTGCCCGACACTGCCTTTCCCCATCTCGAAGACTGCGTGCGCCTCTTGAAAGATGCCGGGCTGAAGGTGAGCGTCGATTCCTTCTCCCTCGACGAACTGACCCGCGGCGCGAAGGCCGGAGCCGACTACCTGCTGAGCCTCAACGAGGAGACACTCGATCTCGCCTTCGAGACCGACGCCGTGCCGATCCTCGTGCCGATGCGGCCCGACGACCTGCCCTCCCTCGACCGCGCCATCGAGCGCATGGAGAAGGCCGGCCGGCCCTACATGGCCGACCCGATCCTGGAGCCGATCCATTTCGGCTTCGTCGAATCGATCACCCGCTATCATGAGACGCGGAAACGATGGCCCGGCATCGAGATGATGATGGGGACGGGCAACCTCACCGAACTCACCGAGGCCGACAGCCTCGGCGTCACCGCCCTCCTCGTCGGCATGTGCTCGGAGCTGTCGATCCGCAACGTCCTGATCGTGCAGGTCTCCAACCATACCCGGCGCACGGTGGAGGAGCATGACGCCGCCCGCCGTGTGATGTTTGCGGCCAAGGCCGATTCCGCGCTGCCGAAGGGCTACGGACGCCAGTTGCTGGCCTTGCACGACAAGCGTCCCTTCGTGCAGACCCCGGACGAGATTGCTGCCCAGGCGGCGGAGGTGCGCGACCCGAACTACCGCATCGCGGTGGCCGAGGACGGCATCCATGCCTTCAACCGCGACGTCCACACGATCGGCACCGACGCGATGGCCTTCTTTCCCGATCTCGACGTCGCCACCGACGGTGCCCACGCCTTCTATCTCGGTGGCGAGCTGACCAAGGCCGAGACGGCCTGGCGCCTCGGCAAGCGCTACGTCCAGGACGAGCCGCTGCGCTGGGGCATTGCCGCCGACGAGGAGGCCGAGGACACCACCGCCTTCAAGAAGGCCGGGCATACGAAGCATTCCGGCCCCGATGGCCTGGCGCGCGCCACTCGGGATGCCGTGCCGGCGGAGGCGGGTGCAGGCCGGCCGGAGACGATCGGGCCCGCTCAGGCGCGAGGGGGTGATGCCCTCGCGGACGAGGGTGGACGCATCGTCTGCGGCAAGCTCGTGCCGAACGACAAGCTCGTGCCGAGCGGCGAGGCCTGATACTATGCCGCTGATCCTCGAGACCATCGTCACCACGACCTCGCCGTCCGGCGACCTGCAGCTCGTGCCCTTCGGACTGATCCGAGAGGGGGACGAGTGGGTGCTCGCCCCGTTCCGGCCCTCGCCGACCATCCTCAATCTCGACGCCAATCCGGTTTTCGCCGCATCGAGCCCCAGCGACGTGCGGGTGATCGCGGGCGCGGTCACCGGGCGGCGCGAGTGGGCGACCCTCCCCTGCGACCGGATTGCCGGCCGGCGCCTCGCCGAGAGCTTCGGCCATGCCGAGTTCGAGGTGATCGGGGTGGAGGACGATGCGACGCGCCCGCGTTATCGCGGGCGCATGGTACACTCGGCCAGCCACATGCCGTTCATCGGCTACAACCGGGCGCAGGCGGCGGTGCTGGAGGCGGCGATCCTGTCGACCCGCCTGCACATGCTGGAGCCGGACAAGATCCTGACGGAGATGCGCTACCACGCCATCGCGATATCCAAGACAGCCGGGCCCGAAGAACGCGAGGCCTGGGACTGGATCGAGGACAAGGTCGCCGCCGCCCTCGGGCGCGACGAGCGTGTTCTCGCGAGAGCCCCCGAAGCACCCTAGAATGTGCGATCCCAAGGAGACAGGGTTGATGAGATTCAAGACGCTGGCCGCTGTGGCGGCGCTCGCTACGGTGTCCTACGCGGCGCAGGCCCACGGCCCGACCCGCCAGAAGGTTTCCGAGTCGATCGAGATCAACGCTCCGGCCGACAAGGTCTGGGCACTGGTCGGCAATTTCCAGGACGCGAGCTGGATCCCGGTGGTCGAGAAGACCGAGGGTAAGGGCGGCAACGAGGCCAAGGCCACCCGCATCGTGACGCTCAAGGGCGGCGCCACCGTCGAGGAGGAACTCGGCAAATACGATGCCGAGAAGAAGAGCTACATGTACCGGATCACCAAGGTGGACGTGAAGACGTTGCCGGTGAACGACTATTCCTCGACCATCGAGCTCGAAGGCGACGGCGCCAAGACCAAGGTCACCTGGCGCGGTGCGTTCTATCGCGGCTACATGAACAACGATCCGCCGCCGGACCTCTCCGACGAGGCTTCCAAGAAGGCCGTCCTCGGCCTCTACAAGGAAGGGCTGGAGAACCTGAA
The DNA here is from genome assembly GCF_000372825.1 of Methylobacterium sp. 77. NCBI lineage: Bacteria > Pseudomonadati > Pseudomonadota > Alphaproteobacteria > Hyphomicrobiales > Methylobacteriaceae > Methylobacterium > Methylobacterium sp. 77. Next base: position 1,058,052 of record NZ_KB910516.1, on the reverse strand, counting down.
GGCGAAGGCCGAAAAGGGCTCCTGAATTCCACGACCAGACTTCTCGTCACGAGACTTGGATATTCATCCAGGTCTCCACGTCTCCCCTCCCCATGAGGAGGGAGACGGCCTCGGGCGCCACGTCGTGCCCGAGGCAATCCTAAATTGAGCCGCAGCGCCGGCGAGGGGACAGTTCCGGATGAGAGTCTTTCGGTGCCGCCCCCTCACCTTCGGCTTCAGCCCGGCCCGGCCGACGACATGTTCGGCCGAGCCATCTCCCCGCAAGCGGGGCGAGACATTGCCGCGTCGATCCGATTCGATCGCCCGGACGGTGGGGGCTCCCCTTCTCGCCCTGATTCTGACTATGGCTCCGGCCCTCGCCGACGAAGCTCTCGTCACGGCGCAGGGAGCGAACATCCTCGCCGTGGTCGATCTCGACACGCAGATCGTCGTCGCACAGATCCCCGTCGACGGCGCGCCGGCCGGCATTGCCGTGTCGCCCGATCGCAAGACTGCCTATGTCACCCGCCCCGAAGGCCACGGCCTCGCCGTGGTGGACCTCGATGCACGAACGGTGACGAGCACTCTCCCCCTGCCCGGTGGCCCCCTCGGTGTCGCCGTCAATCCGAAGTCCGGCGCGGTCTACGTGGCCGACTGGTATGGAAGCCGGATCTTCGTGATCTCGCCGGACGGCTCGAAGCTCGAGACCGAGATCCAGGTCGGCGCCTCGCCCTCGGGCATCGCGGTCACGCCGGACGGCGCCACGATCCTGGTCGCCAACCGCGAGGGCAATTCCGTCTCCGTCGTCGATACCGCGACGGCCACCGAGACGGTGAAGATCCCGGTCGGAGAGCACCCGTTCGGCATCACCCTCGATGAGACCGGCACCCGCGCCTACACCGCCAACGTCACCTCCAATGACGTCTCCGTCATCGACGTCGCCGAGCGTCGCGAGTTCGGCCGGGTGACCACCGGCGAGCGGCCCTATGTGGTGGCGCTCACCGCTACGCGCGGCTTCGTCACCGACCAGTATTCGAACACCGTCACGGTGTTCAACTTGAAGACCCTCACCAACGTGGCGGCCATCGACGTCGGTGACCACCCGGAGGGCATCGCCGCCTCCCGCGACGGCAGTCGCCTCTACGTGACGAACTGGGGCTCCAACACCCTGGGCATCATCGATGCCACGACCTTGAAGCTAATTGCGGACATTCCGGTGCCGGACGGGCCGCGCTCGTTCGGGGACTTCCTGCGGTAGGAGCAGCGGACGGAACGCGCGGCTTTTGCGTCTTGCCTCGGGGCAGAGGTGGTCCGCGAAGCGGAACGGACGAGGGGAACGCCGCTTCCGGAGAAATAGCCCCCTCCTCCGGTCGCTCCGCAACCACCCTCCATCCTCGAAGGGGACGGAGGTCCATGGGGTTTATGCCGCCGGAGGCGGCCCATCGTCTTCGGGCTCGACCGGCGAGTTCAGGATATCCTCGAGCTCATCCACCAGCATGTCGATCTGGTCCTGGCTCGCCAGCACCTTGAGGGTCTGGCCGCTCTCGGTGGCGAGAGCCAGTTCGATCCCTCCACCGGAGCGCGTGGCGAGGATGCGGGCGAGTTTGTGCGTGGCGCTCATGCGGGTCTCCTGTTCGGTTCAGAGGCGGATCGGGTCGGCGGCCAGAAGGGCCACGGCGACGGCCGGACCGCAGGTGGAGGCCCAGTCGCCCCCTTCCTCGGCAAGCGACGGGGCGATCAGATCCGTGAGCGCCACGGACGGGCGTCCCAGGCGCTGGGCCAGGCGCTCGGCGAGGAACCTCCCCGCCCCGCAGACGATCAGGGGTGCGTCCGCTCCGATATCGGGGCGCGAGAGCAGGATCGCCGCCGCGTCGTGGAGCGGTCGCAACTGGCACTCCGCGAAATGGGCTGCGAGGGCCTTCCAATCGGCGCAGGTTCCCTCCGCATGGTCGCGACCGATCATCCGAGCCAGGCGGATCTCGGTCTCGGGGATCGACTTGCCCTTCATGTCGGCGCTGTGCTGCTGGTCGGCGCCCTCCGGCAGGTCTCCGGTGAGGCGGTAGACGTCCGCCGTGGTGGCGAAGGTCTCGGCCATCAGGCCGGTCCGCCGCCCCTTGAACGGCGCCGAGGCGGTAAAGGCGAGGACGGGCGTGCGGACTACGCCGGAATAGACAAGCTCGCCGGTTTCCAGTCGCTCGGCATCGCTGTAGCCGGTGGCGGCGGGCCGGCCACCGACGATGGGGATCAGGTCGGCGGTGGTGGAGCCGATATCGACGAGGAGCGCGTCGTTCACGTGGCGACCGACGAGGGCGGCGGTGGCGTGCCAGTTGGCCGATGCCACGTCCAGGGCCGAGCCCTTCGCCTCCTCGGCTGAAAGCAAACCGGCGCGGCCGCCATAGATCCGCACCGAGCCGGACAGATGTGCCTTCGCCCAGGCGGAGATCTGTGCCACGCCGTCCGTGCGGTCGGAGAAGCAATCGGTGAGCTCGCCCGTCATGGTCACGACGTGACCGGCCTCTCCGCGCGCCCAGTCGGGCAGTTGCGAGAAAGTCTCGTCGAGGGCGGGCAACCCACGCCAGAGGCGGCAGGGCGCCTGCACCACGGCCTCGATACGGCCGCTGCGAACCAGGGCCGCCTTGACATGGACCCCCCCGAGATCCCAGCCGATCACCGGGGCGTGCGTGGATGCGGCAGGCGTCACGGGCAGGTCCGTTGAAGGAGAAAAACGGGAATGAGGGACGAATTTCGGATCGTTCCGGTGATCGACCTGCGCCACGGGGAAGTGGTGCGGGCGAGAGCCGGCGATCGCGCCTCCTATGCCCCGATCGTGACGCCCTTGGCAAAGGGGTCGTCGCCCGGCGAGGTCGCGCGAGGGCTGGTGGCCGCCATCGCCGCAGCGACCCTCTATGTGGCCGACCTCGATGCGATCATCGACGGCAAGGCGCCCGATCTGCGAAGTCTGGCGCGAATCGCGAGGAGCTGTCCCGGCATCGGGCTCTGGGTCGATGCCGGGTTCTCGGACGCGCCGGGTGTCGATGCCTTCCTGAGTGAAGGACTGGGCCGTCCTGTGATCGGCAGCGAGAGCCAGACGGATGCCGTTTTGGTGAGGGCCCTCGGCGACCGTGCCGTGTTCTCCGTCGACACCAGGGGCGCGGAGCGGATGGGGCCGGCGACCCTGCATGACGAGCCGGGGCACTGGCCCTCCGAGGTCATCGTGATGACCTTGAGCCGGGTCGGCGCCGGGGCCGGGCCGGACCTCGCCCGACTGTCGGAGATCAGGCGGATCAGCCCTGCGACGCGGCTCTACGCGGCCGGGGGCGTGCGCGGGCCCGAGGATGTCGTCGCGCTCGAAGCGATTGGCGTTGCCGGGGCGCTGGTGGCCTCCGCGATTCACGACGGAACGCTGCGTGGATGAGCCGGCGGAGACATAAAAAAACGAGGCGGCCGAAGCCGCCTCGTTTCATGTTTCATCGTCCGAGGAAGATGGAAGCCAGTCGCTGGAGCAGGCCCCGCGGTGCGGGCGGAGGCACGCTCTGCCCAGGACTGTCCCCAATCTAAGCGTTCGACGCGAAGGGGTGCGAAGCGGAGTTGCGCTGCTCGGTAGCATGGGCAGCGGTGGGCTCGCCCTTCACGGCGCGCTCGATCGACAGCTTGACGGCGTCGTAGTTGTACTTCTGGATCTTGGCGTCGTCGGCAGCTTCCCAGTGGATGAACACGCCGACCAGGATGAACAGGTCGTCGGCTTCGTCGGCGGGGATGATGCCTTCAGCGACGGCATCCTGCACGGCCTTGGCGACGCCGTGCTGGGCGGGGCCGAACATCTGGACGGCCTGACGGGCGTCGTTGATGGTGACCTTGTTGAACATCAGGGTGTTCGGCTTGCAGGGCAGGTTCGGCGCGATGACCGCGAGCAGGCTGGTGAAGCCGTGCTTGTTGTTCACGAGGCCGTTGCAGAAAGCCGTCTCGGCCGGCGAACCGCGCGGTCCGATGATGAGATCGATGTGAGCGACCTCGTTGCCGTCGCCGACGAGAGCCTCGCCGACCATAACTTTGTTGATCTTCGCCATGTGGGGTTTCTCCCAGGAGTCTTGAAAAGACGTGACCGCCCCCGAGCGTGTGGGCGCGGCCGACAGCTATCCTTGTTCACGGCGTCCAGCCCCAATGGGACCGGACCGGTTTGCCCGGATCGCGGCGCGGACCCTACTCTGGGGTCTCGGCCGGAACAACCCTGCAGGGGGGGCGTAACCGAGCAAAATCTTTGCCTGACGGGGGGTTGAACACGCAACAACACTGATTAGGGCGCGCGACACAGCAGCCGCGCAGCCGATTTCAGGGAGTTGCTGTCTCACCTGCGAACAACCGGTCGGCGAAGAGGGTGGCCACCGTCATGTCCGCGCTGGTTCCGGGATTGAGATTCTCCGCCTTCCACGAGCGATCTCGCGCGAGGAGCTCGGAGATGGGAGGCACGGAAAGATCGAGGGCGAGCAGTGCCTCCGCCTCGAGGCGGAGGGCTTCGGCGCGTTCCGTCCCATGCTTGCGCGCAACGTGACTGTCGGGAACCGAACCGAGGTAGGCGAGGAAGACGGCCGTGGTGCTCCAGGGAGGCGCAAGCCCCTTCGCGCGCGCTGCCGACAGGGCTGGCAGGCCGATGGTGAAGAGATCCGCAAAACCGGTCACGTAGGCGCGGGCGATCCGATCGCGAGGGGCCGCCTCCGCCATGGCCGCGCTCAAGGAGGCTGGTGCCTCCGTCCCGGTCACGTCGTGGCGTTCGGCCTTGCCGAGGCCGCCGGGATTGGCGGCGCGGATCGCGGCGAAGACATCGGCGGCATCGGCTGGATCGAGCGTATCGAGAACTTGGAGCAGAGCCTCGCGCCATGTGCCGCCGCGGTCGGCAGCGAGCGCGAGGGGGGCGCATAGCAGTAGGATGCCGAGATTGGTGTTCTGGCCCACCGCGTGAAGGGTCGCTTCCATGGCGGCGAGCACGCGCCGGCCCACCCGTGCGCCGGGGGCTGCCAGATGGGGGGCGGAGACCGCGGCGCTGGTGACGAAATCCGCCACCGCCATGCGGTGGCCGTCGCCGAAGACGTGGACGTTGCCGGGCTTCAATGCATCGAGTTCGGCGAGGCAACTCGCCCGGTAGGCCTCCGCGATCGCGTCCGGCGACAGCCCGCTCATCCCTGTGCCGCCACGAGGCGCGGCGGCCTCGCCGCCCGTACCGCGTTGAGGAAGCCGCGCGCCACGGCCTGGGCGATATCGACCTCGGTGACCTGCTGTAGGCCGGACCAGGCCGGCATGGAATTGACCTCGAGAACGAGATAGCCGCCCTCCCCGTCTTCCACGAGATCGATGCCGGTATAGTCGACGCCGATGGCGGCGGCCGCGGATTCCGCGAGGTCGGCGGCCTTCGCCGGCATGGTCCAGGGCAGCGGACGGCCTCCGCGATGGACGTTGGTGATCCAGCCGTCGCCCTCGCGAATCATGGCGGCGATGGCCCTGCCCTCGCACACGAAGACGCGGTAATCGCGCCAGAGTCCGTCATTCCGCGCGATGTAGCGCTGGAGATAGTAGACGCGGGACACCGCCTCCTCGTCGGGCAGGTCGTCCGGCCGCTCGATCAGTTGCAGGCCCTCGCCCTGCGAGCCGAACAGCGGCTTCAGCACGAGCGGCCGGCCCGGTCCCGCCTCGCGGGCAACGCAGTCGGCGGCGGCGGCGCGGCTGGAGAAGACGAAGGTGTCGGGCGTCGGGAGGCCGGCCCTAGCGACGAGAAGACTCGTCATCGCCTTGTCCACCGAGCGTTCGATGGCGCTGGGCGAGTTCCACACCGTGACCCCGGATGCGACGAGGGCGTGGAGCACGCCGAGCCGCATGGTGGTCGCCTCGAAGGTGCCGCCGGCGATGGTCCGCAGCAGGACGCCGTCGGGCAACCCGGCGGAAAAGCCCGGCACCCGAAGCGGCTCGCCCGCGCCCGTGACCACAGCCACGTCGGCCAGCGAGAATAGCACCGGCTCGGCGCCGAGACTTTCGAGGGCGGCCTTCAGGCGTGCCTTGTGCCAGTTGCCGTTATCGGCCGCGAGCCCGATGCGCATGTTCTTCGCAACCTCGACGTCGATCCCTCTCCCCGGTGCGGGAAAGGGTGGCCCGCACAGCGGGTCCGGAAGGGGAGCTACGGTTCCGGACAGGGTTGTCCCTCTCCCGACCGCTCCGCGACACCCCTCCCCCCGGGGCGGGAGGGGTGAATGGCACGCCTCAGGTGAAGGAGGCTTCGACCAGGTCCGGCATCAGACGGCCACCGCGAAAACTTTTGCCGGTGGTGACCGAGGTGACGATGACCTCGGCCGGGCTGAAGAGGGCGCCGTCGATCTTGTAGAAATCGCCGTTCACGCGCGAGAAAATGTCGGCGAAGGGCGCGCCGTGATCGGCGGATGTGGTGGAGGGCAGCTGCTCGGCGAGCTGCTTGGCGTCGGCCTCGTCGGCCTCGACGAAGAGCTGCACCCGGCCGCCATAGATGATGGCGTCGTTGGTGCGGCCCATGGCCTGGATGAAGTCGGGATGCTGCGGCGAGAGCGGGGCCGAGCCGATGCCGTCGACGATTTTGTGGAGGTCGAAGCCGACGGTATGGGCCTTGTGCAGGGCGACTTCGAGCACGCGGGCGACGACCTGGGTCGAGCCGGCGAGTGACTGGGTGGGCGCATAGATGAAGGTCAGCGCATCCGCCGAAAGATTGCAGGCCTCGGCGACCTTGGCGATGACGGAGGCCGGCGGGCCGCTGGCGGCCTCGAGCACCAGCGCCGTCTGGCGGGCGCTGTCACGGTAGCCGAGCTCCTTGTAGAGATCCTCCACCACGGAGACGGCGCGGCCGGGGCCGGAGCCCAACGCGAAGAAGCCGGAATCGCCGGTCTCGTCGGCGAGGGACCAGCCTGCATATTGGCTGCCGAGGCAGGCCAGAACCGGATCGGCGGAATGCACCACGACGGAATAGGGCCAGGACGCGATCGGCCCGGTGGGGACGATCGATACGGTGCCGAGGCCGCCCAGGCAGATTTCGGCGATGCGCCGGCCCGCTTCGATTGAGCCGCGCACGGTGGCGCCGGCATCGACCATGCGCGCGCCGTTCTCGGTGGTGACGGACAGGCGCAGGGCCTCTGCGTCCGCCACGAGCTTCTCCACGAGGGGATTGGAAAGAGCGTTCAGGCTCGGCGTGGTCCGGAGCGTGGCGGGGGGATGGGTGGTCATCTGGCTTCCTCCGTCGTGGCGAGCAGGGTCCGCAGAGTGGCGGCCCGGACTCGCAATAGGTCTCGGGTGGCGGCCGAGTCCGGTCCTGTGGCGAACACGGTGCACAGAGGAGCATCGCGTGGCACGCAGGCGCCGGATTGTGGGCGGTCGCGAACGAAATCCGGCCAGTCGAAGGGCGGCATCGGCGCGTAGCCGGCTGCCGCGTAACAGATTTCGGTGGCCGCCGCATCCACCGGTGCGGCTTCGATTCGCGGCAAAACGCCGAGGCTCGCCTCGATATGCGCGGCCAGGAGCGGTGTGTGGCGGCGGTCGAGGATGTCGAGCGTGGCCCCCGGGCGCGGGTTGATCTCGGAGAGCCACCACCCGTCTTCCGAGACGAGGATGTCGGCACTGCCGAGACCGCACAACCCGGTCTCGGCGACGATTCCGGCGATGGCGGCCCCGATGCCGACGAGCGTGGCGGCGGTCAGGATCGGTGCCTCGTGGGCCGCGCGTTCGAGGGCTCCAGCGTAGCGGAAGGGACGCAGCGGTGACGGCGCGCTCCATTGCTCGGTCGTCGCCAGGATCGCCGCCTCGCGCCCGTCGGCGAGGAAGGCCACCGCGCGGGCATATCCGCCGACCCGCCGCTGGAAATAGGCGCCGGGCGGAGCGCCCCCCATGCCCGCGGGGCGGATATGGCTGCCGCCCGAACCGCCCGCGCGCTTGACGAGCCAGTCCGAACGGTCCGCCAGGGGCGCACGCGTCACCTCGGGATGCGGGATCGACAACCGCGCGCAGAGAGCGGCGAACGCGAGCGGGTCTTTCAGTGTCCGGACCGAATCTGGCGTGGCGCCCAGGAGTCTGTGGCTCCGGCCGATTCTCTCCATCAGCCCCGGCGCCGTCTCGAAGCCGCTTCCGAGTACGATTCCAATGGGTGATCGACCTGCCAAGGCGGCGAGAGAATCGAGCCCGGCGAGCAATCCCTCCCCCGCGAGCCCGTCACCGAAGCGACCCGTGGCAGGGCGATAGCCTTCGGCGAGGGCGAGGGTGTCGGCATCGCCGAAGAGGTCGAGCACGTAAGGACGGAGGCCCGCCCGACGTGCGGCCAGCGCCAGCGCCCGCCCGGACTGGGCCGCGATGAGGATCGCCTCGCCATGGCGAGGCGATCTGGACACGGTATCTGCCAACGGAGCGGCTCCCAGCAGATCACCTCATGCTCGGATGCCGCAGCGAAGTGGAGGCCTCGAACGAGGCTTCCTTGTTTGCGCCGAGACAGCTCGAGGTCTCCTTCGAAGCCTACTTTCGTGGGCATCTCAGGATGAGGACGAGATGAGGATCAGAAAGCGGCGGACGTTGTCAGCCCGCCACCTCCACGGCGACCTTGTAGGCGTCGCGGAAGTCGAGGCAGAGCGGTTCGCTGGCATCGAGCATCTGGCGGAACAGCCGCGACTGGGTCTGGTACTTGACGTTGCCGACCGCGAGCGCGCCGATGCCGATGCCCTTGCCGGTGGGCAGCGCCACGTCCTTGGCGTTCACGTCGATCCCGGCGATCCCGGCCGGCGGCACCGCGTTCACGTCGGAGGCGACGAGCAGCTTCGACGCGGATTCGAGATCCGCAGCCGACAGGATCGGGATGCCGGCCGGGCCGGCCGAGAGGATCACGTCGGCCTCCGCGATGGCGGCCCGGCGTGCGTCGGCGGTCGAACCGTCGACGGCGCCGACATCGATGCCGAAGCGCCATTTCATGGTGAAGGCGATCTTGCTGACGCGCTCCTCGCCGTCATGGCCGACGATGACGGTCTTGGCGCCTTCCAGCGCGCCGATCACCGCAGCCACGTAGGCGACGACGCCGGCTCCGCCGAAGATGACGATCCGCTTGCCCTTCAGGTCCGTGCCGAATTTGGCCTTCAGCGCACGGGTTACCTCTGCGACCATGGCCGCACCCGTGGTGAAGGAGCCGGCGGGATCGGCGATGATATGGTTGGCGAAGGGCGGCACCAGGGCCTTCTTCGCCCGGTCCATCATGTCGAGGGCGTCCTCGGCGTTCTTGCCGCCGATGAAGATGCCGGTGCGCGCGCCGTCCTGGGGAGCGCGGGAGAAGATCGAATCCTGCACCAGGGACGTCACGTCCGGCAGGGTCACGTCGGTGTAGGTCGCGATCGTCTCGAAACCAGCATCCACGGCCATGTTCACGTCGAACGGGCTCATGTGCTTGAGGGGCGTGAGCATATGCAGAATCGAGCGGGCCATCGTCTGTCTCCCTCCGCAAGTGTCCGACACCTTCTCAGGGTCGCCTCTTGCATGGTTTCTTTCCGAGTCTACTTCCAAACCGGCCGGGGCCGGGGTGGTCAAGCGTCGCTGATGCGCCCGGTTCCCTTAAAGTCGCGTCACCGACGCACCGCTGTTGCGTCCGCGCGTGATCACGAAACGCAGGCCGGGTCGTTCGAGGGAGGCTTTTAGAGCCTGGGCCTCGGCCTCCGAAGCAACCAATGCGAAGCCCGTCGGTCCCCATGAACTCTGACCGTAGCCGGCCACTCCCTGCGCAGCGATCGCCGCGAGTACCTCCGCCACCGCGGGGCTCGCGTAGCGCCCCCCCTGATGGGGCGCGAAATGGTCGCCGATCAGTCGCTGGATCGTGGTGATTCCGGCCCCGTATCCGTCAGGCTCCGCAATGGCGACGGCAGGCAGGACCTGCATCAGCACGATCCGGCAGATTTCCGCGGCCTGCGCTTCCGGGAAGCGCGGCAGGTCGCGGAACGCTTCGACCTCTCGGGTGCCATGCACGCCGGTCATGCCTTCATCGAGGATCAGGACAATTCGCCAAGCGTCCGGGTAGGCGAGACGCGCGATCAGCGGCGGCGGTCCGTTGCTGGCGTCACGGCCTCCGTCGACGATGAAACCACCCTGGGTAAAAGCGGCGAGGCCGACGCCGGAGCGGTTGCCCCGGTCGAGGGCGTCGGCGAAGGCATCGGGCGAGAAGGGGCGGCCGTCGAGGGCGGCGAGGGCCGCGGCGACGCTGAGGGCGAGCTGCGTTCCCGAGCCGAAGCCGGCATGAGCTGGAATCGCTTCCTCCACGTGAATGGCGGCATGAGTCTCGATCCCGAGATGGCTCGCCGCCGCCTCTGCGTAGGCGCGGGCCCGCTTCGCCTCGAACCCCTCCACCTGAAGCGTCGCCGCCGGCCTCGCGGTGAGGTCGATGGACGGTGCGTCGACCGCGAGGCCGATGCTTCCGAACCGCCGGCCGAGGCCACCATGGAGATCGAGGAAGCCGAAATGCAGGCGTGCGGGCGCATGCACCCGGACCGCGCCCTGCGTCACCGGTCCCTGCCCTGCGGGCCGTTCGTCGGGGATCCGGTCCACAGCGAGCTCCTTAGATTGCGGAAAGCCATTACGGGCGTCTCATGCCCATCCCGATCCCGTCGGGCGATGACGGAATCGGAATGGGCATGAGACGCTTGGTCGCCGGCTTCTCCCACGGAGGGCCGATCGCTCGCAAGCGTCGACGAACATCGCCGGAGCCATCGCGTTCGAGCGATCGGCAGTGAGTATCGCTCGACAGATTCCCGGTTAGCGCCGGCCTCCACCCAGGGCAGGCCGGCCCGGCGGAAGTTTTGCGAGAGACGCGAATCCTGCCACGATGAGGGCTTGCTTGCCGTGCCTCGGCGATGCAAACGTGCCGGCCCACTAGGAATGGACTGGCGCAGTCCCGCCGTGCGCGACGCTGAATACAGCGCGTGCCGGGCCCTCGTTCTCCAAGGTGAAGGCATGGCTGCCTGGATAAAGGGTGGTGCAGCGGACGTGAGCGCGGCGGTGGAGGCCGCTGCCACTCTCCTCGCCGCAGCAAAGACGCCGATCGTGACGGGTTTGAGCGCGGATACGAGCGCGGTGCGCGCGGCCTATCATCTGGCCGGGATCATCGGTGCCTCCGTCGATCCCGTGGGCGGTGCCGGCCTCTATGCGGAACTCGGCCCGCTCAGCCAGTTCGGCAATCTCAACACGACGCCGGCAGAGGCGATCGGCCGTGCGGACGCCGTGCTGATCGTCGGCTTCCGTCCGTGGGACCGGCCGATCGTGCAGGAGATCGCCGCCTCCGCGCCGAGTCGCGGCCGCGCCGCCGGTTCCGAGCGCACGCTGCTCTCCCTCGGAGGCTCCGGCAATGGCGCGACCCGCCACGTGGCCTACCCCGCCGATACCGGCGGCCTCGCCGTCTCGGTGGCGCATCTGCGCGCCTACGTGAAGGGCAACCTTTCCGGAGAAGCCGCCTACGCCGATCTCGCCCGGCGCTTGACGACGGCCCAATACGGCGTCGTCCTCTACGATGCCGCCGAACTCGGCGAACTCGGCGTCGAGATGCTGCAGGGGCTGGTTCGTGACCTCAACGACCTGACGCGCTTTTTCGCGCTGTCCATCTCCGATGGGTTCCAGGGGCGTGCCGTGACGCAACTCGCATCCTGGACCACCGGGCAACCGCCGCGCGTCGGCTTCGGGCGCGACCTGCCCGAACACGATCCCTGGCGCTTCGACAGCGCGCGGCAGGTGGCGGCCGGTGAGGTCGATGCCGCCCTCTGGCTCGCATCCATCCCCGCCCCTCGTCCGGACTGGCTCGGCAGCCTGCCCGCCGTCGCCATCGTCGGCGAGGGCAGCCCCGAGGCTACGGGCGACGTCGCCGAGGTCGTCATCGCGGTCGGCGTGCCCGGCGAAACCGCCGGCGGCGCCATGTGGAACGAGCGCCGCGCAGCGATCACGTATTCGCCTCCCGCCGGCCAGCCGACGGACCTGACGGCGGCCGGCGTGCTCGCCGCCATCCAAGGGCGTCTCCAAGAACGCCTCATCCAGAAGAAAGGCGCCTCATGCTGATCCTGATCCAGGGTGGCCGGGTCGTCGATCCTACCGCCGACCGTGACGGTGTCGGCGACGTCTGGATCGAGGATGGCCGCGTCGTCGCCGCCTCCGAGCGCAAGCCCGACCGGACCATCGATGCCTCCGGTTGCGTCGTGATGGCGGGCGGCGTCGAGGTGCATTCGCATATCGCTGGCGGCAACGTGGTGATGAGTCGCCTGCTGCTGCCCGAGCTCTATGCCAGCGAGGCCGCGCCCGAGGGCCATCCCTTCGCCCATGCCGGCGGCTCGGCCGCCTGGATCGGCGCGAACTACGCGCGGATGGGCTACACGATCGCCGTCGAGCCCGCGATGCCGCCGACCAATGCGCTCGCGACCCAGCTCGAACTCGCCGACATCCCCCTGCTCGACCGCGGCGCCCTGACCGTGATGGGCAATGACGACCAGCTGCTCGATCTGCTGCGCCAGCGCGAGGGCAAGACGGCGGTACGCGACCTCGTCGCCCTTTCGGTCGCGACCTCCCGAGGCCTCGGCGTCAAGTGCATCAACGCGGGCGGTGCCTCGGCCTTCAAGGACGGGATGCTCAATCTCAGCCTCGACGAGGAGATTCCGGTCTACGGTCTCTCCACCCGCAAGATCATGAACGCCCTCCTCGACGCGGTCGAGGAGATCGGCGTGCCGCACCCGCTGCACGTCCACGCCAACAACCTCGGTATTCCCGGCGCCGACGATTCATTCGTGGCGACGATGGAGGCGGCAGAGGGCCGGCGCATCCATTTCGCCCACGCGCAATTCTACGCCTACGGGGCTGTCGATCCGGAGAATCCCGGCACCGGTGGCTTCCGCTCGGCCGCCCAGCGCATCACCGAGGCGATGGAGAAGCACCCCAACGCGACCTTCGACGTCGGCCAAGTGGCTTTCGGCCAGACCGTGACGATCTCGCTGGACGTCATCCGCCAGTTCGCCGGGCGCAAGGGCGCTAACCCGAAGAAATGGATCATCACGGCAGGTGACGCGGAAGGCGGCGGTATCGTGCCGTTCCTCTACAAGCCGCGCGGCCCGGTCAGCTCCCTGCAGTGGGCGATCGGCCTCGAGCTGATGCTGCTGTCCGGCGATCCCGAGCGCACCATCCTGACCACCGACCATCCCAATGGCGGTCCCTTCACCGAGTATCCGCGGATCATCCATCTGCTGATGGACAAGGAGGAGCGCGACCGCGAGATCGCCGGCCTGCACAAGGTCATCGCCGAGCGGTCCGGCCTGTGCGGGATCGAGCGGGAATACTCCTTCTCCGAGATCGCGCAGCTGACGCGCTCCGGCCCGGCCAAGCTTCTCGGCCTCGCCGATCGCGGCCATCTCCGCGAAGGCGCGCGCGCCGATGTCGCGATCTACCGCGACGACAGGAACCGCACCGCGATGTTCGCTCGCGCCAGGCTCGTCCTGAAGGACGGCGAGGTCATCGTGGAGGATGGCGAGATCGTGAACTGGCGGTCGGGCCGGACGCTTGAGCTCGTCGTCGAATCCGACAAGGCGATGGAGACACGCACCGACGCCTATCTCGACGCCCGCTTCGGCGCCGGCCTCGACAGCTTCACCGTGCCGGACGAGGCCTTCCCCGCGGGCGACGTGTTCGAGGACGTGGCATGTCGGGTTTGATGATGTCGAGTTTGATGACGATGCGTCGCGTGAGGACGGGTGACTGACCATGGCTGACCTCACCCTCAACGGCATCCCGGTGATCGACACCTTCGCCGAGGCGTTCGACGTCGCCGGCACGGCGCTGATCATCACCAACGACACTGCCAAATGGGCGATGATCGCCGCCGTGACCATGACCGGGTTCGCGACGTCGGTGATCGGCTGCGGCGCCGAGGCCGGGATCGATTGCGAGCTCTCGCCCGAGGAGACCCCGGACGGACGGCCCGGCGTACGCGTGCTGTTGTTCGGCTTCGAGCCGAACGGCCTCAAGGACCAGCTGCTGAAGCGCGTCGGCCAGTGCATCCTCACCTGCCCCGGCACGGCCTGCTACGCCGGTGTCGATGGCCCCCACAAGATCAAGCTCGGCGGCGCGATCCGCTATTTCGGAGACGGGTTCGCGGTGGCCAAGCGCCTCACGGACCCGGTCACCGGCAAGGCCCGGCGCTACTGGCGCGTGCCGGTGATGGACGGTGAGTTCCTCTGCGAGGATTTCGTCCGTGCCGTGGACGGCGCGGTGGGTGGCGGCAACCTGCTGTTCCTCGGTCGCACGCATGCCGAGACCCTTAAGGTCGCCGAGATCGCGGTGGATGCCGCCCGCTCGGTGCCGGATGTGATCCTGCCCTTTCCCGGCGGCATCGTCCGCTCCGGCTCGAAGGTCGGCGCGCGCACCAAGGGCATGATGGCCTCCACCAACGACGCCTATTGCCCGACCCTGAAAGGGCGGGCTGGCTCGGAACTCGCGGCCGAGGTCGGCGTGGTGCTGGAGATCGTCATCGACGGACTCACCTCGCGCTCGGTGGCCGAATCCATGCGCGCCGCCCTGCACGCTTCGACCGAGGCCGGTGCCGCGCACGGGCTGGTGGCGGTGACGGCCGGCAATTACGGCGGCAATCTCGGCCGCCACCATTATCACCTGAAGGACCTGCTCTCGAAAGAGCCGGCGAGCGAGGCTGGAGCGGCATGAGCACCCTCACCCTGCGCCAGGAGCCGCCGGAGCGGCTCGATTTCCTTCACGTGACGCCACTGTCGCTGAGCGGGCTGACAGAAGCCGAAGCGAGCAATCTCCCGGTCGGCACCAGCCGTCGCGGGCTGACGCTCGGCGATTGTTTTTCGGTGTCGCTCGACGGCTCCGACAGCCTGACCATCGAGGGCGGCTCATCCCGGCTCGACCAGGTCGGCGCGTCGCTCAGTGGCGGCACGATCCGCGTGCTCGGCGATGTCGGCCAGCGCCTCGGCGCCGGCATGGCGTCGGGCTCCATCACGGTGACGGGATCGGCGGGTCCCTATGCCGGGTCCGGAGCCAAGGGCGGCACGATCACGATCGAAGGCGATGCCGGGGATCACGCTGGCGGGGCGGTTTACGCCGCTAAGGCCGGGCTCGACGGCGCCACTCTGGTGATCCGCGGATCGGCCGGCGATTTTCTCGGCGACCGCATGCGGCGCGGCATGATCCTGGTCGGTGCCGCCGGCGCCCATGCCGGATCGCGGATGATCGCGGGCACGATCGCGGCCCTCTCCGTGGGCGACCATCCGGGCTACGGCATGCGGCGCGGCACGATCCTCGCCGGTGGGCACGGCGCCCTGAGCCCGAGTTTCGTCGAGACCGGAACCCACGACCTCGTGTTCCTACGGCTTCTCGCCCGCTCTCTGCGCGCATTGAGCCCAGCCCATGCCGATCTCGCAACCGGCGCGCTCAAGCGTTATTCGGGCGATCTCGCCACCCTCGGAAAGGGTGAGCTATGGGTCTCGGCCGGCTGATCGGGAGCCGGTCCCGTCACCGACGGATCGCCTCCGTCGGTGACGAAGACACGTCGCTCACGCCGTCGCATTCGTGACGATCAGCGCAGCCTGAGGTCCATGTTTCCGGCGGGGGATGGGCGCGGGACGATGCCGGACGACCGGCGGCTTCCGGCGATCGACCCCGTGGTCGCCGGGTCTTCGGCCAGTCTCGCCAATTGGGCGGATGTCGTCGATCCGGGCAGCGCCTTCGAGAGATAGAAACTCGCGCCGAATCCGACCGCCGTCAGGATGAGGGACACCTTGATCGCCCATGGCAGCAAGGTCGGCGCGGCGAGCCGGCTTTCTTCCAACGGCTCCGGCTTGGAGGAAGCGAACGGCCGGATCATGAAAATCGATGCATCGACAGGGATGTCCGTAGGGCTTCGCCACTGCTGAATGCCGTCTGCGACCGCTTGCGATACAAGATCGCCGGTTACGGTTAATTCCGCCTTACTGCGCCTGCGTGCCAGGGCACGATCCTGCGCCTGCACCGTCTCTGCCAAGGGCGAACGAGCGCCACTGACAGCGACCGCCGTGATAAAAATCCGGTCCTAACCCGCGTTCTGCAGAATTGTTCCGCTTAGACAGTCATTCTTGCAAATGGAGATGGGACGTCGTGGCAACGGATCTGGCTCGTCACGCAATTGTGTCCGGAAAGAGCCTGACGTGCGCCAGAACACACCGGCGGCCGCTCAATCCTCACCTGGACCTAACCTTTACCGTTCATTGACGGTGAGCCTTGTATTCGGTGAATGTTGTTGCAGGAATGCGACAGACCTCACCTCCGTCCGAGCCTACAAGCCACCCAGGCTCAATGCCCATCAGGACCCGAAACACAATGAAAAGACTGCTTCTCGCTACGACCGTCCTCGCCGGCCTGACCAGCGTCGCTTCGGCCGCCGATCTTCCGCGCCGCGCTGCCCCGCCGATCTTCGTGCCGGTGCCGGTGTTCACCTGGACGGGCGCTTACTTCGGTATCAACGCCGGCTACGGCTTCGATGCCGGCAGCAACAGCGACCGCTACAACCTGCCCACCGGCTCCGTGCTGAACTCGGGCGGCACCAACGGCGTGCTCGTCTCGAACAACAACAACAGCCTCGAAGGCTTCACCGGCGGTGGCCAGGTCGGCTACAACTACCAGTTCACCCCGGGTTCGGGTGTGGTCGTCGGTATCGAAGCTGACGCCCAGTACACCGACTTCGGCAACAAGTCGCGCGCCGGCACCTACACCTTCACCGGCACCCCCGGCGCCGCCTTCTCGGCTCCCGCCGCCACGGCTCTCCTGCCGGGCAACGAGATGAACTTCTTCGGCACCGTTCGCGGCCGTATCGGTTACGCCTTCGACCGCACCCTCGTGTACGGCACCGGCGGCTTCGCCTACGGCGACGGCGGTTCGGGCAGCAGCGATTTCCGCACCGGCTACGCTGCCGGCGGTGGTATCGAATACGCTCTCCCCACCGACTCGTTCTTCAACTTCTTCAAGTCCTCGGCCGTCACCCTGAAGGTCGAAGGCCTGTACGTGAACCTCGAGCAGGACGGCCGCGGCGCCCGTTCGGTGTTCAACCCCGCCACCAACGTCATCGCGCTCAGCCCCTCGGCTCGCGAGACCGAGTTCGCCGTCGTCCGCGCCGGCCTGAACTACAAG
The DNA here is from genome assembly GCF_000372825.1 of Methylobacterium sp. 77. Lineage (NCBI taxonomy): Bacteria > Pseudomonadati > Pseudomonadota > Alphaproteobacteria > Hyphomicrobiales > Methylobacteriaceae > Methylobacterium > Methylobacterium sp. 77. The sequence goes on along the minus strand of NZ_KB910516.1, from coordinate 1,040,901 downwards.
TTCGGCTCGTACTAGGCCGATCCGACCCGGCGATCGCGCGCTCCTTCGGGACCCGCGCGACCGTCGGGATGGTGCAAACGAAAAGCCCGGCCGAAAGGCCGGGCTTTTTTTCGTCGCGAACTAGGAGCGATCGGCTCCGTCCGGTCCCGTCGCATCGGCGGTGTCGAAAACGACGTCTGGACGCGTTCGCGCGGAGCGGGGATCGGCGCTCCGGTTCAGATGTCGAGGGCCGCTCCATCGGCGAAGGCGGCCCGTTCGGAGATGAAGGCGAAGCGCGCTTCGGGCTTGTTGCCCATCAGGCGCTCCACGGCGTCGCCGGTGGAATCCCGTGCCTCGTCGAGGACCGCGACGCGCAGGAGCGTGCGCTTCTTCGGGTCCATCGTGGTCTCCTTCAACTGCGCCGGCATCATCTCGCCCAGCCCCTTGAAGCGGCTGATCTCGACCTTGCCGCCCTTGAACGTGGTCTTGATGACCCGCTCCTTGTCGGCGTCGTCGCGGGCATAGACCGTCTTGGCGCCGTGGGTCAGCCGGTAGAGCGGCGGGATGGCGAGGTAGAGATGCCCCTTGTCGATCAGCTTGGGCATCTGCCGGTAGAAGAAGGTGATCAGCAGCGAGGCGATATGGGCGCCGTCCACATCCGCGTCGGTCATGATGATGACCTTCTCGTAGCGCAGATCCTCACCCTTGTAGCTGTTGCCCGTGCCGCAACCCAGCGCCTGGGTCAGATCGGAAATGAGCTGGTTGGCGCCCATCTTGTCCCGGCTCGCCGAGGCGACGTTGAGGATCTTTCCACGCAGCGGAAGAATGGCCTGGCTGGCGCGATCGCGCGCCTGCTTGGCCGATCCGCCGGCGGAATCGCCCTCGACGATGAAGATCTCGGAGCCTGCCGTTCCGGCCTTGGAACAGTCGGCGAGCTTGCCCGGAAGCCGCAGCTTGCGCGTGGCGGACTTGCGCGCGACCTCTTTCTCCTGGCGCCGGCGGACCCGCTCCTCGGCCCGGTCGATCACCCAGTCGAGGAGCTTGTTGGCCTGGGCCGGGGAGGCGGCGAGCCAATGGTCGAACGCGTCGCGGATCGCCGTCTCGACGATGCGCGACGCTTCCACCGTGGCGAGCTTGTCCTTGGTCTGGCCCTGGAATTCCGGCTCGCGGATGAAGACCGAGAGCATCGAGGCGCAGGTGGCCATGACGTCGTCGGTGGTGACGGAGGTCATGCGCTTGGCTTGGCCGACGCGCTCGGCATGTTCGCGCAAGGCCCGCAGTAGAGCGACGCGCAGGCCGCTCTCGTGGGTGCCGCCCTCGGCGGTGGGAATGGTGTTGCAGTAGGAGTGCGAGACCCCGTCCTCCACCACCATCCAGGCGACGGCCCATTCGAGGGAGCCGTGCCCGCCGGTTTTCGTGATCTTGCCCGAGAAGACCGCGTCCGTGACGAGTTCCTTGCCCTCAAGATCACGGGCGAGATAGTCGCGCAGGCCGCCGGGGAAGCGGTGCACGGTCTCGGCCGGCACGTCGGTCATGCCCTCGATCAGGGACGGCGCGCAGCGCCAGCGAATTTCGACACCGCCGAACAGGTAGGCCTTGGAACGGGCCATCTTGAACAGCCGGCGCGGATCGAACTTCAGTGCCCCGAAGATTTCCGAATCGGGATGGAAGCGCACCCGCGTGCCGCGCCGGTTCTGCACCCGGCCGACCTCCACGAGTGGCCCCTGCGCATGGCCGCGTGAAAAGGTCTGGCGGTAGAGCATCTGGCCGCGGGCGACCTCGACTTCGAGGATGTCCGAAAGGGCGTTGACCACCGAGATGCCGACGCCATGCAGGCCGCCCGATGTCTCGTAGACCTTCGAGTCGAACTTGCCGCCCGCATGGAGGGTGGTCATGATGACTTCGAGGGCGGATTTGCCGGGGAATTTCGGGTGCGGGTCCACCGGGATGCCGCGCCCGTTATCGGTGATCACGAGGTGACCGGTCGCTTCCAGTTCCACCTCGATGTAGCTGGCATGGCCCGCCACCGCCTCATCCATCGAGTTGTCGACCACCTCGGCGAAGAGATGGTGCAGGGCGCGTTCGTCGGTGCCGCCGATATACATGCCCGGCCGCCGCCGGACCGGCTCGAGGCCTTCCAGCACCTCGATCGACGAGGCATCGTAGCCGGCCTCGGCGGATTCGACGGGGAGCTTGTCGAGGGGGGCGCGGGTGGCGGAAGACGCTTTCGCGCCCCGCACGGGCGCCTGACCACCTGCGAACAGGTCGCTCGGCCGGCCGCCGGCTGGGGCCGCAACGGCCTGGCGTGAGGTCTCGCGCTGTGTCATCGATCAACCATACAGGAACGAAACGGAAACGTGAAGCGTCGCCGCCCTCGCGGACCGCGTCCTCCCCGTGTTCCTGCACAGCTTGCGCCGATTCCGTTAACGCTGTGTCGTCGGGGTATCGGAGTCGCCTCCGCCCCTCAGGTCCCGACCCGTCCGCCCCCGCGCTTGGTGATGGCGACGATGGCGGGACGGGGCGGCATCGATTCGTCGAAATCCGGCCAGCGGGTGGAGGGGGCCTCGAAGGTGGCGGGCAAGGCTTTCGGATCCTCCTCGTCGGCCTCGCCGGGATGCTGGACGGCGACGAAGAACGTGGTGTCGTCGGGACTGAAATAGGGGCCGCACATCTCGGCGCCGTTCGGCACCCGGAAGAAGTGCTTGGCCGTACCCCGCCCCGGCCCTTGCGTCTCGATCGCCCAGATGCCGTCATTCCGGCCCGTCTTCGAGGGCGAATTCCCGTCGGTGGCGACCCAGAGGCGGCCCTGGCCGTCGATCGAGCAATTGTCCGGCATGCCGAACCAACCGTCCTTCGTCGTCGCCGAGGAGAAGGTGGCGCCGACCGCGGCGATGGAGGGATCGCCGCACCTGACCAGGATCTCCCAGCCGAAGCCCAGGGCCGCGTGGTCCCCATCATCCGGTGTCAGTTCGACGATGTGGCCGAAGCGGTTGTCGGGGCGCGGGTTGGCGGCGTTCACATCGTCCGCTTTACGCTTCACGTTGTTGGTGAGCATGACGTAGACCTTGCCGGTCTTCGGGTTGGCCTCGACATCCTCCGGCCGGTCCATCTTGGTGGCACCGAGGAGGTCGGCGGCGCGACGAGCCTCGATGACGACGTCCGCCTGGGAGCCGAACCCGTTCGCCGGCGTCAATGGGCCTCGCCCGAAGACCAGGGGCATCCACGCGCCGCGCCCATCCGCATCGAACCTCGCCACATGCAGCGTGCCGGAATCGAGGATGTCTCGGTTGGCGCTCCGGTCGGCGACGTTCACCGCCGCATCCGTCACGAACTTGTAAACGTAGTCGAAGCGCTCGTCGTCGCCCTGGTAGACGACGTAAGCCCCGCCCTTCGCGACGATGCCGGCGGCACCCTCGTGCTTGAACCGGCCCATCGCCGTGCGTTTCGTTGGGACGGAGGCCGGATCGAACGGGTCGATCTCCACCACCCAGCCGAAGCGGTTGGGCTCGTTCGGCTCCTTGGAGAGGTCGAAGCGCTCGTGGAAGCGACCCCAGGCATAGGCGTTGCCGGGCAGGCCGAGGCGTTTGTGGTTGCGCGCCTCGGCCGAATCCTCGGCGAGAACACCGGAGAAGTAGTAGTTGATGTTTTCCTCGCAGGTGAGCCACGTCCCCCAGGGCGTGGTGCCGCCGGCGCAGTTGTTGATCATCCCCTTCACCGCCCGGCCCGACGGATCGGCCGACGTCTTCAGCCGGTCGGAGCCTGCGGCGGGGCCTGACAAGGCCATCGGCGTCTCGGCGGTGATGCGGCGGGCGTATCGGGAATCCGGCATCACGGCCCATTTGCCGTCCGTGCGTTTCACCTCGATCACCGAACCGCCATGGGCGGCCATCTCGATGTCGACGAGGTCGCGGTTCATGCCCTTGAAGGCGACGGTCTTGATGTCCTGGCGGCCGAGGCCGGGGAACATCAGCTCTTCATTGGTGTATTCGTGGTTGACCACGAGAAGGCCGTGCGCGGCCGGGTCGTCGGCGCCGGGCATCGGGAAGTAGCCGACGAAGTCGTTGTTGTAGCCGAATTGCCGGGCCTGTGCGGCCGCCGACTGGTTCCGTGGATCGAAGGCGGGCGCGCCGGGCAGGACCGGATCGCCCCAGCGGATCAGGATGTCGGCATCGTGCCCGTCGGCGACGTGGTGATGCACATCGGAGCCCGCTTCGATCTCCGTGAACGGAAACGCCGGCGCCTCCGTCCGAGCCGTCGCGGCCGGGCTGGCGGCGAGTGCCCGAGGCGTCACCACCGCCGCGATGGCGCCGACCCCGAGGAGGCCTCGCAACAGGTCGCGCCGGTCGAACCGGGCAGCGACCACGTCCCCGAAAGTGGCGTTGCGGCTGGTATTGGAGCCGGCATCCTCGCCGTCTTCAGCGGCCTGCGAACGGGTGCGCAGCGGCTCGGTCATCGTCAACTCGTTCTCCGTGGAAGCGGTCGAGGAAGCGTAGGGCGCGGACATGGCGGGTGGATGACGCCAGCAGTCCGGAACCAATCATGATCATGTGCGTTTTCACACCCAATAAGGATGCGATTGGGAGATCGACATGGCGCCGTCCGCAGCTCTGAGCATGGTGCGTCACGACGATCTGATCCGCGCGTCCCAGGCCGCGGGCCATGCCTTTTCCCTGATCGACGATGGCCAGGATGACGGCCCGGCCGCATCGTCCAGGTTGATTACCCTCTCGGCCATCTCGCTCGCTGGGTTCGTCGCAAGCTGCGGAATGTTCCTCGTCTTCGTGTGAGGCTACCCATCACGCCGCGTCGGCGCTTCTGTCCGGCAGTCCGTTCCGGACGGGTCGCCGACATTGATTCCTCCTCGTTCTCCTGAGGTTGGCCCCAGAATTCAGCGACGCTAGGCCCGTTGCTGGTCAAGGGGTCGCGGAGAAAGTTCACGATTCAATAGGGCCATACCCTGCGGCCCATCCGCGTGTACCAGCGCATCGCATGGCGTAGCCCGGCGTCGGGATGGAACAACACCCGCGCCATGGCGCGCGGGCGCGCCTGGACCGCCACCTCGATCAGCTTGAACCACAACAACACCCGCCATGGCGCCATGTGCCGGGTCGCCAGGACCTGATGCTTGTAGTCCCAGCGACGGCGATCGGTCTGGATCACCCTCCGTTCGGCGGCGAGGCCGAAATACGGCGTCCAGCGGTGGGGCGTCACGTAGAGCATCTGGATCTGGTCGGGATCGTAGGAAAGGAGCTGGCGCAGGCCGCGCCAATAATCCCGATCGGTCTCCTCCTCGAACCCGACGACCCAGGTCGCCATGGAGAGAATGCCGTGCTGCCGCAGAAGGCGGATCGCCTCGCGGTCCGTGGTGGTGGTGCCGCCTTTCTTGATGCGGGCGAGCGTCGCCTCGTCGGTGCTTTCCAGTCCGAGGAGGAAGCGCGCCCAGCCGGCTCGTTTGTAGAGGTGCAGGATGTCGGCATCGCGCACGATGTCGTCGGCTCGGGTCGAACCGACCAGGATGAGGCCGACATCCTCCGCGATCAGCGCTTCGAGGAAGATCCGCCACGCCTTCTTCGAGACGGTGGGGTTCTCGTCGGCGAAATTGATGACCCGCACGCCGTGCTCGCGGTGAAGCCGGGCGAGTTCCTTGGCGAAACGCTCGGGGTCGCGGTGTCGCCAGCGGGTCCAGAAGCCGCGCTGGCCGCAATAATTGCAGAGATGCGGGCAGCCGCGGGAGAATTGCACGACGACCGCCCGTAATCCGCCCCAGTAGCTGTAGCGGGCGTGGTCGATCAGCTCCCAGCCGACGCGGTAGGCGTCGAGGTCGCGGATCACGGGGGCGGCTTGAGTGGCATGAGGCCCGTCGCCGCTGCGAAAGGCGATGCCTGGCACGGCCGCGAGGGGGCTTCGTGTAGAGAGGGCGGCCATCAGCCGACGCGCCGTCTCCTCGCCCTCCCCGCGCACGATGGCGGTGACGTAGGGTTCGTCGTGGAGAATCTCGCGCCAATGATAGGTCGGGAACACCCCACCGTAGATGATGGCGAGACCCGGTCGCGCTCTCGCCAGGCGCGAGGCGATGTCGGTGATGACTGGATGGCCCGAGGTCGAGCCGGAATGCCCGAACAGCACGGCATCGGGGCGGAGGGCCAGAGCCTCCGCGACGAGCGCGCCCGGTTCCATGGGGCCGAACTCGCCATCGATCAGGTGCACCTCGTGTCCATCGTCGATGAGCGGGCCGCCGACGGCGAGAAGTCCCAGCGGCGGCAGATGGTCGTCGGGAATCCGGCTGCCGATGGCCGGGTGGGGCACGTTGACGAGGACGATGCGCATGGCTTTCCCTCCCGTGTCACCAGTGATTCAGGCGGCGGCTGACGTGGCGCCGAGCCCCCCGAAGCGGCGGTCGCGGCGCTGGAAGGCGGCGCGCGCCTCGGCGAGGTCGGCGGCGTCGAAATCCGGCCAGTGCCGCTCGGTGAAGTGGAGTTCGGCATAGGCGCTCTCCCAGAGCAGGAAGTCCGAGAGGCGCTGCTCGCCGCTGGTGCGGATCACGAGGTCGACGTCGGGCACGCATGCGTCGCCCGTCACCAGGGCCGAGAAGGCCTCGCGGCCGATGTCTTTCCTGCCGGCGCCGGCGAGCGCGGCGGCGAGAATGGCGTCGCGGGCGGAGTAGTCGATGGCGACCCGCAGGTGCAGCGCCCTCCCCGTCACTGTGGCGGCTTCCACGCGGGCGATGTCGGCGGCCAGGCCCTCCGGCAGGCGGTCGCGCCGGCCGATCACGCTGAGGCGCACGCCGTTCTCGATCAGGCGGGCAATCTCGTTACGCAGGTAGAGGCGGAGTAGCCCCATCAGCGCGGAGACCTCCGTTTCCGGTCGCTTCCAGTTGTCGCAGGAGAAGGCGTAGAGGGTGAGGGTCCCGACTCCCTGTTTCGGCGCCGCCTCCACGACCCGGCGGATCGCCTCGACGCCGGCCTTGTGACCGAGCGCGCGCGGAAGGCCGCGTGCGGTCGCCCAGCGCCCGTTGCCATCCATGATGATCCCGATGTGCAAGCCGGGCGTGCGTTCACTTTGCATTACAAAGCTCCTTGGCAAAAAAAGACGGTTCTCGGGCGTCAGGCCGGACGGGCGACGAGGGGGAGACCGGCGGTCTCGGCGGCTTTGGCCGCGTCCCGCACCACCTGTTCGAGGATGGCGAGATAATCGAGAAAGCGCTGCCGTCCGGCCGGCGTCAGATGGCAGGTGGTCAGCGGGCGGGCGCTTCCAAGACCGTTGGCGAGCCCGGTGCCATGGCCTTTGCGGATATCGACGAGGCCCGCTTCCTGCAGCACCTGAAGATGGCGGCTGAGGTTGCCGTCGGTGAGACCGCAGAGCTGCTTGAGGTCGCCGAAGGCGAGGCCCTTGGGCGCCGCCATCAGCGAGGTGAGGAGGCCGAGGCGGGCCTTCTCGTGGATCACACGGTCGAGGCCGTCATAGGCGAAGGGTGCGTCAGACATCGTTCTCCTCCCGGGCACGGTAGAGGATCACGGCCATGAGGAGCTGGCCGATGGCGAAGGGCAGGCCCATGGTCCAAGGCGAGAGGGCGTGGTCGGCACTTGCCAGCATCAGAACGGCGAGGCCGGCCACCATGTACCAGGCGCCGGGAAGCGCGACGCCCCTGGGCAGCGATCGAACCGAGGCGAAGAGCCCCAGGCTCACCAGCACCTGCCACAGGCCGGGCAGCATCCAGAGGTTCTCCGGTGAGACCCGCACCAGCACCAGGGCGAGGAGCGCGCCGGCCGCTCCCGCCGGCAGGAACTGCTCCGCCGCGTTGATGATCATCGTATCGGCCAGGCCCGCATGGTCGCGCCGCGAGCGGGCCCGCATCTCGGCCCCGATGAGGCCGGCCGACATCAGGGCGGCGGCGATCCATCCGGCGAGGAACACCAGCGGCTGGCCGGTCGGGTCGTCGAGCCAGACATGCTGGGCGAGGGCGGTGCCAAGGGCGAGGACACCCGTCGCGGCGATGGCGGACGGCCCGAACCCGCAGAAAGCGTTGCCACGGGCGAGCTGGGTTCGGATCGCCACGATATCGGCGAGGGCCTTGTCGAGATCGGACATCCGATGCTCCCGGATCAACTTTGTATCGCAAAGTAAGCCGATCCGGCGAACCTTCGCAAGTGCCTTTCGGCACGAAGGCTCGCGGAGCCCGGCTTTCCGTCACTCCTGCGCGAGACGCTCGGTCAAGGCCGGCGACAGGCCGATGCTTTCGAGGGACGGTGCGGGCCGGCCCGGGGGCAATCCGCAGATCGCGGCGGCGATGACCGCCCGGGTGCCCACTTCCACCGAGCACAGGACGGGCACGGGCACCTGCGGCTGGATGCGCTCGGCGAGACCTGCGAGCGCCGCGCCGCCGAGGATCACCACATCCGCCCCATCACGGGTCGCGCAGGCGGTGCAGGCGGCGGCGAGGTCGGAGAGCGCCGCATCGGGGTCGCGCGCGATGCGGTCTCCGGTGGGGGCGATGGTGCGGATGGCGGCGAGCTTGTCGGAGAGGCCGAGCCCGGCCACGAATTCCTCCAGCATCGGTCCCCACAGGGCGCCCCCGGTGACGATGGCGAAGCGCCCTCCCCGCGCAGTTGCGGCGAGGCACGACGCTTCCGCCATTCCCACCACCGGCAAGGGCGAGATCTCGCGCAACGCGCCGAGCCCCGGATCGCCGAAACAGGCGAGGTAGACCGCGTCGCAGCCTTCCGCATGCTCGGCCAGCGCATCGAGGGCGGCATGGGCCGCGATCGCCGAAGCCGCACGGCTGGCGATGTAGCGGGCGCCGAACCGTCCGGTGACCGGAACGATCTCGGCGGTGTCTCCCGCCACCCGGCGCACATGCGCGGTGACGAGACCGGTGACGGACTCGGTCGTGTTGGGGTTGATCAGCAGGATGCGCAACGGGACACGATCTCCGGTCAGGCCTTGGCCGTGACCGGCGTCTTACGCATCAGGACGAGATATATCGAGAAGCCCAAGGCCACGCCGATGAACCAGCTGAAATTCGCGAGACTCCCCAAAGCGGGGATGACGGCGCACAGCGCCGGCACCAATGCCGACGGGATGACGCTCATCACCGCGGCGCGGTTATAGCCGCCATCGTACCAGTACGTGCCGGTCGGGCTCATCGTGTAGAGGTCGTCGACCACCACGTGCTGCTTCCTGACGATGAAGAAGTCGGCGATCAGGATGCCGAAGAGCGGGCCGATGAACGCGCCGAGGATGTCGAGCGTGTAATGGATCACCGCCGGGTTGTTGTAGAGATTCCACGGGGTGATGAAGATCGAGCCCACGGCCGCGATCATGCCGCCCATGCGCCAGCTGATGTGCTGTGGCGCCACGTTCGAGAAATCGAAGGCGGGCGAAACGAAATTCGCCACGATGTTGATGCCGATCGTCGCCGTCATGAAGGTGAAGGCGCCGAGCACCACGGCGTAGGTGTTGTCGATCTTGCTCACGGTCTCCACCGGATCGATGATGAGGTGGCCGAAGACCGGCAGTGTCGACGAGGTCGTGATCACGGTCAGAAGCGAGAAGCCGATGAAGTTCACCGGCAGGCCCCAGAAATTACCGGACTTCACAGCCGGGAACGATCGACCGTAGCGCGAGAAGTCGCCGAAATTCAGCATCGGTCCGGAGAAGTAGGACACGACCAGGGCGACCGCGTTGATCATCACCGGCAGGGCGTCCCAGCCCTGGTACTTCACCTCGCCGAGGGTGAGTCCGACATTGGCGACGCCCGCCTTGGCGACGAGATAGATCGCGAGCGCGATCATCACGACGTAGACGGCGGGCCCGGCCCAGTCGATGAACTTGCGGATCGCCTCCATGCCGCGCCAGAAGACCAGGGCCTGGATCACCCACAGGGTCATGAAGGCGGCCCAGCCGAGGCTGGACAGGCCGGCGAAGCCGAATTGCGTCACATCGGCATAGGGTTTCAGCTCCGGATAGAACCGCAGGGCCACGATCATGAAGGCGCTGGAGGCGAGATAGGTCTGGATGCCGTACCAGGCCACGGCGATGAGGCCGCGGATGATGGCGGGGATGTTGGCGCCCTTCACGCCGAAGGAGGCACGGCAGATCACCGGATAGGGTGTGCCCGTGACCTGGCTCGGCTTGGCTACGAGATTGCAGAAGAACTGCACGATGAGGATGCCGACCAGCAGCGAGATCAGCACCTGCCAGCTCACGAGGCCCAGGGAGAACAGGCTGCCCGCCGTGATGTAGCCGCCGACGCTGTGGACGTCCGACATCCAGAACGCGAAGAAATTGTAGGTGCCCCAGGTCTGGTTCCTGAGAGGGGCCAGATCCTCGTTGGTGAGGCGGTCGTCGTAGCCGGGCTTGATCACCACATCGGCATGGGAGGTCGGAACGGCTCCCCCGGACGCAGCCGGGTCGGCGATCGAGGCACTGTGTGACATCGGCCCGCGTCTCCATGTCGAGAAGACATGCGCCTTCCGATCCGTGCTGGACCAAGCAGGGCATGTGCCATGACGATCCCGTGAAGAGGCCTGTCCGCGCCTCGGCGGCCGTCTCGATCCGCCCGGATAAGCGAGGGTGGCGGCCAAGTGGTCGATTGACAAGACACCTCAAGGCTCTAAGTGTCCGCGCAACGCGTGTGCGCGGCTGGTCGTGTGTTCGAACGGACCTGGAAGCCTAGCCCACGACGATCTTCTCCGCGCGGATCGGTACGAGTTCCCGCGCGCAACGGTTCTCATCAGCATATGTCTTTTGCCGACCTCGGATTGAGCGACAAGGTCCTCCAGGCCGTCACGGCTGCGGGCTACACGGACCCGACGCCGATCCAGGCTCAAGCCATCCCGCACGTTCTGGCGCGCCGCGACGTGCTCGGCATCGCCCAGACCGGGACCGGCAAGACCGCCGCCTTCACCCTTCCGATGCTCACCCTGCTTGAGAACGGGCGGGCGCGCGCCCGCATGCCCCGGACCCTGATCCTCGAGCCGACCCGAGAGCTCGCCGCGCAGGTGGTGGAGAATTTCGACCGCTACGGTGTGAACCACAAGCTCAACGTGGCTCTGATCATCGGCGGCGTCTCCTTCGCCGAGCAGGACGCCAAGCTGATGCGCGGCGCGGACGTACTGATCGCGACCCCCGGCCGTCTGCTCGACCATTTCGAGCGCGGCAAGCTCTTGCTCACCGGCGTCGAGCTTCTCGTCATCGACGAGGCCGACCGCATGCTCGACATGGGCTTCATTCCCGATATCGAGCGCATCGTGAAGATGGTGCCGTTCACGCGCCAGACCTTGTTCTTCTCCGCGACCATGCCACCGGAGATCGAGCGGTTGGCGGACGTGTTCCTGCACAACCCGCAGCGGATCGAGGTGGCGCGTCCCGCCTCCACGGCGGCGACGATCGTGCAAAAGCTCGTGGCGGCGGGGTCGGAGGGCCATGAGAAGCGCGATCTCCTGCGCCGGCTCATTCGCGGCGAGGCCGAGCTCAACAACGGCATCATCTTCTGCAACCGTAAGCGCGACGTAGCGCTGCTGCAGAAGTCGCTGGCGAGCCATGGCTTCAACGTCGCTGCCCTTCATGGCGACATGGACCAGCGCGCGCGCACCGTCGCCCTCGACGGTTTCCGCTCCGGCGAGGTGCCGCTGCTGGTGGCGAGCGACGTCGCCGCCCGTGGCCTCGACATCCCGGCCGTGAGCCACGTCTTCAATTTCGACGTCCCGCACCATCCGGAAGACTACGTGCACCGGATCGGCCGTACCGGCCGCGCCGGCCGCGCCGGCCATGCCTTTACCCTGGTCACCCGTTCGGACGAGCGCTCGGTGACCGCGATCGAGAGCCTGATCGGACAGCCGATTGGATGGGCCGAGGGCGATCTCGGCACCCTGGCGGAGCCGTCGCCGGATGCCGGTGAAGAGACCCGGACGCGGCATCGCGGACGCGGCGGAGATTCCGCGCGACGCTCGCGCGGCGGTGAAAGTGGCCGCTCGGAAGCGGCGAAGCCCGAGGGCAAGCGCTCATCGTCCCGCGAGCGCCAGCCCGCCCGGCGGTCGGAGCCTGCACGGGTCGAGGCCGTCGCAGAGACCGCGGCTCCTGAGGAGGTCGCCGAGACCCCGCGTGAGGCTCCTCGCCGGCGCGAGCCGTCGCGACCGCCCCAGGATCAGCGTCATCAAGATCAGCGTAACCAGGATCATCGCAAGGCGGCTCCCGATCGTTCCCGCGAGGAACGCCGGCCGTCATCACGCCGCCGCGAAGACGAGGACGGTGACACGCCCCTCGGCCTCGGGGAGCATGTGCCGGCCTTTCTTCTGCGTCCAGCCGTGATTAAAAAGGCGAAGTAACGCGTCGATCCCCAAACTGTTCCCGCTACCTTAACCGCATCTCCATCATCGGTCAGGTAGCGTGCGCTCCCAGGCCTTCGATGTCCTCGATGCCGGATCAGGAGCGGGCGGGTTGATGAGCCACGGAAGCTACGGTGACAGGGAGCGGACCTTCGCTCTGGCCGACCGCGCCAACGTGCTGATGCGTGACTACGGCTCCTCGGCGACTCCTCAAGCCTACACCGTCTGGTACACCTACGTATCGGGCGTGCAGCCCCTGATGAACGATGCGATCAAGAGGCTGACCACGGAGAACGGCAGCCTCTCCGACGCCGACGTGGATTCCCTCTACGAGACCTATGTCGACAGCCGCCGCCTCGTCGCCGCGACCGAGCGGATGAGCACGAACATGCTGGCCGAGATCGAGGGTATCATGGAGGTGATGGACCTCTCCCTCGGCTCGACCACGCAATACGGCGAGTCGCTCCAGGCCTTGTCGCGCGATCTCGATGTCTCCGACCAGAACCGCGTCCGCGTGCGCGAGATCATCACGACCCTCGTGTCGACGACCCGGGAAGTCACGGCCAACAATCAGACCCTCGAAGCACGCATGCGGGAGAGCCGCAGCGAGATCGAGACCTTGCGCGAGACGCTGGAAGCGACGCGGCTTGAGAGTCTCACAGATCCCCTCACCGGCCTGTCGAACCGCAAGCATTTCGAGGAGAGCCTGCGCAAGATGGTGGATGGCGCCGCCAGCCAGGCCGTGCCCTCCAGCCTGATCGTCATCGACGTCGATTTCTTCAAGCGATTCAACGACGTCTACGGCCATCTCACGGGCGATCAGGTGCTGCGCCTCGTGGCCATCGTCATGCGCGAGCATCTCAAGGCACGTGCCACCCTCGCTCGTTTCGGCGGCGAGGAGTTCGGAATTCTTCTGCCGGAGACCGACCGTGCCGCAGCCGTCGCGATCGCCGAGAAGGTCCGAGCCAGCGTCATGGGACGCGAGTTGGTGAAGCGGACCACGGGCGAATCGCTCGGCAAGGTGACGATCTCGCTCGGTGTTGCCACGTCGCGACGGGGCGACACCGCCGTGTCGCTGCTCGAGCGCGCCGACCAGTGCATGTTCATGGCCAAGCGCGATGGTCGCAACCGGACCGTGGACGATTCCTGCGTCGCGATGGACGCGCTCACGGCCGTCGCGTGAGTGCCTCCGCAGGCTGAGCCTACTCCGACCTCAGGCGGAAGCGCGGAGCATCTCGGGATTGGCCGGCGTGATCGCGACCGATTCACCGCAGCCGCAGGACGAGGTCTGGTTCGGGTTGTTGAACACGAACTGGGACGACAGCTTCGTCGTCTTGAAGTCCATCTCCGTGCCGAGAAGGAACAGGACCGCCTTCGGGTCGACGAACACCGTCACTCCGCGATCCTCCACCATATCCTCGCCGGGGTTGCGGCCTTCCGCGTATTCCATCGTGTAGGACATGCCGGCGCAGCCGCCGTTCTTCACGCCGACCCTCAGGCCTGCGATGGGCTTGTCGGCATCCGCGATGATGGCCTTGATCCGGTCCGCCGCCGCATCGGTCAGGGACAGGACCTTGAAACTCTTGAGCATGGGTCTCTCCGGCAACCGGGTTCAAGGCCCGGGCGGTTGAGGATGAAGCTACGTCGTTAAGATAAGGATGGCGGAGGCCGCGGTCCACTGCCGTGCGTTGCACCGGGGCCGGCTTCGCCCCGATATCGCGCGCGACGTGATCCCGGAGGTCGGCCTACCACATATCAAGCGCGACGCGGGCCTCGTCCGACATGCGGCTCTGGTCCCACGGCGGATCGAACACCATCGTCACGGCGCAGGATTGCACGCCGGGCACGGCGGCGACCGCCGTCTCGACCCAGCCCGGCATCTCGCCGGCCACGGGACAGCCGGGAGCGGTCAGCGTCATATCGATGGCGACCTTGCGATCGTCGGCGATGTCGACCTTGTAGATCAGGCCGAGCTCGTAGATGTCGGCCGGGATTTCGGGGTCGTAGACGCTCTTCAGCGCCGCGACGATGTCGTCCGTCAGGCGGTCGAGCTCTTCCGGCGGGATCGCCGAGTCGCTGGCGATGGCGGGGGTGTTGGCCCCTCCGGTGATGGCGGCGTCGCTCATAGTGTCGATCCTTCTGACGATGATCGCGGATCGCATCCGATCCGCGATGTTCGCCGCATGAGCGGCGGCGCGCTGTCGCGCTGGCGGCGTCTTGCGCCACCGGATAGGGTTAGGCGAACATCATCTCGGCCTTGGCGAGCGCCTCGGCGAGAGCATCGACCTCGTCCTTGGTGTTATACAGTCCGAACGAGGCGCGACAGGTGGAGGTCGCACCGAATCGCGTCAGCAACGGCATGGCGCAATGGGTTCCAGCCCGGATCGCGACGCCGTAGCGGTCGATCACCGTCGCGATGTCGTGGGCGTGGGCCCCCTTCATCTCGAAGGCGATGACGCCGCCCTTGTCCTTGGCGGTGCCGATCATCCGCACGGAATTCATCGCTCCCAGTCGCTCCTGCGCATAGGCCAGGAGCGAGGCCTCGTGTGCGGCGATTCGGTCGCGTCCGACACCCATCATGAATTCGAGGGCGGCGCCGAGGCCCACCGCCTCGATGATCGCCGGCGTGCCCGCCTCGAAGCGGTGCGGCGGATCGTTGTAGGTGATCGTGTCCTGCGACACGGTTCGGATCATCTCGCCGCCGCCTTGATAGGGGGGCAACCGGTCCAGCCATTCCTTCTTGCCGTACAGCACGCCGATGCCGGTCGGGCCGTAGACCTTGTGGCCGGTGAAGACGAAGAAGTCGCAATCCAGCGCCTTCACGTCGATGGGCTGGTGGACCGCGCTCTGCGCCCCGTCGAGGAGCACCGGCACCCCGTGGGCATGGGCGATCCGCACGATCTCGGCGGCCGGCGTCACCGTGCCGAGCACGTTCGACATGTGGGTGATCGCCACCATCTTGGTCCGGGGCGTGAACAGTTTTTCGTAGTCCTCGACGAGGAAGTTGCCGGCGTCGTCCACCGGCGCCCACTTGATCACGGCACCGCGCCGCTCGCGCAGGAAGTGCCAGGGCACGATGTTGGAATGGTGCTCCATGATCGAGAGGATGATCTCGTCCCCCTCCCCGATCAGGCCGGCCCATCCCATGGACGAGGCCACGAGGTTGTAGGCCTCGGTGGCATTGCGGGTGAAGATGATCTCGTCGGTGGACTCCGCGTTGAGGAATTGCCGCGTGGTCTCGCGCGCGCCCTCGAACCCTTCCGTGGCGGCATTCGCCATGAAGTGCAGCCCGCGATGGACGTTGGCGTAGCCCGTCTCCATGCAGTTCACCATGGCGTCGATGACGGCGCGCGGCTTCTGCGACGAGGCCGCATTGTCGAGATAGACCAGCGGCCGGCCGTAGACCGTCTGGGAGAGAATCGGGAACTGGGCCCGGATCGCCTCGACGTCGTAGGGCTGGGTGAGAACGGGTGCGTTCATGGCGAAACCTGTTGGAGGTCCAGCGTGCGCGACCCTCCCCCCTCTGCGGGGGAGGGTGCCTCGCGGAGCGAGGCGGGAGAGGGGCGGCGCTGCCCTTCGATGGCTTGCTCGATCCTGCTCATCACAGCGCCGAGATTGTCGAGGACGAGGTCGTTCGGGAAGCGCAGGACTTGGAAGCCTTGCTTGGCGAGCCAAAGGTCGCGCTGGGCATCATGGTTTTTCCGCGCTTCGGTTTCATGTGGTTCGCCATCGAGTTCGATGACCAGCCGCGCCGAGACACATTGGAAATCGACGATGTAGGGCGCGATTGGAACCTGCCGCTTGAACTTATGACCGTTGAAGCGGCGACCTCGGACTTGCTCCCAGAACAGGGCTTCCGCCCGGGTCATCAATCGGCGCTGCTCGCGCGCGAAGGATCGCAGGTGGGGCGCGATGTCGTTCAGCCTCGGCGGCGGCTCCATGGATCGTGTTCCTTTACCGTCGTGCGGGTCCTTCTCCCCTCTGCGGGAGAAGGTGGCCCGCGTCAGCGGGTCGGATGAGGGGAGCGCGCGATCCGGAATCGTCGCTCCCCTCTCCCGCCTGCTCCGCAGGCACCCTCCCCCGCAGAGGGGGGAGGGTTTTTTCTCCCCCCCGCGCCGCGAGCCAGGCCTCGATGGTGCCGACCAGCGCCTCGCGCGCGCCCTCGTGGCTGACCGCCTCGACAGCCGCGCCGAGGAAGGCCTGGACCAGCAGGCTCTCGGCCTGGGCCTTCGGCAGCCCGCGCTGCATCAGGTAGAACAGCAGATCCTCGTCGAGCGCGCCGCAGGTGGCGCCGTGGCCACAGGCGACGTCGTCGGCGAAGATCTCCAGCTCGGGCTTGTTCATCATCTGCCCTTCGTCGGACAGGATGAGGCAGGCGGACATCATCTTGCCGTCGGTCTGCTGGGCAGCCTGCTGGACGATGATCTTGCCCTGGAACACGCCCGTGGCTTCACCGTCCACCACGGTCTTGAACAGCTCTCGGCTGAGCCCGCCCGTGGCCGCATGATCCGCCAGGAAGGTGGTGTCGGCGAGCTGCCGGCCGTTGAGCATGGCCGCGCCGTTGACGACGGCCTTGGCGTCCGCCCCCGCGAAGCTCAGGTAGACCTGATGGCGCGAGAGGACGCCGCCGACGACGACGTTCACCGTCTCGATCGAGGCGTCCGCCCCGAGCTTCGCCGACAGGGTCGAGAGCGCCACGGCCTCGCGGCCCTCGGCGTTGAGGCGGGCGTGGCGGAAGGTGGCCTTGTCGGCGATCACGACGTCGAGGGCATCGTTGGGCTGGAAGGCGACGCCGTCCGGTCCTTCATGCGATTCGAGGATCGTGATCTCGGCGCCCTCTCCCAGCACCACCAGGGTGCGGGTGGCCGTGGAGAAAGCCTCCGAGCCGGTGGCGATGAAGCGCAGGTGCAGAGGCGCATCGACCTGGGCGCCGGCCTCCACCGCGATCAGCGCGCCATCCGCCAGGAAGGCGGTGTTGAGCTGATAGATCGGATTCTCGGAGGCCTGACGCACCGGCGTCAGCTGGTCGAGGAGCGCATGGCCCTCGGTGAGCGCCTGGGTCAGCGGGGTCACGGTGACGCCGGCCGGGATGCGGCCGAGGTCGGAGAGGTCCGCGATCAGGTGGCCGTTGACGAAGGTGAGGCGCGCGGCCTCGATTCCGGCAAAGCCCTTGGCCTCGGCGACGGCAGCCTTCGCCACCTCCGCCGTCGGCATCTCGGCCGGATGCGCCGCATCGCGGAACGCGCTGCGAAGGTCGGTGTACTTGAAGGCTTCGACGCGGCGGGTCGGCAGGCCGACCGCCTCGAAGTAACGGAAGGCCTCCTCGCGGGCGATCGAGACGCCCGTGGGGTACTTCATTCTGGTGGCTTCGAAGAGCTTGGAGAGCCCGGTCTCGGCCGCGGAGCGGAGCGGAGTGATGTCGGCCATCTCAGGCGGCCTCGTCCGTGCGGTACTCGGCATAGCCGGAGGCTTCGAGTTCGAGCGCCAGTTCCTTGCCGCCCGACTTCACGATGCGGCCCTGCGACATCACGTGGACCACGTCCGGCACGATGTGGTTGAGGAGGCGCTGGTAGTGGGTGATCACGAGGAACGAGCGCCCCTGCGCCCGCAGCGCGTTCACGCCCTCGGAGACGATGCGCAGGGCATCGATGTCGAGGCCGGAATCGGTCTCGTCGAGGACGCAGAACTTCGGCTCCAGCAGGGCCATCTGCAGGATCTCCATGCGCTTCTTCTCGCCGCCGGAGAACCCGACATTGAGGGCGCGCCGAAGCATTTCCTTGTTGATCTCCAGCTTCTCGGCTGCCGCATTCACCTTGCGGATGAAATCGGGGGTCGAGAGCTCGCCCTCGCCGCGCGCCTTGCGCTGGGCGTTCAGGGTCGCCTTGAGGAAGGTCATGGTGCCGACGCCCGGGATCTCCAGCGGGTACTGGAAGGCCAGGAAGACGCCGGAGGCGGCGCGCTCGTCAGGCGACATTTCGAGGATGTTCACGCCATCCAGCAAAATCTCGCCGTCGAGGACTTCGTAATCCTCCTTTCCGGCGATGACGTAGGACAGGGTCGACTTGCCCGAGCCGTTCGGCCCCATGATGGCGGCGACCTCGCCGTCGTTCACGGTGAGGTTGAGGCCGTTGAGGATCTGCTTGTCCTCGATGGCGACCACGAGGTTCTTGATTTCGATCATTGCAGCGTAGTCCTAAGTCTCGAATCGTTGGATCGCGAACCCTCCCCCCTCTGCGGGGGAGGGTGTCTGCGGAGCAGGCGGAAGAGGGGCGACCTCTCCGGAAAACGCGCTCCCCTCACCCGACCCGCTTCGCGGGCCACCCTCTCCCGCAGGGGGAGAGGGGAAGTGCGCGCTGGATGTGGTTGCGCCGGCTCAGCCCACCGAGCCTTCGAGGCTGATCGAGATCAGCTTCTGGGCCTCGACGGCGAACTCCATCGGCAGCTGCTGCAGCACGTCGCGGACGAAGCCGTTGACGATCAGCGCGGTCGCCTCCTCGTTGGAGAGGCCACGCTGCTGGCAGTAGAACATCTGGTCTTCCGAGATCTTCGAAGTGGTGGCCTCGTGCTCGAACTGGGCGCTCGAATTCTTGGACTCGATGTACGGCACGGTATGCGCGCCGCACTGGTCGCCGATCAGGAGCGAGTCGCAATTGGTGAAGTTGCGCGCGCCCGTCGCCTTCCGGTGCGCCGAGACGAGGCCCCGGTAGGTGTTCTGCGAACGCCCGGCCGAGATGCCCTTCGAGATGATCCGGCTCGTCGTGTTCTTGCCGAGATGGATCATCTTGGTGCCGGAATCGACCTGCTGCATGCCGTTCGACACCGCGATGGAGTAGAACTCACCCCGCGAATTGTCGCCGCGCAGGATGCAGGAGGGGTACTTCCAGGTGATCGCCGAGCCGGTCTCGACCTGCGTCCACGAGATCTTCGAGTTATTGCCCCGGCAATCGCCGCGCTTGGTCACGAAGTTGTAAATGCCGCCCTTGCCCTCGTTGTCGCCCGGGTACCAGTTCTGCACCGTCGAGTACTTGATCTCGGCGTCATCGAGAGCGACGAGCTCGACCACGGCGGCGTGGAGCTGGTTGTCGTCGCGCTTCGGGGCGGTGCAGCCCTCCAGATACGAGACGTAGCTTCCCTTGTCGGCGATGATCAGCGTGCGCTCGAACTGGCCGGTATCGCGCTCGTTGATGCGAAAATAGGTCGAGAGCTCCATCGGGCAGCGAACGCCCGGCGGAATGTAGACGAACGAGCCGTCGGAGAAGACGGCCGAGTTCAGGGTCGCGAAGAAGTTGTCGGTCACGGGCACGACCGAGCCGAGATACTTCCGCACGAGGTCTGGGTATTCGCGGATGGCCTCCGAAATCGGCATGAAGATCACGCCGGCCTTCGACAATTCCGCCTTGAAGGTGGTGGCGACCGAGACCGAATCGAACACCGCGTCGACGGCGACCCGGCGCTCGGGGGCGATGCCCTCCAGCACCTCGACCTCACGCAGGGGAATGCCGAGCTTCTCGTAGGTCTTCAGGATTTCCGGGTCGATCTCGTCGAGGGACATCGCCGCCGGTCGCTTGGGCGCAGCGTAGTAGTAGATGTCCTTGTAATCGACCTTGTCGTACTCGACGCGGGCCCATTCGGGCTCCTTCATGGTTTGCCAGCGCTTGTAGGCGTCGAGACGCCAGGCCAGCATCCATTCGGGCTCGCCCTTCTTGGCCGAGATGAAGCGCACGACGTCCTCGGAGATGCCCTTCTCGGACTTCTCCATCTCGATCGTGGTCTCGAACCCGTACTTGTACTGGTCGAGGTCGATCGAGCGGACCCGATCGATGGTTTCCTGCACTGCAGGCATTGCACGTCTCCTGACCTACACCGGCGTCAAGGGCCGGGGGTTTTCGCGAGAGGATGGCTTGGGATGTGCAGCGCTTCAGGCCGCCTGCCCTCGCCGTTGATATAGGGTCGCCGCATGCCGTTCGAAGGCCGCGAGGAAGCGTGACCCGTCGCTTTCCGTGCTGTTCCAACCGAAACTGACGCGGAGCGCCCCCGCAGCCAGCGCGGGGCTCACCCCCATCGCCGCCAGAACGGGTGAGCGGGAAACCTTGCCGGACGAGCAGGCCGACCCGGACGAGATCGCGATGCCGGCGAGATCCAGCGCCATCAGTGCGGTCGCCGCATCGAGGCCAGGTACGGCAAAGCACAGGGTGTTGGGAAGGCGCGGTGCACGGCTCCCGAACACCACGGCATCCGGGGCGATCCGGAGCAGGGTGGCCTCGACCGCGTCACGCAGGCCTGCATCGTTTCCGGCGAGCTGCGCCATGGCGATGCGCGCGGCTTCGCCGAGGCCGACGAGGCCCGGCAGGTTCTCCGTGCCGCAGCGCTGGCGCGCCTCCTGACCGCCGCCACGCAGAAACGCCTGTTCCAGCGTGACGCCCTCGGCGAGAACGATCGCGCCGGTGCCCTTCGGCGCAGCGAATTTGTGGCCGGACAGGGTCAGCGCGTCGAGGCCGAGTCCCTCGAAATCCAGGGGCATCTTCCCCACGGCCTGCACCGCGTCGCTATGGACCAGCGCGCGACCATGCGCCCTGGCGAGGGCAACGATCTCGGCCAGGGGCTGGATCACCCCGGTCTCGTTGTTGGCGGCGTGAACCGAGATCAGCACCGCCTCGTCGCTCAGGCGGTCCAGGCTCCGTTCCAATGCGGAGAGATCGAGGACGCCGGCCCCGTCGACTGGCACGATCTCGACGGCTCCCGATGAGAACCGGTGCCCGGCGGCGACGCAAGGATGCTCGGTCGCGCTCATCAGAAGACGCGTCGGCGCAGGATGTCCGACTTTCGTCAATGCGCCCGACAGGACGGCATTCGCCGCCTCGGTGCCGCCGCTGGTGAAGACGATACGGCCCCGGCCGGCCCCGACAAGGGTGGCGAGATGGTCGCGCGCCGCCTCCAGTGCAGCCTTCGCCGCACGACCCTCACGATGGATCGACGAGGGGTTGCCCGGCAATTCCAGCGCGCGCGCGACCGCAGCCGCCACCTCCGGACGAACCGGAGATGTCGCGTTGTGGTCGAGATAGGCGCGCGAAATAGTCATGCGTTGGTCAAGGCCCGAACCGACATTTCCTTGCTCTTGCCCCCCGTCATCATGCTAAGGCGCCGGCACGACACGTCTTCGCCAAGCGCCGAGCTTCGTGGGGCGACCGATCCGAGTTCTCTCGATACGATCTAGTTTAGAATAGTTCTAATGACCTAGAATTATTCTAAGAGCGTTTTTAAGAGTGCGGCGCAGCGAGTCAAGGCGCGTTGGCCGACAGGATGGGTTGCGTTCACCGAGCGGCGCCAGGAGTTTTGGAAAGACCATGCCCGAAGTCATCTTCACCGGCCCCGCCGGCCGTCTCGAAGGGCGCTACCAAGCTCCCAAGAAGAAGGGCGCGCCAATCGCGATCGTGCTGCATCCGCACCCCCAGTTCGGGGGAACGATGAACAATCAGATCGTGTACAATCTTTTCTACACCTTCGCCAATCGCGGCTTCGCCGCTCTGCGGTTCAATTTCCGCGGTGTCGGCCGCAGCCAGGGCGCGTTCGACCACGGTACGGGCGAGCTTTCGGATGCCGCCTCGGCCCTCGATTGGGTGCAGTCGGTCAACCCGGAGGCGCGGGCCTGCTGGATCGCCGGTGTCTCGTTCGGTTCGTGGATCGGCATGCAGCTGCTGATGCGCCGTCCCGAGATCGAAGGTTTCATCTCGATCGCGGCCATGGCCAACCGCTACGACTTCACCTTCCTCGCCCCCTGCCCGTCCTCCGGCCTGTTCGTGCACGGCTCCGAGGACCGCGTAGCTCCGGCCCGCGAGGTGATGCCGGTGATCGAGAAGGTGAAGACCCAGAAGGGCGTCATCATCGAACACCAGATGGTGGAAGGCGCCAACCACTTTTTCGACGGCAAAGTCGACGAGCTGACCCAGACGGTCGACACCTATCTCGACAAGCGGCTCGGTCCGAAAGACCAGGCGGGCTGAGGCCGGCGGCTTCGTTCGGAGCGATCTCGGGCGTGCAGGGCTTGTTTCAGGCGATGGTCTGGAACGTGGTGGACCCGAGAATCCGAGTCCAATCAGCCTGCCGAGGCCTGGGAAACCGGTGTCACCGAACCCCTACTCCGAGACCGTGTGAGTCGAGTCGGACGCGGGGCGGCCAAGGTTTCCGCATGGCTCGGCGAGAAGCGGCCATAACGGAATATGCAACAGGCGGCGTGCCCAATGGCCCGCCGCCTTTCGTGTTGGATTTCCGCGTCAGTTCCTCGGCATGTGCAGCACCGGCACCGCCGGCGCTCCCTCCCATTCCGAATGGCTCGGGATCGACTCGCCCTTCATCACGATGGTGAGCGGGCGCAGGCGCGCGTAATTGCCGACCTTGGTGTCGTAGAGGACGGTCGAGAACGCGCCCACGGAGACGCCCTCGCCCACCACGACCCGACCGACCTTCATGATCCGGTCCTCGTAGAGATGGGTCTGGAGCGCCGAGGTCCGGTTGATCACCGAATAGTCGCCGATGGTGACGCAGTCGAACTCGGTGATGTCGGTGGTGAGCATGCAGACGCCCCGGCCGATCTTCGCGCCGAACAGGCGCAGCATCCAGGGCAGGAACGGCGTGCCCACGAGATGTTCGAGCAGCACCTTGCCGGCCAGACCCCAGTACAGCACGGCCACGGCCTCGGTGCGCATGGCCCACCACGACCACATCGGCCGCATGCCGGGCTCGTAGACGCCCATCAGTAGCCACTTCACGCCGATGACGGTGAAGGACTGAATGAAGGCGATGGCGACGCTGACGGCGATGAAGCTGACGGCGAGCCCGGTCCAGTCCTGCGCCAGGATGGCGGGGTAGAAATAGAAGTCGATCGCCGAGATCGCCAGCGTGATGAACAGCATCGGCGAGAACGAGGTCGAGAACGCCTCGAAGATGCCGCGCCGCAGCTTCGGTCCCATGCCCGGCTCGTAGGTCTGCGCGTCCGAGCCGAGATCGACCTTCTGGCGTGAGGGAAGCTTGATCGGCGGCGAGCCGAACCAGGTGTCCCCCGGCGCCATCAGATCGTTGGCGGGCGGCTTCGACTTGATGCCGACGAGCATGTCCTCGGGGATGACGGCGCCCGGCGGCACCACCGCGTCGTTGCCGACGAAGACGCGGGGGCCCGTGCTCACCGGATGCATGTGCATCCAGCCGCGACGGACCTCTTCCTCGCCGAACACCACCTCGTCGGCGATGAAGTTGCGGGCGCCGATATCGGCCAGATCGTAGCGCCCGGCGAGATTGGTGGAGATTTCCGCCCCCTGCCCCATCCGCGCGCCCATCAACCGGTACCAGGCCCTCATGTAGACCGTGGCGAAGAGCGAGGAGAGCGTCTCGAGGGTCACTTCCGCGGCCAGCGCCACCGCCCATTTGCGCAGGTAGAAGCCGCTATGGATCGAGTAGGTGCCGGACGAGACCCGTGGCAGCACCAGCCAGCGGATGCCGGCGATGAGGAGCACGGTGCCCGCCGTCATCAGCATGGCGGTGGGCCAGGTCAGCAGCGGCAGATACCAATGATAGTCGATATCGGTGATGTCGCTGAGCGAATCGCTGAGCTGATCGAAGATGTAGAAGGCAGGGAAGATCGGCAGCAGCCCGACGGCCGGGATCGCCGCCAGCAGGAAGGCATAGACGGCGAGAAACCCGGCACGCCGACGTGGCGAGGCCTGCGCGGGCTGCGGCAGGTCGTCGGGATCGGCCATGCCGACCTTGCGGCCGGGTGAGCCGTCCCATTGCTCGGCGCGCTCCACCACCGTGCCGGTGGGGATCGTGGTGAGGTCGGCGATCTCTGCGAAATCTCCGATCGTCGTATCGGGGCCGATGACGCAGGAGGTCCCGATGGCGACGTCCGCGCCGATGCTGACAGGGCCGATGACGAGTTCGTTGCCGATCACCTCGGCATTGGCGATGACGAGGCGGCCGCCGAGCGAGGCCCCCTCCCCGACGCTGAGAAGGTCGGGCGCCCCGACTTCGATGTCGGAGATGAGCGCGTCGGCGCCGATCTTGGCGCCGAGCAGGCGCAGGTAGATGGCGATGGCGGGTGAGCCCTGGAGCCATTTGACGTGGACCAGCGGGGTCAGCCGCTGCGTCAGCCACCAGCGGTAGTAGTAAACGCCCCAGAGCGGGTAACGGCCGGGCTTGGTGCGCCCGAGGATCAGCCACTTGGCGGCGACGGCGATGGAGGCCGTGACGGCGTTGATGCCGATATAGACGAGGAGCAAGACCGCCATCTCGCCGAAGAAGCCGAGCGAGCCGCCGGTGAGCAGCAGATAGGTGACGAAGATGCCGAGCCATTGCGAGGTCGCGAGGGCGATCACGAATGGTAAGGCGACCGCCTGAGCGGTCCCGCACAGGAAACGGCGCAGGAGCGGCGGCGCGGAAAAGCCGAGGTCGCGCACGGCCATCTGCGTGCCGACCCCGCCGGTGCGCTCGATCAGCGCTTCCGACATCGCCCGCAGCGTGCGCCGGCCATAGACGTCCTGCAGCGTGATCGCGGCCAGCGCCGGCGCCTCGCGCACCGCGCCGACGAAGCGGGCGGCGAGCAGTGAATGGCCGCCGAGATCGGTGAAGAAGTCGGCCTCGAACGGGATCGGCTGGTTGCCGAAGACCTGTTTGGCCGCGGCCAGCATCGCCGCCTCGGTCTCGTTCTGCGGCAGTTCCTGTTCGCCGGAGAGGTCGGCGACGGTGAGCGTCGCGATGCGCAGGGCCTTGCGGTCGACCTTGCCCGAGGTCAGGCGCGGCAGCACCTCCACCACCTCGAAATGTCCCGGCACCATGTAGGGCGGCATCTGTTCGGCGAGGGTCTGGCGCAGGTGCGCCTTGTCGAACTCCGTCCCCCGCTCAGGGATCAGGAAGGCGACGAGGCGGTCGACGCCGTCGTCCTGGCGCAGGACCACGGCCGCCTGGTTGATGCCGGGCTGGGCCTGAATGCGGGATTCGATCTCGCCGAGTTCCACCCGGAAGCCGCGGATCTTCACCTGGTCGTCGATGCGCCCGTGGAAGACGATCCGATCCAGCGGGTCGAGGGAGACCGCGTCGCCCGAGCGATAGAGCACCGGGTCGGTCCCATCGGAGGAGAACGGGTTGGCGACGAACTTCTCCGCCGTCAATTCAGGCCGCTGGAGATAGCCGCCTGCCACGCCGGGGCCGCCGATGAGGAGTTCGCCCTGCTGGCCGGGCTCGAGGAGTTCCAGGCTCTCGCTGGCCACGTAGACGGAATAGTTCGGGATCGGTCCGCCGATGGTGACGGGATCCCCCGGACGCATCTCGGCGGCGGTCGCCACCACCGTGGCTTCGGTCGGACCGTAGGTGTTGAACAGTTTTCGCGAACCCGTCGCCCAGCGGGCGACCAACGGTTCCGGCAGGGCCTCGCCGCCGAGGAGCACGAGGCGGACGCTCGGCAGCGTCTGCGACAGCATGGCGAGCAGCGTCGGGACCGTGTCGAGGACGGTGATGCGGTTCTGCGTCAGGATGTCGGGCAGCGCCTCGACATCGCCCATCATCGCCGGGCTCGCCACGAACAGCGTCGCGCCGACGAGGTAGGGAACCCAGATCTCCTCCATGGAGAGATCGAACGCCACCGAGGCGCCCTGGAACACCACGTCGTCGGGGCGCATGCCGTAGATGGCGTTTCCAGACCGGAGGAAGTGGCAGATATTGGCGTGGCTGATGACGATGCCTTTCGGCACGCCGGTCGAGCCGGAGGTGTAGATCAGGTAAGCCGGATGCGCGGGCGTGAGGCCGGCGGCACGCGGGTCGGGACGAGGCGCGTCCACCGGCACCTGCGCGAGGAGCGCCTCCGGCGTCAGGGCGGGGGTTCCGGATGGCGCCTGGGGCGCGAGCGCGGGCGAGACCAGCAGCGCTTTCGCTGCGGCATCGTCGAGACAGACGGCGACGCGGTCGGCGGGCGCCTCGGCATCGAAAGGCAGCCACGCCGCTCCCGACATCGTGATGCCGATCTGGGCGATCAGCAGATCGGGACCGCGCGCCATCCAGAGACCGACAACGTCACCGGGGCCGATCCCACGATGGGCGAGGCCGCGGGCGATGGCGCCGGCGCGGGAGGCGACGTCGGCATAGGAGAGTTTCGGATGGCGGCCCGCCGCATCCCTGGTCGCACCGTCGACGATGGCCGGATGGTCGGGGCGAAGCCGGGCGCTCTCGGCGAAGAGCTCCCCCAGAACCTCGTTCCGTATGAGGTCCGGGCGGCTCTCCCCGCGCAGGACGGCCTTCCGCCCAGGCACTCCGGCGCCGCTCCGCGACGTCGTCTCATCCGGACCTGTCTTGTCCAGAAGCGACTCTGCCCGAGGCCGGGTTGTCTCGGCGAGACTGCTCATCCGATGCTCCGCTGCCGGTCCCACCGCTGCGAGACCGTCCTTTTGACCGGGTAGGCGCCCGGATCGTGCCGAAATCGCGGCGCCCCTGATTTGGTCGCGCCGTCTAGCACGTTTGCGGACCCGCCTAGAACCGCCCTTCGCGGAGAAAGGGATTCAGGCCCAACGCCAGCGGGACTGATCGAGGACGAGCACGCTGCCCTGGCGGATGCCCATGCGCGGGGCCTCACGGATGCTGGCATAGCCAAGGATCACCAGGATGGCGCGGGCGACCCCGCCATGCGCGACGATCACCGCTGGCCGGCGCAGGTCCGTGATCGCCGGCCTCACTCGCTCCACCAGCATGGCATAGCTCTCCGAACGCTCGCCGGGTGGGCGATAACCCCAGCGGTCCCGATCCCGCGCCAGGGCGCTGCCGCCATCGCGCCGGCGGATCTCGGCCCAGGTCGAGCCTTCCCAACTGCCGAAATTGATCTCCATCAGGCGGTCGTCGACGTCATAGTCGCCCGGAGCGAGATCGAGGCTGGCTCGGAGCACCTCCATTGTCTGCCGCGTACGCAGGAGTGGGCTTGCCACGAACTCGGCTTCGGCGAGGTCGGCTCCCGCCACGGCCTTCAGCCGTTCGGCCACCGCTTCGGCCTGGCCCCGTCCCGTGGCGTTGAGGGGCACGTCGCGCTGGCCCTGGAGCCGGCCTGCCGCGTTCCAGTCGGTCTGGCCATGTCGAACGAAATACACCGTCATGCGACAGGAGCGCTCATGCGCGCCGGCCCGCTTCGGACGAAGCGAGGCCGGAACGGCCAAGGCTGCGGATCGTTGTCGCGCTCAAGGTTGCTCCATGCGCTACGGGCATCTGCAGACGCCCTTTCCTGAAAAAAGGCGGCTCACCGGTGCCGTGCCCGCTGCATCGATTGAATATCGTATAAGGCGAAGTGTGATCATGTCGAAGAAGCACGGCAAGCGGCATTCGGGCCAATCGGGCGAAGAGAGCGGGCATAAGCGGGAACTGCCCCCTCGTCGCTCGGAATCGGACCAACCTCCGTCCTCCGCCGCCTGGGCCCGCTCGGCGGTGCGTCACGCCGCGCGCGGAGCTCCGATCGATACGGCCGCCCTCGCCTCCTGCGCCGCCTCGGGCATCGTTACGGTGCAACCGGGGGAGGCGGTCGATCTGGGCGCCATCGACGCCGATTCCGATGGCGGTCTCGACAAGGAGGCGGCCAAGGAAGCCCTTGTCGTCGAGCATGGCCGTATCCAGGAGTTGCAGGAACGGCTCTATGCCGAGCATCGGCGCAGTCTCCTCGTCGTGTTTCAGGCCATCGATACCGGCGGCAAGGACGGGACGATCCGCTCGGTCTTCGAGGGCGTGAACCCGCAGGGGTGCCGGGTCTGGTCGTTCAAGGTGCCGAGCGCCGAGGAGCGCGACCATGACTTCCTCTGGCGCTACCACGCCAAGGCGCCGGGGCGCGGCATGATCGGCGTGTTCAACCGCAGCCATTACGAGGACGTGCTGGTGGTGCGGGTGAAATCCCTGGAGCCGGAGGGCGTGTGGCGACCGCGCTACGATCTCATCAACGATTTCGAGCGGATGCTGACTCTCTCGGGCGTCACCGTCCTCAAGTTCTTCCTGCACATCTCGAAGGAGGAGCAGAAGGAGCGGCTGGAGGCGCGGATCGCGGACCCGGAGAAGCACTGGAAGTTCGATGCGGCCGACCTCGTCGAGCGCGAATCCTGGGACGCCTACCAGACCGCCTTTACCGACGCCCTGAGCCGCTGCTCCACCTCGCACGCACCCTGGCACGTGGTGCCCGCCAATCGGAAATGGTACCGCAACCTCCTCGTCGCCCGCACGATCGCCAACACCCTCGAGGCGATGGACCCGCGCTATCCCGACGCCCAGCCGGGCATCGCTGAGCTGACCGTACCCGATTGATCTCAAGC
This sequence comes from Methylobacterium sp. 77, assembly GCF_000372825.1. Lineage (NCBI taxonomy): Bacteria > Pseudomonadati > Pseudomonadota > Alphaproteobacteria > Hyphomicrobiales > Methylobacteriaceae > Methylobacterium > Methylobacterium sp. 77. The sequence continues at coordinate 1,012,280 of NZ_KB910516.1, read as the reverse complement.
ACGAAGCGCATGTGCCATGCCTTCATGGATCGCACGCGCTTCGATGGTCTCGGTGTCGTCGAAGGCGCCGGCACTCCGCACAAGTGATCAAGCGGGACGGTGCCACCCTGATCGGCGCGCAGACGCTGTCGGGGGCGTTCGCGAAAACCGACGACGACTGACGAAATCGCTCATGCACGATCCGCGTGGTCGGGCCGCCAGCGCGTCAGTCTCGCCGGCAGCGCCCGGGTCATCGTGCCGCCGACCCGCCGGGCGTTGCGCTGATAGAGGATGCCGAGCCCGATCATGCCGAGGCCGATGAGCGACAGGGCGAAGGGGAAGAGCAGAGAGTCGCGGAAGACCCGGCTCGCCAGATCGCCGAGATAGAGCGCGACGCCGATGGCGCCGAACACCGCGTAGATCCGGCGCGAGAGGAAGATGGCGAAGCCGATCAGGCCGACATTCATCAGGGCGTAGAGCGCTTTCGCGACCTCGCTGTCGGAATGGTGCCACGTCACCGCGCCCCAGAAGGTGAGGATGCCGGAAAGATGGAGCCAGAACGCGTAATCCGCCTGCTTCTGGCGCAGATCGACCGCCCAGGCGAAGGCGACGAGGCCGAGACCGAACCAGAGCGAAATCGTCCGCCGGGTCTCCCAATCGAGGTCCGGGCTCGTGGCCCAGGCGCCAAGATCCATCGACAGGAACCACAACGACACCGCCGCGATCAGGGTGATGAAGCCGAAGCGCGTGACGCGAAGGGCGATGGCGGAGGCCACCAGCGTCGCCGCTTCCATCGGCACCCAGCCGCCCTTGATCCAGGCGAAGATCTCGCGATAGGCGCCCGGCCGTCCGTGCCCGCTCCAACCCCAGCTCTCCTGCAGGCCGTAGACGGCGAGCGGCGTCATCGCGACGGCGCAGGCGACGAGGAGGCCGCCGGGGACCGGCAGGTCGCGGGTGGTGCGGAGAAATTGTCCGGCGGCGATGAAGACGGCCGCATAGAACAAGGCGGTGGCCGTGAGGGCCGGACCGCCCATCAGGCCGAAGGCCAGGGTCGAGAACAGGCCCATCGCACCGATGACGACGAGGGCCCCGGCATACCAGAGCACGTGGGCGAGATCGAAGGACACGGCCCGCCCGGGCTTCGCAGCGTGCAAACTCGCGGCGTAGAACGAAGCGAGCGCCCGCGCCTGTTCGGCGGTGATGATACCGGCGGCCGCGGCGTCATCGAAGGTGGGCCTGGATTTCATGGAGGCGGGCCCTCGGCGGGTAGCGGCCTCGGAGCGGATCGAGACACCCCGCCTAATCCAAGGGACGCCTCCGGCGCGGAGCGCTCCCGCACATGGCGAGCCTCACTCTTTGCTGTCGAGTCTCAGGTCCGGCGCCTCTGGGTTCTTCATGCCGACCACGTGGTAGCCGGCATCCACATGCAGGATCTCGCCGGTCATGCCGCGCGACATGTCGGAGATGAGGTAGGAGGCGGTCTCGCCGACTTCCTCGATGGTCACGGTACGACGCAAGGGGGCGTTGTACTCGTTCCACTTCAGGATGTAGCGGAAGTCGCCGATGCCGGACGCGGCCAGGGTCTTGATCGGCCCGGCGGAAATCGCGTTGACGCGGATTTTCGAGGGGCCGAGATCGGCGGCGAGATAACGCACGGAGGCTTCGAGCGCGGCCTTGGCGACGCCCATCACGTTATAATGCGGCATCCACTTCTCGGCGCCGTAATAGGTGAGCGTGAGGAGCGAGCCGCCATTGGGCATCAGCTTCTCGGCCCGTTGGGCCACCGCCGTGAACGAGTAGCACGAGATCATCAGCGACTTGGTGAAGTTCGCCTCCGACGTCTCGACGTAGCGGCCGGTCAACTCGTCCTTGTCGGAGAAGGCGATGCAGTGGACGACGAAGTCGATCCCCTGCGGGAAGACTCGGCTCGCCTCCGCGAACACGGCGTCGATCGAAGCGCCGTCGGTGACGTCGCAATGACCGACCACATGGGCGTCGAGTTCGCGCGCCAGGGGCTCGACCCGCTTCTTCAGGGCATCGCCCTGGTAGCTGAAGGCGAGCTTGGCCCCATGGGCATGGGCGCTCTTGGCGATGCCCCAGGCGATGGACCGGTTATTGGCGACACCGAGCACCAGACCGCATTTTCCGGCGAGCAAGCCGCCGACGTGATCGTGTACCGGGTTCGTGTCCGCCATGAGTCACCTGAGCGAGAGGCTGTCGCGCGCTGGAGCGGACCCATCCGCAGCCGGGGGAAGCGCTCGCGCCGAGGCATCCTTAGCGGAGGTGTGCCGGTGACGGAAGTCCGAGCCTAGACCTGTCCAGAGCCGGTGCGCGCCGCCCGGCGGTTCTTAGCGTAGGCGAGGAGGGATTCGTCCTCACCCGCGGGCAGCGAAATCGCCGTGGTGGCGAACAGGTCGCCGCGGGTGCCGTCCTTCTTCGGAAGGCCTTTGCCTTTGAGACGGAAGGTCCGACCCGAACTCGTCATCGCCGGGATGCGCATCTCCACGGCGCCGCTCAGCGTGGGGACCCGGATCGGGCCGCCGAGGATCGCATCCTCGAGGGGCAGGTCCACGGACGTGCGCAGGTCCGCCCCCTCCATGGAGAAGCGCGGATGCGGAAGGATGCGGATGGTCAGGAGGGCATCGCCCGGCGAAGAGCGCGGACCGCCGGCCCCACCGAGGCCGCGCAGGCGGATGGTCTGCCCGTCCACGACGCCCTTGGGTACCACGACGTCCACGTCGCGCGCGCCGAGGGAGATGCGCAGCTTCTCCTCGCTCGCCACCTGTTCCAGGGTCACGGAAAGCTCGGCCGCGAGATCCTCGCCCTTCATCGGTCCTCGGGCGCCGGGGCCCGCGCCTCCGCCGCCGCGGAACGTGTCGCCGAACAGGTGCGAGAAGATGTCCTCGCCGATCCCGCCGCCGCCGGCCCGGCTGCGTGCCGCGCTCTCGAAGTCGAATCCCGAGGCACGGCCGCCACCGGGGCCGCCGCCAAAGCCGCCGAACCCTTCGAACCCGGATGCGCGCGGCTTCCCGTCGCCATCGATCTCGCCACGGTCGAACTGGGCGCGCTTGGTCGCATCGCCGACGATCTCGTAGGCGCTGTTGGCTTCTGAGAAGCGGTCTTTCGCCTTGGCGTCGTTCTTGTTGGTGTCGGGATGATAGGCCTTGGCGAGCTTGCGATAGGCCTTCTTGATGTCGGCCTCGCTGGCGCCCTTGGCCACACCCAGAACGTCGTAGGGATTGCGCATCGTCTGATATCGGTCTCGGTGCCGCACGGGGCCGGGCTCATGCCCGCTCCCTGTCGAAGTCATCCGCTATGTGGAATGGCTGTTGCTTCTCTGCAACGGTCGTCCGACAGGATTCGTCGGTTCGATCCACGCGTCAACCCGCTGGTCCGCCGGACGATCCCCGGCATCGGACGATCTAGGCCTTAAGCCTTCGATTTTGCCATGCGGACGCGGGTCAACTCCCATTCGCCGCCCGAGGGCTTGCAGCCGGTGCCGCGAACGAACCGGCTGCGGACGGGCGCGATGACCGAGGCGAGGAAGTCCCGGCAGATCAGGTCGTTGGCGACATAGGGAAGGCCGGTCGGGCTGATCGATCCGCGCAAGGACGAATCCGGATTGTCCCATTTGACCGGGCGGCCGTTGCCCTGCGGATCGAGCGCCACCGCCAGGGCCGCATGCGCCCGGCGCCAATCCTCGTCGGACATCTCGCCGCCGAAGCTCTTCGGGCGCTTGTCGATGCTGCCCGTGACCAGGGGCTCCGGGACCGTCACGGCCGGCTCTTCCTTGGTCTCACTCTGAAACGTGAGAATGGGAATGCCGCAGCCGGCCAGCGACAAGGCCAAGACCACGCTGCCCGAGGCCAGCACGGCTGCGCATCGGGCACGAGCGGGCCGGGGTGCGACGATGGCGCGGGTGAGGGTAGGTTGGGCTTTACTCTCGCTCCGACGCATTACACCTGTTCTCACGACGTGACTCGAACAACGACAAATCGTGTCCCACGTCGGTGCCCCCGACCCGGATCTCACCAACAGGATTACGCCTTGGATCGGTTAAGGATCGATGAGCCGGCCGCGTCCGGCGCTGTCCCACCCCTCCCCGACCCGCTCGGGCCCGGTGGAGACTTCACGCTGTCCACAGACCCCTGGGCGCTGTTCGCCGCCTGGATGGGCGAGGCCGAGCGCTCGGAATCGGAGGATGCCAACGCCATGGCGCTCGCCACGGCCGGCTCCGATGGCCTTCCCGACGTCCGGATGGTCCTGCTCAAGGGCGTCGATGAAACCGGTTTCGTCTTCTATACCAACGTCGACTCTGCCAAGGGCGAGGAACTGGCGCAGAATCCGCAGGCCGCGCTCGTTCTGCACTGGAAGAGCCTGCGCCGGCAGGTCCGCGCGCGCGGAGCCGTGAGCCCTGTGACGGCCGAGGAAGCGGATGCCTATTTCGCCAGCCGCCGCCGCGAGAGCCGGATCGGCGCACATGCCAGCCGCCAGTCGCGCCCCCTCGCCGACCGCGCCACCCTCGAGGCGGAGGTCGCCGCCCTGTCGTCCCGCTACGAGGACCAGCCGGTCCCGCGGCCGGAAAACTGGACGGGCTTTCGCATCGCACCGGTCTCGATCGAGTTCTGGCAGAATGGACCCTACCGGCTCCATGACCGCGTCCGCTTCACCAGGTCCGGCGGCGGCTGGAGCGGGGCCAGGCTCTATCCTTGAGGAAAGGGGCGCTTTCTGGAAGGGTTCCAGCCTTGCTGCGCCGCGGGATCGACCCTGGATTTCCCCGTCGGCGCGGCTTAGACCTGGGCACGGCACGGCGGTTTTTTCGAGTGTTTACCGCCTCCCGATCCTGAAGGAACGGCCTTGGCCACATCGAGCAACGAACGCCGTCGCATCATGCTGCTGACGGGCGCGAGCCGCGGAATCGGCCACGCCACGGTCAAGCGCTTCTCCGCGGCCGGTTGGCGGGTGATCACCTGTTCCCGCCACGCCTTTCCCGAGAACTGCCCGTGGGAGATGGGTCCGGAGGATCACCTCCAGGTCGATCTCTCCGACCCCGAGGATACGATGCGCGGCGTGGCGGAAGTCGCCGGGCGCCTGGCCGAAGAGGGCGGTCTGCTCCACGCGCTGGTCAACAATGCCGGCATCTCGCCCAAGGGCAGCAACGGCGAGCGCCTCGGCGCCATTGCCACCGAATTCGGCGACTGGCGCAAGGTGTTCCAGGTCAACGTCTTCGCGCCCCTGCTCCTGGCACGCGGCCTGTGTGAGGAACTCACCCGCGCCAAGGGCTCCATCGTCAACGTCACCTCGATCGCGGGTTCCCGCGTGCATCCCTTCGCGGGGGCGGCCTACGGCACGTCGAAAGCGGCCCTGGCCGGCCTCACCCGCGAGATGGCCAGCGACTTCGGACCCCTCGGCGTCCGCGTGAACGCGATCTCGCCCGGCGAGATCGATACGGCGATCCTGTCGCCGGGCACCGACAAGATCGTGGCGGGCATCCCGCAGCGCCGCCTCGGCACGCCCGACGAGGTGGCGAAGGCGATCTACTTCCTGTGCACCGAAGCCTCGTCCTACGTGAACGGTGCCGAGCTGCACATCAACGGCGGCCAGCATGTCTGAACGAGGTGCGCTCTCGGCGCTCCTCGCGGCTCCAATCCTCGCCGTCTCGCTCCTGAGCGCCGAACCCGTCCAGGCGGAACCCGTCAAAACCGACCCTGTGGTGACGATCCTCGACCTGCCCTTCACGGCCCGCGCCATGCGCGGACCCGGCAGCGAGGTCTCCCTGGCGGTGGCGACGTCGGGTCTTCTCCCTCTCGCCCGCCCCAAGGGATTGAAGGGCGAGGTGGTGGAGGATGTGCCCATCGCCGTCATATGGGGCGACGAGGGCGGGGCCGCCCTGACATTCAGCGATGGCAAGGTCGCGACGATTCTGCTCGGTGCCGAAGCCGTGGAGGGGCTCGCCGCATCGGAGACCCCGCGCGGCGCTATCGCCGGCTCCCGCCGCGCGACCCTCGGCCCGGTCAGCGCCCACCTGTCCGAACCCGTTCGTCCCAATGCCAGCGAGCCCGAGCGCGCCGGCACGCTCACCATCCGCGAGCGCCAGCCAATTGGGATGAGCGCGGACCCGAAGCCCGTCCCCATCGTCACCACCGCCGTCTCGGCCGGTTCCGATGCGGCTTTCGCCCTGCGCCGCCCGGTGGTGGCGCTGATGGACGGCCGGCCGGTTTTCGTGGCGGTGACGTCGCAGGACGGCGGATCGGCCCTGGCCCTGGTCGGCAAATCCGCGGCGGAGTCCGGCAAGCCCTCGGCAGAGCCCGGCAAGCCCTCGGCGGAGACCGACAAGGCTTGGTCCATCCTCGCCCGGAGCCCCGTCCAGGCCACGAGACCGGGGGGGCAGGCATTGAAGGTCGCGGCGATCGGTCATTTCTCGGCGGCCGGACGGCCCCAGATCGCCGCGGTGGCGGCACCCGACGGGGCCGGAATCCTCCAAATCTGGACCTATGACGCCAATGCCCTGCGCCTTGCCGGCGAGGCGACCGGCTATACCGACCTGTCGCCGGGCGAGGGCGGGACCGATCTCGCGTCCGTCCTCGATGCCGATGGGGATGGCGTCCCGGAACTCGCCCTGCCGGTGGCCGACCGCAGCGCTCTCGCGATCCTGTCCCTGAAGGACGGCATCCGCGAGGTGAGGCGAATCCCTCTGCCCGGCCTTGCCGCCTTCGGTGTCGCCGCCATCGGCCAGGGCGCACGCACGCGCCTCCTCGTCGGCCTCGCCGACGGGCGCGTCGCGCTCATCTCTCCGCAACCGTGAACCCGCGAGCATCATGAGCGAAGCAGCGAGCGAGGACGGCTCCGACGTCCGGCTCTTCCCGGCGCGACCCTTCGTCGGCGCATCCATCGCCGTCATTCGCGACGGGCGGGTGCTTCTGGCCGCGAGAGCCAACGAGCCCCTGCGCGGGGTCTGGACCCTTCCCGGTGGCCTGGTCGAGGCCGGCGAGACGCTGGCGCAGGCGGCCTTGCGCGAATTGCACGAGGAAGTCGGCGTCTCGGCCATCGTCGTCCGGTCCCTGATCCCGACCGAGATCATCCTGCGCGCCGAGGACGGCCGCGTGCGTCACCATTACGTCGTCCATCCCCATGCGGCTCTCTGGGCGTCGGGAGAGCCGGCACCCGGTCCCGAGGCTCTGGACGTGCGCTGGGCCCTTCTCGAGGAGCTCGCCGATCTCGCGACGACGCCGGGGCTCCAGGAAACGGTGGCCGAGGCCTTCGCGCTGGTCGGTGACCATGCGGGACCCCGATGAGACGGGTTCACTCGTCGGTACTGTGGAGAACGGGATCGTCGGGAGAACGTTTAAGCCTGACGGATGAGGGGCACGGGAGCGAAGGACGAGGAGTGACCGTGTCGGGTGTGAAGCGACGTCCGTCTCAGGCGGTCCTGCTGGTGCTCGCAGGATTCGTGTCGAGCGTGCCCGACATCGCCACGGCGCAGCAGCGACCGGCCTCCGCACGACCTGCGCAGAAATCCTCGGAGAAGGATAAGGAGCCCCCCGCTCCGGCCGAGCCGCCGCCCGCTCCCTACGACCGCGATCTGATGCGGCTGTCCGAGATCATCGGCTCGCTCTCCTTCCTGCGCAGCCTGTGCGCGGCCTCGGATGCGGCGGAATGGCCGACCCGGATGAAGGCGCTGATGGATGCGGAGGGGGTGACGCCGGGGCGGAGGGACCGGCTCGCCGGAGCCTATAACCGTGGTTATCGCGGCTATTCCCTCACCTACCGAGCCTGCACGCCTTCCGCGAACGAAGCGGCGTCCCGCTATGTCGTGGAGGGCGAACGCCTGTCCCACGCCCTGGCCAGCCGGTTCGGGGGGTGAGAATATTGTTGCGTTCGGGCAACAAGGGATGGGCTGAGGAAAAATTCGTCGTATTCGACCGTCCGCGTTAACCGCTTCGCAATTCCCGACTTCCCGGCGCGCCGGCCTCGGCCTATGTTTCGGATATCCGCCGGGCCATTCTTCGGCGCAACCGATGTTTTCGCCATGCAGATCGATACCGCTCCCGCGCCTTTCGAGGCCGATCTCGACGACAAGCGCGCCGCCCTCGGCTACGTGTCGGAAGCGTTCGCGGAAGGCTGCCTCGACGGGCTCGACGGCGATTGCATGGCCCAGGCCGCGCTGTTCGCCGCGTTCCAGGAGCTGGTGATGACCTACGGCGAGGACGCCACCGCGCGCTACGCCGAGGGTTTCCCGGACCGCATCCGCGGCGGCGCCTTCACCACGGCGCCCCAGCATTAAGCCGAAGCGTATCGATTTTTCGACGGGTCCCTGACAAGAGATGCCTTTGGGGCGTCGATGCCAGCCTTAGGCTCCTGATTTCCAGATTCGCCGATGCAGGGACGACGGGAGACGAACTCCTGTCGGATGCGTCATGAATTGGGTGTCGGATCTCTCGATCCGTCACGGGCGGCAGGAAACCGGTCGGTCCGGGAGGATCTTCCGATCCGGATGGCGTCTTCCGCTTCCTGGTTGAGTCAAGCGGCTCCCGGTGCCGGTATGTGGATGCCGACCGGGCTCATCTCGGGCATCGTCCGCTCTTTGCTTCGCCGGTCACGGGTGAGAAGAAGGAGGGCGGAACAGACGGCCGCCCCGGCGATGAGATCGACGAAGTAATGACCGCCGATCGGAACCGTCGATATGACGACGAGGGCGTTCCAGACCGCGACGGGCACCGCGAGGACGCGCATCTCCCTCCAGGCATGAGCCGTCGCAACCGCCACGGCCGTGTGGAAGGACGGAAAGGTCACCACCCCTGCCGGCTGGGTGACGTCGATGGTTCTCGTCGCGCCGTTCCGGTACGCCTCGAAGGCGTGGAGGTGGTAGATGCCGGCCCCGTCCGGAAGTCGCGCCAGGATGTCGGATGACAGGTTCAGTGCCTCGAAAGCTCCCACGGCGGGAGCGATCCCCGAAGCCAGAGTGCAGACGAGCGCCGCGCCGACGATGCAGGCGCAGAAGCGCCACGCGCTGTGTGATCGAGACGCGAGGACGAGTGTGAACAGGGTCACGAAAATGAGGGCGATCGAGCTCTCATAGGCTGTCATCAGCACCAGAACGACCAAGTCCCACTGGGACACCCATTCAACGAAGGCCTTCGCATCGAGCCCCATCGCGCGATCGAGGGCGATGAGGTGGTGATCGATCAGGGGGGCGCCCGTCCCCAGGGCGGCCAAGGCGATCATACCGGTCATGCCGAGAGACCAGCATGTCACGGTCGTTGTCCCGAGGAGGTCGGCGATGATGCGGTTTGGTCTTATCGCCGTGTAAAATAGCTGGATTCCGACCATCAGCGATATGGCTGCGAATCCGATTGCCAGCGGCAGAATCTCAAGACGAAATCCGAGCAGGAGCGGCATCGCCAGGCCGTAAGCCGTCGCGAGCCCACCAAAGATCCATGACAAAGCTTGGTTACGCCGCATACGCCCCACCCCAGATGCTATTCAGGGTAGCATCGGCGGGTTGACGTTTTGTTACGGCGTCGTCTTCGGCAGCACCGCTTAAGCGGTAGGGACGAGCGCTACGGTGCGGTCGGCAACGCCTCGTCGAAGACCACCGCCTCCCCGCTCGATGGGCCGACGAGTTCGCCCTGCCACATCACGCGCTTGCCCCGCACGAGCGTGCCCACCGGCCAGCCGGTGACGGTGACGCCGTCATAGGGCGTCCAGCCGCATTTCGAGGCGATCCAATCGTTGCGGATGGTCTCGCGGCGTTTCAAATCCACCACCGTCACGTCGGCATCGTAACCCACCGAGAGGCGGCCCTTGCGGCTGATGCCGAACAGGCGCTTCGGGCCGGCGCTCGTCAGATCGACGAAACGGGCGAGGGAGAGGCGCCCGTTGGCGACGTGGTCGAGCATGATCGGCACCAGAGTCTGTACGCCGGTCATCCCGGAGGGTGAGTCGGGATAGGGCTTGGCCTTCTCCTCGAGCAGATGCGGCGCGTGATCCGAGCCTAGGATGTCGGCGACACCCTGTGTCAGCCCATGCCAGATCCCGTCGCGATGGGCGGCGTCGCGCACCGGCGGATTCATCTGCACCAGGGTACCGAGGCGCGCATAAGCCTCGGTGCCGTCGAGGGTGAGGTGATGCGGCGTCACCTCGACGCTGGCGACGTCCTTGTGATCGGCGAGATAGACCATCTCCTCCGCCGTGGAGATGTGCAGGATGTGGATGCGCGCGCCGGTCTCCCGCGCGATCCGCACCAGGCGCTGCGTCGCCTTCAGCGCGACCTCGGGCGAGCGCCAGACCGGGTGCGAGGACGGATCGCCTGGAACCCGCAGGCCCTTGCGCTCGCGCAGCATCGGCTCGTCCTCGGCATGGAAGGCGGCACGGCGGTGGGTACGCTTGAGGATCTCGGCGACGCCGGCATCGTCCTCTACCAATAGCGCGCCGGTGGAGGAGCCGACGAAGACCTTGATGCCGGCGGCCCCCGGCAGGCGTTCGAGCGCGGCGACCTCCGTCGCGTTCTCATGGGTGCCGCCGACCCAGAAGGCGAAGTCGCAATGCATGCGATGGTGGCCCCGCGCGACCTTGTCGGCGAGGGCCTCGGCGCTGGTGGTCAGCGGGTTGGTGTTGGGCATCTCGAAGACGGCGGTGACGCCGCCCATCACCGCGGCGCGGGATCCCGATTCGAGGTCTTCCTTGTGGTCGAGGCCGGGCTCGCGGAAATGGACCTGGGTGTCGATGACGCCGGGCAGCAGGTGCAGTCCGGTGCAGTCCTGGCGTTCGCCCTCCGCCCGGGACAGGTCGCCGATGGCGGCGATCCGCCCGTTCCTGATGCCGAGATCGGCAGCGTGCTCGCCGTCGTGATTGACGATCCTGCCGCCGGTGAGGAGGAGATCGAAGGGCTGGTCCATCGGGGTCGCTCCTGATCGGCGTTGAGACACGGCTGGCGGCGGCTTATGTCAGCCTCGTGCGGCGCGCAACGCCGCGCCCTGCACTCTCGCCCTGTAATGCTCGTTCATGACGCGTACCGGGAAGGCGTCGCAGGATGTCGTTCGAGGAGTTCACATGCCGATCGCCCTGCTGCCGGACCGCGCCGTTATGACTATCGCGGGCGAGGAGGCCACGAGTTTTCTCCAGGGCGTGGTGACCTGCAATATCGAGACCCTCGAACCGGGAGAGGCGCGCCTCGGCGGGCTGCTGACCCCGCAGGGCAAGATCCTGTTCGATTTCCTGATCTGGAGCTCCGGCGACGGCTTCCGCCTGGATTGCCCCGCCGAACAGGCCCCGGCTCTGGCCAAGCGCCTCACGCTCTATCGCCTGCGCGCCAAGGTGACGATCGCCGTCGATCCGACGCTGGGGATCGCCGCGTCATGGGACGGTGCCGAGACCTCTGCCGACACCGAACGCTTGCGCGAGGGACGCCTCGCTTCGTTGGGCGAGCGCCTCGTCTTCTCCGAAGGTGCGTTCTCGGCGGATGCCACGGAGGCCGATTATCACGCGCACCGTATCGGGCTCGGCATCCCCGAGGGTGGTCGCGACTTCGCCTATGGCGAAGCCTTCCCGCACGAGGCACTGATGGATCAACTCGGCGGCGTCGATTTTCGGAAAGGTTGCTATGTCGGGCAGGAAGTGGTGTCGCGCATGCAGCATCGTGGCACCGCCCGCACCCGCATCGTCCCCGTGATCTCCACCGAGGGCGAGGCATTGATCTCAGGCGCCGAGGTGAGTGCCGGGCCGCGCGGGCTTGGCGCGATCGGCAGCGTCTCGGGTTCGCGCGGACTCGCCATGCTGCGCCTCGACCGTCTCGCCGACGCGGTCGCCGCCGGAGAGCCGGTTCGGGCCGGCGGTACGATTCTCGGTGTCGAGAAGCCGTCCTTCGCCACTTTCGCTTTCCCTGAAGTCTCACCGGCCGGCTGACGCCGTCGTCTGGCGTTCTGCATTCGTTCCGGTTAGGCTGCGTTCATGCCGCACGATTCCACAGGCCTGATCCAGCATCCCGACGGCTGCCCGCGCTGCTGGTGGGCCGGGCTCGACCCGGTCTACGTCGCTTATCACGACACAGAATGGGGCGTGCCCGAGCATGACGGCCGAGCCTTGTACGAAAAACTGATCCTGGACGGGTTCCAGGCCGGCCTGTCCTGGATCACCATCCTGCGCCGCCGCGACGGCTTCCGCCGGGCTTTCGCCGGGTTCGGGCCGGAGGCCATCGCGCGGTTCACGCAGGATGACGTCGAGCGTCTGATGCAGGATTCCGGCATCATCCGGAACCGCGCCAAGATCGTCGGCACCATCGCGGGCGCCCGCGCCTTCCTCGCCCTCGAGGAGCGTGGGCCGGGCTTCTCGCGGTTCCTGTGGGATTTCGTCGGCGGCAGGCCGATTCAGGGGGAGGCGCGGGACAGGGCCGGCATCGCCACCGAGACGGAGGTCTCACGCCAGATCTCTCGCGCCCTCAAGGCGGAAGGATTCAGCTTCTGCGGCCCGACCATCGTCCATGCCTTCATGCAGGCGGTGGGCATGGTGAACGACCATCTCGTCGGCTGCCACCGCCATGCGGCCTGCGCGGCCATGGGAGCCCAGCCTTGAGTTCGGTCGCTCCGCGCGCTTGGCAGCGGATGCTGTCGGGCCGCCGCCTCGATCTCCTCGATCCCTCACCCAAGGATATCGAGATCGCCGATATCGCCCACGGCCTTGCCCGGGTCGCGCGCTGGAACGGCCAGACCGCCGGGCCGCACGTCTTTTCCGTGGCCCAGCACGCTCTGCTGGTGGAGGCGCTCGGCGCGGTTCTGGCACCCGGTCGAAGCCGGGTGCAGCGCCTCGAACTTCTTCTGCACGACGCGCCGGAATATGTGATCGGCGACATCATCTCGCCGTTCAAGGCGACGATCGGCCCGTCCTACAAGACGGTGGAACTGCGCCTGATGGCGGCGATCCGCCTGCGATTCGGCCTGCAGGATCCAACCGAGGAGGAAGCCCGCCTCGTCAAACGCGCCGACGCGGTGGCGGCCTATCTCGAGGCGACGAGGCTCGCGGGCTTTTCCGAGGACGAGGCCGGCATGATCTTCGGTCGTCCCGAAGCAACGGGTCTGGAGGTGTCGGCATTGATCGAGCCCTGGTCCACCGCTGAAGCGCAAGCCCGGTTCCTCGCCAGATTCCAGGCACTTATCTCCGGTTCATGATGTCGTATATCCACGTCTGCCCCCTATCCCAGTTGACGTCCAGCCTGGCGTGCACCGGCGCCAGCCACCTGATGACGTTGATGAAGGTCGGGACCGCGATCGCCCGGCCCGACATCATCGGGGAAGGTCGCCACTGCGTGATCGAGGTCAGCGACATCGTCGCTCCCCTCGATGGGCATGTCCTGCCGGGCGAGGTGCATGTGCGCCGCATCCTCGATTTTGCCGCCGCCTGGGACCGGGACCAGCCTCTCCTGATCCATTGCTATGCCGGCATCAGTCGCTCCACCGCGGCGGCCTACATCGCCGCCTGCGCCTTGGCGCCGGAGAGGGACGAGGCCGAGATCGCCCGTGCCTTGCGTGCTGCATCGCCATCGGCGACTCCCAATGCCCTGTTCGTCGAGATCGCCGACCGGCTGCTGGCGCGCGATGGGCGGATGTCGGCCGCCATCGCTGGGATCGGTCGAGGGGCCGACGCGTTCGAGGGAACGCCGTTCATGCTCGCCCTGGCGTGACGCGAGACGAGGCTCCCCCCCCCAGGTCGAGAATGGCAGGAATTCAGTGTGGCCGAAACGACGCCACCCTTGACGAAGTGCCGCCGCATGGGGCAGCCCACGCCCCCTTGGGCTTGTCGGGCAGGCGCACGCAGGCTTAGACCGGCAGGATGAGGGGTAACCTGAGATGACCGCAGCGCGATCTGCCGTGGCGGCGACAACCGATTCGAAGGCGTCCGACGAGGGCCTCGACCTGCCGTTCGAGAAGGCGCTCGAACAGCTCGAAGAGATCGTGCGGCGTCTTGAGAAGGGCGATGTGCCCCTCGACGAATCGGTCGCGATCTACGAGCGCGGCGAGGCCTTGAAGCGGCATTGCGAGGGCCTGCTGCGCAAGGCAGAGGCCCGGATTCAGACGATCACGCTGGGTCCCGACGGGCGGGCGGCGGGCGTCGCTCCCCTCGATGTCGGTTGAGGCCGAGAGGTCGCGATGCGTCTCGGTTCTCTAAAGAATATTCATCTGCCGCAAATCTTTGCGCGCATGTCTTTCCTCCGGGCGTGAGGTTGCTTCGGTGTCACGGATAGAAACCTCGATCCTCGACGGGCTTGACGAGCCGTCTTCTCTTCGTGCGCTTCCGGAGAGCGCGCTCCAGGGTGTGGCGGACGCGGTGCGTCTTGAGATGATCGACGCGGTGTCGGTGACGGGCGGTCACCTCGGGTCGGGTCTCGGCGTGGTCGAGCTGACGGTGGCGTTGCATCACGTGTTCGACACGCCCGACGACCGGATCGTGTGGGATGTCGGTCACCAGGCCTATCCGCACAAGATCCTGACGGGGCGGCGCGACCGGATCCGGACCCTGCGCCAGCCGGGCGGGCTGTCGGGCTTCACCAAGCGTTCGGAGAGCGTCTACGACCCGTTCGGCGCAGCGCATTCCTCGACCTCGATCTCGGCGGCGTTGGGCATGGCGGTGGGGCGCGATCTCGACGAGGCGTCGGCCAAGGCCAAGGGCGCGCCCGCACCCAAGCGCCGCAACATGGTGGCGGTGATCGGCGACGGCTCGATGTCGGCGGGCATGGCCTACGAGGCGATGAACAATGCCGGCGCGCTGCATTCGCGCCTGATCGTGATCCTCAACGACAACGACATGTCGATCGCCCCGCCGGTGGGGGCGATGTCGGCCTATTTCGCGCGCCTGGCCTCGGGCGGGACCTATCGCTCCCTGCGCGAGACCGCCAAGCAGCTCGGCAAGCTCCTGCCGAAGGCACTCTACCAGCGCGCCGCGGCGGCTGAGGAATATGCCCGCTCGCTGGTGGTGGGCGGCGGCACGATGTTCGAGGAGATGGGCTTCCACTATGTCGGCCCGGTCGACGGGCACAATCTCGACCATCTCCTGCCGATCCTGAAGAACGTGCGCGATTCGGATGAGGGCCCGATCCTGCTCCACGTGGTGACCCGGAAGGGCAAGGGCTACGCGCCGGCGGAGGCCTCGGCCGACCGCTACCACGGCGTCGTCAAGTTCGACGTGCTGTCGGGGGTGCAGGCCAAGGCCAAGCCGAACGCGCCGGCCTATACCCGCGTCTTCGGCGAGAGCCTGATCAAGGCGGCGGATGCCGACGACAAGGTGGTGGCGATCACCGCCGCGATGCCGGGCGGCACGGGCATCGACCTGTTCGGCAAGGCGCATCCCGACCGGACCTTCGATGTCGGCATCGCCGAGCAGCACGCGGTGACTTTCGCCGGCGGGTTGGCGACGGAGGGCTACAAGCCGTTCGTGGCGATCTACTCGACCTTCCTGCAGCGGGCCTACGACCAGGTCGTGCACGATGTGGCGCTGCAGAACCTGCCGGTGCGGTTCTGCCTCGACCGGGCCGGCCTGGTGGGGGCGGACGGCGCGACCCATGCGGGCGCGTTCGATCTCGCCTATCTGTGCTGCCTGCCGAACATGACGGTGATGGCGGCCTCGGACGAGGCCGAGCTGGTGCATATGGTGGCCACGGCGCACGCCCATGACAGCGGCCCGATCGCCCTGCGCTATCCGCGCGGCGAGGGTGTGGGCGTCGACCTGCCCGAGCGCGGCGTACCGCTGCCGGTCGGCAAGGGCCGGATCGTGCGGCGCCCCGAGGGGGCCCGCGTGGCGCTGCTCAGCCTCGGCACGCGCCTCGGCGAGGCGCTGAAGGCGGCCGACCAGCTGGAGAGCGCCGGCATCGCCGTGACGGTGGCGGATGCGCGCTTCGCCAAGCCGCTCGACGAGGCGCTGATCCTGGATCTGGCCGCCTCCCACGAGGTCCTGATCACCCTGGAAGAGGGTTCGGTCGGCGGCTTCGGCGCGATGGTGCTGCATCTCCTGTCGGAGAAGGGCGCGCTGGATGCGGGCCGGGTGCGGGTGCGGACGCTGACGCTGCCGGACCTGTACCAGGACCACAACAACCCGGACACGATGTACGCCGAAGCCGGCCTCGACGCCGACAGCATCGTCAAGACCGTCATGGCCACCTTGCCGGAACAGAAGGCACGGTCCGGCGCCAAGCTCGTGAGCATCGGCAAGGCTCAGCGCTGACCTTTCAGCGCTGAGCCAGACAAGACACAAGGCGCCCGCTCATGCGGTCGCCCTGATGTCCGTCTCGGCCGTCGTATCCCCTCGAAGCCGTGCCTCTAAGCCTTGCCTCGCAGCCATGGGTCGAGGATGCGAGGGTGGATTACTTGATCACCGAGCAGGCGATCCGGGCACCCGCACCGCCGATGGGCTGGCTGGTATGGTCGTCCGCATTGGCGTGGATGATCAGGGCCGATCCGTCGGCATCCTTCAATCCGCCCTCCCCCGTGAGCGGCGTCTCGCTCGACACTTCCGCATTCACCGAACCGTCCGCATTGGCATAGACGTTCGGCAGGTCGCCTTCGTCGGGACCTTCCGGGTTGAGCAGGCCGTGCTTGCTCTGGTCGTGGTTCACGTGGGCCTTCGACTTCTCGAACTTTTCCATGTCCGAGCAATCGGCCACGGCGTGGAAGTGGATGCCGTGCCAGCCCGGGGGCAGGCCGCCGGGTTGGATTGCCAGACGCAGCACCAACGCGCTCGCCCCATCGCGGATGGCGATCGTTCCGATCGGTTCACCCTTCCCGTTGACGACCTTGCTCTCGTAGGTCTGCGGAGCGGCCGAAGTCGCGGGTGCGGCTGCCGCAGGAGCCGGTGGCGCAGCAGTCGGGGCCTGTGCGAGGGCGGGTGCGACGCCGCCCACCAGGGCGAGGACCGACAGGAATCGTCTCATGGCGTTTCTCCTCTCCACGCCGGGGCGATTGTGGAGCTCTACAGGGGAAATCCCGGCCGACCGTTGCCGACGAAGATCGCATGGGCGAGGTCGCCTTCGCCTTCGGGTCGGTAGCCATGTGTGTCGGCCGAGCCCGGACGGCAACCGGTTTTGATCGGCACGGCCCTTGCTGCGACCTCCGATCTCGTGCGTGGACCGAACCAATGTCGACTGCCGCCTTCTCCACTGCGGTCCCCGCGACCCGCGCGCCGCTCTACACATCGCTGTTCTTCCAGGTGGTCGTGGCGCTGATCCTCGGTATCGTCCTCGGCATGGTCGCCCCCGGCTTCGCCCAAGGCCTGAAGGTGTTCAGCGACGGCTTTCTCAAGCTGATCTCGATGATCGTGGCGCCGATCGTCTTCTGTGTCGTCGTCCACGGAATCGCCGGAGCGGGCGACCTCAAGAAGGTCGGCCGGGTCGGGGTGAAGGCGCTGGTCTATTTCGAGGTCATGACCACGGTGGCCTTGGCCCTCGGTCTGATTCTGGCCTACCTGTTCGGCCCCGGCCACGGCATGAACATCGATACCTCGACTCTCGATCCGAAGGCGCTCAACACCTACGCTGAGAACGCGCACAAGCTCCAGGGCGGCGGCCTCTCCAGCTTCATCCTCAACATCATACCCACCACCTCCTTCGATGCGCTGGCCCGCAACGACGTCCTCCAAGTGCTGTTCTTCGCCATCATCTTCGGCATCAGCCTGGCTCTTGTCGGCGGAGAGGCGGGTGCCCGCGTCACCGGTCTGATCGAGGCTCTCTCCACCGTCCTGTTCAAGGCGATGGGGCTCATCGTGCGGCTGGCGCCCCTCGGCGTCCTCGGCGCCGTCGCCTACACGGTGGGTCGCTACGGAATCGGTTCGCTGCAGCAACTCGTGTCGCTCGTCGCCTTGTTCTACGTGGCGGTCTTCTTCTTCGTCGTGGTCGTGCTCGGTGGCGTGATGGCGCTGGTCGGGATCAACATCTTCAAATTCCTCGCTTATCTACGCGAGGAGCTGACCATCGTCCTGGCGACGGCCTCCTCCGATGCGGTGCTGCCGCAGATCATGCGCAAGCTCGAGCATCTCGGCGTCAAGGATTCGGTCGTCGGCCTCGTGGTGCCCACCGGCTATTCCTTCAACCTCGACGCCTTCTCGATCTATCTCACCCTCGCCGTGGTCTTCATCGCGCAGGCGACGAACACGCCGCTGAGCTTCGGCGACCTCCTGCTGGTGCTCGGCATCTCACTCGTCACCTCTAAGGGCGCCCACGGCGTGCCGGGCTCGGCCATCGTGATCCTGGCCGCGACCCTCAATGCGGTGCCGAGCATTCCGGCGATCGGCCTCGTCCTGGTCCTGTCGGTGGATTGGTTCGTCGGCATGGCTCGCGCGGTCGGCAACCTCGTCGGCAATTGCGTCGCCACCGTCGTGGTCGCCGCCTGGGAGGGGGATCTCGACCGCGAAAGGGCCCATCGGGTGCTGGCCGGAAACGGGCCCACCGATGCCACGCTGAGCTAAAGCCCCGCATTCGCTTCGCAAGCGAACCTTCATCACCGTGCGGAATGAGCCGGCCGAATGACCCGGTCAAGCCGCGACGGGTCGAAGCTTCAAATCCATCGCGGTTTGGCACAGCATCGTGGACGCGATCATAAGGTTTCGTTAAGCTCTTTCGACCGTCCGCCTTCAATTGCGGTGCGGCGAGTGCGGAGATGGATCGCTGTTTCGCATCCGATCTCTCGGCACCAGCCTGGAGAGGGTCGATGGCAGTCCAGAATCATCGGTTTTCCGCCATCGTCTCATCGATCGGCATTCTGGCGCTCGGCGCCACGTTGTTCGCGAACCCCGCTTCTGCCGAGGACGCGACGCCCGCACCGGCGGGACGGACATGGACCGATCCGCCCGAACGCAAGGCGGCGCCCTCGCCCGTCGTCGGCCGCGAGGAGACCAAGCCGCAAGAGGTCCGAAAGGCGGACGTCGCGGCCAGTGGAGGACAGGGTCCTCGGATTCGCCGCGACGTGGCTGGCAGAACCCGGTCGGCGACGGCGAACCGGCAGGCGATCAGGAAGGTATCCTCACCCAAGATCGCCCGGCGCGTCGTGCCGGCCGATCGCCAGGGCATCCGAGCCGTTGCCGTCAGGCCTCCCGTCGCTCGGATCGCGCGGGCGCAATCCTGGACCGTCCGTGCCTATCAGCCGTCCTACGTGGAAGCGTCCGGCTTTCGTTACGGCTATACCTCGGACGAAATCCCTGTCTATCGCCGTCGAGACGAGGGCTTCACGGATTACCGGGCTGCTCGACTCCGGCAGGCACGAGAGGCCGGTTATCTCGTCGTCCGCGCCGGTGATCTGAACAGCTTGCGCGGGCGCTCGTTCGAGACCATCCGCGAGCCGGAAGATCGGGACGATCCCGAAGAGTGATCGTTCCGGACGAGCCTGCATCGGCGGGCTCACGATCGGAGTTTAGCCGGCGGCATCCGCTCACGCGAAATGCCCCGCCGGATCGAGCCGGCGAGGCATCGTAGAGATAAAGTCGAGGATCGACGGTTTAGCGAAGTCGGCCGGGGCGCGCCGGCTCGAAGACGATGCGGCGGTGGAATGCACACCAGCTCTTGCCGTCCGGCGCCGGTGCGCCGCAGCAGACCGCACGATCGTTCGGCTCGCCGATGATGAACTTGCACACGAAGGCACCCGACTGTGCGAAAGGCACGCGCAGTTCGGCCGACGGTTCGGCAATGGCGTCTGCATCGCCGATCTGTGACAGGCGAACGAGTTGATTCATGTAAGACGTACTCGCAGGATCTGCGTCTCTGGCGGGCGCGCGCCCGATGGGACCGTGGATTGAAATCCGCCGTAACTGACGGTCCTTCAGCCCCGAGGCATAACGACGATGCCCTGGTTCCTTCCGATCCGTCCCGTGACTTTTAACAGGCCACGATACGACGTTGTCATGATGCCGTTGTATCTGGGGTTCTTTAGCCCTTAAAACAAGTCTCGACGCGCAAACGTGCTGCAGCGCACAGGAATTGGCGCTTTTTGGTGAGGTGAACGACGAAGCTCACCCTCCTTAGCGCTCAACCTCTTTCTTTTTCGAGAATGTCGACCGCGCGAATCGTTTGCAGCCAGCATTGCTGTGTCGAGTGATTCGCCTGCCGCGAGGCATGTTTGGCAGGCATCGACGTCGACCTGTCATGGAACTGATACGGTATCGGCTCAGAGGGCTCCCGCACCATCATCGTCGCGCGGAGAGCCTTTCCGATGTCCGATTCTCTTTCAACACAAGCCTTGCCGGCGGCCGATGCCCGCCCGGGACCGCGTCTCGACCATGGGGTCCATTCCGGTGGCGTCATCGCATTTCTGGCGGTCCTCGTGGCGGGTCTCGCCTACGCCCTGTTCAGCCTGATCCAGGATATGAACGCCGTCGGCGAAACGCCTCTGGCCATCGGTGCCTTCGCCCTTCTGGCGCTGGCGCTGCTGATCGCCCTCGCCTTCGAATTCGTGAACGGCTTCCACGATACCGCCAATGCCGTGGCGACCGTGATCTATACCCACTCCATGCCGCCGCTCGCGGCGGTGGTCTGGTCCGGCTTCTTCAACTTCCTCGGCGTCATGCTGTCTTCCGGCGCGGTCGCCTATGCCATCGTCACCCTCCTTCCCGTGGAGTTGATCCTTCAGGTCGGCTCTGGGGCGGGGTATGCGATGATCTTCTCGCTCCTCATCGCCGCGATTTTGTGGAACCTCGGCACCTGGGCGCTCGGCCTGCCGAATTCCTCCTCGCACGCCCTCATCGGCTCGGTGATCGGCGTCGGTCTCGCCAATCAGCTCATGGCCTCGGATGGCCACGGTACGTCGGGCGTTGAGTGGTCGCAGGCCTTCAAGGTGCTTCAGGGTTTGCTGATCTCACCGGTCCTCGGCTTCGTGATGGCGGCGGGGCTGCTCCTCGCCATGAAGGCCCTGATCAAACGCAAGGATCTCTACGAGGCGCCCAAGGGCGAGACCCCTCCCCCTCTCTGGATCCGTGGCGTGCTGATCTCCACCTGCACCCTCGTATCGTTCTTCCACGGCGGCAATGACGGGCAGAAGGGCATGGGGCTCATCATGCTCATTCTCATCGGCGCAGCGCCGACCGCCTACGCCCTCAACCGCACCATGTCGGACGACATGACCCCGGTCTTCGTGGAGCAATCTCACGGGGCCAGCGCCGTGTTTCAGGCCCACGCCGACGGGCGGGGATTGCCCGAGCCCGCTTCCGCCCGCATTCAGGTCGCCGAGGCCTTGCGCACCAAGGACCTGAACCAGCCTCAGGTCTATGCCGCGCTCGCCTCGCTCTCCGACGATATTGCGTCCTCGGTCCAGAAGCATGGCGCGATCCGTCAGGTGCCGGCGGCAGCGACGCCGAACCTGCGCAACGACATGTACCTCGCCTCCGATGCGATCCGCCTGCTGCGCGATGCCGGTGCGAGCCTGTCGGTGGAGGAAACCAAGACCCTGAAGGCCTATTCCGGCCTCCTCAACGACGGCACCCGCTATATCCCGACCTGGGTGAAGGTCGCGGTCGCCCTGGCACTCGGCCTCGGCACGATGGTCGGTTGGAAGCGCATCGTGGTCACCGTGGGCGAGAAGATCGGCAAGACGCATCTCACCTACGCTCAAGGGGGCTCCGCCGAGATGGTGGCCGCAGGCACGATCGGCCTCGCCGAACTCTACGGGCTGCCGGTCTCGACGACGCATATCCTGTCGAGCGGTGTCGCCGGTACCATGGCGGCCAACGGATCGGGCCTGCAGGTCTCGACGATCCGGAACATGGCGCTCGCATGGGTCCTGACGCTGCCGGCAGCGATCACGCTCGCGGGGAGCCTCTTCTTTCTGCTACGCCACGTTTTCTGAGACCGGACCCGGTCGCGGCATCTCACGCCGCGGCCTGTCGTTCGGCCGCCATAAAAATAGCCCCCATGCGCGCTGGTGCATGGGGGCTTCATCGTCCGTTGCAGCCTGCGGCCGCCGCACTCGCGGCGCTTATGCGCCGCGTCTGCTTACTTGATCAGCTTGACCAGGGCCTTGCCGGCGGGGGTCTTCAACTCGGCGGCATCGAGGGTGCCGTCGTTGTCGGGATCCGCCGCCTTGAAGCGGGACTCGACGAGGGCGAGGTACTCTTTCTTGTCGAGGGTGCCGTCCTTGTCCGGATCGGCTTCCGCGATCGCCTTCTTGCCACCGCGGCCCTTCAGCTCCTTGGCGTCGAGGGTGCCGTCCTTGTCGCCTTCGAGGGCGTCGAACTTGGCGCCGGCGACGGCCAGGACTTCCTTGAGGTCGATCGTGCCGTCATTGTCGGTGTCGATCATCGAGATGACCTTGTTGCCCTTGGCGGAGGCAGGCGAGGTGATGGCGATGGGAGCGGCCAGAGCGGCGATGGCAAGGAGAAGGGGGAGTTTGGAGCGAGCGATCATGCGTAAACCTCCTAAAGTTGAGTCAGCCGGGCGGAATTATCACATGATTTTGCGGATGCGAAGGTGTGATATTGCAGGACAGTATCCCATCCTCAACTCACTTGCGGACGACACGTCCCTCGTTGCGTGCCGACCATGGCCGCCTGAGAATGCTGCCACGAAAGCTTTGATCATCGACCGGCGAACGAGTTCTTCTTCCGCGTGGATCAAGAATGAGGTGAAGAGCAGCAAAGGAGAGCGCAGATCGACATGTTCCACCCCGTAATCAAAGTTGCCACACGTCTTCTCAAGCGCGTCTCACCCTGGAATGTCTTCAGGTCTCGGCGGTCCAGGTTCCTAGACTGTCAAACGGCCTTCGAGAGAGCCGATTGGCAGACGATCCTGACCCTGGCCCGCGACGCCGATCGCGTGAAGGAAAGCCCTCCGCTGATGGCCATGTTCATCCGTGCGGCTGGCGAGACGCAGGATGCGGACGCGCTTGGCTGGGCCGAAGGCCAGTGCCTGGACGCCGGATGGCCCCATGCGGACCGTCACGCGGTGAGCCGCAAGTTCCTGCTGCTCGGTGAGAGTGCCGCTGCCTGGAAGATTTTCACGGCCGATCCATCGGTGTTTAAGGACCCGAAATTTGCACGTCAGGCGAAATCGTTCCTGGCACATACCAAGGATGCCGCCCTTCGATCGGAGATCACGGCGGCGCTGTCCGAGGCCGGCTACGTGTCGCCCGGGTCCGCCACCGAATCCAGGGCGGCGACGGCGATCACGTTTCCGTTTCCCGATTCCGAGCGGCGTGCTCAAGGTACCGTGGAAATCCGGTCGAGCGAGCGGACCCCGTCCCATCACGCCGCCGCCGTCATCGGCGACATCGAGGGTTTCGGAAAGAGGGCCGCACGGGCAAAGCCGCCCGAGATCATCGAGTACCGTGACGTGTTCGTGGATCGGGACGGCCAGATCTGGCGCGAGGACGGCAGCGTCGTCGTCTCGAAGGGCTTGCCTGTCTCGCGCCTGTCGCGAGAAGGGGCGCCCACCATCACCGCCGGCTTCTTCGCCATCAAGGGTACGCGCGGGATCTATCACTGGCTGGTGGATCGCCTGCCGCTCTTCTCCTGGATGCTCGAGGACGCGGCGCCCGAAGCGGCGATCCTCCTCAGCGACCAGGCGCCACCCTTCGAAAAGGAGACGCTGCGCTTGTCCGGCCTGCCCCAGCAGGTGGTGGATGTCGGCGACGCTCTCTTCGTTCGCCGCCTGCTGGTTGCCCGCAGCGGCATGCAGGGCCTCACCTATTGGGAGCGCGTGGCGCCCATCATCGAGCGGGTGAAGCAATCCGCCCGCGCCATCGCCATCCAGGAGAACGCGACGGCTCCCGACGCGCTCTACATCTGCCGCCGTGATTCCGACAGACGCGCCTTGCGGAACGAGGCTGAGATCGAGGCGCAGGTCGTGGCGAGAGGGTATGCGAGCGTGATGCTCGGGAGGATGCCGCTATGGCAGCAGATCTTCATCGTGTCGTCGGCGACGCGGATCGTCGCTCCTCATGGGGCCGGCCTGGCGCACATCGTGTTCGCGGAGCCCGGCACGCGGATCACCGAGATCATTCCGATCCAGGATGGCACCTATCGTCTGCGCCTCAACTTTGCCCGCCTCAGCCTTGTGATGGGCCATCGCTACCGGGCCTGGATGGAGCCCCATATCGGCGCCCTGAACAGCTGGGACGTCGATGGTCCGGCATTTCTCCGCTTTCTCGACGAGGATCGGTCCGGTGGCGGCTCTCCCGGTAAGGCGGGAAACGCCGACGATCGGTCGCGACCGCCACGATAGGGCCTATTTCCCGCGACAGGTCCGGCGACACCGAGACTGTGTGGGAGACGCTCGGCAAGGGCATATGACTGGCTTTGACGATATGGTGCGAGAACTGGACTCGGCGACCGGACCTTGCGGACAGGGTCGCGAGGTGGGATATCCGTGCTGGGTTATCGACTAAGCCTTTGTCAGTGCGCCATTTCTCGATGCGGGCTGTTGCTTCCTGGCGTAGCATCGCTCTAGATTCGAGCAGGGAGATCGACGTGGGGCCTCGACCTGAAACACGCGCGGCGAGACGCTGCGTACCGGTCTCCCGGCGAGATGGGCGTTCATGCTGATCTTCGAGAACGTCTGGGTCAGCTCACTCCAATCGCGGTCGCATGCCGTCCTTTGCGGGCTGACCGCTGCCATCCCGACGAACCGGCGTGTCGGTATCCTATGCGCCTCGAAGGTGGAGCGCCGCGCTTTCTGCGACACCATCACGGGGGTGCGACGGCCCGCCATCGGCAGGCTTCGGCGGGAGGCGAACATCTCGAGCCCCGTGGGCCGAATGGCCGGAATCGTGTCGCATCATACGCTGAGGCGGAACTGTGTGTTCGCCGCCAAGATGCACCGGATCGACGCGGCGAGTCTGATCAAGTTCGTGTCGTTCGTGGCCAATATCGATGCCTTTATGGATGTGGAATACAAGAACGTCCCAGCCGATATCAGCGTGGCCTTCCGGTATGCTCTCTCTTACGGATTGCCCTACGAGACCTATCTCGTCGAAGGCGATGTCGTACCCCATACGGCCGAGTTCACCGACCGTTTCACGGCCGTGATCAAGCAACGGCTGGCGACGAGCGGATTCATCGTCATCTCGCCGAACGTCAACATGATCCGTGAGTTCTGCGACGTCGTCGGGGTCGTCCAGAGCGACAGGATCTCGCTCTACTCCAATGCCGAGCGGGCGATCCACGAATACAACAGGCTGCTCGACCAGAACAAACCGGACGTGGATGCCAGCGAAACGCTGCTGTCGCGGATCCGGCGCGCGTTGAAGCAAGAAGATTGGCCGATGGTCTCCGCCATCGCCACCTCCGAGATGCAGGACAATCCGGATAGCCCGACGGCGATCTGGCTACATGGCGAGATAGCACTCTCGCGGGGAGATCGTCGGCGCGGCATCGACCTGATCATCCGTGCCTGCCAGGCGAAACCATCCTTCGAGGAGCCCTGGAAGGCGTTGGTTCGCGTCGCCGACGACGAGCAGGACGAGGAGAGACTCAAATTCCTGGCGTCCGTACTCATGACCAGCGGTCAAAGCCGAGTCATGCGGATGGCGGCGAAGATCATCGAGCAGACCGGCACCGACGAGGCGGCCGTGGACGCTTGGCGGCAGGTCGCAGCGGCGGCCCAATCCGATCTCGGCATCCTGATCGAGGCCGGTGACCGCCTGCTCCGGGCCGGTGCGGCTCGCGACGCGGCCGAGATCTTCGCGGTCGCCTACGCCGCGGATCCGACGAACGGACGCCTTCTGATGCTGCTCTACCGCAGTGAATTGGCTTTCGCCGACGATCAGCGCTTGGCCGAATTGACGGCACTGATCGCGGTCGTTTGCCCCGAGGAGAGCGAGCGCGCCGTCCGCATCGCCCTGCGAGCACGTCGATTGGGAATCAAGGCGGTCGAGGATGGTCGTTCGCTGGTACTGCCCGACGCCGAGGTGGACGATACGGTGTTGGGCAGGAGCGGGCGCGCGATGAAGCTCCAGGATTGGGGTGCCCTCGCCGAGATCGCCGATGACGAGCTTCAGCGCGATCCGGAAAGTGCCACCGCGATCTGGCTCTACGGCGAGATCGCCATCGCCAAGGGGAACCGCCAGCGCGGCGGCGATCTGATCCTGCGCGCCTGTCAGTCGGATGCCGAATTCGAAGAGCCCTGGAAGACCCTCGGTCGGCTGGCCGACGAAGAGAAGGACGAGGAACGGCTGAGCTACTACGTCTCGGCACTGATGACCAACAGCCAGGGCCGGATCAGGCGGATGGCAGCCAGAGCCATCGAGTCGACGGGTGACGAGGAGTCGATCCTGGCGGCCTGGCGTGCGGTCGCCCATGTGTCCGGGGCGGATCCCAGCCTGATGCTGGAGGCGGGCGAGCGCTTGTTCCGCTATGGGGCCGCGAACGAGGCGGCCAAGATCTTCTCGCAGGCTCTCGATACCGATCCCGGGAACGGGCGTATCCTGATGTTGCTCTTCCGCAGCGAACTGAGCTTCGCCGATAACGAGCGGATGATCGTGCTTGCAGGCAAGGTCAATACGATCTGTCCGGATGAGAACGATCGCGTCATCCGCCTGACCATGCGCGCGCGCAGGGGCGAGCTGGGCAAGCTGATCCGGGAGCGGCTGGCGGTCTCCGTCTGAGGCGGCGTGAATCGCCGCCCCGTAAGCTAGCAGACGTCCGCCTTTCGGGGATTGAGTCCTATGCCTCCCGCACTCCGGGCTTGTGCCCCGGATCGAAGGTGAAGATCACACCCGCCTGTTCCAGAACCTGGCGTATTGCTTTCACGGTGTCGCGTCGCGGGCGGATAGTCGCGTCAGAATCCTCGATCCGCACGATCGTCGACACCGAAACGTTGGCGCGTCGTGCCAGTTCGTCCTTCGACAGGCCGGTCAACCCGCGTGCGGCCCTGACCTGGGCAGAAGTCAGCTCCTCGCCGCCGCGACCGATATCGGTCGCAGGGCCGCGGACGTCGGTGGTCGATGAGGCGGCCTGGAAGCGGCTCTGCCCCGGCACGCTCAAGCACACGCCGACCCACTCCTTCACCGAGCCATCCCGGTTCATGATCGGCACGCCGCGGGCGTTGAACCAGCGATAGATCCCGTCGATGCAGAGGACGCGGTAATCGGTGTTATAGGCTGTGTCGTGGCTGAGCGCCGTGCGCCAGGCGAAGTTCGTTCGCTCCCGGTCGTCGGAATGCAGGACATTGATCCAGCCGAGTCCCTGGAACTGCTCGCGGCTCTGCCCGGTGAGGTCTTCCCAGAGCGGCATGTCGATCGCCTTCCCGTCGGAACTGACGATCCAGACCACTGCGGCCGTGGCCGAGATCAGGGCCTTGGCGCGATCATGCCCCTGTTCCGCGGAATGCTTGGCCTCGTGGCGGTCGGTCACGTCCTCGACGACGCCGATCGCCTGGCTCGGACGGTTGCCGGGGCCGAGCACCACCTCGGCGTGACTGGCGATCCAGCGCAGTGTCTGATCCGGCCGGATGATGCGGAACTCCCGCTTCAGAGGCCGGCCCTCGCGCAGCAACGTCAGCATGTCCGTATGCGCTGCGCGATCGTCGGGATGCATCATCGCCTCGACGACACCGAAGCTCAGCGCGATCGATGGGGACAGGCCGAGAACCCTGTGGAGCCCGATCGATCCGTTGATGCCGAGCCCATCGAGGTCCGCGGACCAGAAGCCGACCTCCGTGGTACTTTCCAGGAGCTTCAGCAAACGGCGGGACGGCAACCGACGTGATGCACCATCCGACCGTCCGGATGGATCCATCAGCGACCGTGTCGACATGGTTGCTCCTTCCCTGGCTGATGCGCCGTCTAACGTGAACGTTTTTGTGCCAGGATGTTCCGAAGCAATATGTCGGTGCGTGTTTTTCGATCGCAACACAACCCGGTGCGCATCGGAAAAGAAACACTTCCGCATCCGTCTCCAGCGATTTTCGCTGCCGTGACGTCGAATGCCAGCGTCGTGACCCGTTTTCGACCGGCCGAGCCCGCTTGCCGCGTCTCGAGAATCGGCGCCGATGAGGCACATTCAAGCAATCGCCCCATCGTTTGGACGCAACCGCATATCGCCTGCCGATGATCGACGCTGTTCGGATCGCCGTTGGACGCGCCCAGCCCGGCGATCCGCCTCGATCTCGCTGGGATAGGGGCCGCTCAGCCGGTCTGCGCCGGCGCGTCGGCAAGGGCAAGGAGGGTCTGGAGCAGGACGTCGGCGCCGGCGGTGCAATCGACTTGGGTCGCCGATTCGGCCTCGTTATGGCTGATCCCATCGCGGCAGGGCACGAAGATCATGGCCGTCGGGGCGAGTCCAGCGATGTTGCAGGCATCGTGGCCGGCGCCCGACACCATACGGCGATGGCTGAGACCCAGTCCCCTGGTCGCCGCCTCGACCGCCCCCACCACCCCGGTGTCGAACGGCACCGGTTCCTTGCGCCAGATTCGGGTGAGCACGATCTCGAGCCCGCGCCGGACGGCGATGGCTTCCAGCTCTGCCCGTAATTCGCTCTCGACCGCGTCGAGGGTCTCGCTCTTCGGGTCGCGCAGGTCGAGGGTGAAGCGGATGCGACCGGGTATGACGTTGCGCGAAGGCGCGCCGATCACCGCTTCGCCGATCGTCGCCACAGCGGTGGGGCCGTGTGCATGGGCGATGCGCTCGACGGCCAGCGCGATCTCGGCAAGGCCGTTGAGGGCGTCACGCCGGCGCGGCATCGGGGTGGTGCCGGCATGGCTTTCGAATCCTGTCACCACACCATCGAACCAAGCGATCCCCTGCCCGCCCTCGACGACGCCGATGGTGGTCTCCTCGGCTTCCAGGATCGGGCCCTGCTCGATATGTAGTTCGACGAAGGCTCCGATCTGGCGCTCACCGACGGGCTCGGTCCCGAGATAGCCGATGGTCTCCAGTGCCTGCGCCACGCTGATGCCGGCGGCGTCGAGCCGCGAATGGATGTCCTCCACGGTGAATTCCCCGGCATAGGCGGCCGACGCCATCATGGCGGGGGCGTAGCGCGAGCCCTCCTCGTTGGTCCAGTTGACCAGAAGGAGCGGCGCGTCGGTCTCGATGCCGGCATCGTTGAGCGCGCGCATCACCTCCAGCCCCGCCAGTGTACCGAGGATGCCATCGAACTTGCCCCCCGTCGGCTGCGTATCGAGGTGCGAGCCGCAGGCGATGGGCAATCTCGTCATGTCGCGGCCGCGCCGGAGGGCGAATTGTGTGCCGAGCGCATCGACGCCGACGTCCAGCCCCGCGGCTTCGCAGGCGTCCCGAAACCAGTCGCGGACCCGCTTGTCCTCCTCCGACAGGGTCAGCCGATTGATCCCGCCGGCCGGGGTGGCGCCGAACCGGGCGGTCTCCATGATCGTGGACCACAGGCGTGCGCCGTCGACGCGGAGATTGTGGGTCGTGCTCATAGGAGTGTCCGTTGTCGTCTCGACCCAGATAAAACGATCGGTGCCGCGCGTCTCCCTCCTCCGCTGAGGTGGGAAGGGCCGATCACACCGACGCCGCCGTCAATTCTGCCCGCTGCGACTGGAAGCTACCCGCCGCATCGTCGGTCTTCCAGCAGGCGGCGCGATGCCCCGGTCCGGCCTCGACCACAGGTGGGTCGCCGACGCGGCAGCGATCCTCGGCGAGGAAGCAGCGCGGTGCGAAGGGACAACCCGGCGGGCGGTTGGCGAGATCGGGCGGGCTGCCGGGGATGGTCTGCAGTCGGGAGCCCTTGGCCAGGGCTCCGTCGGCGCGGCTGCGCAGGAGGCCGATCGTGTAGGGATGATGCGGGTTCAGCACCACCTGCCGGGCCGAGCCTTCCTCGACGATGCGGCCGGCATACATGACGGCGATCCGGTCGGCGACTTCGACGGCCGCGCCCAGATCGTGGGTGACGAAGATGGTGGAGAGCCCGAGCTCCGCCTGCAGGTCACGCAGGAGCAGCAGGATCTGGATCTGCACCGTGGCGTCGAGGGCCGTGGTCGGTTCGTCGGCGAGGAGGACCTTCGGGTTGCAGGCAAGGGCGAGGGCGATCATCGCGCGCTGGCGCATGCCCCCCGACATCTCGTGCGGATAGGCGTCGAGGCGCCGCTCCGGGCTCGGGATGCGCACCCGCTCGAACTGTTCGAGCGCGCGGGCGCGCGCCTCGGCGGCACCGACCTTCTCGTGCTGGCGGATCGCCTCGATGATCTGACGGCCCACCGTGTAGACGGGATCGAGGGCCAGAAGCGGCTCCTGGAAGATCATCGCCACTTCACGCCCGCGCAACGCGGTCAACTCGCGCTTGCCCATCGCCATCACGTCGCGGCCGGCGACGACGATGCGGCCCTCGATCGCCGTCTTGCGCTCGGGATTGAGCCGCATGATCGCGCGCAGGGTCACGCTCTTTCCCGAGCCGGACTCGCCGATGAGGGCGATGGCCTGCCCACGAGCGAGAGTGAGATCGACGCGATCGACCGCGCGGACCTTGCCGCCGAAGGTGACGGAGAGCCGCTCGATCGCGACGGCGGGTTCGCCCTTGGCGGTCGTCATTGCGTCGCTCATGCCGCCACTGCCCCTCCGGTCGGTGCCGCGGAATGGCCCGATCCCGGCTGGCGGGCGAGGCAGGCCACGCGATGGACGGGATCGACCGGGCCGAGGGGCGGGACATGGCTCCGGCAGACATCCTCGACGATGCTGCAGCGTGGGTGGAAGCGGCAGCCCGGCGGCGGGTCGATGGGATTGGGCGGGTCTCCGGCCAGGGGCGCCACGGTGGTGCGGTTGTCCGGGTCCATCGAGGGCATCGAGGCCAGGAGTGCCTTGGTATAGGGATGGGCGGGGGCGGCCAGCACGGTATCGGCTGGGCCGATCTCCACCACCTGCCCGAGATACATCACCGCCACCCGGTCGCAGATGAAGCGCACCACGTTGAGGTCGTGACTGATGAACAGGTAGGTGAGGTCGAATTCCTGCTTGAGGTCCATCAGCAGGTTCAGCACCTGCGCCTCCACGGACTTGTCGAGGGCCGAGACCGCTTCGTCGAGGACCACGAGGCGCGGCTCGAGCGCCAGGGCGCGAGCGATGTTCACGCGCTGGCGCTGACCACCGGAGAGTTCGTGCGGGTAGCGGGCGGCGAAGCGTGCCGGTTCCAGGCCGACGCGGGCGAGCAGGCTGCGCGCCCGCTCGATGGCCTGACGCTTCGGCACCCCGTGGACCTGGGGCCCGAAGGCGATGGAGCCCTCGATGGTCATGCGCGGATTGAGCGACGAATAGCTGTCCTGAAAGACCATCTGGGCCTGGGCGCGGAACTCCCGCAAGGGCAGCGCCCGGCTGCCGATGCGCTCGCCGTCGAACAGCAATTCGCCCTTGTCGTGCTGGGTCAGGCCCATGATGAGCCGGGCGGTGCTGGACTTGCCGCAGCCGGATTCACCGACGACGCCCAGCGTCTCGCCCTTCTTGATGTCGAAATCGACGCCGTCCACGGCGCGCACGACGGCCTTCCTGCCGCCGACCCCCTTTTTGACCGGAAAATGCTTCACCAGCCCCTCGACGATGAGGAGCGGCTGGCCGGGGCCGCCCCGGTCGCGGGCGGAGGGGACCGGATTCGTTGCGGACTGCGTGCTCATCTACTTCACTTCCATCGCCGAGCGCAGGCCGTCCGAGAACAGGTTGAACGAGATCGAGACGATGAAGATGGCGAGGCCCGGCAGCGCAGCGACCATGGGATTGACGTAGATCGCCGTGCGCAGGGTGTTGAGCATCAGGCCCCATTCGGGCTCCGGCGGCTTCACGCCGAGGCCGAGGAAGGACAGGCCCGAGGCGAGGATCATCGACACGCTGATGAGACTGGTGGAGTAGACGAAGATCGGACCCAGCACGTTGCCGAGCACCTGCGCCCGCAGGATCGTCAAGGTCGAGGCGCCCGAGAGGCGGGCCGCGTCGACATAATCGCGTGAGCGGATCTGGGTGGTCACACTCTCCGCGACGCGGGCGATCTGGGGCGTGAACACGCAGGTCAGCGAGACGATGGAGTTGAACACGCCCGCGCCCAATGCGCCCGAGAGCGCGATGGCGAGCAGCACCGAAGGGAAGGCGAAGAACACGTCGATGGTGCGCATCAGAACGGTGTTGAGCCAGCCGCCGACATAGCCGGCGAGGATGCCGATGCCGGACCCGAGGATGAAGGCCAGGATCACCGGCGTGACGCCGATGAACAGGGAAAGGCGCCCGCCCAGCATCAGGCGGCTCAGCATGTCGCGTCCGAGCTCGTCCGAGCCGAGGATGTAGGTGGCGTCGCCTATGGGTTTGAGCCGCCGCACCATCGAGCCGCGATACGGGTCCATGGGAGTGATCCACGGCGACAGCAGCGCGATGGCGACGATGGCGAGGATGACGAAGGCGGCCGTCATCGCCACGGGGTCGCGCAGGAGCTTGGCCAGCACGTTGCCCCAGAACCCGCGTGAAGCGACGAAGGCGTCCGGTGCGGCGGTGAGCGGGGGCGCGCCGCCGGCAATGTCGATGGCCGATGCGGCCGGACTGGTTCCGAGTGCCATCAGCCCCTCTCGATGCGCGGGTCGAGTGCCGTCTGCACGACGTCGACGATGAGGTTGAGCGCGACGAAAAACATCGCCAGGACGAGGATGGCGCCCTGCAGCAGCGGCAGGTCGCGCTGGAAGATCGCGGCGTTGAGGAGGAAGCCGGTGCCGGGCCAGGCGAACACGGTCTCGATCAGGATCGAGCCGCCGAGCAGGTATCCGAGCTGAAGCCCCATGATCGCCAGCGCGGTGGGGGCCGCGTTCTTCACCACGTGCTTGAACACGCCGAATTCCGAGAGCCCCTTCGCACGCAGCGCCCCGACGAAATCCTGGGAGAGAATGTCGCCGACGAGCGCCCGGACGGTACGGGCGATGACGCCCATCGGGATCACCGACATCGTGATGGCCGGCAGGATGATGTAGCGCAGATGCTCAAGATCCGGCCTCCAGTTACCCGATCCGTCGGGGCCGGCTCCGGTAGAGGGCAGCCAGCCGAGCTGGGCCGAGAACACGATCACCATGACCATGCCGAGCCAGTAATGCGGCACGCTCACCCCGAAGACCGAGATGGCGGAGGCGGCCCGGTCGAGGGCGGAATCGCGAAAGTAGCCGGCGACGAAGCCGAACAGGCAGCCGAAGGTGAAGCCGATCAGGGTCGCGACGGAGGCGAGGATCAGGCTGTTGACCACCGCGCGCCCGACCTCGTTCAGGACCGGGCGGCCGCTGGCGATCGATGTGCCGAGATCGCCGTGGAGGACCTTCCAGAGCCAGAGCGCGTACTGGACCGGCAGCGGCTTGTCGTAGCCGTAGGCGGTCCGCATGGCGTCGATCGTCTCTTGCGTGGCGTCCACCGGCAGGACGGCGCTCAGGGGATCGCCGGGCGCCAGATGCACCAGCAGGAAGCAGACGATGCTGACGCCCAGCGCCACCGGGGTGACGGTGAGCAGGCGGTGGAGGATGAAGCTCAGCATGGGAGCATCCGGATGACCTCGATCCATTGTGGCGGCACTCCCCCCCTGGCGGGAAGGAGATGGAGGTGGGGGACCAGCGGCCCTCACCTTTCAAAGGCTGGCGGAGCCAGCCCCACCCTCGGTCCCTCCCCGCGAGGGGAAGGACCGACGCTCTCACTTCCCGACCGTGATCGGCGAGAAGTCCTGGAACCAGTTCTGTGCTTGGACGAAACCCTTCACCTTCGGGCTCATGGCGCGCGGGTTGGTGTCGTGGGCGACCATGAGGAACAGCGCCTCGTTGACGTATTTCTCGTGGATCTTCTCCAGCACCTTGGTCTGTTCGGTCTTGTCGAAGGCGTTGCGGGCTTCGTCGAAGAGCTTGTCCATCTCCGGGTCGCAGTAGAAACCCCAATTGGTGCCGTTCGGCGCGGCGAGGTTGCACTGGGCGTGCCGGACGAAGCCGGTGAAGGGGTCCTGGATGAAGTAGGAGAAGTTCAGGCCCGTGGCCTTGCGCGCCGATTCCGCCTTGGCACCGCCGCGCCACAGGTTGATCAGGGTGTTCCACTCCACCACCTCGAAATCGACCTTGATGCCGACTTCCGCGAGGTTCTGCTGGATCACCTCGTTCATCGGCAGCGGCTGCATCTGGCCCGAGCCCGATGGCGAGATCAGGATCTTGGTCACGAGCGGCTTGTCCGGGCCGTAGCCGGCCTCGGCCAGGAGCTTCTTGGCCCCCTCCGGATCGTAGGTCGGCTTGAAGGTCGGATGACCGAACCACTGGTGGCCGGGCGGCATGAAGCCTTGGGCCGGGATCATCAGGCCGCCGAGCATATCCTTCATGCCCTCGCGGTCGATGGCGAGGTTGGCCGCCTTGCGAATGCGGATATCGTTCCAGGGCGAGCCCTCGATCCGCGACAGGTGCCAGGTCCAGTTATGCGGATAGGCATTGGTGACGATGCTGAAACCCGCGCCCTTGAGCGAGGCGACGGCGTCCGGCGGGGGCGCCTCGATCCAGTCGACCTGACCCGATCGCAGGGCCGCGACGCGGGCATTGGCCTCCGGCAGCGGCACCAGCACCAGCTTGTCGAGCTTGGGCACCCGCGCCTTGTCCCAATACTCGGCGTTGGGCGCCATCTCGGCACGCTCGCGCGGAGCGAACAGGGTGAGCTTCCACGGTCCCGTCCCCGACGGGGTCTTGGCGAAGGCGTCCCAGCTCTTGCCGACTTTCTCCCATTGCGCCGGCGAGGACATCATGATCCAGGCGATCTGGTAGGGCAGCGTCGCGTCCGGCACCTTGGTGGTGATCTCCACCGTCATCGGATCGACCACGCGGTAAGTGGCGACACCTGGGATTCGCGAGCGCCCCTGCGCCGATTGGCGCGGATCGAATTGCGGCGCATCGTTCTTGAGGAGTTTATCGAGGTTCCACACCACCGAATCGGCGGTGAAGGGCGAACCGTCATGGAAGCTCACGCCGGGGCGCAGCTTGAAGATCCACTTGGTCTTGTCGGCGGCATCCACCTCCCAGGAGGTGGCGAGACCGGGGGAGAGGTCGGAGGGCTTGGTCGCGCTCGACAGGTCCCAGTTGATGAGCCCGTCATAGACCGTGTAGCCCATGAAGCGCATGCCCTCGCCGCCATTGTCGGCTTGGCCGGTGGTGAGCGGGATGTCCGATGCGGTCATGCCGATCCGCAGCGTTCCCTGCGCCCAGGCCGCCGGAACCATGCTGCCGGTGACGAGCGCCGCGGCCACGAGCCCCACGCGAAGATGTTCTGCCAAGCCTCTCATCGTGTTGCGCTTTTCCTCGATGACCATTGCCGCTGACCGATTGTCGGGGGCAAATCTGGTATGCAAGGTACCGGCCAAGAGGCACGATCCACGGCGGATCGGAGCGAAAATGTATACAGCTGCCGCCGCAGCGCTTGGCCGCCAGGGGCATCGCGAACCGCATGGCGATGGTGCACTGCACGCGTGAAGATGGGTTCTGCGCGCCGTCGATCGGCTTTAAACCGGCTGTCACCGGGCATGCCGCCCGGCGGATCGTGTTACGGTGCCCCTCCCTTCCATCCCGACGGCCAAGACGGGCCCCAATATCAAGGCTGGCGGTGCCGCCTCCGAGAGCCTTCGGCGCCGGCGCGCCGCCGGTTTCCTCTTAGGCCGCGGATCTCTCTCCGCTCCGGGATCGAATCTGGCGCGCTTGCCGATCGCCCTCGACCCACGCGGTCTCAGCATCATGGAGGGGATTCGGGCGGCCTGCGCCTTCGGCACCGTCATCCTCGTCCATGAATTCGTGGCGTGGCCACCCCTCCTGATCATGGCGCTCGCGGCCAATCTGACCTGCTTTGCCGATATCGGCGGTCCGATGCGCTCGCGCCTCATGGTGCTCGCGGTGTTCTCGGTGCTGGCCGGCGTCGTATGGAGCCTGTTCGGGCTGATGCAGCCGCATGGCCCCGCCCTCGTCGTGCCGGTCGCGACCCTCGTCATCTTCTGTTGCACCTATGCCCGCGTCTGGGGCGTGCAGGAGCAAACCGCCGGCAACGTCCTCGTGCTCGTCCTGGCCTTCGCCCTCGACCGACCGCTCTCCGGCAGCGAAGCCGCCGTCGCCGGAGCGATGGTGCTGGCCGGCGGCCTGTGGGCGACGGTGCTGGCGCTCGCCTTGTGGCGCCTCAACCCCTATCGCCCGACCCAGAGGGCGGTGGCCGAGGTCTGGCGCCGGCTCGCCCTGCTCAGCGGCGACCTCGAAGACCTCGCGGCCTCGGAGAAGGCCGATGCGGCCGGGTTCGACGACCATGCCCGCGCCCATCGTCGCGGCGTGCGCGAGGCGATCGAGCTCGCACGCAGCCTGATCGTCGACCTCGCCCGCAGCCGCGAGCGCGTCTCAGACCGAACCGCCCAGGCCCTGATCCGGCTCGAGAGTGCCGAGCAGGCCTTCGCCGCGCTGATTGCCCTGTCCGACCGGATCGAGGCCGATCTCAACCCCAACCGCCAGGTCCGGACGCGGCGCCTGCTGCGGCGGCTGAGGCCGCTCCTCCTCGTGGTCGCGCGGGCGATCCGCGACGACACCATTCTCGATCTGGCGCGCATCGAGCGTTCGATCGAGCGGGCCGGGCGTGGCTTCTCCTCCGATCCGGCCCTCAAGGCCCTCGCCGAACGCATCCTCGACCGCGTGCGCATCGGGGCCAAGCTCTCGACGCCGGAAGGGTATCGCCCCGGCGGCACTCTGCTGGGCAGTGCCAGCCTGCCGCTGCGCCGGCGTCTGCTCGGCCCGCTGAAGGCGAACTTCACCCTGGCTTCGCCCAACCTGCGGCACGCGATCCGAGCGAGTGTGGTCACGGCACCGGTCCTCGGCCTCACCCTGCTCTGGCCGGGGCCGTTCACCCACTGGCTCACCATCACGGTGGTGCTGACGATGCAGCCCTTCTACGCCGCCACCTGGCAGCGAGCCCTGGAGCGGATCGGCGGCACGGTGCTCGGCGGCATGCTCGGCGCCCTGCTCGCCAGCGTCGCCACCACGACCCTGACGCTGGCGGCCCTGATCTTCCCCTTGAGCATCATCGGCTTTGCCGCGCGGCAGGTGAGCTACGGCGTCTTCATCGCCTGCCTGACGCCCCTCGTCGTATTGCTGGTGGAAGTGATGGAGCCGGGCCATGCCTCCTGGGAAGTCGCGGGCATGCGGGCGCTCTTCACCCTCCTCGGCGGTCTCATCGCCGTGGCGAGCAGTCTGCTTCTGTGGCCGGTCTGGGAGCCGGATCAGGTCCGCCTCGAACTGAAGAAGGCGGTGAAGGCGCATGCCGATTTCGCGCGCACGGTGCTCTCGAACCGGGCGGAGGCCGAGCGGAGCGGGGCAGCCGAACAGGCGGCGCGGGCGAGCGGCCTCGCCCTCAATACCCTGGAGGCCGCCCTCTCCCGCGCTCTCCAGCAGCCGCGCGCCGGACGACATCCGCAGGTCGAGACCGCCATGGTCGCCGACGCGACATTGCGCCGGATCGGCGCGCGCCTGTCGGCGCTGCGCTATGCCGCCGAGCCGAGACGCGACCCGAAGAGCGATGCCGAGAACGAGGTGGAGGCGTGCCGCGCCTGGACCCTGTGGATCACCACCACCCTCGCCCGGCTCGCCGAGGATGGCAGCGCCCTCCCCGCCCATCCCGACCTGCCCCGCGCCGACAGTCTCGTCCGGCTCGTGACGCAGGTGGAACTCCTGACCGAGACCCTGCGCCCGACGCATTCGCGCGAGGAGGCGCACCTTGCGGAGGCTGCCGCCGGGACGGCCGGACGCTAGGTCTTTCCGCGGGCTCGGGGCTAAAGAGTTCGTCGTCTCGCGATCCCGTTCTCAGACTGGGCTGATCCTTGGAAGACCTTCTCCACCGATGGCTGCAGGCGACCGGCTCGATCCGGGCCGACGTGCTGGCCCTGTTCGGTATCGCTCTGGCCCTTCTCGTCTCGGTCCACGCCCTGCTGCGCAAGCGAGAGATCGG
Source organism: Methylobacterium sp. 77 (assembly GCF_000372825.1). Classification (NCBI taxonomy): domain Bacteria; kingdom Pseudomonadati; phylum Pseudomonadota; class Alphaproteobacteria; order Hyphomicrobiales; family Methylobacteriaceae; genus Methylobacterium; species Methylobacterium sp. 77. Next base: position 974,447 of record NZ_KB910516.1, on the reverse strand, counting down.
CACCGCCATCGGCTGGATCGGCCTTGCCTGGCTGTCGCCGATCTTCGGGACGATCCTCTATGCGATCTTCGGCGTGAACCGGGTGTCGCGTCGCGCGCGACAGTTGCGGGTGCGGCCCTCGCAGCAGGTGGGCTCCCCCGCCATCCCCGACGCGACCGTTCCCGATGATCTGCGGCCCCTGGACCGCGCCGTCCGTCGGATCACGAAACTCTCCCTCCTCGGCGGCAATGCGCTCGAGACAATGCGCAACGGCGACGAGGCCTACCCGGCCATGCTGGCGGCGATCGAGGGCGCGCGAAGCAGCATCGCCCTGTCGAGTTACATCTTCCGCAACGACGATACGGGGAGCCGCTTCTTCGAGGCGATGCTGGCCGCCAGGCATCGCGGCGTCGAGGTCCGTGTGCTCATCGACGGGATCGGCAGCGGCTACTTCTTTCCGGCGATGGCGCGGCGCCTGCGCCGGGCCGGGGTGCCGGTGGGTCTGTTCATGCATTCCGCCCTGCCCTGGCGGATGCCGTTCCTGAACCTGCGAAGCCACAAGAAGATTCTCATCGTCGACGGGCGCATCGGCTTCACCGGGGGCATCAACATCGCCGACGAGAACCTCGTGGCGACGTCTCCGCCCGACCCTGTGCGCGACAGCCATTTCCGCATCGAGGGACCCGTGGTCGAGCAACTGACCCAGGCCTTCGCCAGCGACTGGGCCTTCGTGACGGGTGAGGAACTCGACGGCGAACGCTGGTTCCCCCCGCTCGGCCCCGCCGGCGAGATTGAGGCTCGCGTCGTCACGTCGGGACCGGACGCGGATATCGAGAAGATCGAGTTCGCCGTGATGTCGGCGATCACCTGCGCCCAACACAGCATCCGCCTGGTGACGCCCTATTTTCTGCCGAGCGAAATCCTGTCCACCACCCTCGCGCTCGCCGCGACACGGGGCATCCGGGTCGATGTCATCATCCCGCGCGCGAGCAACCATCGTTACGTCGATTGGGCGACGCGGGCGCATGTGGCGCCCCTGCTCGAGAGCGGCGTGCGGATCTGGCTCGACGAGCCGCCCTTCGACCATTCGAAGCTACTCGTCGTCGATGGCGAATGGAGTTTCGTCGGCAGCGCGAACTGGGACATGCGCAGCTTCCGCCTGAATTTCGAGCTCAATGTCGAAGTCTACGACCGGGCTTTCGCCGACCGGCTCGACCGGTTTATGCGGACGAAGATGGAGGCGCGCCTGACGTCCGAAGACCTGGCGCGACGGTCGCTTCCCGTCCGGCTGCGCGACGCAGCCGTGCGACTATTGCTGCCATACCTCTGATATCGTGTGCCGTCGGCTGTGCCGGGGCGGGGGCGAGGTGCACCACGATCGGCCGGTGATCGGAGGCGCCGCGCGGCAGCACCGTGCGGCCGAGGCAGGCGAGCCCGCGCACCAGGCAGCGATCGATGCGGAGCGGCACGATGTCTACCATGGCATGGGTCGGAATCCGCGGTCCGGCATCGCGAAAACCCGGCAGCAGCGCCGGGCCGACGAGATTGTAATCGCCGATCACCGCCGCGCGTGCGGGCAGGCTCTGCTCGATCCGCCGCAACTGGCGCCGGTTGAGCACCTGGCCATGCGAGAGGTGGACGTTGGCGACGCCGAAATCGCCCATGTCCAGGATCTGGCAGACCCGGTCGACGAGGGCGCCGGACGGCAGCTTGACGACGATGGGCGGGGCGGCCCAGGGATGCGGGCTCCACATCGCGAGTCCGTGGATACGGCCGGGCAGCGGCGCCCAGGCATAGTGCCCGCCGAGCCGCTCCTTGATCGACGCAATCTCCTTCGTCGCCTCCTGCATCAGGAGGAGGTCGGGCTGCTCGCGCTCGATCAGTTCGACGATGCCGTCCACCTTGGCGCCCGTGCGCCGCAGCAGATTCCAACTCACGATCTTGCGGAAGCGGTTGCGGTCGGGCGCGCTCAGGGCGCGCAGATCGGCGCAGCGGGCGGATTCGGAAACGGCGTAACGGCGGTCGTTCAGCATGCCGCCCCATGGGAGCAGCCCGTGTCTCTTGAGTGGCACCCGCCCGCCTCCCGCCTTTTCCCGGTCGTCGTCGCGTCTCAACGCTTCGTCTGGTCCAAACGTTTCTCGTCAGCGTTTAACGTCAGCGTTTCTTGCCGAGTTCGGCGGCGATATCCTTGACCATATGGCCGACTTTGCGATGGGCGGAGGTCAATTGATCGCGCGTGACGCCCCAGCGCTTCATCCAATGCTCGACGGCCTGCCGCTCGGAGAGGTCGAGCCTGTCCTTGTCGACGAAGCCGCGTTTGTCCTTCAATCCTGCCATGGCCCGTTTCTGTCCTCGGCGAGCGTCGCTCGTGATGCGTGACCGCGCACGCCTCTTATAGGATTGTCGGGGCGTAAGACGAATGAGGAGGGCCGAAGACGGAGAAGGCCTCCCCCATTCATGAGAACGGAGAGGCCTTCGGGGTCGGGAGACCCGGTCATGCCGGGCATCCCCTTAATTGAGGGCCGATGCCTCCCGCGTCGGCTCGGCACGAAGCCGACTCACGGCGACGGTATCGCCGGTGCGGCTGATCTCGATGGCATCGGCCGTGGCGCCGAGCTCCTGCGGGGTCGAGAGAGTCACGCTCTGGCCGGAGCCCAGGATCGTCTCGAACCGCACGGCACGGCCCGTCTCGGTGCGGGCCAGGGTCACGACCACCCGGTAGCCCTTGGGCTCGGCGGTGTAATAAGCCACGCCGGAGAGTTCGCCGAGGCTGACGCTGCCACCGTCGAGGGGTTTGATCGTCTCGGCCGAGGCGGTGCCCGTGAGAGCACCGGCGGTGAGGACGGCGGCGGCGATGAAGGTTCTAATGGTCATGGTGTCGGGTCTCGCTCACTGTGCAAGGAGCGTGTCGCCCTTGCTTCTGGAGCGAATATGCTGTGCGATGCAGCATGGATCAAACAGATAGGATCGATAATGACTATTGATCACGTCGATCTATCGCGCATCGATCTCAACCTCCTCGTCGCCCTCGACGCCCTGCTCACGGAACGGAGCGTCACCCGTGCCGCCGCTCGGATCGGTGTCGGTCAATCGGCCATGAGCAGCAGTCTTGCCCGGCTCCGCACCACCTTCGGCGACGAATTGCTGACCCGCGCGCCCGAGGGGATGCGGGCAACACCCCGTGCGCTCGCTCTCGCCGAACCCGTCCGGACCCTGCTGCGACAGATCCAATCCCTTGTCCGCCGCGACGAGGCGTTCGATCCGCGCAGCGTGACGCGCACCTTCACCATCGGCCTGCCCGATTCCACAGAGGTTCTGCTCGGGCCGCGCCTCCTCGCCTATCTGCGTCGGCACGCACCGGGGATCAGCCTGCTCCTGCGCTCCATCGACCGTATCCGCATCCTGCAGGAGCTCGACGCGGACAGGGTCGATCTCGGTATCGGCATGTTCAGCCAGGGTCAGATCCACCACAAGCAGCGCCTGCTCTATCGCGACCGCTACGTCTGCCTGTTCAACGCCGACCTCCTCGGCGTGACGCCGCCGATTTCGCTCGATGATTATCTGCGCTTTCCCCATGTGCTCACCAGCCTGAAGGAGACCGCCCACGGGGTGGTGGACGATGCGCTCGCCCTCCTTGGTCTGCGACGCGACTTGGCGGTGACGACGCCGCGCTTCCTCGCGGTGCCGTTCCTGGTCCGCAGCGCGCCCGTTCTCACCACCATGCAGGAGCGCCTCGCCACCCTTTTCGCCGGAACGCTCGGCCTCGCCGTCAGCCCCGCGCCGGTCGCCCTCGACGAGGTGGCGATCTCGATGCTGTGGCACGCCTCCTACGACAACGACCCCGCCCATCGCTGGCTGCGCCAGACTTTGCTGGACCTCGCCGGCGAGGAGAGGCAGGCGGGGTAATGCGCATCGAACCGGTGTCGACGTGGCTGCCGTCGACGATCTACCGGCGATAGATCGTCGGTTCGACGATACCCTTTCGGTGGATCAGATCGCCGTCCGATCCGGGACCGTATTGCGCCAGCCTACCCGCCTCATCGAAAATCCGTTTCTTGCCAATATGCGTAAGTGCATGCTTTGGGGAGGCGCATCATCGACTGCTCCGCGGGAGCATGGCTCCGGGAAAGAGACCGCATGGGTTTGGTAGCAGGAGGGGTCGCTGACGTCCTCGGAGGCTTCGGCGCATGGCGTATGTGGTGGATGCTGGCCAAGAACGACGTGATCCGCCGGTATCGGCGGTCGCGCGTCGGTCAGTTGTGGCTGACGCTCAGCATGGCCGTCATGATCTTCGGAATGGGCGGGATCTACGCGTCGCTGTTTGGCACCTCCATGGCTGCTTATCTGCCGCATCTCGGTGCCGGGCTCATTCTCTGGGGCTTGATCTCGCAAACGATCATCGAAAGTTGCTCAAGTTTCACGGAAAATGACAGCATCATTCGACAGGTAGCGCTGCCTCGTTTTACGTACATACTGAGAACGATTTCTAGAAACCTCTTCGTATTTGCTCACAACCTGATTATTTTGCCGGTATTATTTGTCGTCATGGGCTCGCCAATTGACTGGGACATCATTCTGTTCGTCCCAGGCCTGTTGCTGGTGCTCGCAAATCTGGCCTGGATTGGCTACCTCCTGGCGATCCTGTCGGCACGATTTCGCGACATTCCGCAGATCGTCGCGAGTGTCGTGCAGGTCGCGTTCTTCGTCTCACCGGTCGTCTTCAAGCCGTCGCAACTGCGTGTCGACCACCCGGTGCTCATCCTCAATCCCTTCGCCAGCATGCTCGACGTGATGCGCGAGCCCCTGCTGGGCCATGTGCCGAGCGCGACGTCCTATGTCATCCTGCTAGGCCTGCTCGTGGCCGGATGGCTGTTCACCCTGGCGTTCGCGGGAAAATATTCGCACCGCGTCGTCTACTGGCTCTGAGGGCATCATGGCTCATATCGTGCTGGACAAGGCGAGCGTCGAGCTCGCCGTCTACAATTCCCGCGGCCGTGCCCTGAAGAGCGAAATCCTGCGGCGTACGGTCGGTGGCGGTCTGCAGAACGACCGCGACAGCAGCATCCAGGTGGTGAAGGCGCTGAGCCAGGTCAGCTTCGTGGCGCGCGATGGCGATCGCATCGGGCTCGTCGGCGGCAACGGCGCCGGCAAGACGACGCTCCTGCGGGTGCTCAGCCGCGTGTATCCGCCGACATCGGGCATGGTCTCGATCGAGGGGCGCATCTCCTCCCTGATCGACCTCTCCATGGGCATGGACGGCGATGCCACGGGCTATGACAACATCGAGATGCGCAGCATCATGCTCGGACTCGACCACAAGCAGGCCCAGGCGATCGTCCCCGACGTCGAGGAATTCAGCCAACTCGGCGAGTTCCTGTCCCTGCCGATCCGTACCTATTCCAGCGGCATGCTGCTGCGGCTGGCCTTCGCCGTCAGCACGGCCGTCCATCCCGACATCCTGATCCTCGACGAAGTGATCGGTGTCGGCGACGCGGCCTTCGCGGAGCGCGCGGAGCAGCGGCTCCACGGCATGATCCAGAAGGCGAGCATCATGTTTCTCGCATCCCATGACAACGCCGCCATCAAGCGCTTCTGCAACCGGACGCTCTGGATGAAGGGCGGCACGCTGATGATGGACGGCGCGCCGGAGGAGGTTCTGGCGGCTTATGCCGCGGATGTGACAGTTTGAACGGTCGTCAAGTTGCTGACGGTTTTCTGGACAAAAATTTTTTGATTATTCAATGCTAACGGACCTGCGAAGCTGGTTTGGCAGTAGCTGATGCGGACAGTCCCACGATATACGGCCCTTCTGCTGCCGGGATTATCAGTAACGTACGCAGAGCTATATTATATCTCAGGCGATAACGTTGCTTAGGGTAGCTCTGAGCACATTGCGAACAAGATACTGGCCAATAAAGATCGGCGGTCGATCTCCTCTCGACGTAATGCATGGTCTAAGTCCACGACTTTCGACATTACTATGTTCACTTTTTTGCGGATGCTAATGCCGATAATAGGCCTCGCAAACCTCGATTTAAATACCCTTCGCGGGCGGAACGAAAATAAGCTATAGTTTTTCTAGGGTTACGAAAAAAGAGTGACGCGCCTCGCAAAGCTCGAAGTGCGAGCAGCGCCTTCCTTTCTCTACCGGAAAGAGTATCCAAAGTTATTGAACTTCTAGATATGGATGGCAATGACATGATCGGTAATGCTGTCGATTTGCTCTGTGCTAGTAAATAAGAAAGCTCGGCTAATGAGCGATTCCATTTCGTTCTATCTTTTTCGTTAACTGAATTAGGAATAGATCCGGCAGGATCTCGAATGGATATTCCAGAAAACTGTTTATCCAAAACTATTGGCGGGAATTTTGTCGATTGAAGAGAGAATAACTGCAGCGCGTAGTCCTCTAAATATTCCAAACGAGTAAATACTCGTTCAGGGGTAAGTTTCAATAAATCGGTCGATATGATCATTCCGCAGATCGGGATATGATTGACGCCGCCAAGGCTGCCACTCCAAAACTTTGCTGGGAAATGGCGATCCTCATGAATTGAATATCCGGATGCCATGATCGGACCTTCAGAGGCAAACGTCTCCATAAAATGTTGACTGTTCACAAACACAACGGACGATGGTGGGCAAGTGCATAATATGAGAGCAAGCCGGCCTGCCTCATTCGGAAAAATCCAATCGTCATCATCGACGATCCATGTGAAATCAGACTCTTCAGCTAAGATTCCATCTCTAATAAGCAGAGATCGGGAATCTCTAGCTTGGTAAGGTGAGACAGAAACGATTTTATCAGCCCACTGGCTGACAAAGCTTGGTATCACATCGCCTTTGTCCGTAACAACAACAATATTTGTTGAGACGTATGGCCGAGTCGCAACAGAAAAGGACTTGGCAGTCTGTAGAGTCCTTTTGAGCATTTCTGGGTGACGAAATTGCGATCTTATGAGGATATTCAGTTTTTTCTGGCGACGAGACGCTGCAGAGTTCGACAACGCCGCCATCTCCAGATCTATACGATTACTCGCGGTGCTCAGCGCAACGCTTAACGGGCCGTTAGATGTTGCGATCTGATTGTTTAACAACTTTGTCGCGAGGTAGGTTTTGATCGACGGTGTCTCCCGCGATTTGCTGAAGGACAACGTGTTGTCTTTGCTGCCATGGAAGCAGGCCATCTGGGGGGCTATGACGATCGCCAGTCCTTTTGCGGCGCATTCAATACTTAAAATAATACTGTGTAACTCAACACCGGCGAAATCGGGCAGAGACAAACGAGCGCGTCGCAACGCGCGGCAGTTGAGCAGAATTGCCGAGTTATCGACGGTTTGTGCCGGAACAATGAATTCGGAGGCATTCGGCCCCGCTTGACTGTCGAAATTGTACCGTATGACATTCGAGGCGTTGTGCCCGAACGAGAACGCGGAAATACCCGAATTTCCACAAATGCCCCAGTTAGGCCATTCGGCATCAAGTTTTTCTACGAGATCAGATGCAATGCTGGAAAAATCGTCAGGCAAATATGTATCTTCTTGAATGAGAAAAGCGTAATCGGCCGAATCGTCATCTATGATATTGCTGACCGTAGACAAATAAGATCTTATATTATGATGGAAGACGGGAGGCAGGCTTTTGTGGGCGGCCCTGAAGCGAGCTTCGCTATGCTTGTTCTTGGCCAGGACGTGAAACTTCATTTTCTTATCTCGTGGAATTGGCATAACCCAAGGACTTTGATTTTATTAGATCGAGTCGATGTTACCTGGGTGGCTTTCGGGAAATCCGCGAAGTTCGTCTGCACATCCTCTTCTAACAGCTTGACAAGTTCGGGGTCGACTGATTTTCTGATGTATGTCCAAGCTTGAATTTCTCCACTATCTCCAAAAAATTTGCGTAAAAGCAACGGAAAATTTCTTAGAGAATAATATTTCTCTCTCTCCAATAAGTCTGGCCGATAGTAGCGACCCCCCGAAAAGTGTATGATGCAAGATGCGGGTTCATAGTAAACTGGAAATCCGGCATTCCACATTGCCCAACTCAAGTCTACATCTTCCATATACATAAAAAAACGTTCGTCCATGCCCCCAACAAGACGATAGGCTTCGCTGTTTATCAAAGCGAACGCGCCGCTTGCCCAAGGCGTTTCCAGTGTGAAAGGGTCATATTCCTTCGGGTGTTCATACGGCCATTGCCGGCCTTCCACGATTCCCGGTTTCTTGGCTCTTTTCTCGAACAACGCCACCAACGCATCGATGCACCCAGCGGTCGCAATGCAGTCGGGGTTGATAATGATAAAAAAAACGTCTTCGTCTAAAATTTCAAAGATCTTGTTGTGGGCTTCCGCGAATCCAAGATTTTTCCCCGTAGGATTGTCCAGATCGGTCAAGTGGACGGACCCAATTTGACATGTTCCGATTCGGACGTTGGATTCGGATAAGTAGGGCATACAGTTAAACTTGATGTCATGCTCGGAAGCGTCGTTCAAAGAGGGTGCGAGAACCTCTCGGATATGATCGACATGGTCTGGCCCATACACGCAGTTGACATTAATCACGACTAATCACTCCGAACCCTTTCGTGGTGCCCATTCCAGCCGCGTTTGCTGAATTCATTGTCTTTAAATTTGATTAAGTTCTGTCGAATTACTGTGCATTCGATACCTGGTGTGGTAGAATAGTGTTCAATGTCGGAGGTTGGCGATTTTTCTGAACACGGCTTCCGGTGCGCCTGCCCGTCCTCGTGCTCCGTCAATCAGTCCGTGCCAGATCGCTGTACGCGATTCGCGAGAAAACCGGTTGTGTTTGAGATAGACTGCCAAGCGGAGCGGGAGTGCAAGAAGAGTCTTGGCTTTGTGGCTCAGGGGAACATGCGGCATGCGCAGCATGACGAGCTGGTTGCGGAGAAAGGTGTAGAGCCGTCGCGGCGGCTGGTCGGTGAGCAGCAGTCCGAAGGATAGCCGGATCAGGCCACGACCGAGTTCGTGCGCCATCAGTACGTCCTCCGCGATCCAGGTCGAGTAGCCCCGGTGGTTGGCGCGCATGCACCATTCGACGTCAATGGCGTCGATGAAGAAATCCGCTCGAAACGGACCGACAGCGCCTGCCGCAACGCAATTGATGAGGGAACCCGACGAGATCACGAACTGGACGCGGGATGAGTTGGGCGCGACCGCGAGACCTTCCCGTCTGGGCGGAGATCTCAACGCTTCACCGGCCCAGTCCGTCGGTCGCGGGCCGACTATGGCAGGCTTCTCTCCGGCCTCCGTGAGCTGAGCATGTCGTGCGGCGAGCTTCGGGATCGCCCCCGGCGGTGGCAGGCTGTCCTGGTCGAGAAGTAGAAGGAAGGTCGCGCCCTGCCCCGAGGCGTGGTTGAGAAGGTCGTTGTAGGCAGCCCCGAGGCCGATATTGCTGCCGGGCCGCATCACCATCAGCAACGTACCGGCTGCCGAATTCCGCAGGCGCTCCTCCATCTGCGGGGAGACAGCGGAATTGGCGTAAATCACGATCTCCCGCACGTCGGGCGCCAGCACGGCGGCGAGTCGAATGAGATTCGCCTCATCCGGATGATAAATGACGATTCCTGCAATCGTCTGCAGTTGCGCGGACAAGGCTGATTCCCGATGCGGCACGTCGCGGGCTCGACTTGCCAGTCCCCGAGCCGGCACGCAAGCCGGAGACTTGCACAGTGCCGTGACCCGACGTTTCGGAGGCGATCCGACGTGCCATGGAACCGGAGGTCCTCGGGATCGTTCTCATCTGGCTAAGAGACTCTTCCTTCACCCGCCCGGCTCGCGCCGCGGCGGGTTTTTCGTTTCAGGGACATGGAGAAGCGATCCTCCGCCGTGCTGCCGCGTTGCCTTGGTTCGAGCCACATCCTGAATGGGAGACGAGCCATGAGTGATGCCGCCACCGCCAGCGACAGCCCCTTCATCAAGGGGCGGAATGCCCGCCTCTACGGCCAGACACGCGACAGCTGTCCCTATTCCGATGGCAGCGACGATCATGCCGCCTGGATGCAGGCCTATGACGAGGCGGCCAGCGATGTTAGCGCGAGCGAAGCGGGTACCGTCGATCCACAGACAGCGACCTGATCATGAGCCGACCGAGTCGAGAACTGCCGCCGGACGGCTCGGGTCGTTCTGCAGAGTGAGCCCATCGTCGTCGAGCCCTTGTCCGGCTGAGGAGAGGGCTCGAGGATCTGGGGCAAATCATGAGGTAATCGGTGTGGCCTGAGCCATCCCGGCGCCGGAGAAACCCATGATTGGACGACGCCCGAACCGCGGCGACGGTGCCCGCGCCCTGTCCCAGCACATCCTGCCCGCGGCGGGAACGATGATCGGCGTCTGCACGACGCTGGTCGGACTGGTGAAGATCGCCGAGGCGCAGATCGGCCCGAGCCATGTCGACGAGGCCGTTTCGCTGACGGCGATCCTCTTTCTCGCGAGTGCGGCGGCTTCCTATCTCTCGATGCGCCTCGACGACGATCGGCCTCTCGCCATGCGGCTGGAGCGTGTCGCCGACATTTGCTTCGTCATCGGCCTTCTTGGACTGTCCACGATCACGCTCCTTTTCGCTTATGAGACGATCTGAGCCGGTAATCAGCCCTGGAAGCACCGTCGAGATCTTCGATAGACGGGGACGTCGCCGCGGATTTCGCCGGGATGCCTGTGTATCGCGGACGAGGACGCTCATTACTACTCTTGCGAGCTGATCGCTGCCGCGCCACAACCTCGTGCCGATCAAAATACGGCGCTGGGGGACGGCATGACGGGGCGAGTTTTGAGAGCTGCGGCCATGGTTGCGGCGGGGTGTGCCATGGCCGGCCTCGGAGCGTGCGGCAGCATCACGCGCGGGACGTCGGAGAAGATGGCGTTCCAGACGGAGCCCCCGGGCGCCATGATGACCAGCACCAAGGGCTATGCTTGCCCGGCGACGCCCTGCTCCCTCGATGTGGACCGCTCCGACGAGTTCGACGTCACCTTCGCCAAGCCCGGCTTCCGGCCTGAGACCATCCCCGTGCGGACCCAGGTCGTGGGAACCGGGGCGGCCGGCATGGCGGGCAACGTCATTGCCGGCGGCATCATCGGCATTGGCGTCGACGCAGCCACCGGCGCTGCGTTCGATCATTTCCCGAGCCCGGTCGTTGCCACCCTGGTGCCGGACAGTTTGCTCAGCGCCCAGCGCGTGCGCAGGCGCCGCGGCAAGCCGGGCGTGTGATGGCGGCCCACGTCGCGCTATGAGGCCACCAGGGAGCGAAGGGCGTCGGAAAGGTCGGACAGGCTGAGCTGGCCCTTCTGCAGCACCCGGTCGGCCTGACCGGCGAGACGACGGCGGTCGTCGGCGGTGACGTCCTTGGCGGTCAGCACGACCACGGGGATGTCCCGCCATTCCGGCTTCGCCCGCAGCGCGCGCAGGAAGCCGAACCCGTCCATCTCGGGCATCATCAGGTCGAGGAGGATGAGACAGGGCTTCTTGACCGCGACGGCCTCCAGCCCGGCGCGGCCGTGCTCGGCTGAGGCCACGCGCCAGCCCTCCCGGGTCAGCATCGCCGTCATCCGCTCGCGCACGTCGGCATCGTCGTCGACGACGAGCACCGGTCCATCGGACGCCGCCGCCTTGAACCGCTCCATCGCCTCCTTCAGGTGCCCCCATTCGATGGGCTTGTGCAGGTAGTCGGTGGCGCCGAGGGAGAAGGCGAGGCTCTGCTCGTCGAGCACCGTCACCATGATCACCGGCGTCGCCCCGAGATCGGGGTCGGCGCGCAGCGCGCGCAGGACCGACCAGCCGTCCATGCGCGGCATGGTCACGTCGAGGAGGATCACCCGTGGGCGCAGGGCGCGCGCCCGTTCCAGACCCTCGCGGCCGTCGGCCGCGCTCGCCACCTTGAAGCCGTCCTTCTCAAGGAATCGCGTGAGCAGGTCCCGCGTTGCCGGATCGTCGTCGATGACGAGGACCTGATCGCCGGTCTTCGCCGCCTCCGGCGTGAGCGGGGCTGACCCGTCGCGCGTCACCTCATCCACTGTCGCTCCGGTTTCGCGGTACTGCGCCGGAATCCGGATGGTGAAGGTGGTCCCCTCGCCTTCGCGGCTCGCCACGTCGATCTGCCCCCCGAGCATGGTGGCGAAGGCCCTCGTGATGGCGAGACCGAGCCCGGTCCCGCCGAAGCGGCGCGTGGTCGAGGCGTCGGCCTGGGTGAAGCGCTCGAAGAGCTTGGCCTGCTGCTCCGGGTTCATGCCGATCCCGGTATCCGTCACGCGGAAGACGAGCCAGCCCGCACCGGCGACGCTCTCATGCACGGCGGAGAGGGTGATCCGCCCGTTCTCGGTGAATTTCGCCGCGTTGCTGAGCAGGTTGATCAGACACTGGCGCAGCTTGGTCTGATCGGTATGGGCAAGCCCGAGATCCTCGGCGAGGTCGAGGATGAGGGCGTTGCCCTTCTTGGTCACGAGGGCATCCACGGTGGAGGCCACCTCCCGCACCATCTCGCCGACGGGGAACGCCTCGGCATAGATCTCCATCCGCTCGGCTTCGATCTTCGAAAGGTCGAGGACGTCGTTGATCAGACCGAGGAGATGGCGGGCATTCGCCTCGATCTTGCGCATGTCGGCGAGGAGGCTCTCCTGACCGAGATCCTCCATCTCTTCCTGCAACATCTCGGAATAGCCGATCACCGCGGAGAGCGGGGTGCGCAACTCGTGGCTCATATTGGCGAGGAACTGGCTTTTCGCCCGATTGGCCTCCTCGGCCGATTCCTTGGCGGCCTCCAGCGCGTGCTCGGCCTCCTTGCGCGCGGTGATGTCGGTATGGGCGCCGACCCATTCACGGACCGTTCCCGCCTCGTCGAGTATGGGGACGCCGCGCACCGCCATGTAGCGCCACACCCCATCGTGTCGGCGGAGGCGGTGTTCGATCTCGTAGAGCGTGACGTTCGAGACCGCGTGGTCCCAGGCGACCTGCGTCTTGTCGCGGTCGTCGGGATGGATCGCGGCGAGGAAGCCGTGGCCGGCGGCCTCCTTCGGCGTCTGTCCGGTGAAGCGGGTCCATTCGGACGGAGCGACGCTGAAGCCGCCATCCGGCGGGGTCGCCCAGACGATGGAGGAGGTCGCCTCGGTGAGGGAGCGGAAGCGCTGCTCGCTCTGGCGCGTGCGCTCCTCGGTGAGCTTGCGCAGGGTCTCGTCGGTAACGACGAATCCGACTCCGTCGACGGTGCCGCTGGAGATTCCGGCCGAGCCCGGCAGTGGATAGACGCTGACCTGGAGATGGCGAACGCCGCCGGGCGCGCTCGGGGTCGGTACGGCGACGTCGATATCGGGGGTAATCAGTCCCTTGTCGCGCGCCGCCTCGAACTTCGGACGGAGCAGGTCTTCGAGTTCCGGCATCGCGGTCCAGATCGGGCCGCCGAGCATGGCCTGGAATCCCCGCGCGTTCATCGTCTCCAGGGCACGGTTCATGTGGCGGATCGCCAGGGTGTGGTCGAGGAAGCCGAGGCCCACGGGCGCGTTGGCGAGGACCCCGTCGAGCAGCGCCGTCATGCGCTGGCTGTCACGCCGACGCAGGAGCGCGACGCGACCGAGGAGGCCCATCGCGGCAAGGGCCGCGGCCGCGCAGACCAGGGAGAGGATCAGGCCGCGCCAGTGTTCCGTGGTCTCGGAGCGTGCGAGGCTCGTGACGGCATGGTCCTGACCGACCTGCGTCGCCTCGCGGATGCCGTCCATCATGCGCTTGCCCTCCCCGGTCCGGACCAGGGTCACGGCGGCGTCGAACCCGCTGGCGTCGCGCGCCTCCACCACACGGCGGGCGAAATCGCGCTCGCCCTCGACGAGGCTCCGCAAGTCGCGGCGGCGGGCGGTCCCGGGATCCGCCGATTCCGATTCCAGCCGATCGAGCTCGGCGATCTGGCCGTCGAGGGTGCCGAGTGCCCGCCGATAGGGGGTGAGGTAGTTCGGCATCCCCGTCAGGGTGTAGCCGCGCATGCCGGTCTCGAGGTCCTTCATGGTCGAGAGCAGGCGCTCGTTGAGCGTGATGATGTCGTGCTGGCGCGCGGCTTCCATGCGGCTGCGCTCGGCGAAGAAATAGTTGGTGATGCCGGCGGCCACGGCGACGGCGAACAGCGCGAAGGCCACGGGCGAGCCTGGAATTCCCCGGAGGGAGCTCGGGCCGCGCCAGCGCCAGAGGCGTCGGGAGGAGGTCGGGTTGTCCATCGGGGCGGCTCGCGGTGGTGTCGATTGCGGGTCGGTGGATCGCGTCCGGCCGAAGGGCCGGCGGATTGGCCTATCGTCTCAGCCGGTTGCCCAGCACGAAGCCGAACAGGCCCATCAGGATGATGCCGGCGGCGCCCTCGATCCCGACGAGGAGGTTGGTGAAACGACCGACCGGCTTGATGCCGATCTCCGGCGGGTTGGCCGTCATCATGTTGAGGGCGCTGTAGCTGAGGAGGTCGAGGGGATTGTAGGTCGCGGCGCCGCTGCCGCCTTCGGGGATCAGCCCGCCGGCGATGCCGAACAGGGCGCCGAACAGGACGATCAGGATGACGAAGGCGCGGGCGATGCGCGACAGGCTCTCGCCGTAATCGCAGAGCCATTCCACGAACCGGTCGGCGATCCAGCGGTAGCCCGATTGGAGGACCGGCTTCCAGGTCCGGGGCGCCCGTGTCCGCCTTGCCCAGGCGGCCCTCGCCTCGGCACCGGCATGGAGGCGGCCCATGCGGCGGCCGCGCTTGTAGGCCCAGCTCGCCTCGTCGTGGCTGCCGATGCTCTTCATGTTGTGCTCGATGGCGAGGTAGCTCGCCTGCGCGGCCTCGTACTCGCCCGCAATCTCCTCGCCGACCGCGCCGCCGAGCTGGTCCACCCGGAACCGGACGCCGGTCAGGAGCGCACCGGAAAATCGCGCATGGCGCAGGCGGCAGGACATCAGGTTGAGGCGGACGAGGTTGGTGTCGGAGAGATCGGCGCCGGAGAGGTCGGCCCCGTCCAGGGCGACTCCGGAGAGGCTGGCGCCGCGAAGGCGCGAACCAGCCAGCCGCGCCTTCTTCAGGCTCGCCCCATCGAAATTGGCGAAGGTCAGATTCATGTCGGAGAGGTTCGCCTCGTCGAGCCGTCCACCCTCGAACCGGCTGTAATCGGCATCGGCCCCGGTGAAGTCGGCGCCCCAGAGGTCGGCGCGGGCGAAGGTCGCCCCGTCGAGGAGGGCGCGCTGCAGGCGCGCGAAGCGCATCGTCGCCCCGGTGAAGTTCGCATCCTCCAGCATCGCGTCGGGGAAATGCGCCTCGCCGCCGACGATGCCGGTGAAGTTCGCGCCGCTGCAATCGGCCTCGCTGAAATTCGCCTCCTCCAGGATGGCCCCCTCGAACCAGGCGGAGCGGGCCAATGCCCCGACGAAGGAGGCGCCCGACAGGTTGGCACCCGACAGGTCGGCCTCCACCAGATCGGCGCCGTCGCATTGCGCCCGCGCCAGGGCGAGGCCGCGATGCTTTGCGTCCCACCAGACCGGAAGCGCTTCGCCCGGAGGAAGGCGCGCTAGCAGCGCCTCGCGCCCGGCCTGGAGACCGGACAGGGCGAGGCCATCGCCGTCGGTGCTGAACGGTTGCCCACCGGCTTCCACGATGCGGGCGAGAAGCCCGTCGGTCGCGGCATGGGAGGGCGTGGGAGCGGGATCGCGGTCGGACATGGGACTAGTCGCGTCCGGCCCGCGCCGGCGCGGCAAAGCGCAGGGCCGCGTCGAGGGCGTCGTTGAGCGAGGTCACCAGCACGTCGGCGGAGGTGGTCCGGCGCAGGCGGTCGATGGTCGAGGGATCGCGCTCGCGCCAGAACCCGACGAGCACCTTCACGCCGGGCAATTCCTTGCGTGCCTGACGGACGGTGAGGCGGATCTGCGAGAGGCTGACCGGCTCGAGATAGGAGAAGCAGATCATCGCGATCTCGTCCGCGCGCTCCGGGCGTGTGTCGGCGCGCAGGTCGGCGAGTGAGGTCATCTGCGCGGCGAGGCCGTGCCGCCCGAGGATCTGGCTCAACATCAGCGTCGCCGCCTCGTCGAACGGACCGCGGCTCGACACGCAGAGGATCGGGGAGCGTCCGCGCCAGTTCGCGGCGAGTTCGTCGTGGGCCAGCACGATGCCGGCGCTGCTGCGATCCGGCCCGGCCGCGGCGATGGCCGCCTCCGCCTCGGCGCTGCCGGCGGAGCCCGACCGCTTGATCGGCGCGAGCTTGAGCCTGTCGACCACGGTGCGGATCGCCGCTCCGACTTCGCCTTGGCGCGCCCGGTCGAGGGCACCTCGGGCGAGGTCGTCCTGCGCCAGGCGAAGGCCGGCGAGCACGACCTCGTCGTAATAAGTCACCAGCGCCCGGGCCTTCAGCACCTGCCGGCCCTGCTCGATCGCCTCGGCGGGGTCGCCGGCGAGCATGCGCTGATAGAAGATCTCGGGGGGCGCCAGGGCGGGTTGGTCGCCGAGGATGACGTCGAGGAACCAGAGCCGGTCGACATGGCGGCCGAGGACGACGAGGCAGACCGTGATCGGCGTCGCGAGGACGAGGCCGATGGGTCCCCATAGGAAGGTCCACACGGTGGCCGACAGGATGACGGCGAGGGGCGAGAGGCCGGTGGAATGGCCGTAGAGCAGCGGTTCGACCACGTGGCCGGCGATGGGCTCGACGATGAGGAACAGGAGCGCGGTGGCGATAACCATCGACCAGCCCGGGTCCACGGCCGCCGCCAGGATGAGGGGCAGCAGGGCGCTGATGGCGCCACCGATATAGGGGACGAAGCGCAGGATCGCCGCAAGGACGCCGAACAGGATCGGGCTCGGCACGCCGATGAACCAGAGACCGGTGCCGATGACCGCGCCGAAGGCGATGTTGAGGGCGAGTTGGGCGAGGAAGAACCGGCTGAGCCGGTTCGTGGCATCGTCGATGGCGGCCGTGGTGCGGCGCAGGTCGCCCGAACCCGCGAGCCGGATGGCGCGGTTCCGTAAATCCTCGCGCTGGATCAGGATGAAGATCGTGAACAGCAGGATCAGGCCGGCGGTGGCGAGCGGGTGCAGGATCGGCCCGACGAGAGTGCCGAGCGTCGTTGTGAGTGCGGCCTGCGGTGTCGTGACGACGACGTGGAGCGGATTGGCGTGGCTTCCTGCCCTGCCCGGACGTTCATCGTCGTTCGGGGGCGCCGGCTGCAATTCCTCGCCGAGATCCTGCACCATCTCGACGATGCGCGACAGCGTCCCGCTCCCCGACGTCGCCTCCTTCACCGAGGCGATCTTCTCCCGGATGGTGATCTGGTAGCGCGGCAGATCGGCGGCGAGTTGCCCCGCTTCGGTAGTGATGAGCAGCCCGACGCCGATCATGGCAGCGAAGGCCGCGACCACCACGAGGGGCGCCGCCGCGGCACGCGGAACGAAGGCCCGCCTCAGGAGGCGCACTGCCGGAACCAGGACGAAGCTCAGAAGGATCGCCAGGACGACCGGGACGATGATGTCGCGCCCGAAATAGAGCATCGACGCGATGGTGACGACCATGAGGCACGAGGCCAGGATCGTGAACACCGGCATCGCCTGCCGCAGCAGGCGCGCGGTGATGGGATCGTCACTCATGCCTAAAGTCGCTCATGCCGACCGTCACTCATGGGGATGGGGTCTCGTCTCGACGCGTGTCACCGGAGGCCCCGTCGCGACGAAGCCCGTATTACCGAACGGTGCCGGGAGGTCAGTCCGGAGATGCAGCAGTGCCGAGTGCCGCGCCGATCTGTGTGAGGAGCTTGGAGAAGTCGATGGGCTTCGGGTGATAGTCGTCGCATCCTGCCTGGATCGCCTTGTCGCGGTCGCCCAGCATGGCATGGGCTGTGAGCGCGATGATGGGGATGCTCCTCGTATCGCCGCTGGATTTCAGCGCGCGGGCGGCCGACCAGCCGTCGAGGACCGGCAGGTTCATGTCGAGGAGGATCACGTCCGGGCGTCCGGCGCGTGCCTGCTGCACGCCGGCCTCGCCGTCATGCGCCATGATGACGTCGTAGCCGCGACGTTTGAGACGGCGGGAGAGAAAGTCCCAGATCTCTTCGTGATCTTCCACCAGCAGGATCTTGGCCATCAACGAAACTCCGGCATCATTTCAACCCAACGACTGGGATATGTTCTCACGTCATCTGTCGTTCGGGACACCGGGTATCCCTCTCGTTCGATCGCTCATGTGCAGGACGTCCGTCCTCACGCCCGGCGCCCCGGCCATGATGTCCCGTGCCCGGCCCCGGTCGAGATCCAAGGCTGGGCCATGTCCGGGCTTTCGGGATGTCCGCAACGTCATCGTCCCCGTCTCGTTCGACCCTGCATGGACGCGCCTGAAGGCGGAGCGTCCCGGTTTTCCGGGCGTGACGATGAACTGCAACGCACCAATCGCATTTCCGGTCCGTGAGCTCGACAATTCTATCGCCCTGCACGGGCAGGGAATGCGACGCGATGCTGCTCTGCGGGATGACAGCGGTAGACAGGCCTCGGCACCGGGCTGGAGAACCGATGTCGCCGACCGCTAAAGCGCGCTCGCGATGAGCGTCGCCGCCATGATGGCGGTGGCATCCTCGACGATCGCCGCAGGCCGGTCCGAGCCGAAGGACGCAGCGATCCGCGCCCTCGCCGCGGCGCCACCCAGCGTACCGATGACGGCACCCGCCGCTCCCGCGAGGCTTCCGGCAATAGGATGCCCCGAAGCGATGCCGATGGCGCCGCCGCAGAGCGTGCCGCTGACGATGCGCGCGGCGAATTGCATCGGCACCGTGCGGCTCGGCGTGCCGGGAAGCTGGTCCGCCACGAACTCGGCGAGCGCGAGGACGGTGAGGATCATGGGTGTATAGCGATAGCCGAGGAAGGCGAGCCAGCTCCCGTCGAGAGAGAGCCAACCGAGATGCGCGGCCCAGGCAATGGCGGCCGGTGCCGTCATGGTCCGAAGACCCGCCACGATGCCGATCGATCCCGCGAGAACAAGCCCGGTCATGGAAATCCTCCGGCTGCGATGACGGCATCGATGTCGATGCGCCGGATCGCCGATACGGAGACAGTCGATCTGTTGCTGCCCAGGTCAACCCTGCTCAGGTCAAACCTGCTCAAGTCGACCGTGGCCGATCTTACCCTTGCGGCCGCGATCGACCCGTCATCCAGCCCGAACGAAGGCCCGATCCCCGCCACATGCTTGGGCGGGCCTTCGAAGGATCAGTTGCCGTCGATCTGGCGGCCGAGCTGCGCGATCGCCTTCTGGTAGACCGTGGCCGCGTTCCATCCCTGGATCGCCGCGAAGTTCGGCTCGCCCGGCTGGTAGCCCGCCCCGGCTCTCCAGCCATGGCCCTTGAGGAAGTTCGCGGTGGCGTTCAGCGCGTTGGGGGCGCTGTCGAGGCTCCCGCCGGTGCTGTAGGTCAGCACGTTCTTGGGCAGGAACTGGGTGTGGCCGACCTCACCATGCGCCGCGCCGCGGGTCGAGGCGTTGAGGATGCCGCGATCGACGAGGGTGAGCGCCGCATAGAGCTGATCGGTGAAGAAGGCCGAGCGGCGGCAATCATAAGCGAGCGTCGCCACGGCGGACAACGTGTTGATGTTGCCGCGAACCGCGCCGAAGCCCGTCTCCATGCCCCAGATCGCCAGGAGAGGGCCGGACGGCACGCCGTAACGCTGCTCGATCGACTCGAACAACGCCGCGTTGGTCTGTTTCAGCTTGCGTCCGCGGGCGACGATGGTCGGGCCGCCGCGCTTGGCCAGGAATTGGTCGAGCGTCAGGCGGAAGCTCTTCTGGCCCCGGTCGGCCGAGATGGTCGCCGCGGAATAGGAGGTCTCCATCAGCGCGGCCAGGCTCGCGGCGCTGGCGCGTCCCCTCGCCTCTTCCGAGAACTGGGTCTTCCACGTCTCGAAACCGCTGGCCGTGTTGCCGCATTGGGCCGCCTGCGCCGTGCTGCCTAAGCAGGCCAGGGCACCGAGGCCGGCAGCGATCGAGGCCGCCTTGTAGCCGCGTCTGGTCATCCGAAACTCCCTCGTCACGGCAGCTTCACGAATACCGCCGACTTTGCCGCCCGACCTAAGCTGTTCCCGAGATGAAGGCTACAACCTTGCGGAGATGTCGAGGTGCCTGGTGTCGGTTTCGCGCGAGATGTGATCGTAAGGTAACCGGTCCGGTCACGGGATCGACCCTGAGCGGAGCCGTTTTACGGTTCCGGGGCATGATCGAGCTTGCCTTTCCCCGATGGAAGCTCCGATGGGCCGGGCACGTCCACCTGCCCATCGGAAAGACCGTTCAGAAGGACAGCTTCATCCCGGCCACCACGTTGCGCGGTGCCCCGGCGAAGACCGACCCCGTGGTCGCGGCGAGGATGGCCGCGCCATTCTGCAAACCGCTCGTGGCGTTGAGCGAATTCGCGATGTTCTGGGCCGAGGAGACGTAGGTCTCGTCGAAGACGTTGCGGACCTCCGCATAGAGGCTGATGCGTTTGGCGTAGCCGCCGGCGAGATCGGCCGCGTAATGCACGTTGGCATTGACGACGGTGTAGCCCGGCGCCTTGAGCTGGTTGGCGTTGTCGATGAAGAACCCGTCCTGAACGACGGCCTCCACGTAGGCGCCGAGGCCGGCGAGCGGCCCTGTCGGCTGGTCGTAGCCGATGCGGGCGAGGAGCTGGTGGGCGGGCACGCCGGGAATGGCGTTGCCGGCACGGTCGAACCGGTCGGTGAAGGTTCCGGCGCTGAGCTGCTCGGTGTATTTCGTGTAGATCTGGTCGTCGAACGTGTAGGCGGCCACCGCCCGCCATCCGTGCGAGAAGGCCCAGTCGGCCGCGAACTCGATGCCGCGATGCTCCGAGGCCGGGGCGTTGAACGTGTAGCTCAGGAGCCCGGCGCCGGGGGATTGCGAAACGAGTTCGTTGCGGAAGAACTCGTAGAATCCGGTGAGGCTGAGGCGCAGGGTCTCGGTCGGCGTCCAGTCGGCGCCGAGGTCGAAGCCGAGATTCTCCTGGGTCTGGAGCTGGGTGTTGTTGCCCGGCAGGCCGGCGGTGGTGATGAACAGGTTGCTCGCCGCCGGCGTGGTGTAGCCGGTGGCGGCACGACCCCGGAACGCCCAGGCGGCGTTCGGCCGGTAGACCAGGGCGAGTTCCGGGGCGACGTTGAGGAAGCTGCGGTCGGTGGTGGCCACCGTCGTCGTCCGCCCCGACGCCGAATAGGCGTAGGCGACGTTGCGCCCGGTGATGGTGGTGTTCTCGGCGCTGATGCCGAGGACACCGGTCCACCGGTCGGAGAGCGCGACCTCCGTCCGGGCTCGGCCGCCGAGATTCGATTGGACCGCCTCCTGGTCGCCGATCAGTGCACCGAGGGTCGGCCCGCCATAGGGGGCGCGGTTGTAGGTGGTGATGTGGTTGTCGATGGTGTTGTAGGCGAGCGCCACGTAGCCGACCGCCGGCAGACCGAAAAGATCGCCGCGCCGGGTCAGATCGGTGAGGAAGTTCCAGGACGGATAAGAGCCGCGCGACGAGGTCGTGTAGAAAGGCTGGTTGAAATTGCGCTCGTCGAAGCCGAGCTGCGTCCGCCACGTAGTCTGCGCGTCGATGTCGTGCTCCCAGCGCGCCGCCACGATGGTGCGGCGGTCCTTGCGGCCGAATCCGCCCTCATCCGCCGTCACCGGCACGGTGGCGCCGTATGCGCCGTTGATGCGCAGGTTCGTCAGGGTGCAGCCGGGTGCCGCGGTGGCCGCTGCTGCGCAGCCGCGCTGGTAGGGATTGATGCCGAACTGGTCGAGGGAAGAGCGTGCGGGAAGGTCCGCGTTCACCTGATTGTTGATCACCTTCAGGGTGAAGCGGTTGTCGGGGGTCGGGGTGTAACTCGCCAGCAGGTTGATGGTCTGGGTGTCGTAGGAGGAATCTTCCTGGTAGCCGTTGCCGCGCGCGTCGCTGACATACAGGCTGATCTCCACCGGACCGCTGACGCCGCCCACGGTGAAGGAGTTGCTGAGATAGCCGAAGCTGCCGGCATCGGTGCCGATCTCGTAGCCGTCGATCTCGCGGCCGGTCCGGGTCCGGAACGCTAGGGCGCCGCCGGTGGCGTAATTGCCGAACAGGGCCGATTGCGGCCCGCGAAACACGTCGATGCGGGAATAGGCGCGCGGATCGACGAGATCGAACCGGGAGGCGCCGTCCGGCTGCGTCAGGATGAACCCGTCCTCCAGCACGACCATGTTCTTGGTGACGCCGGTGGAGCGGGCGTTGTTACCGCGGATCGAGATGACGACGTCGCGCGCGCCGTTGCCCTGGCGCACGGTGACGCCCGGACTGTTGAGGAGGACCGAGCCGATCGTGGTGGCGGGGCGGTCGCCGACCGTGCCGTCGCGGCCGATCTGCGTCACGACCTGACCGACCGGCTGCTCGATGACGCTGGGAGCGGAGCCCTGGGGCGAGGCGACGCCGAAGCCGCTGCGCCCGGGTTCCCCGACGACGGAGAGCTCCGGCAGTGTCACGCCGTCATCGGCCGCCTGCGCGCGGGCGTCGGCGCTCGCGAGCGGCAGGGCGGCGAGGACGAGGATGGCGCGGCGGGTAATATTGGAGGGGGTGTGGAGGGACATCGCAGGGGTTCGTTCCGGATCGCGGCAGGGGTCGATGCGCTGTCGGCGACGGCGCGGTGCTGGATCAGGACGAGAGCGGCGGAGCTCGCGGTTGGCCGGTTCGGCGATGCGGGCGTTTGGCGGCCAGTGGCGGTGGGATCGGCCAGGCGAGGGCGTTCCATCCCTGACGCCGTGCCAGTGACGGCGCTTGCGGGAGGATCGGACTCGACAACCCGACGGCGCAGAGCGGGCAGGCCTTGCAGACCGACGAGGCGGGCGCCTGCTCGTCGAGCGCGGGAGCGTCCTCCGAATGCCCGCAGATCACCGAGAGGCCGAGCGGGCCGGTCGACCATCCCTGTGATGCCCCGGCATCCGCAGGCATCCGCAGGGCGGCCAACGGCGCGATGGCCTGAGCCCAAAGGGCGAGCAGGATCAGTCCGCTGCCGAGGCAGAGGCGGCTGGCGCGAAAGAGGCGGATGAGGTCGGGCACCGGGGCTGCTCTGAGGCTCGGTGGCGTCAGGCCGCCGCCGGCCGTCGCGCGCCTCGTCGGAGCGCTTGGATAGCGAGATCGATCCCGATCATGGCGAGGATGGCGAGACCGGTGAGGGGGAACAGCGCACCGAGCCCGAGGACGATCGCCGTGACCGTAACGGCGATCCTGCGGTCTCGCGGCCAGGGCGGGATGCCGAGGCCACCAGCCGGCCGCCGCTTCCACCACATGACGCCGGCGGTGACGCTGAGTAGGATGGTAGCGAGGCAGAAGGCGAGCATGGCCAACTGGTTGACGCGGCCCCCATACTCGCCCTTGTGCAGGCCGATTCCGTACTGGATCGCCTGTCCGACCCCGCCGAGATCGGCGAATTTCACGTCGACCAGGGGCGCGCCCGTATACTGGTCGAGGGAGACCAGCCGCTGGCGGTTCACGTCGCGGGGGTAGATCGCGGCTGCGTAGACGCCGCTGGGACCGTCGGGCAGAGCGACCTCGTAGCCGCGCGGCATGCCGAGATCAGCGAAGATGTTGGTTGCCCGGTCGAGGCCGATCGCCGGCACCTCCGCCGGCCGCGAGGTCGGCATGGGGGCGTCCTCCATGGTCCAACCGGGATTGGTCAGACGGTCCTTCATCGGCACGAGGGAGACGGTCCTGGCGGCCCATAGGGCGCGGGGCTGGCCGAGACCCGCCTCGTTGGACAGGGCGCGGACCTGCTGGCCCCACCAGACCGACCAGGGCAGCCCGGTCAGAGCGAGGAAGAACAGGCCGCCGCCCGCCACGAGGCCCGTCACCGCGTGGAGATCCCGCCACCAGACGCGTCTGGCCGGCTTCGCCCGGATGGTGACGACGCCGCCCCCCTGCCCGTTCCCCTGCCCGCGCGGCCACCACAGATAGGTGCCCGTGACGACGAGGATGATGGCGAACCCCGCGACCACCTCCACGATCCCGTTCGCAATCGTGCCGAAATAGCTGAGGCTGTGCAGGCGTCTCACTACCATCATCGGGTCGCTGTCGGTGGCCACCGTGTCGAGCACGTCGCCGCTATAGGGGTTCAGGTAGACGACGGTCCGGGAGGTGCCCTCCCTCAGGGTCACGAGGGCGGACGCGGTCGCCGAGCCCGGGTCGGTGAAGGAGATCGGCACGCCGCCCGGAACGGCCTCAGAGGCATTGTAGACGAGACGGCTCGGGCTCAAGGGAGCGCGAGCCTGCGCCGCAACCTCGGTCCGGTAGGCGAAGAGCGTGGCGTTGATCTCGTCCTTGAACAGGTAGATCGCCCCGGTCGCCGAGAGCAGGATGAGGAACGGCAGGCAGAGCAGGCCGGCGTAGAAATGCCAGCGCCAGACGGCGCGATAGACGCCGTCGCGCGACGCTCGCACGGCGCTGTCCGCACGGACTGCGCCCTGAAATGGAGAATTCATCGGGAAAGGTCCGGGTCCGGGGCCGAGCGATCAGGGATGGAATGATCGGTCAGGCGGCAGGCGGACCTCGTGGGCCGACGGATCGGTCGGGCGGCGCTCGCGTCCCGTTCGTCTCGTCGCTCGGCCGGAGTGGCCGGGATGCAGGCGAGACGGGCCAATCGAGAATCGCGAATGCCGTCGCCTGGAAGGCCAAGGCTTGAGCGGCTTGGGCCGGGGTGCAGCACCCATGCTGGCAGGAAGTGGCCGGATCGGCTGGCGAGCGCGATGCGTCGTGCGCGCAGATGGCACTCTCGGGTGCAGCCGGCGGAAGAGGCGCCAGTGTACCGAGAAAAGCCTGGAGGCACAGGCCGTAGAGCACGATCACGGCGACGATCGCGCGCCCCCGGATCGTTCCTGTCAAGCCTTCACGCATGGAGGGGGCTTACGGGAAACCCCCGTCGGGCGTCAACGCGACGGCGCAGATTGAGGAGGGACGGCGACCGACTCGGATGATCACGGCATGAGTCGGCCGCCATGACTTTCGGACACAACGATGAATGTCGGTCGAGATTGCCGAGATCCACCTCTCGAGTTCGGCGATGCGATAGAATGACAACTACCATGGAATGTTAAGCACTATCGGTCGCAGACAGTACATTCAACTATTGATGGATGAACTCAATTTATTCCCCTGGCGCGACGCATTATTAACCGAAAGATAAACATCTCGGGCGTCAATGTGCGTGGCCGCATGTCGTGACCTGCCCCTAACTTTAGCGTCTGCGAGAGCGATGAACATTTTCAGCAACCGCGATCTGCAATCCCGGATCGATGCACTGGATCGCTCTCAGGCGGTCATCGAGTTCAAGACCGACGGGACCATCCTGACGGCGAACAAGAACTTCCTCGACGCGGTCGGCTACGAGCTCGCCGAGATCCAGGGCAAACACCACAGCCTGTTCGTCGACCCGGCCTTCAAGGAGAGCCCGGCCTATCGCGCCTTCTGGGTCGCGCTGTCCGGCGGCACCTTCCAGTCCGGCGAGTTCAAGCGCATCGGCAAGGACGGCCGCGAGATCTGGCTGCAGGCCACCTACAATCCCATCCTCGGCCGCGACGGCCGGCCCACCCGGATCGTCAAGTTCGCCTCCGACGTCACCGAGCAGGTCAACCGGAGCACCGACCAGGAAGGTCAGGTCAAGGCCCTCGACCGCTCGCAGGCGGTGATCGAGTTCACCCTCGACGGCACCATCCTCACCGCCAACAAGAACTTCCTCGACGTGACGGGATACCGCCTCGACGAGATCCAGGGCCGCCACCATAGCCTGTTCGTCGATCCGGACTTCCGGGCGAGCGCGGAGTACAGGAGCTTCTGGGACAACCTCGGCCGGGGCGAGTACCAGTCCGGCGAGTACAAGCGCATCGCCAAGGGCGACCGCGAGGTCTTCATCCAGGGCAGCTACAACCCGATCTTCGATCGCGACGGCCGTCCGCTCAAGGTGGTCAAGTTCGCCATCGACGTCACCCGCCAGGTGCTCGAGCGCCAGAGCCGCGCCGCCCTCCAGGTCTCCATCGCCAGCGATCTCAACGCCATCGCCGGCGCCGCCTCGGGCGCCTCGCGCCAGGCCGGTCAGGCCGCCCAGGCCTCGACCCAGGTCTCCTCCGACATCCAGACCGTCGCCTCCGGCGCCGAGGAACTGGCCGCCTCGGTCTCCGAGATCAGCATGCAGGTCACCCACGCCTCCGAGATCTCCGGCCAGGCGGTCAAGCAGGCCCAGGAGACCAGCGCCATCATCGCCGGCCTCTCGGGGGCTGCCACCCGCATCGGCGAGGTCGTCGCCCTGATCCAGGGCATCGCCGCCCAGACCAACCTGCTGGCGCTCAACGCCACGATCGAGGCGGCGCGCGCCGGCGAGGCGGGCCGGGGCTTTGCCGTGGTCGCCACCGAGGTCAAGGCGCTCGCCGCCCAGACCTCCAAGGCCACCGAGCAGATCAGCACCCAGATCCTGTCGACCCAGCAGGCGACCCGCGAGGCGGTGGGCGCGATCTCCTCGATCCAGAGCACGATCATGACCCTCAACGAGGTCGCCAGCGCGATCTCGGCGGCGGTGGAGGAGCAGAGCGCCGTCACCCGCGAGATGTCCTCCAGCATGCAGACCGCCTCCAACGGCGTCACCCTCATCACCGAAAGTCTCGACGAGATCGCCCGATCCACCGAAGAGGTCGACACCGCCACGCAAAAGGTCAGGATCGCGTCGAGCGCCGCCGCCTGAGCGGAGGCACCGCCTCACTCGCCGGCATGCTCGGCGATGTAATGGCCGATGGCGCTCGCGGCGTTCAGCATGTGGGCGCGCATGCGCCGCGCGGCGCCGTCGCCGTCGCCCTCGGCGATGGCGGCCAGGATCTCCCCGTGCTCGGCGCGCGAGGTCCGGATACGCTCGCCGTGGCGTAGCTGGGTCCGGCGGAAACCCGAGAGCCGCGTGCGCAGGGCGAGCGCCTGTTCCAGCAGGAAGCCGTTATGGGTAGCGCCGTAGAGCGCCTCGTGGAAGCTGCGGTTCAGCGTGTCATAGGCGTCGACGTCGCCCGCCTCCACCATCTCTTCCGAGCGGGCATGCAGGCCCATGAGGTGACTGCGCTCCAGGGGCGTCATCCGGTAGGTGGCGAGCCGGACGCACATCGCCTCGAATTCGGCGGTGGCCTCGAACATGTCCATGATCCGTTCCGGCGTCATCCGGGTGACGACGACGCCCCGGCGCGGCCGCAACTCCACGAGACCGTTGAAGGCGAGCTGGCGCAGCGCCTCCCTCACCGGCGTGCGCGAGGCTCCGAAGCGGTCGGCGAGATCCTGCTCGTCCAGGGCCGTACCCGCGCTCAAGGTACCGGCCGCGATCTCGTCGGTCAGGGCGTTGCGGATCAGGTCGGAGAGAAGCCCGCGCTCCTCAGCGATGGCGTCCATGGTCGTCGTGCCCTCCCCCGTCCCGATCGCCGGCCCGGAGCCGGCGGTGATCGCTCCCGTCATCCCACGATGGCCCGGACGGTCAAGTAGAAGATCGACGGGCCGACGAGGCAGCCGATGCCGGTATGGAAGGTGGCGGTGAGCGCGCCGTAGGGCACGAGCTTCGGGTCCGTGGCGGCCAGGCCCCCGGCAACCCCGCTGACGGTGCCCATCAATCCGCCGAAGGCCATGGCGGAGCGCGGGTTGTCGAGGCCGATGAGCCGCGCCACCAGGGGCGTGCCCACCATGACCATCACCGCCTTGGTGACGCCGGTGGCGATGGACAGGGCCATGACGGCGGAATCCGCGCCCAGTGCGGCGCCCGTCACCGGGCCGACGATGTAGGTGACGGCACCCGCCCCGATCGTCGTGATGCTGACCGCGTCGGTATAGCCGAAGGCGACCGCCGTGAGCGCGCCGACGATGAAGGGAATGATCGTGCCGAGGGCGAGGGCGACCACACCGAGAATGCCGGCGCGCCGCGCCTCCACCACGTCGACCTCGAAGGCGGTGGCGACGATGGCGAAGTCGCGCAGCATGGCGCCGCCCATCAGGCCGATTCCGGCGAAGACCGGCAGGTCGGCGACCCCTTTCTTGCCACCGGTATAGGTGCCGGCGACGTAGGCCAGCACCAGTCCCAGAACGATGGCGATGGCCGAGCCGTGGACGCGCCCGGCGGTGAGGTGGCGCGCGGCGAGGTTCGAGACCAGCATCAGGCCTCCCACTACGGCGAAGGCGGCAACGAGGCTCTGCTCGACGAAGACGTGCTCGATCATGTGCAGCATCGGATCAGGCCTTCGTGCCGGAGAGCGGGATCGTCGCGGAGGCGACGTCGGGTGATCCGCCGGCGATCACGTCGCCGCCCCGATCGATGGCGGGCCGGGCCGGCTCGCCCGCACCGCCTTCGCGGCGGCCGAAGCGTCCGAGGAAGGCGACGCAGCCGAAGCACAGCAGCAGCGAGACCGTGGCGGCGATGAGCACGATCGGGCCGCCCTTCACGGCGGCCACCACGTTCTGCTGGGCGGCCATGGCGACGACGATGGGGATATACATGGTCGACCAGAACTCGACTCCGAGCTTGATCCCGGAGCCGAGCTTGCCCTTCGCCACCAGCCAGCTTCGGGCGGCGATGAGCAGGATCATCGCGAGGCCGACGCCGCCGACATTGGCCTTCACACCGAGGGCAATGCCCAGGAGATCGCCGAGGAACACCCCGATCAGAGTGCAGAGCGCGAGGAGCGCGACTCCGAAGATGGTCATGCCGCCCCTCCCCGTGTTTCCATGAGCGAGGCATTGCGCCGTGCTGGGTATGTCGAGGCCATGGTTCTATCTCCGTCCCGTATTTTTTGATTCGGTTATTATTTGCTTCAGTATACATATGCTTGACATTTAAGCAATTCAGGATACCGTAAGGTGAAATTCGACGGCTCGTGGATGTCGAGTCGGGCGATTTCACGGCCTTCCGCATACGCGAGGCCCGGATGACGAAAGGCGGATCGGATGACCGATTGGCGAAAGCAGCGGACGGCCAGGGACGAGCGGATCGAGCGCGGTCGTGCCTTTGCGACGGGCAAGATCGTGGCGGCCGCGCAGGTGGTCGATTTGCTGGAGGCGGTTTTGCGCCCCGGCGACCGGGTCTGCCTCGAAGGCGACAACCAGAAGCAGGCCGATTGCCTCGCCAGGGGACTCAGCGCCTGCGACCCGGCGCGGGTCCATGACCTCCACATGGTCCAGTCGGGCATCGTACTGCCCGAGCATCTCGACATCTTCGAGCAGGGCATCGCCAAGCGCCTGGACTATTCGTATTCCGGGCCGCAGGGCGCGCGCATCGCCCGGATGCTCTATGGCGGGCAGATCGCGCTCGGGGCGGTGCACACCTATCTCGAGCTCTTCGCGCGCTACTTCATCGACCTGACGCCCAACGTCGCCCTCATCGCCGGCGTCTCGGCGGACCGCGACGGCAACCTCTATACCGGCCCCAATACCGAAGACACGCCGACGGTGGTGGAGGCGACCGCCTTCAAGAACGGCGTCGTGATCGCGCAGGTGAACGAGATCGTCGACCGGGTGCCCCGCGTCGACATCCCCGGCGACCGGGTGGATTTCGTGGTCGAGGCCGACAGGCCGTTCTACGTCGAGCCGCTCTTCACCCGCGACCCGGCGGCCGTCACCGAGACGCAGATCCTGATGGCCATGATGGCGATCAAGGGCATCTATGCCGAATACGGCATCCGCCGGCTCAACCACGGCATCGGCTTCGGGACCGCCGCCATCGAGCTGCTGCTGCCGACTTTCGCCGAGCGGCTCGGCCTCAAGGGCAAGATCGCCACGCATTGGGCGCTCAACCCGCATCCGAGCCTGATCCCGGCCATCGAATCGGGCTGGGTCGAGCAGATCCACTGCTTCGGCTCGGAAGTCGGGATGGATCGCTACATCCGTGAGCGGCCCGACGTGTTCTTCACCGGCTCCGACGGCTCGCTCCGGTCCAACCGGGCCTTCTGCCAGACGGCGGGGCTCTATGCCTGCGACCTGTTCATCGGCTCGACGCTGCAGATCGATCTCCAGGGCCATTCCTCCACCGTCACCACCAACCGGGTGGCCGGCTTCGGCGGCGCTCCGAACATGGGGTCCGATCCGCATGGAAGGCGCCACCCCTCCGACCCGTGGATGAAGGCCGGTGAGGAGGCCGGCGGCACCGGTGATCCCGCCCTGCGACGCGGCCGCAAGCTCGTGGTCCAGCTGGTCGAGACCTTCGGCGACAAGCTGGTGCCGGCCTTTGTGGAGCGGCTCGATGCCCTCGAACTGGCGAGGAAGCTCGATCTCGAACTCGCCCCCGTGATGGTCTACGCCGACGACGTGACCCACATCGTCACGGAAGAGGGCATCGCCAACCTGCTGCTGTGCCGGACGCTGGACGAGCGCGAGCAGGCGATCCGCGGGGTCGCCGGCTACACCGATGTCGGGCGCGGCCGAGACCATGCCATGGTCGAGTCCCTGCGGGCGCGAAAGATCATCCGCCGGCCGGAAGATCTCGGCATCGATCCTCTCGACGCCGACCGCTCGCTGCTGGCGGCGCGGTCGATCAAGGATCTCGTCCATTGGTCGGGCGGTCTCTATGAGCCGCCAGCCAAGTTCCGGAACTGGTGAGGGAGCGCCGTCCCATGGAAAAGCTGACTTTCCGCCACGCGACTACGAAGCCCCTGTCCGGGACGCGGCGCCAGGCGATCACCGGCGTGGTCGCTTCGGGCAATCTCGAAGTGCTGATGGAGCGCAGCCTCGCGGCCGATCAATGCACCGTCGAGATCGATACCGCGATCAACGGCTATAGCGACGTCTGGGAGGCCGTGGTCTCCGATTTCGTGGCGCGTCGCCAGCCCGGCGGTCTGCGCATCACCATCAACGATGGCGGGGCCCGGCCCGATACCGTCACCCTGCGCCTGCTCCAGGGCGCCCGCATGATGGAGACCGTGTGATGACGATGAATCCCGTCTCCCTCTCCGCCGATCCCCTCGATCAGAGCTGGTACGAGGCCAGCGCCCGCGGCCGCATCGACGCCCTCGTCGATCCCGGCACATTCGAGGAATTCATCGGCCCCGAACAGCGGGTGATGAGCCCGCACCTTCCCGCGTTCGAGCTGCCGCGTGCCTTCGACGATGGCATCGTCGTCGGACGCGGTCTCCTCGATGGCGCGACGATCCTCATCGCCGCCCAGGAGGGCCGCTTCATGGGCGGGGCCTTCGGCGAGATCCACGGCGCCAAGCTCGTCGGGCTGCTGAGGGCCGCGCTGGCGGTGAAACCTGTCGCCGTGCTGATCCTGTTCGATACCGGTGGGGTCCGGCTGCAGGAGGCCAATGCCGGCGAGACCGCCATCGCGGAGATCATGCGCGCCATCGTCGCGTTGCGCATGGCCGGCGTTCCGGTGATCGGGCTGATCGGCGGGCGCGCCGGCTGCTACGGTGGCGGCGGCCTCATCGCCGGCACCTGCTCGCGCCTCGTGGTCTCTGAAGTCGGCCGCATCAGCGTGTCCGGCCCCGAGGTCATCGAGACCAACAAGGGCGCGGAGGAATTCGATTCCCGCGACCGGGCGCTGGTCTGGCGCACCATGGGCGGCAAGCACCGGCGTCTCATCGGCGGTGCCGACGCCTTCGCGGACGATACGATCCGCGCGTTTCGCGACGCGGCACTCGGGCAGATCGGCAAAGCCCCCGCCTTCGACCTCGCCACTCTTGAGGCCGAACAGGCGCGCCTCGAAGCCCGCCTCGACCGGTTCGGCGATGCCCGGGACGCCACCGAGATCTGGGGCCGCCTCGGCGTGAACGACCCCGCCACCGTGCCGGGCCTCAACAGACACGCATTCGACGCCCTTCTCGCCCGCCTGCCGGAGGCGCCCCATGACGCTCGCTGAGATCCTGCATTCGCTGTTCCCGGACGGGCATGGCGTCGAGATCGCCGATGGCCTCGTCGGCGGCGACGGGCCTTTCGGGTCTGGTCGTCTCGCCGTGGTCGGGATCGACGGCAACACGCCGCTCGGGATCGAGGGAGCCTGCATCCTCTCCGGGCGGGTGCTCGATGTGGTGCGCCGGGGTGGTGAGACGCCGATCCTCGTCGCCATCGATTCCGACAGCCAGCGCATGAGCCGGCGAGACGAGTTGCTCGGCCTGAACGAGTATCTCGCTCATCTCGCCAAGGCGCTCCTGCTCGCCGATGCGAGCGGCCACCCCACGATCGGTCTCGTCTACGGCCATACGGCGGCCGGCGCCTTCATCGCCACCGCCCTTGCCACGCGGGTCCTCGCCGCCCTGCCCGGCGCCCATCCGAGCGTGATGGACCTGCCCTCGGTGGCGCGCGTCACCAAGCTGCCCCTCGAGCGGCTGGAGGAGATGGCGAAATCCACCTCCGTCTTCGCGCCCGGCCTCGACAACATGGTCGAGGCGGGAGCGGTCCATGCGGTGCTCGATCCATCCACACCGCTCGGTCCCCAGATCCAGGCCCTCATCGCCGCCAGTCCCGAGGTCGACCTCCGCGACGAACTCGGACACGCGCGCGGCGGGCGGCTCATGGCGCGCGACATCGCCGGGCGGGTGGTGCGGGCTGCGATCGGCGACGTGGCGCCCCGTGACTGAGGGCGAGGCGGCCGGTCTCGCCCGCCACGACCTTGTCCGCGTCGACCCTGAGGCCTGGGCGGACTGCCTTGCCGAGCGCCGGGATCTCGACGGCGTGCCGCACCTCGCCGACTGGGCTCGGCTCGGCCGGCCCGTCATCGTCCGCCGCCGCAATCCCGGTGAGCCAACGGACCATATCCCCGTCGGCCTCCCGCTGCCGCCGGCCGCCGGCAAGCGCCGGATCGGCCTCGCCCTGTCGGCCGCCGCCGCAAGCCGGCATCCGCCCATCAGCCTGGAGACGTCGCGCGAGGCTGCACCGCAGGCATGGCGGCCGGTCCTCGATGAACTGGTCGGTCTTGGGAGTGAGTACGGCCTCGTGCCGAACGTCTTCGGAAGTCTGCTGTGGCAGGCGCTGACCGATCTTCCCTATCTCGGACCCGGTTCCGACCTCGATCTGCTCTGGCCCGTTCCGGGCCGGGTCGATCGTCGCTTTCTGCGGACCCTCGCGAGGATCGACGCGGGCGCTGTCATGCGCCTCGACGGCGAGATCGTCCTGCCGGACGGGGCCGGCATCAACTGGCGCGAACTCCTCGACTCGCCGGAAGGCGGGACGGTCCTCTGCAAGGCGCGGGAGAACCTCGCCCTGCTCCCCGCCGGTCCGTTCCTGTCGCAGGCAACGTCATGAGCGCCCTCGCCCAACGTCATGGATGGGACGACCGGGCCCCGCTCATCGTCAGCGAGATCGCTCGCCTCGCCGTCGAGGCTCTGCGGCTCGAAGTCGATACCTATCCGAAGCCCGGCCTCGTCAGCCATGTGGATAGCGGCAGTCATGCGGACATGAATGCCGGCACCTTTCGCGCCAGTGCCCGTGCTCTCGCCCCCTTCTTCGACGAACTCGCTTGCGCCGGAGCCGCCGGGGCCGGGATGTCCGCCCTGCGCCGGATCGGCATCGAGGCCGAAACCGCCATGCGGCAGGCGACGGGTGGGGTGAACACTCATCGCGGCGCCATCTTCGGCCTCGGCCTTCTCACCTCCGCGGCAGGCGCTCTCTCCTCCGCCGCTCGCGCTTTTGCCGCCGGCACCTGTCGCCTGAGGCCGGGAGCGCTCGGCCGTCACGTGCGCGACCATCACGGTGCCGCGATCCTGGCCGGTCCGATCATGCTCCATGCCCCGGGCGCGGTGGCGCGAAGGCGTTATGGCGTCGGCGGTGCGCCGGCCGAGGCGGCCGCCGGCTTTCCGACCCTCTACGCGGTCGGGCTGCCCGCCCTGCATCGGGCACGGCAGCGTCGTCCGGGCGACGAGGAGGCCGCGCGGGTCGAGGCGTGCTTCACCCTGATCGCAGAGCTCGAGGATACCAACCTGCTCCATCGCGGCGGCGAGGCAGGCTATGCTTTCGCCCGCGCCTCGGCCGCCGCCTTCCTCGCGGATGGCGGCGTCGCGCGGACCGATTGGCGCGCGCGTGCGGAGGCGATCCACCATGACTTCGTCGCCCGCCGCCTCAGCCCCGGCGGAAGCGCCGACCTCCTCGCCATGACGCTGTTCGTCGATGCCCTGGAGGCAAGTCCATGACCCTCGCGATCCTGCTCTCGGGTCAGGGCGGCCAACATCCCGGCATGTTCGATCTCACGGCCGATCATCGCCCGGCGCAGGACATATTCGAGGCCGCGAAGCCGTTGCTCGGCGTCGACCCGCGCGACCTCGTCCGAACCGGCGGCCCGGCCCTGCACGAGAACCGAACCGGTCAGATCCTGTGCTGCGTCGCCGGCCTCGCCGCCTGGACATTGCTGCGGGACATGAATCCCGGCCGCATCGTCCTCGCCGGCTACAGCATCGGCGATCTCGCGGCCTGGGGCTGTGCCGGCCGGTTCTCGCCCTCCGCGATCTTCCATCTCGCCGCCGCGCGGGCGGAGGCGATGGATGCGGCCGCCGGGCCGGGCCATGGGCTTGCCGGAATCCGCGGCCTGTCGCGCGAGCGCGTCACGGCGATGATCGAGGACCATGGCTGCCATCTCGCCATCGTCAACGCGGCCGATAGCGTGGTCGCCGGCGGCACGGTGGCCGACCTCGAATTGCTGTGCGGCACGGCTCTCGCCGCCGGCGCGGCACGGGCCGTGGTGCTGCCGGTCCACACGCCATCGCATACGCCGCTGCTGGCGGCGGCGAGCCCGCGATTCCGTCAGGAACTGGCGCGGTCCGAAATCCTGACGCCCTCGCGCGGTGGCTCCTCGCCGCCTCCGCGCCTCCTCAGCGGTCTCGACGGTGCCCCGGTCTTCGATGCCGCGAAGGGGCTCGACAAACTCGCCTCGGCGCTCTCGCGGACCATCGATTGGGCGGCCTGTCTCGACGGTATCCGCGAGGCCGGTGCGCGGGCCGTCATCGAGCTCGGTCCCGGCCATGCTCTCGCGACCATGGCGCGCGAGGCGCTACCGGACGCTGCCGTTCATGCCGTCGCCGATTTCCGCTCCATCGCCGGAATCGAACACTGGCTCAGAGACAACGTCGAAACGGGCCGGTCCTGATCGGCGAAACTGTCCGTGCGGCCGGCTTCCCTCGTGAACCGGATCCCCAGCGGATGCGTTGGATGGCCAAGCGGAGGCTTGACCATGTCGAGACGGTTCCTTGGTGTCACGATCCTGCTCGCCGCCCTATTCTCGGCCGGCCCCGGCCTGGCCCAGAACATGGCGCTCACCCCGGTCGTGAAACCGTCGAGTCCCGGTCCGGCCGAGCCCGTCAAGCATCCCGATCCGCCGCCGCGCCCCCAGCTCCACGCGTTCGGGGGCGAGCTTCCCAATCAGCGGACCGGGCCGATGAGACCGCGCGTCGTGCGCGACATCTGCATCGGCTGCGACCGCTGACCCCTTTTGCTCGATCAGGCGAGTCGAGCGAACGTGATGAAGCCGGACATATTCCAGAAACGTAAGCGGACCAGTCAGGATCGCTGCGCTCCGATTGCCCCCAAGCGAGGCGTGGCGGGAGGACGGGGCCGCGTGCCGACGGCTCGCTGTCCCGTCCTCTTCCCTCACCCGCGCCGCTGGATCGTCAAAGGTCGCGGTGCCGCTTTGCCGCATCGGTCGTTCGAGGCAGGTCGTCTCCACTTTCCGGGCCGATAGGTTAAGGGGAGCGGGGACATCCTGCGGAGACGGGTTTGGCAAGCCGCTATGGGCTCGAAATCCGGGCCGCGACCGGGGCCGACGCCGGTGGCGTCGCTGCCCTGCTCCATGCGTCCGGCATTTCCCTTGCCGCCGGCGATCTCGCCGACCGGCTCGACGCCCTGCGTTCGGGGACCGGTACGGCCCTGATCGCCGTCGAGTGGGGACCGCCGAGCGGCCTCGTGATCCTCCACTGGTATCGTTCGCTGGCGGCTCAGCCCGTCGCACAGATCACCACCCTGCTCGTCGGCCCCGACGAGCGTCGCCGTGGGATCGGCCGGCTTTTGCTGAAGGCGGCGTCACAGGCCGCCAGGTCGGCGGGATGCGCGACCCTCGAACTCGGCGCCGCGCCCGATCACGATTCCATGCGGGCGTTCTGCGCCAGCACCGGGTTCGAGCCGTCCGGATCCCTCCTCGTTAGGCCGCTGCGCAAGCGACACTGATCCTTCGCTGGAGTGCCGCGATCGGGCGGGTCAGCCCCGGTAGGCGACGAGGATCGCGCCCGCGCAGATCAGAGCCACGCCCAGCCAGTTCGCGGCCGAGAGACGTTCGCCGAGGAAGGCTGCCGCGAACACCGCGACCAGAACGACGCTCAACTTGTCGATCGGCGCGACGCGGGCGGCGTCGCCGAGCTTCAGCGCCCGGAAATAACAGATCCAGGATCCCCCCGTGGCAAGGCCCGAGAGGACCAGAAAGACGTAGGACCGACCGGAGATCGCGTTGAGGGGTTGCCATTGCCCGGTGGCCACGAGGATGGCGCCGAGGGCGCAGAGGATCACGCAGGTTCTGATGAAGGTAGCGACATCGGAATTGACGTTCTCGATGCCGACTTTCGCGAAGATCGCGGTCAACGCCGCGAAGGCGGCCGAGAGTAAGGCCCAAAGCTGCCAGGATGCGGCCGGAGATGTCATGGTTCGCCCTCGCGATCGATTGCGCGGACCCTATGCAGCAAGGCCACGGGATCGGGAAGGATGTTCCGTCTAGGGGATCGATCCGGCCGTCGCCGGAGCAATGTGCCGCTGAGCGGATCGATGCCAAGGCTTAGGCTGCATCCGTCGGCATGGGAACCGCCACCGTCACTCCGCCATTCTTCCTCGGACCGTTCCCCACTTGGATGAGGAGTCCAAGATGACAAGTGCTCTACTTCGTGTCGCGCTCGCGTCGGGACTGATCCTCGGCCTTGCCGGTGCCGCCCAGGCACGCGGCGGCGGTGGTGGAGGTGGCGACGGGCTCTCGCCCTATTCGGCGCTCAGCGGCAACGACCGCTCGGCCGGCGTGAACAACGGCAATTACCGCGATCCTCGGCTCGACCCGTACCTGCGTACCTATGGCCGGCGCTACGTCGCGCCCCGCCCCTACGACGGCGCCGGCGAATATGGCTATCGGCCCTCGCGTCGGGGCTATTACGGCTACGAATACTGAGCGATCGAGTCCGCCCCGATCGTTGAGGCGATCCGTGAGGCGTCGGCTTCAGACCCGTGCCGTCGGATTCTTCGGGGCTTTGTCCGACGCGGCAAGAACCGTGGCGTTCTGGTCGCTCGGCTCGATGATGATCGGCTCGATGGCCTCCACCATGCCGTGCGTCCGGCATTCCGCGAGGATGGCCTTGGCCCCCTCCTCGCCGATCAGGCCGAGCGAGAGGGCATGATCGGCCATGACGGTGGTGTCGGCTGCGAGCACAAGGCTGCTTCCCGCCTGGAGGATCGCTTGCGACAGGCGCTCGATCTCGACGGCGCGGCACTGATCGCGCGAGACGTTGCGGATGTAGACCGCCAGCACCCGGCCGGGATTTTCGGACACGATCTTGGCGTAGACTTCCGGATCGTGCTGGCCGCTGTCGCCGATGAGCACGAAGGGCAGGTCGCCGTAGAGCGCGAGCATGTGCCGGATCAGGTCGCGCTTATGGTCCTCGGCCCTGCGCGGCAGCGGATGGCGCCAGGACAGGCCCCATTCGCGCAGGAACAGCACCGGACCCGCCGGAATTCCGTGCTGACGGAAGAACTCGCTGAGCATGTCGTAGATGCCCCAGGGTGCCCGTGAGACATAGAGCATCGGGTTCGACTGATCTCCGGGCGCGCCCGCATGAAGCGCACGGCACAGGGCCGCCGCTCCGGGGAAGGCGACGCGGTCCTCGGCATCCGCCACGAACAGCCGCCACAGCATCTTGAGCTTGTTGGCGACGCCGGTATGCATGATCGTGTCGTCGATATCGCTGATGACGACGAAGCGGCACCGGTCCGGCGGGATGAACACCCTCCCCTCCGCGTGGACCGGCGGATCGGCCGCGAGTTCGAGATCGACCGTGTGCCAGAGGACTTCACGGGCTGGCAGGCTCGGCGGCGCGAGGGTCACCCGGAAATAACCGTCGCTATCGGTGACCGCGACGGTCTCCGCACCCCCGAATCGCGCGACGATGGATGCGCCGGCGACCTTGCGCCGGCGGATGCGCCTGGCGATGTCGCGCAGATCCGCGGCGATGTCGTCGGTCTCGGCATTCGGGTCGGGACGCGCCTGCCGGAAGACGCGGCCGATCAGGAAGATCTCCCGCGCCGAGCCGTAGCCGCGATAGGCCTCCACCACCGTCCCGCGCGTGCCCTGCGCCTTGCGCACCGGCCGCGCGGCGAGCGCCAGCAGGCGCCCGGCCGCCTTGCGCCAGCGCGTCGTCGCTCGCCTTGGTGGCGGATGGGATGAGGTCATGGGGTGGCTCGGAGCGATACGATCGTGATCGCGGTCAAGCCGTTGTCCGGGCCGAAGGTTGCGCGGTGCGTCGCGGATCGAGCACCGTCACAGGCGCTCGATCTCGGCCAGCAGCGCATCGGAGATCGTGATCCCCTCCTCCGCCGCACGGGCGCGGGCGGCGAGGCGGCGCGTTCCGGGCAGCCGTGCGCCATCCTGTTCTTCGATCGACCTCGCCAGCACCGCGAAACGCGCGAGCGCATCGCCGGCGAAGGCGGTGGCGTCGATGGCGAGGATCAACTGGCCCGTCGCGGGCGGTTCGCCTTCCGCATCGAGGAAGGACGAGGCCTCGCCGGCAAAGCGCGCGCCGGTGAGGCCTGCCGCGAGCAGCTCGACCATGAGCGCGAGGGCGGTGCCCTTGGCATCGCCGAGCGGCACCATGGTGCCGGCGAGGGCGGCGGTGGGGTCGGTGGTGGGATCGCCGTTCGCGTCGAGGGCCCAGCCTTCGGGGATCGGCTCCCCGCGCTGCTTGGCGGCGATGATGTTGCCGCGCGCCACCTTCGACAGGGACAGGTCGACGATGATCGGCTCGGCACCCGGTAGCGGGCAGGCGAAAGCGATCGGGTTGGTGCCGAAGACCGGGCGCGTTCCGCCCCAGGGCGCCATGGAGGCCGGAGCGTTGGCGAACAGGATCGCGACGAGGCCAAGCTCGGCCAGCGCTTCCACCGGCCGACCCGCCGCTCCGCAATGATGCGACCGGCGTATGGCGGCGGCGGCGATCCCCTGCTCGCGTGCGATCTCGGGCAGGAGGGCGATGGCCGTGTCGAGGGCCGGATAGGCGAAGCCGTGGGCGGCATCGACGGCGAGGAGGCCGGGCTTCGGCCGCGCGCACGAGACGATGGCGTCGCCGACGACCTTTCCCACTCTCACCTGTTCGCCATAGGCGAGAAGTCGCATGAGCCCGTGGGTCCGCAGCCCGTCGGCCTCGGCGCCGACGAGGGCACGGGCGACGCTCTCCGCGTTGGCGGGCGCGGTTCCACAACGGATCAGGGTGTCGGTGGCGAGGTGATGGGCGGCGTCGAGGCGAAGGATCGGCATGGCTCGGCCTTGTGACAGCTTTTGGCAGCGTGTCGAGGAAGATCTCCCGACCGGCAGATTGCCACGCTGGTTCAGTCGCGGCCGGATGCAATCCGATGGAACGATGAAAAGTTAAAAACGAAAATCAAAGCTTGGCCATAGAAAAATGTCATCGTTCTTCGTATTCGCCGCCGTGGATAGGCCGATATATCTTTCGATGAACCTTACGGGCCTGGCCGAGTTGTTAAGTCAAACCCGCATGAACCGAGGAAATATATTATGGCAATCAAGACACTCGCCGTCGCTGCTGCTCTTACCGTCTCCCTGGCCGGTTCGGCTTTCGCGCAGACGGCCGCAGGCGGCGGCAGCGCCGAGGGCAACATGAACAGCCCGGGCAGCGTGAAGAGCAACACGGAGAAGGGGATGGAGCGCATGGACGGTTCGGCGTCGGGTACCGGGGCGAATACCACGGGATCGACCATGTCGCGGGACGTTCCTTCCAATGCGACGCCGGGTGCACCGGGCGGACCGAGCAGCGGCAATGCAGCCACCGGCAGCGGCGCGGCACCCAGCGGAAAGTAAGGGATTTCGAGGCTCCGGCCTCGACCGATAGGTTCGTTTCGATGACGACATCGCCCCGCGAGCCGCAAGGCTGGCGGGGCGTTTTCCTGTCCGGTCATGCGAACGATGCGAGGAGCATCGCAGTGACGGGATCGGGATTTCGCGACCGGCATGCAAGACGAAGCGGTGTGCAAGACGAAGCGGTGTGCAAGAGATCCGATCGAAAATCGTCGCCGCGATTTATCGACGATTAACCAACTTCGCGCTGAATGGGATCTATCAAAGTTGATGGTTCCCTAAACGGCAAATTCGATCGATGCGGCTTTCGCAAGGCTCCTCCGGGAGCTGGGTGAAACCTCACGGCGGCTGCGCGGGCGGGGCACGCGTATCCGAGTACAGCCCGCATGATCGACGATGCGTCCTCCTATCGCCGCCCCCGGCGCCGTCATCGGCCACACAGCCGCGTCCTGCTGAAGACCGCCATCGTCGTTCTCTTCGTGGCGACCTTTCCTCGGCTGACCGGACTGGAAGCACCGGTTCCCGCCGCGTCCGCCCAGCTCGCCGCCAGACAGGCAATGCCGGATGTGCCGACCTCTGGCGCGACCGGCACTTATGCCTGGATGCTCGACCCTTCCCCTGCGATGGGTGCCCGGACGCCGGAATGGCGCGCTTCCGCTCTGGAGCCCATGCAGATCGCGGCATTCGAGCCGCCGGCCGCACCGCCTGCCCGCATCGTCGCCGGGCTCGCACCCGGCGATGCGGTTCCGGCACCACGGCCGATCCAGCAGACCGCCCGCCTCATCCAGCCGATGCCTGCGCCGGTGCCGCGCCCCATCGAATTGCGGCCCCTCTCCCGCGATCCCCGCCTCGCCATGCGCCGGCCGTCGTCACGGAGCGTCGTCGCAGCCCGGCAGGACGTGGAGGCCGAGCGCTCGTTCTTCGAGACCGTGTTCGGCCAGCGAAATCCGGATCGAACCCCCGCCCTCGCCTACGCCTCCGCCGATACGGACGCCATTGACCTGTCTCAACGCCGGGTCCTGGACCGCGTACCCGCCACCGCGGGCGGCGGGACCGCGATCTACGACATCAGCACCAGCACGGTGACGCTGCCGAGCGGTGAGCAGTTGGAGGCGCATTCCGGCCTCGGTCAGCACATGGACAATCCGCGCTTCGTCCATGTCCGGATGCGCGGCGCGACGCCGCCCGGCACCTACGACCTGACGGAGCGCGAGGCCCTGTTCCACGGCGTGCGCGCGCTGCGGCTTAGCCCCGTCGGCGGCAGCGCGGCCATTCATGGCCGCGACGGCATCCTCGCCCATACCTACATGCTTGGCCCGAGCGGCGCCTCGAACGGATGCGTGGTGTTCCGGGACTACAACCGCTTCCTCCAGGCCTACCTGCGCGGCGACGTTCGTCGTCTCGTGGTGGTGGCAGGCCACAAGGGGGACGCACCGGCCTCGCTGACCGCGAAGCTGTTCGGTCGCTGAGCCTTCCTCGTCGCTCCGTCAGGCCGCCATGGCCCGGCACGATTCGGCGCAGCGGCGACATTCGGCGGCGCAGGTCTCCATGTCGCCCACTGCCTCGCAACTCTCCGCGCAGGCCTCGCAGATGTCGGCACAGGCCCGGCAGGTCTGCCGATGGTCCGGGACGCCGAGGAGCATCAGATGCGCCGAGGTCCGGCATATCTCGGCGCAGGCCAGCATGAGGCGGAAATGCTCCGGCTCGACATGTTTGCCGCCGGCCGGGAGGCAATGCTCCGAAGCCATGCCGAGGCAGGTTCGGTAGCAGTGCAGGCATTCGTCGATACAGGCCTGCCTATCGCGTGACGTCGTCATCGGCTTCCTTCGTTCGGACCCGTGCGTGGCGCCGCTCGAGCTCGTGAGCGCGAGCCATCGCACCGATGAGCAGGGTTGCGCCAGCCATCGCCGCTTCCGTCAGCGACGGGTCGGTCGGCGGTGTCGACCAACTTCGCTGACGGGCCGGGCCGCCGCAAGATCTTGCGTGACGAGTGGACCGCTGCGTGAGGGTGGACTTCCGCCCGAACCGATGGAAGCAGGTTGCGCGATCAACGCGGATATGGCCCGGAGCGCGGCCATATCCCTCGATCTCCCTATCCACGTGCCAGGGCGGCCTGGAACTCCGCCTCGGGCAACAGCGCACCGCCGGTGGTCCAGACCACATGCGTCGCCTGGTCCGTGCCGGTGGCGTCGAGATAGGGCCGTACCGCTGCAAAGCCCGCCGCCGCGGAGGGTTCGAGCCGCAGGCCCGGATCGGACCAGAGGCGTTTCACCCAGGCGAACAGGTCCGCGTCGGTCACGGTGACCACCGCCTCGATCAGGGGCCCCACGGTTGCCGCCACCAGCATCGAGGCGCCCGCTACCGCGAGCCCGTCGGCGGCGGTGCGGTTGTCGAGGCCGATCTCGTAGACGTCGACCTGTCGCGACAGGCCGGCGGCGAGCTGTACCAGCATGCAGGGGGAGGCCACCGGCTCGACGAAGATGCAGCGCACGGCATCGCCGAACAGCAGCTTCAGGCCGAGGGTGACGCCTCCGGGCGCGCCGCCGACGCCGCACGGCAGGTAGACGCAGAGCGGATGCGCGGCATCGGCCTTTATTCCGGCCTCATCGAGTTGACGCCGCAGGTCGAAGGCCGCCGCCGCATAGCCGAG
This sequence comes from Methylobacterium sp. 77, assembly GCF_000372825.1. NCBI lineage: Bacteria > Pseudomonadati > Pseudomonadota > Alphaproteobacteria > Hyphomicrobiales > Methylobacteriaceae > Methylobacterium > Methylobacterium sp. 77. The sequence continues at coordinate 931,813 of NZ_KB910516.1, read as the reverse complement.
GAACAGGTCGACCGAGCTCTCGTCGTCGACGAAATGAGCGTCGGCCCGGTCCTCGAAGGCCGAGCGCGCCGCAGCGACGGCGCTGCCGTAATCACCCTGATGCTCGACCACGCGGGCACCGATATCCCGCAGCCGCTGCTTCTTCCACGCCTTGGCGTCGTGGGACATGTGAACCTCGACGGAGAAGCCAAGCGCCCGCGCCATGACACCGACGCTGAAGCCGAGATTGCCGGTGCTGCCGACCGCCACCGTATGGGCCGCGAACGCGTCACGAACCTCTGCCTCTGCCAGCCGGGCATAGGAATCCTCCGGCCGCAGCAGGCCCTTTTCGAGGCCGAGGCGCTCGGCATGGACCAGCACCTCGTAGACCCCGCCCCGCGCCTTGATGCAGCCCGTGACCGGCAGGTCGTGATCGGCTTTCACCCAGACCGCGCCACCCTTCGGACCGGCGATGGACCGGGTCACATGGTCGGCGAGGGGCATCAGGACGGAGTCGATGCGCCCGGTTTCGAGATCGTCGAAGAGATATCGCAACAGCGGATCGAAACGGCGCCAGCGCGCCTCGGCCGCCTCCACATCGGCCAGCGAGAAGGCCAGCGTCGGCACGAACTCGGCAGCCGGCCGGAGGTCGGGATTGAGCCAGACGCCGGGCCGCCCCTCCCGCACGCTTGCAGGAATTGCGTCGAGGGAGCGTGCCAACGAGGTTTCGGCAGCCATGCTCATGCGCTCCGTTCTCCTGTGATCGCGATCCCCCGGGCGGCGGTGCGGCGCGCGATGGACCCGCGATAGGACCTTGCGCAAGGTGTGTCGTCAGAGATCCATCGGCGCATTGTCGACCACCTCCTTCATCACGAAGAACGTCCGCGTCTGGCGCACGCCGGGCAGCGCGATCAGGATGTTGCTGTGGAGCCGGTTGAAATCCGCCATGTCGCGCACGCGGATCTTGAGGAAATAGTCGAAATCGCCGGCCACGAGATGGCAGTCGAGCATCGTCGGCATCGCCTGGGCGGCGGCCTCGAAGGCGGCGAAGCTTTCCGGCGTCGAGCGGTCGAGCACCACCCCGACGATGACGAGCGAGCCGCGCCCGACCTTCTCCGGCGCGATCTGCGCATGGACGCCACGGATGTAGCCCTCGTCGAACATGCGCTGCGTCCGGCGGTGGCAGGTGGCCGCGCTGGTATTCACCCGCTTGGCGATCTCGGCATTGTTCATCCGTCCATCGGCCTGGAGCAGGCGCAGGATCTTCAGGTCGATCCGGTCCAAGGGATTCGGAGAGGCAGGCCGCATGGAAGATTCTCTCGTAGTCTCTCGAATGCGCGGAGGATCTGAGGCGAAAGACGCGAAGGAAGCAATTTTGAAGACCTAAAAATCACTGATCTTCGAGAGCACCTTTCGCATCTCGTTTGATAGCGTTTCGGCACTCTTCCCGTCGAGGACGCGTCACACCATGCTGTCGAAATTCGAGCGCTACCCTCTCACCTTCGGCCCGAGCCCGATCGAGAAGCTGTCGCGCCTGACCGATTATCTCGGCGGCGATGTCGAGATCTACGCTAAGCGCGAGGATTGTAATTCCGGCCTCGCCTATGGCGGCAACAAGCTGCGCAAGCTCGAATATATCGTGCCCGACGCCATCGCGAGCGGGGCCGATACGCTGGTCTCCATCGGCGGCGTACAGTCGAACCACACCCGCATGGTCGCGGCGGTGGCCGCCAAGATCGGCATGAAGTGCCGGCTGATCCAGGAAGCCTGGGTTCCGCACGAGGACGCGGTCTACGACCGGGTCGGCAACATCCTGCTCTCGCGCATCATGGGCGCCGAGACGCAGCTCGTGGACGAGGGCTTCGATATCGGTATCCGCGAGAGCTGGACGGCGGCCCTGGAGGACGTGAAGGCCAAGGGCGGCAAGCCCTACGCGATTCCGGCCGGCGCCTCGGTGCACAAGTTCGGCGGCCTCGGCTATGTCGGCTTCGCCGAGGAAGTGCGGAGGCAGGAAGCCGAGATGGGCATCCATTTCGACTACATCGTGGTCTGCACCGTCACCGGTTCGACCCATGCGGGCATGGTGGTGGGTTTCGCCGCCGACGGGCGCGCCCGCAACGTCATCGGTATCGACGCCTCCTTCACACCGGCCCAGACCAAAGCGCAGGTGCTCGACATCGCCCAGAAGACGGCGGCCCTCATCGGCGCCCCGGCCATCGTTGCCGACGACGTCGTGCTCAACGAGGATTACGCCTACCCGGTCTACGGCGTGCCCTCGAAGGAGACCATCGAGGCGATCCGGCTCTCGGCGCGGCTGGAAGCGATGATCACCGATCCGGTCTACGAGGGAAAGTCGATGCAGGGCATGATCGACCTCACCCGGAAGGGCTTCTTCCCCAAGGGCTCGAAGGTGCTCTACGCCCATCTCGGCGGCGCGCCGGCCCTCAACGGCTACAGCTACACGTTCCGCAACGGCTGATCCCTCAGACGCCGCCGGGCGGCACCGGCGGCAGGGAAGCCCGCACGGTGACGAAGCAGAACGTCGACTGGATGAAGTCGGCGGAGGTGGTCGATGCCCGCACCCTCCGCATCCACCTCAAGACCGCGTTCCCGGCCGCCCTCGAATACCTCGCCGGCCCGACCCCGACCTTCCCGGCCGCCTATTTCCGCAAGGTCGGCCTCGATAAATTCTCGAAGGCTCCCATCGGCACCGGACCGTACCGCATCACCGCCATCGAGAACGGTCGCGGCGTGCTTCGCCAAATACGAGCCCGGCAGCCCGATCGGCGCGCCGCAGATCGGCAAGCTCGAATTCCGCGTCATCCCCGACGGCGACATGCATCGTGGCGGGATCGTGGAACAGCGGCGGACCGCGGACCTGTTCCGCCAGCCCGAACATGCCTACACCCGCGACCTGCTCTCGGCCGTGCCCGGATTGCAGCTGGGCACGGCCTGAATCCGTCGCGCAAGAAACCCTATTTCCGCCAGGCGTCGATCCATGAACTGACCGGCTCGACCACGTAGGAGAGGAGGGAGGAAGCCCAGCCCCTCGCCTTCGCTCCGATCGATTGCTTGCCCTGTCGCCGGGCCTCCGCCTCGGCGGCCTGGGCCACCAGCATCGCGGAGACGTATTCGTTCTCCAGGGGCTTGCACTCGGCCAAAGCCGCCTTCTGAGCGGCATGGATCGCCATGCCGGCGGGCTGTCCGGAAAAGGCCTGCCGCACGCATTTGTGCCAGCGCCGTTCGAGGAAATCGAGATCGCCTTTGGGAGCCGGTGTCTCCTGTGACGCGCCGCTTTCCGAAGCTGCGGGATTTGCCGAAGCCACGGGATTTGCCGATGCCACTGTGCTCGCGGATGCCGCGATGCTCGCCATCAAGGCACCGGCCATTAGGGCATGAAAATTCATCCGGCGCCCTGGTCGACTATGCTCGTTCAGCCCGGTCTGGCTAGCGGGCAAGGGCCCGGGTCTCGTCGAGGACGGCTTCCACCGCAGCGATCGCATTCTCCAGCTCCGCGATGCGGCGCAGGGTGCTGTCGGCCGGCATCGTTTCATGCTCCGCTGCCTCCAGGATCAGGGCGCGCTGGCGAGCTTTGAGACGGTCCAGGAGAGATTCGAGCTTAGGCATGCGCCGCACTTAACCGGGCCTCATCCGATCGACAACAATTGTTTGCGTCGAAACACCCGGATGTTGCGCTGAGCGTACCGCAAAAAACGAAGATTGTACCGGGCCCCGTCCAGGATCGAATGACGGCTCCGCCCTTCCGACTGCCCTCGCGCCGCAGGCTGCGAGGGCGAGGTCGGCCCTCGTCCGGTGCTGAACCTTTCCCCCTGTCGAGGGTTCACAAAGCCTGAGGATAAACCCCGGATCCGTGATCATGTCGAAGTCGATGTCAGCCGAGTTCAAGAGCCGCCGCGATGCCGAGACCGCCGTCGAGCATCTCGTTCAGGAACACGGGATCGACAGGAGCGCCGTGACCATCGCCCCTGCCGGCGAAGACAACACCGCCGGGACCGAAGCGGCCCGCGCCGATATCGAGGATGGCCGTCTCAAGGAGGGCACCGAGGGCGAGCCTGCCTTGGAGGGAGCGATTCGCGTCACCGTCGCCCTCGATGACGGGCTGACCGAGAAGGTGATGACGTCCTTCGAGACCTATGGCGGCCGGGCGATCGACGCCGGGTGATTCGATCCACCGTCAGCGAGCCGCCGTCGCGTCCGAGCCGGACCGGAGCGGGACTCCGCCGGTGAGCCAGATCGCGAGGGCGGCGAACGTCCATCGCGCGCCGTCGATGATCCGGTTCGGCTCGTCGTCCTCGCCCGATCGATCGAGGAAGACCCGGAACGACGCCCACATCGCCGCGATGTCCCGCTTCCCGTAGCTTTCGTAATAGGCGCATCCGTCGGAGGCGATCGCGTCACCGAGGCTTCTGCGGATGTGATGGGCGATGACCTGCCCGCCGAGCGTCGATCCCTCCGTCACGTAAAGTGCGCCGAGGATCGAGGCACGATCGTCGAAGCCCTCGCCCGGAGAAAAACGCGGCAGAGCCTCGATCACCTCCGTCGTCATTCCGAAATGACCGAGGTCCCGTTCCAGCAGATGGAGCTTGCGGCGCGGCTGCGCGAAATCGGCCCCGAAGGCCACGGCGACGGCAGGCTCGAACACCCGGTGAAATCCCCACCAGCGGGTGAGCAGGTCACGGTATCCCTCCGGCGTCGCCATGCGCCTGCGCCAATCGAGCCGGCCTTCGAGATCCTCGTGAAGATCTCGCGTCTCCTCGCGGAGCCGGTCCGTCAGGGTCGGTCGCACCTGCGGGCTCGCGAGATCGCTCGCGCCGAGGGCCGCGCGATTCATGGCGCGGGGGCCGGCTCGGGCGCGCCGATCGAGGCCGTCAGGATCACCCTCAAGCCTGGCCGGTTGTTCGTGTTCTCGATGGTTCCGCCGAGGCGGTCGACCATCGCGTTGAGCATCCGCGTACCGAAGCCGCTGCGCGTGCCGGTTTTTCCCTGGCCCTGGTCGGCGACGATCAGGCGGAAGCGGTGGCGATGCTGTTCGAGACTGATGGCGATCGGCCCGACCGCACCGGCATAGGCGTATTTGTTGGCGTTGATGACGAGCTCGGTCAGGATCAGGCCGATATTCACCGCCGAGTCGGTGGGGATGATGATGGGGGCGAAATCGGTGCTGAACTGCTCCGCCCATTCGATACCCATCGACGACTTCATCTCGGAAACGAGATCGTCGAGATAGCGCGCCAGGTCGATCATCTCGACATTGTCGTCGCTGTAGAGCCGCCGGTGTACCAAAGCCACGGCGGCGAGACGGCGCTGCGCTTCGCTCAGCGCGTCGCTGAGGCCCGCATTGCCTTCCGCCCTCGCCTGCAGGGCGAGGAAGGCCGAGACCAGCTGCAGGCTGTTCTGCACGCGATGGTTCACTTCCTTGATCAGGTAATCCTTCTGGACCAGCAGGCTCTCCTTGTCCGCCACGGTGGCGGCGAGCTCGCGGTTGAGCTCGCGGATGCGCCGGGTCTGGCGCGCCTCGTAGAGCTCGCGCACGATGCGCTGGGCCGCCTCGATTTCGGGCAGGGTCCAGGGCTTGGCGTGGCCGTGGACCTCCTCGGTCCAGGCCTCGAAGGAGGCGCGCGGGCTCAGGACGCCGCCGATGGTGTTCGCGGCCTTGTGCGGATTGCCGGCCCAGTTGACGACTTCGATCCGCTCGGCCCTGAACCACATCAGGATGATCGGCTCTTCTCCCGAGAGGACCACGGCGAGGAGGCCGCTCGCGAGCGAGCGATAGGCGGCGGCTCGTGGAAAGCGCTTGCTGAGAGAATGGGTATGAAGGGCCTGCGCCCCGCCCACGGTCCGGACCCAAGCCGCGATCTCGCGCAGGTCGATCTCGTCGGCGCAGCGCCCGGTCTGGTGAAGATCCCTGCCCTGCAGGAGCGCGAAGCCGTCGGCGCCGAGCATGCGGCGCAGATCTTCGCTCGCCTCGATCAGGATGTCGGCGAGGGGAGCTTCGCCGAGGACCTTCGCGGAGACGACGTCCTCGGCGCTGCGCAGCTGCAGGCGCTCTCGGTAATCCTCGGCCTCCTCCCGCGCCCTGACCTGGCGCGCGAGGCTTCCCGCCAGGGCCTGACAGGCCATGCGCTGTCCAAAGGCGAGGCTGCGGGGCGTACTGTTGTGGCAGGCCACGAGCCCCCACAGGATGCCGTCCTTGACGATGGAAATCGAGGCCGAGGCCGCGACGTCCATGTTGCGCAGATACTGGAGATGGATCGGCGAGACGCTGCGCAGGTCGATGTCGCTCAGGTCGAGCCGGGACATTTCCTTCGGACGTAGCGGCTGCGGCGTATAGGTGACGTCGGGGATCACCCGGACGCGGTTGCGGATGTAGAGCGCGCGTGCCTGTTTCGGGATGTCGGAGGCGGGGAAGTGGTGGTGCAGGAAGCTGCCCAGTTCCGGAACCCGGCTCTCCGCGATGACCACGCCCGCATCGTCGTCGAGGAAGCGATAGATCATCACCCGGTCGAAGCCGGTCAACTCGCGAAACGAGATCGCTGCCCTCTCGCAGAGAGCCTTGAGGTCGGCGGCCCGCTCGAGGGCGCCGCCGGCACGGTCGAGCCAGCCCAGGAGGCTGGCGGCATCGCTCCATATCGACGCCTGCGGCTCGAGCTGGATCAGCCATTGCCCGTCCTGGAAGCGGGCGATGGCGTCCATCGTCGTGTCCCTGCCCGTGACCGGCCCGATCACGGCGGTCTCGTCATGCGGCGCATCGCGCAGACGGGCCGCGCACGCCTCACCGAGGAGGTCCGGCAAGGTTCGCCCGGACCATTCTGCGGCAAGCAGGCCCTCGATGTCGCCGGCGCCCCCGACCACGCTCTGGTCCTCGGCGTTCGCGATCAGCAGAACGCCGTGCGGCTGGATCGCCCCCGGAATATGGATCGGCTCGCGGTCGCAGACGGTGAGATCGGGACCGAGATCGGAGAGGTCGGTATCCTGGCTGGCAAGTATGGCAGGATCGGCCGTCCGGGCGTCTCTCAGTTGCGTCATGCGTCCATTCTGTACCGTAATGTCGACCTTCGGCGACGGCGATGCCGTCGGTCGATTCGCGCCGATCAGCCGCCGTAGCAGAAGACCGACTCCCGTATCATCCCAATCGTATCACGAGAAAGCGATCGTTCTGCCGGTCCGCCGAGCACTTGGCCGGCTGGCGCAGGCCTTAGTGAAGCATCGTGACACGAGCGCTGCGCCCGCGTTGGGAAATGTGAGCTCCTTTATCTAGGATCCGTCCCGAGCTTTGCCATATCCGGATCCGACATAGTTCTCGGATGTGAATGTGTACTTTCATACAATACGCGATGTTTCGAGGTGGTGGACGCCGGCCGCGTCAAGGGCGACGACCTCCCGGAGACATCTTCACGCCCCCGCCAGCATGGACACGTGAGCGGCGACCGAGTCGCCGAGGCCCTTGAGGTCGTAGCCGCCCTCCAGCAGCGATACGATCCTGCCGCCGCAGGTGCGGTCGGCGATTTCCATCACCTTGCCCGTGGCCCAGGCGAAATCCTCCGCCTCCAGCATCAGGTTGGCCAGCGGATCGCGCCAATGCGCATCGAACCCTGCCGAGATGACGATCAGGTCGGGCTTGAACTCCTCGAGACGCGTCAGGATGCGGCTTCGCATCGCCTCTTTGAAGGCGTCGCCGTCGGCGAAGGGCTTGAGCGGCGCGTTGACGATCGTGCCGTGCTCGCCGTGTTCGGAGACCGCGCCGCTACCGGGATAGAGCGGCATCTGATGGGTCGAGCAGAACAGGACCGATGGGTCGTCCCAGACGATGTCCTGCGTGCCGTTACCGTGATGCACGTCCCAATCGACGATGGCGACGCGTTCCGCCCCATGAACCGTCCGGGCGTGCAAGGCGGCGATCGCGGCGTTGTTGAAGACGCAGAAGCCCATCGCCTTGGTGCGCTCCGCATGGTGACCCGGCGGGCGCATGGCCGAGAAGACGTTGCGGGCCGCGCCCGTCATCACGAGGTCGACGCCCTGCACCGCGGCTCCGACGCCGCGCAGGACGCAGTCCATCGTCCCCGGCGAGAGTACGGTGTCGGAATCGAGATGGGTCAGGCCCTCTGTGGGAACCGAGCCGAGGATCGCGCGGACCCAGTCCTCGGGATGGGCGAGGAACACCGATTCGAGTGCCGCCGCCTCGGGCGATCGACGGTCGAGACGTGAGAAATCCGGTGTGCCGAGGGCTTCCTGAACCGCCTTCATGCGCTCGGGCCGCTCGGGATGGCCATGGGGCGTGCGGTGCTCGAGCGCGGCCGCGTGATGGAACAGAACAGTCATCGGACATCCCCTCTCGTTCAATTTGGTATCAGGTATACCAGCTTGGACGCGGGATGACAGGCGCGGATGTCAGGCGCGCAGATAGCGAAGGGCGTCGGCGTGAAGGCTGGCATTGGCCGCGGCGACGACCCGGCCGTCGAAGGCGGGGGTCAGGGCCTGTCCGTCCCAGTCTGTCATCACTCCGCCAGCCCCCTCAACCACGGGCACGAGGGCCATCACGTCGTAGACTTGGAGCCCCGCTTCCACCACGAGGTCGCAATGGCCGCAGGCGAGAAGGCCGTAGGCATAGCAATCGCCGCCGAAGCGGCGCAGTCCGGCCGCCTGGCTGAGCGAGGCGAAGGCATCCGCATCCGGACCTTCGAAGATGTCCGGGGAGGTGGCGAACAGGCGGGCCTCCGCGAGCGACCTGTCGCTCGTCCGCGCGGGCCGATCGCCGAACCACGCGGCCTCGCATGTGCCGCACCAGCGCTCACCGAGCGCCGGCATATCGATGACGCCGAGGATCGGACGCCCGTCCGAGACCAGGGCGATGAGCGTGCCGAAGAGCGGCATGCCGGTGATGAAGCTCTTGGTGCCGTCGATGGGGTCGATCACCCAGGTGAGTGGCCGCTCGAAATCGCCGCCCTCCTCCTCACCGAGGATGCCGTGATCGGGATAGACGCTGCGAATTTCGGCACGCAGGAGGGATTCGATGGCGCGGTCGGCGGCGGTGACCGGACTGGCATCGGCCTTGGCTTCCACCGGCAGTTCGGTGCGGAAGTAATGCCGGGCGAGGGGGGCGGCGAAATCGGCGAGGCGGTGGGCGAAGGCGAGGAAATCCGCTTTCGTGCCCCCCTCCCCGGCTGGAAACGGCGATGCGTCCATGCCCACCATCACAGGCGCCTCAGCCAGAGCGGCCAGTCGGAATGGTGGAAGAGGGTGCGGGCGCGCATGTGCTTCCAGGTCCCGTATTTGTAATAATCGAAATCGAGGGTCGAGACGGCTTCCTGGATCATCGCCCAGGTCGCCCATTTGAGATCGCCCAGGGCCTTCAGGACCGCGATGCGCGCCTCGATCTCGGGGGACCAGCGGCCGAAATAGGCCTCGATCATCTCGCGCTCGATCGCGTCCGGGAACGCCATCTCATCGAACCAGAGGGCGAGTTCGTAGGCGCGCTCGTTATTGGAGGCGTATTCGAAATCGACGAGCAGCACCCTGTCCGCGTCGTCGATCATGAAGTTGCCGGCCAAAGTGTCGTTCATGCAGGGCACGAGATCGAGGCCGGAGGCCGTCATGGCCAGCTTCGCCTCGGCCAAGCAGCGCATCAGGTAGGCCTGGTCGGCGGGAAGCCGGCCGCCCACCTCCGCCACCTGATCGACATGCTCCTCGATCATCTCGAAGATCGTCTTCGTCAGCCCGAGCGGCGCGGAATCGTTGAAGGCCTTGAGGGCATGCACGGCATTGTGGCGCACGGCGGGGCGCAGGAAGTCGAGGTTCGAGGAGGCGCGGTAGCCCTCGACGAAAGCGAAGATCTCGACGCCGGCATCGGGCAGGTAGTCGACGACCTCGACGCCGTAGCCGCAGGCATGGGCGCGCCGGCTGGCATCGTTGGCGCAATCGCGGGTGATGAACATCTCCGTGCCGCGACCGGGCATCTTCACGAAGTAATCCTGCGTCCCGCCGATGGCGACGCGCCAGTTGGTGTTGCTGATCCCGCCCGCCACCGGCCGGTAACGGAGCGGCCGGCCCTGCCACGAGGCGACCCGCGCGAGGATGCCCTCCAGGGCGCGCTCGCCCTCGCTGATGCCGTCGCCCAAGCCCTTCCAGCCCATCACCGTCCAGTGCCTTCGCTCTCGGATGCCCGTGTCACAGCCGGCGAAGCCAGCTTTCGAAATCAGGCGCACCGACGGTCGTGCGCGCGTGCAGGAGCCGCCAGGTCCCGTATTTGTAGAACTCGATCCCGCCGCGAACCGAGGTGATCGCGCGGGTGACGCCCCAGAGGCCGCCCATCACGTCGTCGACGGCGCCGTAGAGGCGGCAGCGGTTGTAGAGGCGTTCGTCGAACCGGCCGGCATGATGCTCGACTGCTTCGCGCCGCTCTGGCTCGAAGGCGCAGACCTCGTTGACGAGGGCGCCGACATCGAACCAGGGGTCGTTGTCGCCGGAGAGGTCGAAATCGACGAGCCGGACGTCCTTCATTCCGGGCGCATCGCCCTCCCCGATCATGATGTTCGAGGCGATGCCGTCATTGTGGCAGAAGCGGATGTCGATTCCCGAAGCGTGGATCGCCTCGCGGATGAGGGCGGCCGTCGCCACGAGGCGATCGGTCCCGTCGGGAAGCGGAGCGCCGACGGCGCGGGCCTCTTTAGCCAGGCGCGCGATCCGCTCGAAGGGGCAGACGCGAAGGCCGAGGAGGCTGTCGCCGTGGAGCCGCTTCTTGGCGTCCAGTGCCCGTGCCAGGAGGGTCTTGTCCTGAAGGTCGCCGACGCGGGCGTAGCGCCAGGGCTCGGGCAGGTAGGCGAGGCCGAGCGCCCCGTCGGCATCGTGGACCACCTCCGGCGCGACGCCGAGGCGGGCGGCCTTGCGCGCCGCCTCCCCCGCCAGGGGCGTCACATCCTTCGCCATGTCGGAGTGGCGGATCTTGAGGAAGACCGGCGCGCCTTCGCGGAACGTGATCAGGACGCAATCCGAAGCGACGGCCCGATGGGTCGGGGACGCCACCGCCGCCGCATGCAGCGCATAGCGCGGATGCCGGGCGATCCAGTCCGGCCGCGCGGCGATGATGGCTTCGACGCGGCGGTCGAAAGGGGTGGTGGCCTCGCCGAAGGGAATCATCTCACCGCTCCGGACGCCTCGTCCGGCCGCTTGAAGAGCAAGGCGCGTTCCGGAGATCCACCGGCGCGGCAGAGGCGCCATGCGGCCCGCAATCCCACCGCCAGCCCGGCTTCGAGGTCCGCGGGCCTGGTCAGCTCGGCCTCGTTATGCGCGACGCCGTCGACGCTGGGAACGAAGACGATGCCGGTCGGGCATTGACCGAGCAGGCTGATCGCATCGTGGCCGGCCACCGTATCCATCCGCAACGACCGCAGGGACGCCTCCTCCGCGCAGGTGGCGACGAGATCGCATACGGCTTCCGGCAAAATGCGGATCGGCCGCAGTGTCCGGCCGGTGATCGTCGACGAGATGCCGGCACGGCTCGCGGCCTCGGCGATCGCCGCCTCCGCCATCAGGCTCGCCTCGGTGAGCAGTCGGTCATCGGCCGTGCGCAACTCCACGCTGAGTTCCACCCGCGCCGGGACCACGTTGGGGGAGTTCGGCTCCACCAGAAGCCGTCCCACCGAGGAATGGAAGCGGCCCGGCCAGCGCTCGGCGATCTCCCTGACCTCGGCGATGAGGTAGGCAGCGGCCAGCAGCGCGTCGCGACGGCGCGGCATCGGGGTCGGGCCGGTATGGGCCTGCTCGCCGGTGAAGACCACGTCGATCTTCGCCGCCCCCCAGTTGCGGGTGACGAGGCCGATGGCCGCCTTCGCTTTCTCCAGAACGAGACCCTGCTCGACATGGAGCTCCAGGTAGCAGGCGGGAAGCGGCGGCGGCCGGTCCGTGCCGAGAAAGCCGATCGCGTCCAGCGCCTCGCACAGAGTGATGCCGGCATCGTCGCGGCTCGAGAGCGCCTCCTCGATACGGCGCGAACCCGCATAGGTGCTGCTGCCGAGCAGACTCGGCCGGAAGCGCGCGCCCTCCTCGCCGGTCCAGTTCACCGCGCAGAAATCCGCTGCGAAGGTCTCGCCCGCGTGTCTCGCCCGCATCAGGGACGCGCCGATGCAGCCGGCCGCTACCACACCGTAGGTGCCGTCGAAGCGGCCCGCCTTGGGCTGGCTGTCGAGATGGGAGCCCATCATCACCAGCGGGGCGCCGGGGATACCCGAGAGGCGGAACAGGGCGAATTGGTTGCCGACTGCGTCGACGAGGATCTCGGCCCCAGCCTCACGGGCGGCGTCGGCGAAGCGGTGACGGGCCTCGCCGTCGGCGGCGGAGGCACAGAGCCGGGTGATACCGCCACCTCCCGTCGCGCCGCAGGTGGAGATGTCCGCAAACTGCGCGTGGAACGCGCGCGCCGCCGCTGCCGTATCAGGAACTGATGAGGTCGATGTCATGCTGGGTGAAATGATCCAGGAACGGCTGCGGCGGCGGCCGGTCTGTGACGAGGGTGAGCCGTTCCGAGAGTCCGAAGGTGCAGAGGTTCGCCTGCCGACCGAACTTGCGGGAATCGGCGAGCAGCACGCTCTGGCGCGCCTGGCCTCTGAGGACCTTCCGCAACGCGGATTCGTGCTCCTCGTAATCCATCCAGCCATGGGTGATGTCGCAGGCCGCGATGCCCATGAAGGCGAGATCGAAGTAGAACCGCTGCGCGTAGGCGACCGTCTCGTAGCCGACGAGGGCGTTGTCCCTCGCCCGCAGCATCCCCGGCGTCAGGTTGACCCGCGCCGGGCCGTTGCCGAGATGGAGCGCGACGTCGATGGAATTCGTCGTGACCGTCAGGTTGCGCCCGCTCAGGCGCCGCGCGAAGGCCAGCGTCGTCGTGCCCGTGTCGATGAAGATCGACATCCCGTCGCGGATCAGCCCCTCGGCATTCGCGGCCACTTTGGCCTTCTCCCGAGGATTGGTCTTGCCCCGCTCGTGCAGAGGCCGGTCCTGGTCCAGGCGAGGCGGCACCGCGCCTCCGTGGATCCGGCGAAGGACGCCGCGCTCCTCCAGCACCTTGAGGTCGCGCCTGATGGTTTCCTCGGACACCCTGAGATAGGCGGCGACGTCGGAGACCCCGACCCGTCCCGTCCCGTTCAGACGGGACAGGATTTCCTGATAGCGATGGTCGGTCAGCATCGGCGTCGGCGTCTCCCCAATCCGCCGGAGCGTAGCGATTTTGGAGAGGTGAAACCGCAGGAAAACACGTGTTTCGCACGCTGTTTCCCATGGAGATTGCAGTCGGCACTGCCGCGCCGCGCCGCCTAGCCTTCGATCCGGGCCTCGTCCCGTCCCTCAGGGGTTGTGACGGCACCCGGATTCCGCCACCCTGACCTTCAGCGCCCCGTCTCCAAATCTCGTCGCGAACGACCGGGTTCGAAGGGCTGTGATCGGGCATATCCAACGGGTCGGCATGTCCTTTCCGATGTCTCATGTCGTCCGAACCGAGATGCCGATGGTCAGCCGATGACAATGTCGCTCACGGAAAGCGAAGGCAGCGGCCGAGAGGCTCAAAGAGGTCCACGGTAAGGCCGTCTGTCAATCCGAATATGCCCGATTTGTGGGAATTTTGGAAAGTTGCCTGAATTATCTGCCTTTTGCTGTCTGTGGGATCAGGCTTGCCTGTTTCTGCGACGGATCTGCGTCTCAAGCACCGACGAGGGTTGTTCGGCGATGCGAGGAAACCCCTCTAGTGGTTGAATCACAACGAGATAATGCGACGTCGACAACCCAGCGGTGTCGTTTCAATTGAGAAACTTGGAAATGGAACTTTTTTCCGGTTCCCCTTTGCGTGTGGCATTGGCCTTGCTGAACCGGTCCAATCTCACATTTCCATGCATAGGCACGCCTCGACGGGCGCGCGGTCGACGAGGTGCATGGGACAGCAGCATGGGGACGTTCGACGATGCCGACAGACGCGACAGAGAAACCCGTCCGCGCCGCCTTCGCGCGACCGGCTCGCCGCACCGGGCTTCCGGTCCTCGTCGGCAGCGCATTGCTTGCCGCAGGGATGCTCTCCGCCGAGGCGCAGACGGCGTCCCCCGTCGGCGAGTTCAACGATCAGACGCAGCCGCGCACCACCCGTGAGGTCGCGGGCAAGCCCGCCGATCCCGTCCGCACCGGTCCGCTCGCTCCCTGGGCCACGGAGATGGCGGCGCGCGGGCTCACCTTCGACGTCAACATCTACGACTTCTACCAGGCCAATCCGAGTGCGGGCCTGCGCACCGGCGAACAATCGAACGCCGCCTATTTCGTCCTCAGCATGACCGCCGACATGCAGAAGCTCGCCGGCATCACCGGCGGCTCGATCAACTTCACGCAGACCTTCCTCGGCCTCGTGCGCAACCTCAACATGGCCGGCGACATCGGTGACACCACGGTGGGCTACCAGCCGCCCTACACGCCCAACAGCACCCGGCTGTCGCTGCTGACCTACCAGCAGAAGCTTCTCGACGACCGGCTCGTGGTCGAGATCGGCCGCACGCATCCGGACCGCTATTACGGTCTCCCGCCGTGCAACTCGATCAATTCCTGCTTCCAGGACATGTTCTACTTCAATGCCGGCTTCACCTCGCCGCTCTTCGGCGTCTGGGGTGCCAACCTCGCCTACAAGCTCTCGCCGACCACCTACCTCCAGGCCGGCGCCTTCAGCGTGAACCCCAACACCAATGTCCTGTCGGGCTATGATTTCGGCTACGAGCGTCTGGCCGGTGCCGTCGTGATGACCGAGATCGGCCGCAAGACCGACTATACGATGGAGGCCTATCCCGGCCGCGTCTCACTCACCGGCTTCTACAACACGGCCGATCACGACGATAACTTCAAGACCATCGCCGGCACGTCGAAGGGCCTCAACCCGGGGACGCCGTCGCTGCAGAAATCCGGCACCTCGGGCGTCGTCCTCACCGGCACGCAGACCCTGTGGCGGGCCGATGGCGGGCGCGATGCGGGCAACCTGCATCCGACCGCGATCTCGGCCTATACCGGCACCGGCTACGCCTTCGATCCGACGATCCCGATCCGCTTCAACTCGTTTGCCGGGCTGCTCCTGCAGGCCCCCGACCAGAGCCGGCCCAACGACACCTACGGCATCAAGGCCAACTGGCAGCGGCTGAACGAGAATTACGCCGCCTTCCTGTCGGACGCCAACTTCATCGCCGGCGGTACCGGCGAGGCCTATTCGCGCGACAAGTTCGTGTTCGAGGTCAACGCCCATTTCGACCTCGGCGCGGGTGTGGTTCTCGAGCCGGTGGTCCAATACGTCGTCAATCCGAATTCCTACTACAACCCTTACACGGCCCGCCGCGCCAAGGACGGGTTCTACGGCGGCTTCACCCTCGTCGTCCCCCTCGGCACCCTGCTGGGCCTCGCTCCGGGCTAGGAATTCCGAGGCGTTGCGGCCTCGAGAACCCACACTTTGAAAGCCGGTTCCGCTCGCGCGGAGCCGGCTTTTTCGGCTTCGCGATCTCCTCGGGACCGGGCCGAACCACCTGCGCAAAACAGCGTATGGCGCATCGGGCCCTCCCCCGGCATCGAGAACTCACACCCTCCAGGAATCCGCCATGCCCGCTGTCGATGCTCTCTACCGCTATCCGATCAAGGGTCTGTCGGCCGAGGCCCTGACGCGCATGAGCGTCACCCCCGAAGGCGGGCTCGCCCACGATCGGGAATACGCCCTGGCGCTGGGGACGACCCCGTTCGACCCGGAAAAGCCGGAGCCCCTCGACAAGGGCTTCTTCCTGATGCTGCGCAACAACACGGCGCTTGCCGCTCTCGCGACGCGGCTCGACCCCGCGACCGGTCACCTGACGATCCGACGCGACGGGGAGAACCTGTTCGAAGCCGACCTGTCGACCGAGGCGGGGCGCGCCGGGACGGAGGAGTTCTTCGTCGATTACCTGGGCGAGGAGACGCGCGGGCGGCCCCGTCTCGTCCGGGGCGAGAACCACAAGTTCACCGATGCCAGCGTGCTGTCGCCGGTGATGATGCGCGCGATCTCGGTGGTGAATCTCGCCTCGGTGCGGGCGCTGTCCGAGGCGACGGGGCGGGATCTCGACCCGTTGCGCTTCCGCGCCAACATCCATCTCGACGGGCTGGAGCCGTGGCAGGAACTCGATTGGGTCGGGCGCGAGGTCGTGATCGGCCCGGTGCGCTTTCGCGGCCTCGCCCGCACGCCGCGCTGCGGCGCCGTCAACGTCAATCCGACGACCGCCGAGCGGGATGCGAACCTGCCCAAGGCGATCAAGCAGCATTTCGGGCATGTGGACCTCGGGATCTATCTCGAGGTCGTCGAGGGCGGGACGATCGCCCCTGCGGATCGCCTCGCCCTCGGGTGAAGCCGGCGGACGACCGCCGCGCCGTCCGCTCTCAGCCCCCTGCCACGAGGCTCGGCGCCTTGCGGTAGCCGGTTGCCGCCTCGTAGGCATAGGCGAAGCCGAGGAGGTCGGCCTCGCTCCACATCCGGCCCACGAAGATCAGGTTGAACGGCGAGCCGCTGTCATAGGCCCCGGCCGGCAGCGTCACGCCGGGCAGACCGGCGATGTTGATCTCGCAGACCGTGGTCTCGTTGATCGCCCTCCCGCCATGAAGGGGCGGCAGCGCATCGCGCATCTGCGGGAAGACGAGGCCGTCGAGCCCATTCTCGTCCATAACCCGGTTGAAGATTTCCAGGTAAGCCTCTCTAAGGGCAAGAAATTCCGAGAGATTCGGCGGCCGCGTCGGATCGGCCAGGATCGCCTCGAAGGCCGGATATTGGTGCAGGTAGTGCAGCACGCCCTTGGGGCCGAACGCATCCTCGTCCGCCGTCGCCTCGGCGAAGGCGGCGACGCTTCTCAAGGCGGCGTTCGAGCCGAGGCGCTGCAGGTAGAGGTGCAGGTCGTAGGGCACCGATTCCATGCCCCGGGCGTCGAAAGAGTTCAGGCCCTCGGTGGGCTCGGCGAGGGCCGCGAAGCCCGTGCCGGCGAAGGGATCGGCGATCAGGGTCGCGCCGCAGGCGGTGATCTCGCCTTGCGCCCGCTCGTAGAGGTCGGCCGCTTCCGCCGAGAGCGGCAGATCGCGCCAGCCCGGCCCGTAGAGGCCGAGGCGCTTGCCCCGAAGGCCATTCGTGTCGAGTTTCGCGGCGTAGCCGCCCTTGGGGCGCTTGCCGATGCCGGCCACCGTCTTCGGGTCTTCGGACGTGTAGCCGGCGAGAACGTCGAGGGTCAGCGCCGCGTCGCGCACGCAGCGGGCGATGGGACCGACCACGTCGCGGGTGCTGCCGGCCAGCGGCACCACGCCGGCATTGGGGACGAGGGCGAAGGTCGGCTTGATGCCGACGAGCCCCTGCGCCGAGGCCGGGTTCTGGATCGAGCCGCCGGTCTCCTCGGCGAGACCCAGCACGGCGAGGCTGGCGCCCACTGCGGTCGCGGTGCCCGCGCTGCTGCCGCCGGGTAGGCAGTCGGGAGCAGCAGAGTTCAGGGTCGGCCCGGCCCAGCTGTCGTTGGCATGGCTGCCGGTGGCGCTCAGCACCGGAACGTTGGTCTTGCCGAGCATGACGCAGCCGGCTGCCCGCATCCGCGCCACCACGGGTGAATCGGTCTCGGGGATCAGGTCGACGCCGCCGGCTCGCGCGCTGAGGAAGCGCCATCCCGCCGTGGTCGGCAGCCCGGCCATGTCCATCGGATCCTTGATCACCACCGGCACGCCCGCCAGCGGTCCCAGGGCTTCGCCGGCCGCCCGGCGCGCGTCGATGGCGCGGGCGTCGTCGAGGGCCTCCGGGTTCATGACGATGATGGCGTTGTAATGCGGGTTGTAGGTGGCGATCCGGTCGAGGAAGGCGAGCGTCAGCGCTTCAGCGGTCACGCCGCCGGCAAACGCGTCGGCCACGTCGGCCAGTGTCATCTCGACGATGTCGAGGCCGACGGATAGTGCGGTCGGGGTAGCATCCATCGCGGGATGTCTCCTTGGTTTCAGGTGGCGAGGCGCAGGCGGAGGGGGGCGGGCGGAAGGGGCCTGGTCGGCGTCAGGCCATGCCGACGAACTCCTCGATCATCGCCCGGTCGCGGGCGATCTCGGCCGGGATCTCGCGGGTGATGACGCCCTTCTGCAGGATCAGGACCCGCTCCGAGAGGCCGGAGATGAAGGTGAGGTTCTGTTCGACGAGGAGGATCGTCAGCCCGCGCGCCCGGCCGATCGCCTGCAGCGTCTCGATGATCTCCTCGATGATCGAGGGCTGGATCCCCTCCGTCGGCTCGTCGAGGAGGAGGATGCGGGGATTGCCGCAGAGGCAGCGGGCCAGAGCCAGCAATTGCTGCTCGCCGCCGGACAATGCCCCGCCCGGCCGGTCGAGATAGGCCTTGAGCCGGGGGAAGACGGCGAGAATCTCCGCGATGGTCTCGTCCTCGTTCCTGTCGGAGAGGAGGCAGCCCATCCGCAGGTTCTCGCGCACGCTCAAGGTGCCGAAGATCTCCCGCCCCTGGGGCACGAAGCCCATGCCGAGCCGCGCCCGCGCCGTGGGCGAGCGCCTGGCGATGTCGTCGTCCCCGAGCCGGATGCGGCCGGCGGTGGCCGGCAGGTAGCCCATCAGCGTGCGCAGCAGCGTGGTCTTGCCCATCCCGTTATGGCCGAGGATGCCGACGAACTCGCCCTTTCCGACGGTGAGCGAGACGCCGCCGAGGATCGGGATGCGGCCGTAGCCGGAATGCAGGCCCTCGACGGAGAGGAGCGCGGGCTTCGCCGCCTCGGCCGCGGAGTTCGGGCAGATGGAGAGCGGGATCGGCGCGATCGGATTCGTCATATCCATCGCCCGGCTCACGCGGCCTGCTTGCCGAGATAGACGTCGCGGACGCGCTGGTCGGCGAGCACGCGCTCCACGCTGTCCTCCATCAGGATACGGCCCTGGTTGAACACGGTGACGGTCCTGGCGATCATCCGGATGAAGGGCATGTCGTGCTCCACCACGATGAGGGCATGGGTGCGGTTGATCTCGCGGATGAGCTCGGCGGTGCGGTGGACCTCGTCATGGGTCATGCCGGCCGCCGGCTCGTCGAGGAGGATCAGTTCGGGCTCCTGGGCGAGCACGGTGGCGATCTCGACCCATTGGCGCTGTCCGTGGGCGAGCTGCCCGACATTGCGCTCGGCGATGCTCGTCAACTGGAGCCGCGTCAGCGTCTCGTCGACGATGGCACGGGTACGGGCGATGGACTTGCGCCGACCTGCCGCAACGAACACGTTCTCGCGCACCGACAGGCCGTTGAAGACGTTAGGCACCTGGGTCTTGATCCCCACGCCGAGCCGCGCGATCCGGTGAGGCTCGGCCCCGGTGATGTCGATGTCGCGGAAGCGGATGCGGCCCTCGGTGGGCGTCAGCTGGCCGGTGAGCATCTTGAAGAAGGTGCTCTTGCCGGCGCCGTTCGGGCCGATGAGGCAACGCAGCTCGACCTCGCCGAGGACGAAATCGACATTGCCCACCGCCGTCACGCCGCCGAAGCGCATGGTGACGCCGCGCGCCTCCACGAGGGGGCGCAAAGGTGGGCGGATCGGCGGTGCCGGAGGCGTCGCGCTCACGGTCATGGACGGACCTCCCCGGCCAGCGCGCCGGGCGCGGGTTCTGCCGCCTTGCGATTCCCGCCCTGCCGGGCCTTCGCGACGAGGTCCGGGAGGCGCAGGGCCAGGTTCCTCACCACCGGCAGCAGCCCCTGCGGGATCAGCAGAACGAAGGCAACGAGGACGATGCCGAGGCCGAGATTGGAATCGACGACGTTCTGCGAGCCGGCCTCGATGATGAGCCACTGGATCAGCACCGCGCCGAGCATAGGGCCAACGAGGGTACCGAGGCCGCCCACCAGCACGAAGATGATTACCTGCGCCGACATCGACAGGCCGAACACCGTCGGACTGATGAACCCACCCCAATTGGCGTAGAGGCAGCCGGCGAGCCCCGCGATGGCAGCCGAGATCATGAAGGCCAGGAGCTTGTACAGGCGCGGGTCGTAGCCGATGAGCTGCGCCCGGACCTCGTTCTCGCGGATCGCCACGACCACTCTGCCGAAGCGGCTCGCCAGGACCCAGCGCAACGCGGCGTAGACCAGGATCAGCGCGCCCATGGCGGCATACCAGATGCCGTCATTGTCCAGCGGATTGCCGGGGTCGCCGAGCCTGTTGAGGGCGGGGATCGCCGGGATGCCGTTGAAGCCGCCGAGCTCCGCCTCGCCGATCCGGTACTGGCTGCCCGAGGTGGTGTTCACCAGCTGGAACAGGATCACCGAGACGGTGAGGGTGATGACGCCGATATAGGCGTCCGAGATCCGGCCGTAGAACATGAAGTAGCCGAGCAGGCCCGCGAACAGGGTCGGCACCAGGATGGCGATGAGGATGGGCAGCGTGCTGTCGCCCATGTTGATGACGGAGACGGCGTAGGCGTATCCGCCGAGGCCGAGGAAGGCGGCCTGCCCGAACGACATCACGCCGCCATAGCCCCAGATGAAGCCCTGGCTGAGGGCGAACATGGCGAGCGCCGCAAAGCTCGTGGCCTGGACGAGGCCGAATGTGTCGAGGGCGTGCGGCGCCCCGAACAGGATGGCGAGCATGAGGCCGAGGGTCACGAGGAACCCCGCTGCGGAACGACGGTCGACGGGGCTCATAAGCTGCGCCTCAGGTAGCGGCCGGTGATGCCCTGCGGCAGCACGCGGATCAGCAGGATCGCGGCGACGAGGAGGGCGACGTCACCGATGACGGGCGTGGTCCTGAACGAGACCAGTTCGTTGATGAATCCGAACAGCGACGAGGCGAGGCCGGTGCCCGTGACGATGGCCGGGCCGCCGCCGAGCACGGTGATGAAGGCGCGGGAGATGTAGGCCGCCCCCATGGACGGCGAGACGCCGGAGATCGGCGCGAGTACCCCGCCGGCGAGGCCCGCGAGCGCTGCGCCGAGGCCGAAGGTCGCCATGTAGATGCGGTTGGGCGAGACCCCCATGGCGGCAGCCATGCGCGGGTTCTGCATGGTGGCACGCAGGATCAGGCCGAACTTCGTCATGCGCAGCAGGAGGAACATGCCGATCAGCACGGCGAGGGCCGTGGCGATGATGACGAGACTGTAGAGGCTCGCGCCGTAGCGGCCGATCTCGAAGCTGCCCACGGGTGTCGAGACGCCGCGCACGACGTTGCCGTAAAGCGTGGTGATCAGGCCGATCAGCCCGAGGCTGATGCCCCAGGTCGCCAGCATCGTGTCCATCATCCGCCCGTAGAGGAAGCGGATGACGGTGCGCTCCAGGATCAGCCCCACCGCCCCCACCACGAGAGGCGGCAGGACGAGCATGGCGATCCAGATGTTCACCCCGGCGCCGTTCGCCATCACGGCGGTGTAGGCGCCGAGCATCATGAACTCGCCATGGGCGAGGTTGATGATCCGCATCATCCCGTAGATCACCCCGAGTCCGAGGGTAATCAGGACCAGGGTGGCGATGCCGGTGAGGACGTTGAAGGTCAGGAGCCCCGCGAGATCCATGAAGAGGCGCCTCAGCCCTTCAGGTCGGGCGTGAACTGCTTGTTCATCCGCGGGTTCTTCACGAGGTCGCAGGCACCGCCGGTATCGGCCGGGAACGAATTCGGGAAGGTCGCCAGCTGCTCCCATTTCCGATCTTTCGGACGGGCGAGATAGGTGTTGCGGATGGTGTGGTGGGTGCCCGGATCCATTGTCACCTTGCCGGTGGGGGAATCGATGGTGATGCCGCTCTCCAGGGCGGCGATGACGGCGTCGCGCTCGATCGACCCGGCCTTCTTCACACCTTCCGCCCAGAACATGATGCCTTCGTAGGTGGCGGTGTCGAGCTCGCTCAGATCGGTGACGTCGGCGCCGAACTTACCCTGCATGCCTGAGACGAAGGCCTTGCTCGCGGGCGTGTCGAGGTCGTTGTACCAGCCGTAGCAGGTGAGGATGCCGTTGGTGGTGGAGGTGTCCATGGTGGTCAGCTCGTCGCCGAGGCCGAACACGCTGGCGCCCATCGGGATCTTGCCCTTCATGCCGGCGGCGTCCCATTGCCGGTAGAAGGCCGAATGGTTCGCGCCGACGAGGGCGGAAAGGACGATCTCCGGCTGGGCCTGCTGGATGCGGCTGATGGCGGAGGAGAAGTTCGTCACGTCGAGGGGGAAGAAGTCGGTGCCGGCCACCGAGCCGCCGCCGTCCTTCATGAACTTCGTCATCCAGCTCGCGGTGATGTGCCCGTAATTGTAGTCGGCCGCGACGATGTAGGCCTTCTTGCCCCAGTTCTTGAGGGCGTAGTCGACGATGTGGTTGACGGTCTGGGCCGGGGTCGAGCCGGTGCAGAAGACGTTGCGGTCACAGACGCCGCCTTCGTACTGAGTGTTGTAGAAGTAGAGCGTCTTGGAGCGGCCGAAGATCGGCCGGATCGCTTCGCGCGAGGCCGAGGTGATGCCGCCCTGGATGACGTCGACCTTATCCTTCAGGGCGAGCGTCTGAGCGTACTGGGTATAGAGCTGCATGTTCGACTGGGTGTCGTAGGCGATCAGCTTGATCGGCCGTCCCAGCAGGCCACCGGCCTTGTTGAGCAGTTCCACCGCGTATTCGGTGGTCTCGATCATCCGTTTGCCCTCGAGCCCGAGCGCACCGGTCCCGTCGAGGAGGCTTCCGAGCTTGATCGGCTCCGCAGCCAGCCCATTCCGCGCGAAGAACGGCATCGCCACCGCGCCGCCGGCCCCCGCCAATCCAAGCTTGAGCGCATGGCGGCGGTTCATCGTGCCCTTGATCATCAACATCACTCCGCTTCGTGCCGTGGGCCCGGACCATTGCCGCCGGCCGTGCGGTGAGCGATGTAACAAGATCGATGCCAACAAATCTCACATTACGGGCAAAGCCAAACGGGCAGCCCGGTTGCCTGCTCCGTGTGCAGTTCACGGGGATTTCCGCTCGGCCTGAAGGCACAAAAACCACACGTCACGCATGCATGCTGCACGCGAGAACGTCCGTGGCCTGCCGTTTCCGATGCCGCTCAGGCGGCCCGGACCGTGGCGAGGAATCGGGTCACTTCCGCGCTGAGATGTCCGGATTGCTGCGACAGCGCGGAAGCAGAGGTAAGAACCTGGCTCGCGGCGGCTCCGGTCTCCTCGGCCGCGTTCGCCACGCTGGAGACGTTGGCGGTGACCTCTCCCGTCCCGATCGCGGCTTGTGAGACGTTGCGCACGATCTCCTGCGTCGCCGCGCCCTGTTCCTCGACGGCGGCGGCGATGGAGGTGGCGACACTGCTGATCTCGCCGATCCGCGCGGCGATAGTTCCGATCGCCGAGACCGCCTGTCCCGTCGAGGCCTGGATGCGGCCGATCTGGTCGCTGATCTCGTGGGTCGCGCGCGTGGTCTGGCTGGCCAGCTGCTTCACCTCGGCAGCGACCACGGCGAAGCCACGGCCGGCCTCGCCGGCCCGGGCCGCCTCGATGGTGGCATTCAGCGCCAGCAGGTTGGTCTGCCCGGCGATCTCCGAGATGATCGAGACGACGTCGCCGATCTTGCCCGCCGCAATGCTGAGTTCCTGGACCAGAGAGGCGGTCCGCGCGGCCTCGTTCACGGCGAGGGTGGCGAGGTTGGCCGATCCGTCGACCTGACGCCCGATCTCCTGGACCGAGGAGCCCAGTTGTTCGGCGGCGGCCGCGACGGTGTTGACGTTGGACGCGGCTTCCTCGGCGGCTGCGGCCACCGTCAGGGATTGCGAAGCGGTCTGCGTGGCCGTCACCGTCATCGAGCGCGCCGTGCCCTGGAGCTGGTTCGCCGCCGACGCCACGCTGCCGATGATGCCACCCACCGCCTGCTCGAAATCGTCGGCCATCTTATCCATGGCCGCCTGCCGCTGCGCCTCGGCGCCGGCCCGCGAGAGCACGGTCTCCTCTTCCAGGACCCGCATCGCGATGAGGCGCGTCTTGAACACCTGCACCGCATCCGCGATCGTGCCGATCTCTGTCCCCTCTCCCTGGCGCGGGATGAAGACTGACAGGTCGCCCGAGGCCAGCGCCTGCATCGGTTCGACCACCGAGGCGATGCCTCCGGTGACGCCGCGAATGATCCAGAAGGCGAGCAGGGCCGACAGCACCAGACCGCCGATGCCGGCGGTGACGACGATGGTCTCGGTCCGTTCGAACGCCTGCCGGCTCGCGAGGCGGGACGTCTCCGCCGCTTCGTTGTTGATGGCGACGAGTTGGTCCGCCAGCGAGGTGCTCATCCGCTGGAGATCGGTGGATGCCCCCTGCAACCGCTCGAGCCCATCCTCGTTCATCCCGCTGCGCGAGAGATCGAGGATGGCCTTGTTCTCCGTCAAGTAATCGCGCCAGGTCGCGTTGAGCTTGTCGTAGAGGGCCTGCTCGCCAGGAGAACTGGTGAGGGACGCGTATTCGGCGAGGATGCGCGTGACCTTGCCCTGGCGCTCCGTGATCTCGGCATCGTAGCGCTTCTTCGAATCGGGATCGACCGCACCGAGATGGCGGTAGAGGCTGATCGCGTAGCGTGCGATCCATCCCGAGATCTCACCGGCCTTGGCGACGCTCGGCAGAGAATCGGATTGCACCGCGACCAGATGCCCGTTGATCGTCCGTGTGGCGGTCAACGCGACGGCACCCATGCTGACGAGGAACATCGTCGTGATGGCGAAGGCACCGATCAGGCGTGCGCGCAGGGAGAGACGACTCAGCATGACAAGCGTTCCGAGGGATGGATGATCTAGTTGAGGGATCGCCCCGAAAAGTACTTGGAATGCTTAAAGAATGTCTGAAACGGAGCGGCAGCGAAGTGCTGCCTTTATCGTCATGTATCCATGAAAAGCCTGTTTATCGGGCACCTCAACTATCTGTGAGCGCGAGGCTATCTAGAAAAGTAATGCCTTCATGCGGCCCGGCCATGAAGGATATGTCTTGACGATGCGTTGCCCGGGCATGCTCCGAAGGCGGCTTGCTAGGATTGCGCAGGCCGGGTGTTGCCCCTCGGCGCCTCGGCGTCCGCCCTCCCCGCGCGATTCCGCTCCGCCCTCAGTTCTTTTTCGGCCATCAGCCAGAACTCGATCTCGAACCCCATCGGCTGGTGATTGCGCTCCCAGAGTTCATAAGCCCGCCGCCGGATCTGCTCGAATGTGAGACTGGCGGTGGCTTCCGTGGAATCTTGTCTCATCGGAAT
Organism: Methylobacterium sp. 77; assembly: GCF_000372825.1. NCBI lineage: Bacteria > Pseudomonadati > Pseudomonadota > Alphaproteobacteria > Hyphomicrobiales > Methylobacteriaceae > Methylobacterium > Methylobacterium sp. 77. The sequence continues at coordinate 906,627 of NZ_KB910516.1, read as the reverse complement.
CTCGCCTCGTCGGGATCGCGTTTCAGCTTCATCGCGAGCTTCGCGCGTCACGGCGATGCGGCCATGGCACGTTTCCGGGCCGGTCACATTCACACATGGCAACGGCAGGCCGGCAAAGTGCGGTTATGGTGCAATGCGGCGATGGAGATGACGAGGGTCGACGAACCGGCGAGTGACGGCATCGGTGTCGCAGACGGCGTTCCTTCGGTTCGGGGCCCGGCCCGCGCGCTGGCGAAAGGCTCAATCGTCGTCGTCGTCCTCCTCCAGTGATCCGGACGAGAGCGGGCTGCCCCTCTCGACACCGTTCTCGAAGACGCCCGGGGGGCCGTCGAAGCCGACGACACCGTCCGGATTGTCCGGCGTCACGTTGGGATCCACCGGCGGTGGCATGTCCCGGTCGAGCCGGCGCTCGATGCGCTCTTCGCGGCGCAGATCCTGGGTGATCGGAACGTCGCGAGGGCTCTGCGCCAGCGCCTCGGCGGCCGGGGACGCCGCGAAGAGTCCGAGCAGGATAGCGGATTCGACCTTCATCTGATGCCTCCAGGCGCCGCGTCGGTCCGGCGAATGTCCGGGAAGAGTGTATCGAGCCACGAACAATAAACGACCCGTCAATTTCCATGATGAGAAGCGATTCACGGGGGCCGTGCCGCGGCGAGAACTCAACGGTCCGCGATCAAGCGCCGGCGGATACCGGCCGGTGACGGGCCGGGTTCCTTCGCGATTGCCTGCGCGTCAGTCTGGAAGCCTGTCACTCGGCCGGCTCACCTCTTCGAAGGCCTGGGCGAGGCGAAGCAGTGCCCGGTCCCGTCCGGGCCGTCCGATGAGCTGCAGGCCGGAGGATCGACCGTCCGGTCCCCATGGCCCCAGCGGCAGGCAGATCGTGGGGCAGCCGGACAGGGTCGCGGGCACCACCACCTCCATCCAGCGATGATAGGTGTCCATCTTGGTGCCGGCGATCGTCGTCGGCCAATGGAGTTCCTGGGCGAAGGGGAAGACCTGAGCGCTCGGCAGGGCCAGCGCATCGCACTCGGCGAACAGCGCGAGGAAACGCTGGTAGAGCCGCGTCCGCGTCACGGAGGCCCGATAGAGATCGTCCGCCGAAAGACGTAGGCCGCCCTCGATCTCCCAAATCAATTCCGGCTTCATCAGGGCGCGCTTTTCCGGGTCGTCGTAGAGCGGCCGATAGCGGCTGCCGACGAGGACGTGGCGCCAGACCAGCCAGCATTGCCAGATCTCGTCCCGGCTGATTCCGAGATCGACCTCCTCGATCCGGCACCCCGCCGCTTCGAGCGAGGCGAGCCCCGACCGGGATAGGGGCAGGATACCCTCCTCCATCGGCAATGCGCGGGCGTAGTCGCCGAGCCAGCCGATGCGGGCGCCTTTCAGGTCGTCCTCCGGCAATTCCGCGGACAGGCTCGGCTCCGTCAGCGACAGCGGGGCGCGCTCGTCGTGCCCGCTCATCACCGACAGCAGAAGAGCGAGATCGCCGACGTTGCGCGCCATCGGCCCGTCCGTGGCGAGTTGCTGGAGATAGGCGTCCGGCCCCGGCAGCGACGGGACCCGTCCGGCCGAGGGGCGAAATCCGAAGATGCCGTTCCAGCCGGCGGGGTTGCGGAGAGAGCCGGCAAAGTCGCTGCCATCGGCCATGGGCACCATGTGCAGGGCCGTCGCGACGGCGGCACCGCCCGAGCTTCCTCCGGCGCTCAGGGCTGAATCGTAGGCGTTGCGCGTGGTGCCCCAGACCGGATTGTAGCTGTGCGATCCGAGGCCGAATTCGGAGACGTTGGTCTTGCCGATGAGGATCGCGCCCGCCCGGCGCAGGCGCTCCACGAACAGAGCGTCCCCCTCCGGCACATGCTCGGCGAAGATCGGTGACCCGAATGTCGTGCGGAGCCCCCGCGTCGGCGCGAGGTCCTTCACCGCGTGGGGGAGGCCGTGCATCGGTCCGCGCCAGTGCCCGCGCCGGAGATCCGCGTCGGCGGCGTCGGCCTCGGCGAGAAGCTCGGTCCGATCCCGCAAGGAGACGATGGCGTTCACCCGTCCGTTGACCTCGGCGATGCGGTCGAGATGGGCCTCCATGACCTCGCGGCAGGAGACGTGGCGGGCTCGGATCGCCTCCACCATCCGGGTCGCGGCGAGGGCGACGATGCCGCCCGTATCCAGGCTCGTCGATGTCGGAGCGGCGTCCATCTCATCCTCCGGTTTCGGCAGGGTCTGGCCTGTGGCTTGCCAGATCGGCGCAGAAAGGGTCGAATTGAATTCATGATCCATGCCGGAGGCCGATGCATCTGTCCGGAGCCGCAGCGATGAGGCAACCGCCGCCCCGATCCGATCCCATCCCCATCGACGGGCTTTCCGCGCCCGTCGAAATTCGTCTCGACCGCTGGGGCGTCGCCCATATCCGGGCGGCCTCGCAGGACGATGCCTTCATGGCCCAGGGCTTCAATGCGGGACGCGACCGCCTGTGGCAGCTCGACCTGTGGCGCAAGCGTGGTCTCGGCCTGCTCGCGGCCGATTTCGGGCCCGGCTACCTCGCGCAGGATCGGGCGGCGCGGCTCTTCCTGTATCGCGGTGACATGGAGGCCGAATGGGCGGCCTATGGCCACCCGCGTACCCGGGCCATCGTCGAGGCGTTCGTGCACGGGCTCAATGCCTTCGTGTCCCTGACCCGTGACCGGGCAGACCTTCTCCCGCCGGAATTTGCCGCCATGGGGACGCGCGCGGCCTTCTGGACCGCCGAGGACGTGGTGCGGATCCGCAGTCACGCCCTGGTGCGCAACGTCGCCTCCGAGGTCGCGCGCGCGCGGGTGCTCGCGCGCTGCGGCCTCGCGGCGGATGCCCTGCGCAAGGCGCTGAGCCCGATCCACGATCCGATCATCCCCGAAGGATTGGCGCCCGAGCGCTTCCCTGACGATCTCCTGACGACCTTCCGCCTCGCCACCGCGCCGGTGAGCTTCGATCCGGCCCGGCTCGCCGCCACGCGGGAGGAGGCCTCCGACTGGTGCGAGGTCGACGCCTTCGGCACTGTGAGCCGGGTCGGCGCAAAGTCCGCCACAGAGGCGGTGGACGCGATCGACGGCTCGAACAACTGGGCAGTCTCCGGCGCCAGGACCGCCACCGGACGCCCGATCCTGGCGAGCGACCCGCACCGCGCCTACCAGCTGCCGTCGCTGCGCTACGTGGTCCATCTCACCGCCCCCGGGCTCGACGTGATCGGTGCGGGCGAGCCGGCGCTGCCGGGCATCTCCATCGGCCATAACGGCACCGCCGCCTTCAGCCTCACCATCGCGCCGATCGATCAGGAGGACCTGTTCGTCTACGAGACCCATCCCGACGATCCGGGCCTCTACCGCTACGGCACGGGCTGGGCGACAATGGAGCGGACCGTCGAGCGCATCCCGGTATGCGGCGGACCCGACGAGGCGGTCACCCTCTCCTTCACCCGCCATGGTCCGGTCATCTGTGAGGACGTTACCGGGCGCCAGGCCTTCGCCGTGCGCACGGTCTGGTCCGAACCGGGCACCGCCGCCTATCTCGGCAGCCTCGCCTATCTCGGCGCCACCACGGTGACGGAGTTCGGCGACGCCCTGCGCCATTGGTCGGCACCTTCCACCAACCAGCTCTATGCCGATGCGGGCGGTACCATCGCCTGGTTCATGGCCGGCAAGGCGCCGGTGCGGTCGAACTGGGACGGGCTGCTGCCGGTGCCCGGCGACGGCCGCTACGAATGGGCCGGTTTCCACGACCCGATCGTTCTGCCGCATTCGGTGAACCCGGAATGCGGCTTCGTCTTCAGCGCCAACGAGATGAACCTGCCGCAGGGTTACCCGGCCGAGACGCGCAGGCTCGGCTTCGAATGGCACGAGCCCTGGCGGGCGCGGCGCATCCGTTCCGTCCTCGAAGCCGATGCCGTGCACGCGCTCGACGGCGCCCGCCGCCTCCAGGGCGACGTCTTTTCGGAGCCGGCCCTGCGCCTCGGTCGGCTCGTCGCCGCCCTGCCCCCGCCCGACGATGCGGCGGCCGAGGCCGCCATCGGTCTGCTCCTCGGCTTCGACGGGCATCTGCATGCGGAGAGTGCCGCCGCCTGCCTCATCGAGATGCTGTGGAGTCGCCACCTCCGACGTCGCCTCCTCGCCGCCCTGGCGCCCGATCCCGTCACCGCTTCCCTGTTCCAACCGGGCGATACCGAGACCCTGCTCGACGCCCTGGAACACGGCCACCCTCATCTCGACGAGGCCACGCGGACGGCGCTCGTCACCCGCGCCCTCGCCTCGGCCTGGCTCGATTGCGAGGCGCGCTTCGGTGCCGATCCGGCTTTCTGGCAATGGGGCGGGTTCCACCACGGCCTGTTCGCGCATCCGCTGGCCGGCATCGGCGGTCCCGATTGCGCGTCCGTCGGCCCGCTGCCCGTCGGCGGTTCGGCCGCATCCGTCATGCATGCGGATTACCGCCCCGATGACGGTCGCCTGACTACGGGCGCCTCGTTCCGCATGGTGATCGATGTCGGCGACTGGGATGCGAGCGTGTGCGTCAACGCGCCGGGCCAGTCGGGCCGCGCCGACAGCCGCCACTACGACGATCACGCGGCGCCCTGGGCCGCGAGCGAGACCGTGCCCCTGCTCTATTCCCGCGAGGCGGTGGACGCGGCCACCGAGACCGTCATCATGCTCCATCCCCGTCAGGAGACGCCGCCCACGTGAAGCTCTTCATCGCCGGCCTCGCCACCGAGACGAACACCTTCACACCCCTGCCGACGGGCAGGGCCGCCTTCCTCGCCGATTACGCCCGCCGCGACGGGAGCCTGGGGCCGCCGAGCCTGAGCAATATCGGCCTCAAGGCCTGGCGCGAGATGGCCGAGACCGACGGGTACGAGGTGGTCGAAAGCCTTTCCACCTTCGCCCAGCCCGGCGGCATCACCCTGCGCGCGGTCTACGAGGAGTTGCGCGACACGCTGCTGTCCGATCTTCGCGCGGCGCTGCCGGTCGATGCGGTGCTGCTGTTCATGCACGGCGCCATGGTGGCGCAGGGCTACGACGATTGCGAGGGCGACGTTCTGGAGCGGGTCCGTGCCGTGGTCGGGCCGGAGGTGGCGATCGGCGTCGAGCTCGACCTCCATTGCCATCTCACCGAGGCGATCCGCGACGCGGCCGATATCGTCGTGATCTACAAGGAATACCCGCATACCGACATCGTGGCGCGGGCGCGCGATCTCTATCCGCTGGTGATCGATACGGCCAAGGGCGCGATCCGCCCGGTCATGGCGATCCACGATTGCCGCATGGTCAACATGTGGCGCACCACGGCCGAGCCGGTCGCCGGTTTCGTGCGTCGGATGGAGGCGCTGGAAGGCAGGAACGGCATTCTCTCCGTTTCCTTCGGACACGGCTTCCCATGGGGCGACGTCGCCGAGGTCGGCGCCCGGATGCTGGTCGTGGCCGACGGCGACGCGGAGAAGGCCGCCGCCCTCGCCCGGGACCTCGCGGCCGAAATCTGGTCGATGCGCGACGAGGCGACGACGAAGGCCGACACGATCGACGCCGCCCTCGACGCGGCGATGGCCTCCACCGACCCGCGCCCGATGGTGCTCGCCGATATCGCCGACAATGCAGGGGCCGGGGCGCCCTCCGACAACACCGCGATCCTGGCGCGCATGGTCGAGCGGGGCATTCGCGGCGCCGTCACCGGCCTGTACTGGGATCCCGGCGCGGTCGGCATCTGCCACGAGGCCGGCATCGGGGCCGCGTTCGATCTGCGCATCGCCGGCAAGTGCGGGATCACCTCGGGTGTCCCCCTCGACCTGCGCATCACCGTGCGCGGGCTCTCCGAGGCGCATAGCCAGGGCGGCCTCAGCGGCGGACGGGCTCACCTCGGCCCCTGCGCATGTGTCGAGGCGGACGGCATCCACATCGTGCTGACCTCGCTGCGCCAGCAGCCCTTCGCGCCGGACGCCTATACCGGCCTCGGCCTGACGCTCGACGACAAGCGCATCGTCGTGGTGAAGTCGATGCAGCACTTCCACGCCGCCTTCGCCCCGATCGCCAGCGAGATCCGATACGTGTCCGCCCCCGGCGCCGTCCCGCCGGATTACGGCGCGATCCCCTACACCAAGCGCGACCCCGCCTACTGGCCCCGTATCGCCGACCCGTTCGCACAGGATTGATCGATGAATCCGATGGATCTTCCTTCCGACCTCGCCGGGATGCTCGCCGGCCTGCGCCCCTGGATCGAGTGCGAGAGCCCGACCCACGACGGGGCTGCGGTGAACCGGATGATGCATGTCGCCGCCCGCGACCTCGCCATGGCGGGCGCCACGGTGGAGACGATCCCGGGCCGGATGGGCTTCGGCGATTGTGTCCGTGCCCGGTTCCCGCATCCGCGGCGCGACGAGCCGGGCATCCTCGTGCTGGGACATCTCGATACGGTCCATCCCGTCGGCACGCTTGCGGCGCTGCCCTGGCGGGTGGAGGAGGAGCGCTGCTACGGGCCGGGCATCCTCGACATGAAGGGTGGGAACTTCATCGCGCTCGAAGCGGTCAAGGCGCTTCACAAGGCCGGCGTCGCGACGCCGCTTCCCGTCACCTTCCTCCTCACCAGCGACGAGGAGGTCGGCAGCCCTTCGACCCGCGACCTGATCGAGGCGGAGGCCGTGCGCCACCGCTACGTGCTGGTGCCGGAGCCCGGTCAGCCGGGGGACGGCGTCCTCACCGGGCGCTACGCCATCGCCCGCTTCAACCTCACGGCCACCGGCCGGCCGAGCCATGCCGGCGCGCGGCTCGGCGAAGGGCGCTCGGCCATCCGCACCATGGCGCAGCGGATCATTGACATCGAGGCGATGTCGGATGCCGACTGCACCTTCAGCGTCGGCATCGTCCAGGGCGGCCAATGGGTGAACTGCGTGGCCACCACCTGCCGGGGCGAGGTGCTGAGCATGGCCAAGCGCCAGGGCGACCTCGATCGTGGCGTCGCGCGGATGCTGGCACTCGACGGCGAGTCGGATGGCGTCGCGTTCAGCGTGACGCGCGGCGTCACCCGCCCGGTCTGGGAGCCCGATGCCGGGACCATGGCGCTCTACGAGACCGCCCGCGGTATCGCGGAGGGCCTCGGCTCGACCTTGCCACATGAGAGCTTCGGTGGCGGTTCGGACGGCAATTTCACCGGTAATCTCGGCATCCCGACCCTCGACGGTCTAGGGCCCTGCGGTGCCGGCTACCACACCCTCGACGAGCACGTGCTCACCGCTTCGCTAGTGCATCGCGCGAGGCTGCTGGCCGGTCTGATGGCGAGGCTCGACTGAATACAACGGCCTGCATCCTGCATACACTTCGTCACGAGAGCCGCGGCGCGGCGTTGGGGAAAGAGTTCATGGACAAGGCGATCAGGACCGGTTTCCGGGCAGCTCTCGCTCTCGCTGCCGTCACGATGGGCATCATGCCGGGGGAGGCGATGGCGCAGGCCAAGCCCGTCACCATCCGCGCCGTGATGCATTCGGGCCTGCGGATCACCGATCCGATCATCACCACCGCCTACATCGCCCGCAACCACGGCTACATGATCTACGACACGCTGTTCGCCACCGATGCGAGCTTCAAGGTCCAGCCGCAGATGGTGAAGGACTATAGCGTCAGCGACGACAAGCTCACCTACAGCTTCACCCTGCGCGACGGGCTGAAGTTCCACGACGGTGCGCCCGTGACCTCGGCCGATTGCATCGCGTCGCTGCAGCGCTGGGGCAAGCGCGACAGCATGGGCCAGAAGCTGATGCAATACACCGCCTCCCTCGACGCGGTGAACGACCAGACCTTCACCCTCACGCTGAAACAGCCCTACGGCCTCGTCCTCACCTCGCTCGGCAAGCCATCCTCGAACGTGCCGTTCATCATGCCGAAGCGCATCGCCGAGACGCCGGCGGACAAGAACGTGCCGGAGGAGATCGGCTCCGGCCCGTTCCGTTTCGTCAAGGCCGAGTTCCAGCCCGGGCTCAAGGTCGTCTACGAGAAGAATCCCGATTACGTGCCGCGCAGCGAGGCGCCGAGCTGGACCTCCGGCGCCAAGGTGGTGAAGGTCGACCGGGTCGAGTGGCTCAACATCCCCGACTACCAGACCGCCGTGAACGCGCTCATCAACGGCGAGATCGACTATATCGAGCAGCCGCCTCACGATTTCCTGCCGATCCTGAAGGCGGCGTCGGGCATCCAGATCATCAATTACAACACGCTCGGCGTTTCCGGCATGCTCCGGATGAACTGGGTCAATCCGCCCTTCGACAACGAGAAGATCCGCCAGGCCGCGCTGCTGGCCGTCAACCAGCAGGATTATCTCGACGCCCAGATCGGCGACCCGGATTACATGGTGCCCTGTTTGGCCATGTTCGTCTGCAGCACGCCAAACGCCACCGATGCCGGCGCGCCGAAGACCGACCTCGCCCGTGCCAAGCAGCTCCTCAAGGAGGGGGGCTACGACGGGAAGCCCATCGTCGTGATGCAGCCGACGGATCTCGCCATCGCCGCGCCGCTCGGGCCGGTGACCGCCCAGGCCCTGCGCAAGATCGGCATGAACGTCGACCTGCAATCGATGGATTGGCAGACCCTGGTGGGGCGCCGCGCCAAGCAGGACCCGGTGGATCAGGGTGGCTGGAACATCTTCCACACCACCTGGGTGAATGCGGACATGCTCAATCCCGTGAGCAATGTCGGCATCAACGCACGCGGAAGGAAGGGCGGCTTCTTCGGCTGGGCCGAAGACGCCGAGATTGAAAAGATGCGTGACGCCTACGCCCTGGAGACCGATCCCGCCAAGCAGGTCGCCATCGCCAAGGCGGTGCAGGAGCGGGCCTACGCCGTCGGCATGTATTACCCGACCGGCCAGTTCATCAGCCCGCTGGCGGCCAGTCCCAAGCTCACGGGCATCCTTGAAGCTCCGGCGCCGGTGTTCTGGAACATCGAGAAGAAGTGACGGCTGCCTGAAGCACCCACTCCCCCGCGGAGGGGGATCGCGCCTCATTCTGAGAACCCGGAGATCTGAATGGGTCGCTTTCTCGCCGGTCGTCTCGCGGCCACTCTCCCCGTGATGGGCGTGGTGGCCGTCATCGTGTTCCTGCTGCTGCGGCTGGCGCCGGGCGATCCCGCCGCCATCCTGGCGGGAGACGCCGCGAGTCCCGACCAGATCGCGGCGATCCGGGTACGCCTCGGCCTCGACCAGCCGATCCTGACCCAGTTCGTGTCCTGGGTCGGCCGGCTCCTCCAGGGCGATCTCGGCTCCTCGATCATCTCGAACCAGCCGGTCGCCAAGCTCATCCTCGAACGGATCGAGCCGACCCTGGCCTTGGCCACCACCACCATCGTCTTCGCGGTGATCGTGGCGGTGCCCCTCGGGGTGCTGGCCGCCTGGTGGCACGGCACCTGGGTCGACCGGGCCGTCATGGCGGTCTCGGTGCTCGGATTCTCGGTGCCGGTCTTCGTTCTCGGCTACCTGCTCATCTTCGGCTTCGCCATGCAGCTTCGGCTCCTGCCGGTGCAGGGCTATGTCAGCATCACCGAAGGACTCTGGCCCTTCCTGTCGCGGCTGATCCTGCCGACGCTGACCCTGTCGGTGATCTACGTCGCCCTCATCGCGCGCACCACCCGATCCAGCGTGCTGGAAGTCCTGGGCGAGGATTACATCCGCACCGCCCGTGCCAAGGGCATCGGCGAGACCCAGGTGCTGTGGCGCCATGCGCTGCGCAACGCGGCCGTGCCGGTGATCTCGGTGATCGGCCTCGGCATCGCCCTGCTCATCAGCGGTGTCGTGGTGACCGAGAGCGTGTTCAACCTCCCCGGCCTCGGTCGCCTCACCGTCGATTCGGTGCTCGCCCGCGACTACCCGGTGATCCAGGGCGTGATCCTGCTGTTCTCCGCCCTCTACGTGGTGGTCAATCTCGCCATCGACCTGTCCTACCTGCTGTTCGATCCGAGGATCCGCTATTGAGCCGTCAGGAACGGACGATCCCTTCCCCCCGCGCCTCGAGGCTCGCGACCCTGCCGCCGGCCCTGCGCCATCCGGGCGTGCTGGTCGGCCTCGCCGTGCTCCTCGTGGTCGGCCTCGCGGCGCTCGCCGCCCCTTATCTCTGGACCGGCGACCCGATCCTGCTGCGCCCGCGCCTGCGTCTCAAGCCGCCCTCGGCGGTGGCTTGGCTCGGCACCGACGCGTTCGGGCGCGATGTCTGGACCCGCGTCGTCTACGGCGCCCGTGTCTCGCTCGCCATCGGCTTCTCGGTGGCGGCGGCCTCCGTGCTGATCGGGCTCTTCATCGGCCTCGTCGCCGGCTACCTCCGCCGGCTCGACGCGGTGGTGATGCGGATCATGGACGGGATCATGGCGATCCCCTCGATCCTCCTCGCCATCGCCATGGTGACCCTGTCGGGGGCCGGGATCGGCACGGTGATCGTCGCCATCGCCATTCCCGAGATCCCGCGCGTGGCGCGCCTCGTGCGCAGCGTCGTCCTGTCGGTACGCTCGGAGCCCTATGTCGAGGCGGCGATCGGCGCCGGCACCCGCCTGCCGATGCTGCTGATACGCCACGTCCTGCCCAACACCATCGCGCCGCTCATCGTCCAGGGCACCTATGTCTGCGCCTCAGCGATCCTGACGGAGGCGATCCTCAGCTTCCTCGGAGCCGGCATCCCCACGGAGATTCCGAGCTGGGGCAACATCATGGCCGAGGGCCGGCAATCCTTCCAGATCGCGCCCTGGGTGATCCTGTTCCCCGGTCTCTGCGTCGCCGCCACGGTGCTCGCCGTGAACATCATCGGCGACGGATTGCGCGATGCCCTCGACCCGCGCACCGCGCGACGCTTCGGAGCTCTGCGATGAAGGCGGCATCGACGATGACGGAAGATTTGGCGATGACCGAGCCCGTCCTTTCGATCACCGGCCTCACCGTGCCGCTGCCGCGCGGCGCGGACCGTACCAACGCCATCGAGGGCCTGTCGCTCAGCGTCGGCGCGAACGAGATCGTCTGCATCGTCGGGGAGTCCGGCTCGGGCAAGTCGATCACCGCGAGCGCCGTGATGGGCCTGCTGCCGCCGAACCTGTCGCCGTCAGCGGGGCAGATCCTGCTGCAGGGCGAGGATGTGCTGAAGGTCGCTCCCGCACGCCTGCGCGCCCTGCGCGGCAGCCGCATGGCGATGGTGTTCCAGGAACCGATGACCGCGCTGAATCCCGTGCTCAAGGTCGGCGATCAGATCGCCGAGATGCTCGAGGCGCATTCCGGCCGGGGTGGCCGCGAGGCGCGCCGCCAGCGCGTCCTCGACCTTCTCGCCGATGTCCACCTTCCCGATCCGCCGAGCCTGGTGAAGGCCTATCCGCATCAGCTCTCCGGCGGCCAGCGGCAGCGGGTGATGATCGCCATGGCGCTCGCCAACGATCCGGCCCTGATCATCGCCGACGAGCCGACCACGGCGCTCGACGTCACCACCCAGGCGCAGATCCTCAAGCTGCTGAAGGAGCTTCAGGCCCGGCGCAACGCCGGTATCCTGTTCATCACCCATGATTTCGGCGTGGTCTCGCAGATCGCCGACCGGGTCGTGGTCATGCAGAAGGGGCGCCTCGTCGAGGAGGGCACCACGGAGGAGGTGCTGACCCGGCCGCGCGATCCCTATACCCGCATGCTCATCGCCGCCGTTCCCCGCGCCGAGCCGCCCCCTTCCCGAATGCGGCCACCGACAGCGGCGCCGATCCTCGCGGTGCGCGACCTCACCAAGACCTATGGCGGACGCGGATTGTTCGGCGGCGGTCGCGCGGTGACGGCTCTGGACGGCGTCAGCCTCGCGCTGCAGCCGGGGGAGACGCTCGGCATCGTCGGGGAATCGGGCTCGGGCAAGTCGACCCTGGCGCGTTGCGTCGCCCGCTTCGTCGATCCGTCCGCCGGCCATATCCGCATCGGCGGCGACGACATCGCCCTGCTGCCGGCGCGGGAACTGCGCCCCTACCGACGCCGCGTCCAGATGGTCTTCCAGGATCCCTACCGCTCGCTCAACCCGCGCCGGAATGTGGGTCAGTCGATCGTCGAGGGGCCGATGAATTACGGTCTCTCGAAGGAGGCGGCCGTGGCGCGCGCGATCCGCCTCATCGATCTCGTCGGCCTCGATGCGGGAGCCCTCGCCCGCTATCCCCACGAATTCTCCGGCGGCCAGCGCCAGCGCATCGCCATCGCGAGGGCGCTCGCCATGGAGCCGGACGTGCTCATCGCCGACGAGGCCGTGTCGGCCCTCGATGTCTCGGTACAGCGCCAGGTGCTGGAACTGCTGGAGGACATCCGCGCGCGGCTGAACCTCTCGATCCTGTTCATCACCCACGACCTGCGCGTCGCGGCCCGGCTGTGCGACCGGCTGGTCGTGATGCTCGGCGGCAGGATCGTCGAGGAGGGGCAGACGGCGGCACTCTTCGCGAATCCGCGCCACGCCTATACCCAGGCCCTGTTCGCGGCGGCCCCGAAGCTCAGGCTCGCCGAGGCCTGATCGTTATCCTCGTTCGCAGAAGACTACCGAGACATCTGGACGAAACATCGCGGTGGGACGTTTCCCTAGAAGAGAGCGGGAGACCTGAATGGACACGACCCTCATTGCGATGAACGACGAAGCCAACCGGCTCGGATCCGAGCGGCTTCTGACGCAGATGCGCGAGGAAGGGCTGATCTATCGTCTCTGGGTAACGGGGACGCCGAAGGGTAGCCGCTTGCACATGCAGGTGAATGGGCTGAACGAGGAGCTCGAAGACCGTCTCGTCCGTGTCCTCAGGGGACGGGGCATGCAGCTCGATATTCAACCGCTGGCCCCGTAGCGCTCGATCAGCGAGGACGCCGCCCATAGCACCAATCCGCCGAGCGCCAGCCCGACGCCGACCCACCCGGTCGAGGGCAGGCCAAAACCGGCGGTGAGGGCGAGGCCGGCGAGCCAGGGGCCGAGCGCGTTGGCGAAGTTGAAGGCCGAGTGGTTCAGCGCGGCGGCGAGGGTCTGCGCATCCTCGGCCACATCCATCAGCCGTGTCTGCAAAATGGTGGCGAGGCCACCGCCGCAGCCGATCAGGAACACCACCGGCGCCAGCGTCCAGACGCTGCCGACCGAGAACGGGTAGAGCGCCAGAGCCGCTGCCGTCCAGACAAGCGTCAGGCCCGCTGCCGGCATCAGGGCGCGGTCCGCGGCCCAGGCGCAGACGAGGTTGCCGCATGTCAGGCCGAGGCCGAACATGGCGAGCACCACCGGGATCGCCGCCGGAGAGGCATGGGTGACGTCGATCAGCGTCGAGGCGAGGTAGGTATAGACCGAGAACAGGCCGCCGAACCCGATCGCCCCGATGGCGAGCGTCAACCAGACCTGCCCGCGCCGGAGCGCGCCGAGCTCGCGCAGGGCGCTCGCACCGACCGCCGGTGGCCCGAGGGGCGCCAGGAGGCGCACCGACACGGCCGTCATAAGAGCGAGAACGGCGACGAGTCCGAAGCTCCAGCGCCACCCGACGAGCTGCCCAATCACGTTGGCGAGCGGTACGCCCGCCACCGTCGCGATGGTGAGGCCCAGGATCACGCGCGAGACCGCCTGGGTTCGCCGCTCGCGCGGGACGAGAGAGGCGGCGACGAGGGCGGCCACGCCGAAATAGGCGCCATGCGGCAGGCCGGCGAGGAAGCGGAAGAGGAGCATCCCGTGATAGCTCGGCGCGAGCGCCGAGAGGCCGTTGCCGAGCGCGAACAGCACCATCAGCCCGACGAGGAGCGTCCTGCGAGCGACTTTCGCCGCGAGAACGGCGATGACCGGTGCGCCGACGACGACGCCGAGCGCATAGGCGCTGATGACGTGGCCCGCCGTCGGCGCATCGATGCCGAGATCGGGAGCGAAGGCCGGCAGCAGGCTCATCGTCGCGAATTCGGTGGTGCCGATGGCAAAGCCGCCCATGGCCAGCGCGGTCAGGACGAGGCCGGGGTGTCGGCCGGGCGCGACGTCCGGTACCGCGATGGTGTCCGGCGTGGTCTCGCCGAATGTGGTGGTTCCGGTCATCGGGCCGCTTTCAGGGATCGTTCGCGGTCGCCGCGCAGGGAACAGGCGGCGTGAAGCAAAGCGAGATGGCTCAGGCCCTGCGGTGTGTTGCCGAGATGGTCGCCGGTGGCCGGGTCCACCATCTCGCTCATGATGCCGACGCCCTTTGCGACAGCGCGCATCGTGCCGGTGAAGACCGTCTCGGCCTCGTCCTGCCGGCCGAGTTCGGCCAAGGCCTCCACGAGCCAGAACGAACAGGCCACGAAGGCACCCTCCTCCTTCTCGGCTCCGGAATAGCGGAAGAGAAGCGGGCCGCGACCGAGTTCGTCGCGGATCGCGTCGATGGTCGAGGACAGGCGCTCGCGCCCGTCGAACCCGAAGCGCACCGCCAGGATCAGCGACGCGTCGAGGCGCTCGGTGCCGGGATAGAACGTGTAGGCTTGGCGCGTCTCCGACCAGCAATGTTCCTCGATCCATGCCTGGATCCGATCGCGTTCGCGCGACCAGCGCGGGACGCAGGTCGCCGCGATATGGCCGGCCTCCGCCAGCTCGATGGCGCGGGCGAGGGCCTGCCAGGCGCTGATCTTCGACATCGTGTAATGTTGCGGAACCTCCAGTTCCCAGATGCCGGCATCCTTCTGGCGCCAGCGGTCGGCACATTCGTCGGCGAGGTCCGCCAAGACCTTGGCGCTCTTCTGGTCGAGGATATTGCCACCGGCGACGAACAGGGTCGCGGTCTCGAAGATGTCGCCGTAGATCCCGTGCTGGTGCTGCCGGGCCGCCGCGTTGCCGACCCGGACCGGGCGCGACCCGCCATAGCCGGCGAGATCGAGAGTACTCTCCTCCGGCACTCTCCCGCCGCGCAGGGTGTAGAACACCTGCGCACCGTGCGCGTGCAGGTGTTTCATCAGCCACGAGAAGGCCGCCTTCGCCTCCGGCATCGCGCCGACGCGCAGGAACGCGTTGACGGTGTAGCCGGCGTCGCGGATCCAGGCGTAACGGTAATCGTAGTTCTTCGGCCCGCCGATGCGCTCCGGCAGCGAGGTCGTGGCTGCGGCGGCGATCGCGCCGCTCGGCGAATAGAGGAGCAATTTGAGGGCGAGGCCGCTGCGCCGCACCTCTGTCCGGTGCGGCCCTTCATAATGCAGCCCCTCCGCCCAGTGCCGCCACGCCGCGTCGCTGACATCGATGCGCGCGTCGATCTCCGCGATGGTCGGAATGCCCAAAGGCTCGTCCTCGCCAGCGAGAAGCGCCACCAGGGCGCTCTCACCCTGCCCCAGTGTCACCGTTGCGGCGATGGTGCGGTCCTCCTCCTCGAGGATTCGGATGTTGTCGCTGAAGCGCACCACGCCGAGGACTGGGCCGACATGGAAGACGCAGCCATTGGGGTTGGGCTGCAGCCAGGGTGAGTGGGAATCGCCCTGCGTGCCGAAGACGGCGCGAATCCGGAATGTGACCGTCCCTGCGACTCCCTCCAGCCGCCGCGCCAGTTCACACCAGGGCAGTCGTCCGGCGTGACTGCTGTTGAGGGATTCCGTCACTCTCGCCGTGCCGGATTCGGTGGTGAAGATCGTCTCGAGGACGTTGCTGTCGGTGCGGTAGCACCGCTCCATCGTATACGTGCCCTCGGGGCAGACCTGAAAATAGCCGCCGTTCTCGGGCTCCAGCAGCCGGTCGAACAGGGGCGGCGAATCCATCTCGGGCACGCACCACCACGCCACCGCACCATCCGGCCCGACGAGCACGACCGAGCGACCGTCGCCCAACGCGCCGTAATCCTGAATCGGATGTTCGGTGGCCTTCGTCTCGACGGCCGTGGATGCGCCTCGTGATAGCGCTGCAGCCCCATCGCCGACGTTTGAGGCGTCGGCGGTGAGAGCGATCCCCGTCCCGGCTCGTTCAGTCATCGCTTGGTCTTGGATGCATCGCTTGGTCTTGGGTGGAGGAATGGAATCGGGCACGGTCGTCGGGGCTCAGCTAGTTCAGCGGAACCTTGTCCTTGCCCTTGCCGGGATTCGAGGTGTTGATCAGGTCCGGCGATTTTTGTGCCGAGAGCGTCTGCTCCTGCGCCTTCGTATCGATGCGCTTCGTGCGAAGGAATGGTTCGAGAACCTGCGAGGTCCCGGTCTGCAAGGCGCGGACGATGCCTTCGATCACGCGCATGTCGGCATAGCCTTCCTCACCGTCTGGCTCGGGATCGCGGTCGTCGAGGATGCAGTCGGAGAAGTATTTGAGCTCGCCGCCGAAATGGTCGGTGTTCTTGAAACTGTTGTGACTCTTCTCTTCACCGATGGTCACGATGTGCTGCAAAGGCTTGCCGTACATGTAGCCGGGATTGACCTCGACGCTGCCCTTGGTGCCGACCACTGCATAGCTGTCCAGCGTATTGCCGTAATAGGACAGCACGAACTGCGCGATGCGATCCTGCGGGAACCTGAGCGTCACCGCGACGGTGTCGTCGAAGTCGCCGAGACCGGCTTGCGGGTGGCGGATTCCGACGGCGGAGACCACCTCCGTCGGCTCATCGCCGAAGACGTAGCGGGCGGCGTTGATCGGATAGGGCCCCATATCGAAGATCGGGCCGGCCTCGATACCGTTCGTCGCCCGGTGGTTCTCGGGCGAGACCATCTGGGTGAACGTCGAGGTGAAGGTGAGAAGGTCACCGAGCTTGCCGGATCGGATCAGATCGATGGTGGCCAGGGTGCAGGGTTCGAAATGCAGGCGATAGGCCACCATCAGCTTGGCACCGGAAGTCTTCTGCGCCGCGATGATCTCCCTGGACTTCTCGACTGAAATCTCCAGCGGTTTCTCGACGAGGACGTGGATGCCGGCCTTCAGCGCGGGCACCGCGAACTCGGCATGGCGCCAATTCGGCGTGGCGAGATAGATCGCGTCGATGGTGCCCGATGCCAGCAACTCGCCGAACTCTTCGTAGCCGTAGGAATCGGTGACGCCGTATTGCTCGCCGACACCGCGCGCCTTCTCCGGATCGCCCGTGACGAAGGCGACGATCTCCGAATTGCCGGTGTGCTTCACACCCGGCAGCATCGCTTCCTGGGTGATGTCGCCCAGAGCCACGAAGGCGTAGCGAATTTTCTTGGACGACGTCAGGCCGAGGGCGGAAGCGATGCTCATGCGGGTGTCCGTGTCTTTCGCGCGTGTCGAGCGGCTTTGCTCGACGGGATGAGGGGGCGTCGGCAAGGTGCGCCGGAGGGGTGGATGCCGAAGGGGTCGGGCATCGCAGCGCTGGCCTGCTTGGCGGGCAAAGTTGTACGGCCGCCCGCCGACCTGTCTGCCGAGGCAACGTTGCACTGCAGCGAAGGTTTCTGCGTCGGCCGGTCGCGCCCGCTCGACATGCGCGCCGACGCGACCCGAGGCTCAGCGCGAGACGGCGAGCCTTAGAATGCGCGAGAGGTCGGCGACCGAGTATGGTTTGCGCAGGAGTTCGAAGCCGTGGCTGCCCTCTTCGGCGAGGACGTGGCTGTAACCGGAGGTCAGCACGACGGGCATGGCGGGCCATTTCCGCTTGATCGCCTGGGCGAGATCGATGCCGTTCATCCCCGGCATCACCACGTCGGAAAACACCACTTCGAAGCCGCTGGGGTCGCGTGCCAATGCGTCGAGCGCCTGCTGCGCATCCATTGCCCAGAGAGTGACGTAACCGAGTTCCTGCAGGGCCTGGGTCGCGAAGGCGCCGACCTCCGCATTGTCCTCCACGACGAGGACGCGGGTCCCGTGGCTCTCGGCCAGCGCCGGAGGCTCCTGCACCGGCTCGGCGACGACGGCCTCTCCCGGCGCACGCGGGAGGTAGAGAGTGAACGTCGTCCCTTGCCCGAGACGACTCTCGACCGCGACCTCGCCGCCCGATTGCTTGGCGAAGCCGAAGACCTGGGACAGGCCGAGGCCGGTGCCCTGGCCGACACCCTTGGTGGTGAAGAACGGCTCGAAGATCCGGTCGAGCATCTCGGGCGCGATGCCCGATCCCGTATCGGAGACCGAGACGGCGACGTAATCGCCCCGGATGCGGGGATGAGCCCGGATTGCGGGGATGATCGAGGCGCGACGGACGCGGATCGTCAGCCTGCCCTCCCCGTCCATGGCGTCGCGCGCATTGACGACCATGTTGACGAGCGCCGTGTCGAACTGGCTCGGATCGGCGTCGATGAGGCAGCCGAGCGGTTGCCCATCGGCGTCGCGGCCGGTGTCGATCTGTGTCTCGACCTGAATCCGGGCACCGGTCAGTGTGCCGACCATGTCGGCCACCGAGGCGACGCCCCTGGCGACGTCGAAGACTTCGGGAGACAGGGATTGCCGCCGGGCGAAGGCCAGGAGCTGGCCGGTGAGCTTGGCCGCGCGCGTCACCGTATCCGATATGGCGTCGACGTAGCGACGGCGACGCTCCTCGGGCAGGTCGGGACGGCGCAGGAGATCGGTGGAGGAACGGATCACCGTCAGCAGGTTGTTGAAGTCGTGCGCGACGCCGCCGGTGAGCTGGCCCACGGCTTCGAGCTTCTGCGACTGGCGGAGTTGTTCTTCGAGGGCCTTGCGCTCGGTGACATCGCGGCCGGCCGCGTAGAAATGATCGCCCTGCGGGATCGCGTTCCAGGAGATCCAGCGCTCGCCACCATCGGCGGTCGGCTGGCGGATGTCGAGGTTGTCGAGGACCGCACCGGACCGTAGCAGGTCCACGGCCTGCGCTGCCGCCTCCTTGTCGTCCGGGTGTATGAAGTCGTCGAAGCGAGCGCCGACCAGGGTCTCGGCAGGCCAGCCGAGCATCTCGGTCCAGGCCGGATTGACCGCGCGGTAGATCCCGTCGAAGCCGCAGATCACGAGGAGATCGCGGCTCGCCCGCCAGACGAGATCACGCTCCGTGGTCCGCTCGCGCGCCGTGGTCCTCAGCACCGTCTCGGCTTCGCGTCGCTCGGTGATGTCGTTGAAGAGAATGGCGACGCGCTGCTGCGCCGGCTCGCCGATGCGCAGGGCATGGACGTCGAACCAGCGGCCAAGGGTCACCGCGCCGCTCTCGAACCGGACCGGATTGCCGGTCAGAGCGACTTCGCCGTAGGTCTCCAACCAGCGTGGCTCGATCCCGGGAATGACGTCGCTGACCCAGCGGCCCTCGACGTTCCCAAGTCCGGCCTGATGCTCGAAAGCCGGATTCACCTCGACGAAGCGGTAGTCGATGGCGCGCCCGGTCGCATCGAAGCGCATCTCGACGATGCAGAATCCGGCATCGATCGCGTCGAACAGGGTCCGGTACCGCGCCTCGCTCTCGGCGAGCTTGCCTTCCTCGGTGCGAAAGCGGGTGACGTCGAGCTGGCTGCCGAAGAAGTAGCGCAGGTGCCCCGCCGGATCGAAGACCGGGCTGACATAGAGTTCGTTGCGGAACGGAGACCCGTCGCGGTGATAATTGATGATCTCGACGACGACGTCGCGGCGCGCGGCGATGGAGTCGCGAAGGCGCGCCACCTCGGCGGGGTCGGTCGCCGGCCCCTGCAGGAAGCGGCAATTCCGCCCGACGAGCTCCGCTGCGGAATAGCCGCTCATCTCCTGAAAGGCGCGGTTGGCGAAGACGATGGGATTGTCGGGCAGGTTCGGATCGGTGACGATCTGCGGCATGCGGGTCTTCTCCGCCGCCGTGAACAGCACGTCCGGCCCCGCCGCCGAGGTCTTCTGGCCGGCGGCCGGCGAATGGATGCCGGTGGCGATCTCCGCCCTCAGCCACGTGACCTCGGCTTCGAGATCATCCTCGCGCCGCCGCAGCCGATCGATGTCGTCCTCCATGCCGCCCGTTCCCATCCGCCCCCGCGTTCACTCGGGCTATGAGCATCCCAACGGGCGAGATGGTGGTCGGCTCCCTGTCACCAAGTCAGGGGCGGCAGGTGTGAGCCCGATGATCGCGTCGCGTCGATCGCGCCGGCCGACGTCCAATAAGGTCCGGGAATGCGGAACGACGGGCGATCAGCCGAGAACGTCCTCGTCCCATTCCACGCGCGGATAGGAGATCGTCGGCTCGCGGAGAGCCCACAGCGCCAGGCAACCTACGACGCAGACCGAGCCGCTGATGTAAAAGATGAGGTCGAGCACGAACGATGCCCCGCTTCACGCAGATGCGACTTATCCTCCGGTGTCACGGCTAACAAAGCCTGAACGACACTCCGAAAAGGCGCGAGATCAACCCTTCATTCATCATGCCCGCGCGCCTCCGTGAACTGCTTCGGTTCGATGTGCGCCCGCGCAACTCGCCGGGTCCGTCCCGGACGTAGAGCCCCTGCTACCCCCACAGAGGAAGCAAGGGCGATGACCTCCGAGACAGTGCTGGCCGAGACGGGTCTGGCCAAAACACATCTTGCCAAGACGGTCCTGGCGCTGACGGTCCTGATATTCTTGACCACCGGCCGGGCGCCGGGAATGCGTGAATTGCGGAACCCCGACTCCGAATCCGGCCACGCCCGCATCGTCCACATGGTCAAGCGCATGTCAGCCTGAGAGCCGGAGGTTGCCACCTGCCCTGTCAACAACCTCGACCACCGATCTCAACGCGCTGGCCGAGGCGGCATCGTCACGGGGCAGCGGCTCGCCGGCTCGCCGCGAGCGAGGCGGCTTTGCCCCCCGCTGTATAGAGATCGAGGCGAGAATAGAGACCGAAGGCCGAGCCGTCGTCGAGGAAGCCCCCGGCCGGACCGAGGGTGGATGTCAGGATGTCGTTGGCCTCAGCCAGGGTCAGCGCCGGAAAGGCGGCGGTGAGGAGATATCCGGCCTCGGGCGCGGCCTTTCCGACGTCCACCGCCATGTTCGATCTGGCTGGATGCACCACCGGGAGGCCGTAGGTCTGGGTGGATGCATACATGGCCGCATTGGCCGCGGAATCCTTGAACCGGCTCCGGTCGGCGGCGGCGCAGGCGGTCACGGTGTCGCCGCAGCGCTCGCTAAGGAAGGCCTGGAGATCCGCGCGTGCCGCCTTCAGGGCTTCCGGATAGTCGGTGATGGTCACCGCATCGTTGGTCGTGCGGCTCATTTCGTTGACGATGGCCGGGTTCGCGCGGGTCTGTCCGACATAGGCCGGGTCGTTGGCCAGCAGGTGGGCGACGGCGTGGAGCGCGACGCTCCGGCCGCCGAGCACGTCCATGGCGTAATGGGCCCCGACGACGATCCGGTTGTTGCCGTACTCCGCCCCGCGCGCGATCATCTGCTGGTAGCGCTCCGGGACCAGGAGGGCGAGGAGCAGCGATTCCGTGTAGCCGTAGGTGGTGTGGCCGCTCGGATAGGACGGGCTGTCCGTCAGGTTCTGTTTCGGTCCCCGCAGCCAGTCCATGCTGTGGGAGGCGGCACCGAAGTAATCCTCGCCCCGATACGCGAGCAACTTTGGCTCGGTCTGGAACGGGCGGGAATTGCCGAAGGCGTCCGCCCCCGGCGTTCCGGCCGGTCGGCCATAGGCCTTGCCGAAGACATCCGGCGTGCCGCCGATCGTCGTGAAGATCGCGCGGGCGGCCTCGGAGGCGGGCGCCTCGCCATTCGTCGTTGCATTGGCGAAGAAGTACTTCCCCGAATTGGAATCCGACTTGGTGATGTTGTTGGTGTAGCCGATCAGCCGGGCGATGCTGCCTGAGACATTGGTGAAGGTTTTGAAGTCCTCGTAGCGGGCCTTAGCCTGATAGGCGTCTCCGAGCGACGTGCCCAGACCGTCGGCGAGTTCCGCCGCATTGCCGTCGGTGATGAAGCAGTCGCGCAGGGCGAGCTGCTGCTGGTCGGCGAAGGACAGCAGCAAGGGCTGGTCGTGACGGCCCAATTGAATGTCGCCGGTCACCTTCAGGTTGGCGGCGAGCGCGGCCTTGCCCTCGGGCGTCGCCGCGAGGGCGCTCACCGGCGCCAGCCCGCGCAGGGC
Source organism: Methylobacterium sp. 77 (assembly GCF_000372825.1). Classification (NCBI taxonomy): domain Bacteria; kingdom Pseudomonadati; phylum Pseudomonadota; class Alphaproteobacteria; order Hyphomicrobiales; family Methylobacteriaceae; genus Methylobacterium; species Methylobacterium sp. 77. Next base: position 884,740 of record NZ_KB910516.1, on the reverse strand, counting down.
TTCGAGGTTCGTCGCCGTTTGTGCCAGCGCGGGGGCGGGGGCGAGGGCGTAGAGCGCGATGAACCCGAGCTTGAGAGTGTATTTCATGATGGCGTGGTCCATGGCATCGCGATCAGGCTGTCGTCGTGGAGGCGAAGGCTAGCAGAGTGGTCCTCCGGCCGCCGCCCATTTTACACAGGATCAAGCGCACCAATCCGTGACGCCAGCGTGAACCGTCACCGTATGGGTGGATTGGGCGCCGACCTTTCCGGTGCGTTCTCCTCGGCCCGTTGAGCGCTTGCCTCGAGGCCAAGTTGGAGCTTGCCTGACGGCCAAGTTGGAGCTTGCCTCAAGGCCAAGTCCGAGCTTGGCGCCGATGGTGCATCTCGGCCCCGACTGAGCCAAAGCCCATCGGGACCGATGACTGCCCATCCGCTGCTTCACGAACCCCACCGCACGATCCCTCGCCTTGCCGTGCCCCGTCCGATCGCGGAACGAAGCCGGGCCTTCCGGCCCGGTCCCGGCCGAAGGAAATCGGCGTGAGCGAGCTGGATGGCTGGGCGGAGCGCCGTCGCATCGCCGAGCAGGCGCGTGGCGAGCGCGCGTGGTCCCTGTGGGGGCCGTATCTCAGCGAGCGCCAATGGGGGACGGTGCGCGAGGATTACAGCCGCGACGGCAATGCCTGGCGCTCGCTGCCCCATGAGGAGGCGCGCTCGCGCGCCTATCGCTGGGGTGAGGACGGGCTCGCCGGCATCTGCGACGAGCGTGGGCAGATGTGCCTGTCGCTCGCCCTCTGGAACGGCCGCGACTACATCCTCAAGGAACGGCTGTTCGGGCTGACGAACGAGGAAGGCAACCACGGCGAGGACGTCAAGGAGGTCTATCACTACCTCGATGCGACCCCGAGCCATGCCTACCTGAAATTCCTCTACCGCTATCCGCAGGCCGCCTTTCCCTACGACGATCTCGTCCGCGAGGGTCTGCGTCGTGGCCGCGACCAGCCGGAATACGAGATCGAGGAGACGGGGGTCTTCGGCGAGAACCGGTTCTTCGATGTGACCGTCGAATACGCCAAGGAGGACATCGACGACATCCACGCCGTCATCACGGCGACGAACCGTGGCCCGGACGCCGCCGAACTCCGCCTCGTGCCGCAGCTCTGGTTCCGCAACATCTGGTCCTGGCGCGAGGGAAAGCCGGAATCGCGGCCGCGGATGGCGATCCAGCCCGATGGAAGCATCGCCTGCGAACACCCGCGCCTCGGCCGCTACCGGCTCTCCTTCGACGGCGAGCCGGAGGTGCTGTTCTGCGAGAACGACACCAACCTGCGCCTGCATGGCTGGCAGCCCGATGCCGCCGGCCCGTTCAAGGACGGGCTTCACGCCGCCATCGTCGGAGGCGACGAATCCGCCGTGCGGCGGGATGCGGGGACCAAGCTCGGCCTGCATTACGCGCTTCGTCTCGAGCCCGGCGAGTCGAAGCGCGTCAGTCTGAGGCTGTCCGCGGGCTCGCGGCCCCGCCCTGTCGACCACGAAGGTGCCATCCTGCTGCGCCGCATCGCCGAGGCGGATGCCTTCTACGACGCGCTTCAGGACGGGATCGCCGACGCGGATTCGCGCGCGATCTTCCGGCAGGCCTCCGCCGGGCTGATCTGGTCGAAGCAGCTCTATTGCTTCGACGTGCGGCTCTGGCTGAAGGGCGATCCGCTCCAGCCGGCCCCTCCCCGCGAGCGCGACGGCGGGCGCAACATCCATTGGCGTCATTTCGCCGGGGCCGACGTGCTCTCCATGCCCGACGCGTGGGAATATCCCTGGTTCGCGGCCTGGGACCTCGCCTTCCACTGCCTGCCGCTGGCGCTGCTCGACCCGGACTTCGCCAAGAAGCAACTCCTGCTGCTGACGCGCGAATGGTACATGCACCCCAATGGCCAGCTCCCGGCCTATGAATGGGAGTTCGGCGACGCCAACCCGCCGGTCCATGCCTGGGCCACCTACCGGGTGTTCGAGATCGACCGCGACCGGCGCGGCGGGCGCGGCGACCTCGCCTTCCTGGAGGGCGTCTTCCACAAGCTCCTCATCAACTTCACCTGGTGGGTGAACCGCAAGGACGCGGACGGCCGCAACGTCTTCCAGGGCGGCTTCCTCGGCCTCGACAATGTCGGCGTGTTCGACCGGTCGCGGCCGCCGCCCGGCTTCGGCCGCATCCACCAGGCCGACGGCACCGCCTGGATGGCGATGTACTCGCTCAACATGATGCGCATCGCCCTGGAGCTCGCGCTCCATAACGACGTCTACGAGAGCACCGCCTCGAAATTCTTCGAGCACTTCCTCCTCATCGCCGAGGCGATGACCGACATGGGCGGCGAGGGCTTCGGCCTGTGGGACGAGGAGGACGAGTTCTATTACGACGAGGTCGACATTCCCGGCGGCGGCATGCTGCCGTTGCGCGTCCGCTCCGTGGTGGGGCTGGTGCCGCTCTTCGCGGTCGAGGTCATCGAACCGTCCGTGCTGCAGCGGCTGCCGGATTTCGCCCGGCGCCTGAACTGGCTGCTCGAGAACCGCCCCCATCTCGCCTGCCTCGTCTCGCGCTGGGACGAGGGCGGCGTCGGAGACCGGAAGCTGCTGTCGCTGCTGCGCGGACACCGGATGAAGGCGCTGCTGCGGCGCATGCTCGACGAGGCCGAGTTCCTCTCCGACCACGGCGTGCGCTCCCTGTCGAAGGCACATCTGGAGCGGCCCTATTCCCTCAACGGGTTCGGCGACGCGTTCACGGTGCGCTACGACCCGGCCGATTCCACCTCGAACATGTTCGGCGGCAATTCGAACTGGCGCGGGCCGGTCTGGATGCCGATAAACTACCTCGTCGTCGAGGCGCTGCGGAGGTTCCACTCCTATTACGGCGACGACTTCGTGGTGGAGTATCCAACGGGATCGGGTGTCTTCCTCACCCTGAACGCCATCGCCGACGCCCTCACCGATCGTCTGATCTCTCTCTTCGCCAAGGGCGAGGACGGGCGGCGACCGGCCTTCGGCGATCGTGCGCCGATCGCGTCGGCACCCGGCGCGGAGGAGGCTTTGCTGTTCCACGAGTTCTTCGACGGCGATACCGGCCGCGGCCTCGGCGCCTCCCACCAGACCGGCTGGACGGCGCTGATCCTCAACCTGATGCACCAGCGCGCGCAACGACCGGGCTCGGACGGGTCGGGACCGGGAGTTCGATAGCCGGCCGATTTTCGCGACGCGCCGAGCACACCGGGACACGATCCTTTCCGGCTGTGGAAGGAAGGGCCGCTTTCAGGCGCACCACCCGGTTGCGGCCGTGTTCGATCGCTGGCAGGCGTAGGGCATGCTCGAAAACTCGCCCCTACGCCGTCCTGTCTCCGCCCTGCGCGCTGCCCTCAAGAGCGAAGCGAGCGGCGGCCTCGTCCTGATGACGAGCGCCGTCCTGGCGCTCGTCATCGCGAATTCGGGCTGGGCGGAGATCTACTTTTCCACGCTCAAGACCTACGTGGCGGGCCTCAGCGTGCTCCACTGGGTCAATGATGGGCTGATGGCCGTGTTCTTCCTGCTGGTCGGCCTGGAGATCAAGCGCGAGGTGCTCGACGGGCGGCTGAGGACATGGCCCGACCGCGTCCTGCCGGGAGTCGCGGCGCTCGGCGGGATGGTCGCCCCGGCCCTGGTCTACGTCCTGATCAACCGGTCCTCGCCGGAGACCCTGCGCGGCTGGGCGATCCCGACGGCCACCGACATCGCGTTCGCGCTCGGCGTACTGGCCCTGCTCGGATCGCGCGTGCCGGTCTCGCTCAAGATCTTCCTCACGGCGCTGGCCATCATCGACGATCTCGGGGCGGTGCTCATCATCGCCGCGTTCTACACGGCCGACCTGTCGCTTCCGATGCTCGGCGGCGCGGCGGCCGTGTTCGTGATCCTGGTCGGAATGAACAGGGCCGGGGTGAGCCAGCTGACGCCCTACCTGGTCCTCGGCGCGGTGCTGTGGTTCCTGGTGCTGAAGTCCGGCATCCACGCGACCATCGCCGGCGTGCTGCTGGCCCTGACGATCCCGCTCCGCCTCAGCGTCGGCAAGCCCGACGACCCGACCTCGCCGCTGCATATCCTGGAGCATGCGATCCATCCTTGGTCGTCCTATCTGGTGCTGCCGGTGTTCGGGTTCGCCAATGCCGGCGTCTCGTTCGCGGGCATGACCTCCAAGATGCTGCTCGATCCGGTGACGCTGGGTGTCGCCCTGGGCCTGTTCGTCGGCAAGCAGATCGGCGTCTTCGGCGCCGTGGTCGCAGCCGTGAAGCTCGGTCTCGCCCAACGGCCCGCCCATGCCGGCTGGTGGCAGCTCTACGGTCTGTCGCTGCTCTGCGGCGTCGGCTTCACGATGAGCCTGTTCATCGGCCTGCTCGCTTTTGCCGACAGCCCCGATCTCGAAACCGAGACCAAGATCGGTGTTCTCCTCGGGTCGGTGACCTGCATGATCGCCGGCGCCCTCGTCCTCCTTCTCGCGCCGCGTCCGGTCCGCGAGGCCCGCTCGACCCCGTGACATCACCTCATCCCGCGCAGGCGGCCATCGGTGCAAGCAGAGATGGCAACACAATCTTAATCGAAACGTCCTAGCCCGAGTCGTCGGAGAGCAGGATGACCCGAAAGGCAGGCTCGACTTTCGTCCAGGTGGCGGTGATGGTTTCGGTCGCGGCAGCGGTCGGCGCGAGTGTGTTCGCCGTCCGCAGCATGAGCGCCGACGCCGCTGCTTGGCGTAGCGCTTTCGGTCGGCCGTCCGAGATGCCCGTTCCCGAGGGCGGCCCGGATACGGCGGCTCAGGTCGCGCTTGGCCGGCAATTGTTCTTCGATCCGGATCTGTCGCGATCCCGCACCATCGCCTGTGCTTCCTGCCACGACCCGGCACAGCATTGGGGTGACGGACGCATGCGTGGCATCGGCGAGCCCGGTATCGAGTTGAAGCTGCGCACGCCGACTCTGCTCAACGTCGCCTGGTTGCAGCCCCTCGGTTGGGACGGCAAGTTCCCGAATCTCGAATCGGTGGCCTTCACGCCGATCGAGGGCGCCAATCTGATGAACTTCTCCGAAGTGGAACTGATTGCCCGTCTGCGGGCCGATCCGGACTACGTCTCCGCCTTCGCCAGGGCCTTCGCGGATCGGGCGATCACGCGCGCCGGCATCGAGCGGGCGCTCGCCGCGTTCCAGCGCACCATCGTCTCGGGAGAGGCACCGTTCGACCGTTGGCTCAACGGTGATGCGTCGGCGATCGGAGCCTCCGCACAAGCGGGTTTCGCACTCTTCAATGGCAAGGCGCGTTGCACCGAGTGCCATGGCGGGTGGGCCTTCACCGACGGCTCGTTCCACGACATCGGCGTCGGCCGGGACGACGATGTCGGGCGGGGCCGATTGTTTCCGACATCGAAGGGCCTGCGCTACGCCTTCAAGACTCCCACCCTTCGCGACGTCGCGCAGCGCGGCCCCTACATGCATGACGGTTCGGTGGCGACCCTGCGCGCCGTGATCGATCTCTACGACCGGGGCGGCATCGAACGCCCGAGCCGTTCTCCCAAGATCAGGCCGCTCCGCCTGTCCGAGACTGAGAAGGCCGATCTCCTGGCTTTCCTGGAGACACTGACTTCGGCGGGGCCGAAGCAGGAGGCTGCCTCGCGTTGAGGGGGCAGGCTCGATCGCTTCCGAGCCGACGTTGAGCGTTACCGTCCGTTCAGCCTGATACCCCGAGCGCTCTCGGCCGAGATGAACCCCGATTGAGAGCCGTCGGCCTGATGGTGTCGGGTCGGATACGCCGCTAGCGAAACAGGGCCAAGCCGGCGCCGGCGAGGGAGAGGCCTACGATCAGCAGCGATCCGCCCCAGGTCTCGTAGGTCGCGGCACGCGTCGGCACCCGCACCGAGGCGTAAGACAATGTGCCGCCAGCGATCAGGCTCGACAAGCTGAGTGTCGCGATCATGCAAGAGCCCCTTTTCTCCGCGTGAAGCTTGGGCATAGACCCCGGATCGTTAGCGAACGCTAGTGTTCGCTGAAAGATCCTGCGGCCAGCCTCTACGAAAGGTTAGGGCGCTTGCTCAAGAACGACGCGTTCCTGCCACGTCATCCGCCTTGCCTGCCCTTTACGCCGCCGCTGCACCGTCTGTCGGCGCTGGGGCGAAGGCTCATCGTATCGGGATCGTCGAAGCCTCCGGGGCGTTAACCACTGCTTAATATTCGTTAACAAGTACCTTCCAAGGCCGGGAAAAACTAAGTAAAACAACTCTCGCTGCCGCCGGTCATCGGCGCTGCAGTTTTCGCCAAGGCCTCATCTCATGAGTCTTCGTTGTGGGTTGCCCGGTCCGGTTGCAGTGTCGGCGGCTTTGGTGCTGAGCGTGACGAGCGCCACCGCGGCGAGTGCCCACGTCAAGTGGTTCTGTGCCTTCGACGTCGCGGGCTCACCCGTCGGCTTGGCCGAAGTCCTGTGCGACAGCTTCGAGCAACTCGTCCTCGTTTCGCTTCTGGCGCTGTTCGTCGGTGCGCTGCTCGAGCGCACGATCGTCGGCGAGGCGATGGTGCGGTCTCTCGACCGGGTGACGGCATGGGCCAGGCAGAACACCGAGCTGATGTTCCGCGCGGTCTGCGGCGCCTTCTTCGTCTCGCTCTGGACGATGGGCGGCATCATCCTCACGCCCGAGCTGACCACCACCAGCACCGCCCTGCCCTGGTTCCAGCTCGCGATTGCCGTAGGCTTCCTGTGGCGCCAGACGATGCCGCTCTCGGCGCTCGGTATCGTGATCCTGTTCGGGATCGCCGTGGCGAATTACGGCGTCTTCCACCTCGCGGATTACCCGGTCTTCCTCGGCGTCGCCGCCTATCTCGCCCTCACCGGCCTGCGGCGGACCTTGTTCGGTATCCGCCCCCTCGACATCGTCCGTTACACCGCCGCGGTGACGTTGATGTGGGCCTCGGTGGAGAAATGGGCCTACCCGCAATGGTCGTTTCCGCTCTTCATCGAGCATCCGGCGATGACGCTCGGCTTCGACGGCGCGTATTTCATGAAGGCTGCCGGCGCCGTGGAATTCGCCCTCGCCTTCGCGCTGATCTGCACGCCCCTGGTCCGTCGCATGGCAGCCATCATGCTGGCGGCGACCTTCATCTCGGCGATCTTCGAGTTCGGTAAGGTCGACGCGATCGGCCATTCCCCGATCATCGTGGCGATGATCGCCATCGCCGCCGACGATGTGAAGGTTCCGCTGCGAGTGCGGCAGCTGGCGGCTCTCCCGGTGGGCTACGGTGCAGCGCTCGCCACCTTCATCGGGCTCTATTACGGCGCCCATTCCTTCCTGTCCGCGGCCGGCGCCCTCTGATCGGCGCCGTTCCGCGCGCAAGATCCTCGTCAGTTGTTCTCGACGCGGACCACGAGCTTCATCTTCGGATGAATGCCGCACAGGACGGCGAAGGTCCCTCCGATCGGAAAGACGATCTCGGCCTTGCCGCCGGGCTCCTGGTCGCCGGAATCGTATTGAAACGTCGGCGTGTCGACATAGGCGTGGTGCAGGAGGTCGCCGTCGTCGTTGACGATCTGGACGGTCTCCCCCTTCTTGACGACCAGCGCACCCGGCTGAAACGCCCTTCCCTTCTGCGAGACGCGATAGACCTGACCCGCCGTGGCATGGAGCGCGACGGCGGCCCCACCGACCGCGAAGAGCGCGAAGGTCAGGCTGAGTGAAGTGAGGCGTCGCATGCGACCTGCCGGTGAGATCCCGATGCTGCCCACCCTCGTGCGCTCCGGTGAATGAACCGTTAAGTCGGGCGATTCGCCGCGAGACGTGAAGCCGGCCTTAACTATTGTGGCTCAATAACTTGTGCCTCGGTGGCCGAGACACAGTGGATGAGAGCTTTCCATCGTTGGAAGACCACCGGGGCAGACGAGAGGAATTGGCCAATGCCGATCGCAGCGGCCGCATCGTTCGTCGGAACCATTCGCGGCCGTATTCTGATCGCTTTCCTCATCATGAGCGCCATTACCGGTGCGCTCGGATTGTCGGCGGCGTCCGGAATTCGCCGGGCCGATGAACTCGTGAGCCGGACCTTCGACCGGTCTCTCATGTCGATCAACTACGCTCGTGCCGCCGCGACCGATTTCGCCAGCATGCGCTCGGTCGATACCCGGCGGCGTATGAGCGTCGATCCCGTCGTGAAGGCGCAGCTCGAAGACAGACTCGAGACCCTTCGCCGCCTGTTCAGCGAGGATCTCGCCGTGGCCGTGGAGCGGGCTCAGTCGAGCCGCGCCACCACCGCCGCTGAGGCCGTGGAACGGGCCGTGAAAAATTGGGATGCCGCGCGGTCGGCCGTCGTCGGCCGCGAGACCAAGGAAGCCGATTGGGCGGATGTCGGACGGTATGCCGTGGAGGCGGAAGAGCATCTCGACCTCTTCATCAATCACACTGCCGGTGACGGTTTCATCTACCGGCAGCAGGCCAGGGCCGTGGTCGCCCGCGAAACCCAGATCAACCTTTTCGGCACGCTGCTTGCGCTGCTGATGTCGGCCTCGGTCGCCTTCCTCCTGGCACGCCGTATCATGCGGCCGGTGGCGGATGCGTCCATGGTCGCGTCGCGGATCGCCGCCGGTGACCTCAGCGTGACGATCCCGCCCGGAAGCGCGGACGAACTCGGCGCCCTCCTCACCTCCATGGGCGTCATGCGCGACAACATCCGCCGGGCGATGGAGCAGGAGGTCGCGCAGCGTCTCTCGGCCGAGGCCCATCTCGCCGACGCTCTCGACACCTCCCTCGAAGGCATCGTCGTGGTCGACGAGTCCGGGCGCATCGCGCTCATCAACGGGCAGGCCGAGGATTTCCTGGGGTTCGGTCACGCCGCCTCGCCACGGAACATCCAGGAAACATCGATCGCCCGCGTCGCCTTCGAAGGAAACGCGCTCGCCCGCACCCTCCTCTCCGCCGACGACGATTGGACGACGCCACGCGAAATGCAGCTCGCCGACGGGCGCTGGCTCCGGATCAGCCGGAGCCGGACCCGCACCGGCGGCTTCATCGCGGTCTGCAGCGACATCACCTTGCTCAAGGTCCAGGAGGCGCATCTCCAATCGACCAACCTTCGCCTCGACACGGCGCTCGACAACATGTCCCAGGGATTGTGCCTCTTCGATGCCGAGGGGCGTCTCACCGTCGTCAACAGGCGCTATTGTGAGTTGTTCGACCTCGATCCGGACGACCTGCCCCTCGGCAGCCCGTATCACGAGGTGGCGTCTCTGCATCTGTCATCGGCGAACGAGGGCATGGTCTTCGAGGTCGAGGGCCATGAGATCTCGGCCGCCGGTTCGGGATTCCGTCAACTGAGCAGCGGGCGTGTCGTGGCGATCACGCACAAGCCCGTGTCCGGCGGCGGCATGGTCGCCACCTATGAGGACGTGACCGAACGCCGTCAGGCCGACGCCCGCATCGCCTTCATGGCCCGCCACGACGTCCTGACCGGATTGCCCAACCGCGCCATGTTCGGCGAGCGGATCGCGGAGGCCCTGGCCCATCTCGGGCGCGGCAGCATGTTCGCCGTCCTCTGCCTCGATCTCGACCGTTTCAAGGAGGTCAACGATACCCTCGGTCATCCGGTCGGCGACGAGCTCCTCAAGGCGGTGGGCAATCGCCTGCGTGCCTGCCTGCGTGAGGTCGACACCGTGGCGCGGCTCGGCGGCGATGAATTCGCCATCATCCTCGCGGGCGTCACGCAGCCGGACGAGGCCACGATCCTGGCACGCCGCATCGTCGAGGTGGTGAGCAACCCCTACCAACTCGAGGGCCAGCGGGTAGCGGTCGGCGTCAGCATCGGCATCTGCCTCGCGCCGGGGGATGGCACGAGTTGCGAGAAGCTCCTCAAGAACGCCGACGTCGCGCTTTATCGCGCGAAGGCGGACGGCCGCGGCACGTGGCGGTTCTTCGAGGCGGAGATGGACATTCGGCTCCAGGCCCGCCGCGCCCTCGAACTCGACCTGCGCGAGGCCGTGACACAGGGCGCCTTCGAGCTGTTCTACCAGCCGATCTACGATTTCCGCGGGCGTCGGGTCGGCGGCTTCGAGGCGCTGATGCGGTGGCGCCATCCCGATCGCGGGCTCGTCTCCCCGGTGGAATTCATTACCGTCGCCGAGGAGATCGGCCTGATCGTGCCGCTCGGCGCCTGGGCTTTGCTGACCGCCTGCACCGAAGCCATGCGCTGGCCCGACGGGATCAGGGTCGCGGTCAACGTCTCGGTGGCCCAGTTCCGTGACGGCACCATCGTCCAGTCGGTCAAGGAGGCGCTGAGCCTGAGCCGGCTTCCGCCGACGCGCCTCGAACTCGAGATCACGGAATCGGTCCTGCTCAAGGACAATGCCGCGACGCTTGCTACCCTGCATGCGTTGCGTCGCCTCGGCGTCAGGATCGCCATGGACGATTTCGGCACGGGCTATTCCTCGTTGAGCTACCTGCGCAGCTTCCCCTTCGACAAGATCAAGATCGATCAGTCCTTCGTCCGCGACATCACCGCCGCCGACGAATCCGCGTTCATCGTCCGTGCCGTCATCGGCCTCGGCCTCAGCCTGCGCATGCGCACCACCGGCGAGGGTATCGAGACCGACGTGCAGTTCGAGCGTCTGCGCGAGGAGGGCTGCGACGAGGGCCAGGGCTACTTCATCGGCCGGCCCGAGCCCGCCGAGAGCATTCCGGCGGTGCTGGAACGCTGGTCCTCCCACCGAGCCCTGGTCAAGCAGGCCGTCGCCTGACGAAGCCCTCACGTATCCGCAGAAACGACGATGGGCTGGCTCTTTCGAGGCCAGCCCATCGTCGTTTCCACAGCATCGGGCCGGATGTCGTATCCGGCCCGTGTGTCTCTTATTGCGGCGTGGGTGCCGGAGCCGGGGCCGGGGCCGGAGCGGGCGTCACGGGTTCCGCCGCGCTCGCCGTCTCCGTGGACTTCGCCAGTTCCGGATAGGGCTCGATGACCTGCGCGCCGTTGAGCGGCTTGCTCTGGCCGTTGTGGCAGGTGGTGCAGTTCACCTTCGGCGCGTCGCCGAGCACGCCGAGCCGGGCGGTGGGGAAGGTCGAGGTCAGCGGCTCGAGATAGTTGCCGTTGATGTCCCGCACCATGCGGATGCCGTGCCAGGCGGTGGTGCGCTGGGGCGTGCTCTGCGACCAGTTCGAGATCGCCCTGGTGTTGTGGCAGAAGGTGCAGTTGACCCCCAGACCTTCCGACATGTGGATCATCAGGCCGTAGGTCTTCTCGGCATCCTGGATCGGCTTGCCCTTGGTGGTGGGCAGCGCCGTCGTGGCGTTCACCCGGATGGCGTTGTTGTCGATGTTCTTGTCGGCGAGGTACTCGGTCAGCGTGTCGTAGGGCAGCGAGCTCAGGCCCACCGAGGCCTTGGCCAGGTTCTGCCCGTTGTTCCGGGCGATGAAGCCTCCGGGCCGATTCGGGCCGGGATCGGTAAACCAGATATTGGCCGGCACCGGCTGGCCGCGGTGGCAGGTGAAGCAGGTGACGCCCGTCGTCCCGACGTGGTTGTCCTTCCAGCTGCTGTTGATGTGTTGCGTCATCTGCAGCATCCGCCGAGCGACCTTCTTCTGGTAGAGGCTGTCGTCGGCCATGTTCTCGGTGTTGTGACAGTAGGTGCAGCCCTGTTCCGGGCTGACCCACTCCGTCATCGAGGTCATCAGGCGGTTGAACTCGTTGACGCTGACGTTCTTGAGCACCTGGACGTTCTCGTAGGTCG